>CP136010.1:0-600000 GCA_030263805.2 Pseudomonas sp. FeN3W
AAAACAAAGAGCTCGGCTTCGAGGTCAATCTCACCTACCGCGAAGGTATCGAAAGCAAGGCTGTGGACGACTTCCTCGAGGCGTTTATCAGCGAAGCGATGGAAGCCAATGAACTCGGCTATATCGGTGGCGAAGACTACGGTTTTGTCTGCCTTGGCCGTCGTGGTTCGGTCAGCGAAGAGCAGCGTGCGAAAGTCGACGCCTGGCTGAAAGGCCGCAGCGAGCTGGCTGAGTACAATGTCAGCCCACTGATGGATGTGTGGTATCCGGAAAACCCGATCAGGACTGAGAAGTAGTCTCTTCGTCTGATCCTTGCGATGCTGCCCGCCGGGCCTTTCTACGCGAGCGCCTGGTCAGCAGCATCTGCAACACATGCATCAGCGTTGCGATAAGCAGCGCCACAGCTACACCGATGGCTGCATTGATAAGGCGTATCTGCGGCAGGTTCCAGTCCTGGGCCAGCGTCTCTGCCAGCAAGAGGAACAGCAGCGTGGTCTGCAGGACGAAGAGCCCGTAGTGATTCGCCTGAAACGCTCTGCCCAGCACGATAAGCGGCAGCAGGATCATCACCATCAGAGGCGGGTCAGCCAGGCCGTGGCCGATGTAGATCAGTATGGTCGCGGCCGCCAATATTCCAAGGCTGGCCTGTAGCGCCCGCACCAGACTCCGCTCCAGATCCATCTGCAGCGTGGTGAACACCGCCAGCGTCAGCCAGTAGCCTCTGGGCAGTTCAGCCATATTCACGATCACCCCGCCCAATGCTCCGGCCAGGATGTAGGTCAGGGCGTGCACGCGCCATTGCCGGATCGGCGTTCGGCGGGCATGCCTGCGCAGCACTCGCAAGATGCTCATCAGTCGCGGCATGTATGGCCACATGCGCAGCCCATGCATCCCTCGCAGACCGAAGGCGAGCAAGGTCACCCAAAGTCCGCCGAGCGCGAAAAGAAAGGCTATCGCGTACGGGTTGTTGAAGTCGCCGATGCCGTGCTGTCCTTGGCCTAGGCATAGGCAGATTGCCAAACCGATACCGAGCTTTCCCGCTTCGCTGCCGTAGCGCTGCAACCAGGCCAGCAGTAGGCCGTAGAAAGCGAACAGGCCGAGACTGATCAGAGGATGTGTCGCCGACCAGAAGCCCAGTCCGGCACTCCCGGCGCCCAGTGCAATGAGCAGCAGCATGCGCAGCATGCCAAAGCGATGAAGCGGATTGGCTTTGGCGGCCTGAAAGGCGCCGACCGTTGCCCAGAGGAAACCGGGATGACCGCTGAACAGCCCCAGTAGCAACGGCAAGGCGCAACCAAAGCCGGCCACCATGGCCGCGCCCCAGGCGGGGCGCCCAGGGTGCCAGTGGATGCTTTGCCGCAACAGACGCTTCATGGGGGTCAGACCGGGCTGGAGCGGCCGGTCATCTCGCCGGCCATCTCCGTGGCGTAGCTATCGGTCATGCCCGCGATGAAGTCGATCATGCGCAGGAATGACTGATAGAGCGGCAGCTCGGGAGAGGGCGCGCTGCGTCCGAGCAGGTCGAGGATCCGCTGATTCTTGAACGAGGGAGTGCCGCCGCGATGCTGTTCCAGTGCTGCGCCGCAAAATGCATTGAGCAGTATTTCGAGCGTTGTGTAGGCGCCAATCTCATGCAGGGTTTTGCGCTTGTCCTGAAAAATTTTCTGCCGCGCCATCGCCTTCGCCTGCAGTACGCACTCCTTGGCCGGCCCATGCATGTGCTCGACCAGGTCGCCATGCAACTCGCCACGAAGCAGGTTGTTCTGCTGCTCGACGAAGGCACCAGCGGCCGCATTGGTCAGGTGCTCGATCGCCTTGCCACGCAGAATGGCCAGTTTACGCCGCCTTGAATCCCTGGGGCCCAGCTGACGATAGGTTTCCGGAATGTCATCGCCCACCAAGTCCAGCAACAGCGCTTCGACTTCCGAATACTCCAGCAGCTCCATCTCGAGACCGTCTTCCAGATCGATCAGGCCGTAACAGATGTCGTCTGCTGCCTCCATGAGATAAACCAGGGGATGGCGAGCCCAGCGTTGCTCGGCGACGTTGGGCAGATTCAGCTTCTGTGCAATCTGCTCGAGCAACGGCTGTTCATTCTGATAGCACCCGAACTTGTGCTTCTTGTACCCCAGTGCCTCGGCATGACGGGAAGTCCAGGGGTACTTGAGATAGGTGCCGAGGGTGGCGTAGGTCAGTCGTGTTCCGCCGTCGAACTGGTGGTATTCGAGTTGCGTAAGCACTCGAAATCCCTGTGCGTTGCCTTCGAAGTTGAGAAAGTCCGCGCGTTGCGTATCGCTCATGTCGTCGAGCCATCCGCGCCCTGCGGCCTGCTGGAACCAGCAGCGAATGGCGTCCTCGCCGGAATGGCCGAAGGGTGGGTTGCCGATGTCGTGGGCCAGACAGGCAGACTGGACGATCATGCCGAGGTCGGCCGGGCTGCACCATTCGGGCAGGTCATCGCGCAATACTTCACCGACACGCATGCCGAGCGAGCGGCCAACACAACTCACCTCGAGCGAGTGGGTGAGGCGGGTATGGATGTGATCGTTGCTGGATACCGGATGAACCTGAGTCTTGCGCCCAAGCCGGCGAAAGGCACCGGAAAAAATGATGCGGTCATGATCCTTGTGAAAAGGGCTGCGGCCCAATTCATCGCTGCTGTGGGCGGATTTGCCGAGTCGTTCGCGGGTAAGCAGTGTGTGCCAGTCCAAGGACCATCTCCGTATTGCCATTAGCGGGCTGGTGCAAAGCTACCATAACTGCCGAACTGCTGATCGGAACTAGCGCCTTAGGAGGAGCGCGTTCAGGGTAGTGCCAACCTACCCGCGGGCTGGGCCACGGGTAGGTTCTGTTTAGTCAGGGACAGGAGGTTGACGCTAGTGCAGCTTTTCCCGCAGTTTTTGCTGGCCCTTGATTAGCGGATACAGCGTCAGCGCCACGCGAGCAAGTTTTCCCACCTTCCCCATCCTGCGTCCGAACAGCGCGAGTACGACCGTCGCAGCGATCATCATCGGTCCCTTGGCGGAACCGTGTTCGGTGGATGATCGACGCGAACTTACGAAGCTCTTCATCTGCTGAAGTGGATGTGAAAGAGGTTGCGCGTGGTAGAGCATCTGTTGACGGTGCATTTCCATACGCAGCCGCACCAGATCCTTGCGCATGCTCAGATCATTCGACGTGCTCAAGGGTTGGCTCATGGCAATAAACGCTCCCGGTTGCGCTCCAGTTCTTCAAGCGTGGCCTGAAACGGTGCGGCACATTGTTTGGCGAGCGAAGCGGCGCGGCTTACGCAGATAATCATCACCACCGCATAGATCGCGCATAACGTAAGAATCGCCGCGATCGGTTGTGTCTCCCAAAAGGCGATGACGATCGCTGCGGAAAGCCCTACCAGAATCAGTAAGCCGAGAATCAGGCTGATCCCAGCCAGGAGAAACAGCCGAAAAGTACGAGCTTTCTCTTCCTGAACCTCGATGCCCACCAGCTCCAGGTGTCCCTGGAGCAGGCCGACGAATGCGCCGCCCAGCTTCTTCAGCGATGGTTTGGGGGCCTCGTTGCCGGGCTTCGCTTCCATTGCTGGCTCTCCCATCAGCGGCGTGAAATCAGACCGAGCAGAAAACCGACCCCGGCAGCGATGCCGATCGATTGCCAGGGGTGGGTGTGCACGTATTCTTCGGTGCACTGAACAGCCGACTGGCACTGGTCGCGCATCGAACCTTCTCGCTCCTTGAGCATTTCACGAGCCTTGGCAATGTTCGCGTTGATCTTGCTGCGCAGCTCTTCGGTTTGGCCGCCTGCGGTTTCCTGGGTGTGCTTGAGCAGGCGCTCGGTGTCGCCGATCAGAGTGTGAAACTCTTCGATCAGAGCGCTCTGCGCAGCTTGCAGATTACGGCGGTGGGCGGATGTATCGATCAGGGGGCGGGTGCTCCCAGCGGGACCTTCGGGAATCGGGGTGTTATCGCTGGTGCCGAAAGTGGACTCGGTAGACATGCGCAGCTCCTCTTGAATCTCCAGGGCGGAAGGCCCTGTTGCCATAAGTTTCGAGCATTGCGTCTTGGCAAAGGTTCCCGTTTCGTTGAGCCGTGTAGACCGTGTTTAGTCGCTTGGTTCTGGCAATAACGGCAAGGAACAAAAAAGAAAACCCGCCGAAGCGGGTTTTCTTGTCTACAGCAGCGAGTGCAGTAGCCGCTATTACATCAGCGGAATGGTGTAGCTGACGATCAGACGGTTCTGATCGATGTCACGATCGTTGTTGTTGCTGCTGCGATACGTACCATTACGCCATTTCACGCCAAGGTTCTTCAGTGCACCTTCTTGGAAAACGTAACCAATGTCTGTGTTACGTTCCCATTCTTTGCTATTCCCGCCAGCACCAAAGTCGTCGCCGGTAACATAGCGAGTCATGAAGGTCAGGCCAGGAATACCGATGGCAGCGAAGTTGTAATCATAACGAGCCTGCCAGGACTTTTCGTCCGCGTTGGCAAAGTCTGCGCTAAGCATTACATAGTTGACCAGGAACGGATCGGTGCTTTGCCCAGCGTAGGCGAAGCCGGTATCTCCGCTCATTTCCTGATAGGCGAGTCCAAAGCTGTGGCCGCTTACGGAGTAAGTGACCATGGCGCCGAACGCCTTGTTGTCGACGTCGCTGTTACCATCGTCAGTCGAGCGTGCGTAGCGAAGATCCGTCTTCAGAGACTGGTTTTCACCGATCGGCAGGACGTGAACCAGATTGAACGAATGCTGCTTATACACTTCTTCCAGGTTGCTATAGTAATACGCACCTGTCAGGTTCTTCATCAGCGAATAGGTCGCGCCGGCAAACATGAAATCATCTGGCTCGCCAACAAGACCGCCTTTCCCTGCGTAGCTGATGTCTTCGTAGTTGGAGGAGTTACGGTTGTTCTCTTCGGTCAGATACCCCACGTCCAGGGTAAGCCCATCGACTTCCTTCGAAATCAGCTGTGCGCCTTGGAAAGTCTGCGGCAGAAGACGCGAGTCGCTTCTGGCGATAGCCATATTCTTAGGCTCTAACGCGCCAACCTTCAAAATTGTGTTGGAGACTTTCACCTTCGCTGTGGCATGAAGAGAGGAATAGTCGTCCGGCGCCTCATTTCCGAAACCGCCTGGCAGAAGGCCTGTGCCTGCGCGATCTGCACTCGAATCCAGCTTGACGCCCAGCAGTCCGAGCGCATCAACACCAAATCCGACCGTGCCTTCGGTAAAACCGGACTCAACGCGCAGAATGAAACCTTGAGCCCATTCCTCTTGCTTCGACTGTGCAGTAGAGGCGTTGGTGCGGTTGTCAGAGTTGTAGTAGAAGTTACGCAGTTCCAGGCCAGCCTTGGTGTCTTCGATGAAGGCGGCTTGGGCCATGGTTGGGATAGCCAGTGTTGCTCCCAGAGTGGCGAGGGCCACGCCCCGGGCGATGGGGGTCTTGAGCATTTCTTATTTCTCCTCGTTGGATGATGCTCTGAAGTCGCTCTTTACGGCGCCATGCAATAAAACATTACAGAGGTTTTTCAACCTTTAGACTTTAGTCGCCAAGCCCTGCAAGTCAACGTGCTAGACGGTCGCAGGCATATCGTGCAAGTGCTCGATATTCGCGTACGACTCGTAATGTTGCACTAGACAACAGCCTGGCGGTTAAAGACTAAAGGGTGTGCCGGGCAATCTGCGTCGCCACGGGTGGCAGCATCCTAGCCTTTTGCTCGGGCAGAGTCGAATGGCCATCGCATAATCGCCTGATGAGTGAGGCTGAATTCACATTTTTGTTGCTAGTGTTTTTGCCGTGTCGTCGATTGATCAATGGTGAGCCGAAGGGCGCTTGCTAGAATTCGAGCACTTAACATAGCGAGAACGTCAGATGTTGCCGGAATGCCAACTGTTCGGGACCTTGGGCTGCCATCTATGTGAGCAGGCTGAGGAAGTGCTCATGCCTTTGGTCGAATATGGGCTGCTGGTCGAGTTGATCGATATCGCGGAGCGTTCTGATTGGGTCGAGGATTACGGTTTGCGAATCCCGGTGCTTCGTCGCGTCGACACAGGTGCCGAGTTGGACTGGCCCTTCGAGGCAGAGCAGGTGGTGGGCTTTCTACAAGGTTCGACGTGACAGTGAACAAATTACAGGCATAAAAAAACCGGCATGTTTGCCGGTTTTTTTGTTCAGCTAAAGCGGCTGGCTGAACAGCGGGATATGGTCGGAGCGACTGGATTCGAACCAGCGACCTTCTCGTCCCGAACGAGACGCGCTACCAAGCTGCGCTACGCTCCGAAGATGGCGCGCATTCTACAGAAAAAGTTTTGTTGCACAAGGCGTTAGGAGGGATTTTTTTGGAGCTGCCAGGCTTTTGCGAGCTGCTGGTGGAGCACCGACCTTCGCGGCAGACAACCTGGTATCCCTGGTATCTATCTGGTACGAAGGTCGACCTGGCTTAAAGTTCGCGTACGGTCCGTACCTGATCCTTGTTCACTTTGCCCGGTTTGCCATCGATCTGCTCATATTCGTAGAAGCCCGACTCATCATCGAAATCAGGGCGGTCCAGGGTTTGAATTTCACGGCCATCGTTGAGCGTGATCACGCTGGGGTTCGCGCAGCCGGCGAGGACGGTAAAGCCCAGTGCGAGTAGCAGGGCGGGGATGGTGCGTGGTTGCATGACGCTGTTCCTTCTGCGGGTTTCGATACCCATGGGACGAAACCCGCTAGGCTGAAGTTCCCCGGCCCGAGCCGGTAGTCTTGAGCAGCTCCGCTGTATTCAGGTTGGCAAGGCGAGGGTCGCAGGGGGGTACCTCAAGCGCGCGGGCGCCAAGATGAAGAAGTGCGCGCAAAGGGCTGCGCTCTCCAGCCAACCAGCAAGCGTCAACCTCGGTCCGTCGTCTGGTTGGAATTATGCTGAACAGCGGCTCCCACTGGCCTTCGCAGCTCAGCATGACGGGGCTGCCTGGCTCTTCGATAGCGCTCTGATAGAGCGATTGAAGCAAGGGGCGGTCGATCAACGGTGTGTCGCACGGCAGCACGAGCATCCATTCGTTGCGAGCAGATGCAAGGCCACCTCGTATTCCTGCAAGGGGGCCGGGAAATCCCTGCTCTTCATCGCTTATCAGCAGGTCGGCATAGTCCGCATAGCGAGATCGATTACGGTTGCAGGACAGCAGGAGGTCGTCTGTCATCGGCCGAACAGTCTCATGCAGCCAGGCAATCAGTGGGCGGCCCTGCCACTCGACCAGCCCCTTGTCCTGTCCCCCCATGCGCTGTCCACGACCGCCCGCCAGAAGCAGAATGGAACAGGAAGGCAGCAGCGGGTCGGACATGGCGTCGCTCCGGAAAAGGCTTGCGTATAGCACTCAGGCTGGCGGCCAGGCAACACCTGGCGTTCATGCTCGCGGAAGCGCGCAGGCTTGGCGCTCGGGTTGTTAGAACCTGTGTCGCGCTTCGGTCACATGGCGTTGCTTTGGCTAAACCAACGGAAAATCCTGTTGTCTATCTCCTCCATCCACTTTCTCTGGAAGCGGGTGCGCCTGCTTAATTGGCTGATACAAGGAGAACAATCAAATGCAGGAGAGAAACGTTTGGGTTGATTATGCCAAGGCGATCGGAATCATTCTTGTTGTCTATGGGCATGTCGCGCGAGGTGTATTCAATGCCGGATTGCCGATGGACGAGGCGCGATTCGTGCTGGTAGACAGCATCATCTACAGCTTTCACATGCCGCTGTTTTTCTTCCTGTCGGGTTTGTTCTTCTTTGACTCGTTGCAGAAGCGGGGAAGGGGTGGGTTGATCATCAATAAGGTCGACACAATCGTCTATCCCTTTATCGTCTGGTCATTACTGCAAGGTCTTTTCGAGGTTGTCCTGTCGAATTACACGAACGGCCAGGTCACCCTGGTCGAAGTGTTCTCGTTGCTCTGGATGCCACGGGCGCAGTTCTGGTTTCTGTACGCTCTGTTTCTGGTGTTTGTGGTTTGCGCATTTCTTTATGCGCGGGCAGATCGGCGCTACTTCCTGCCATTCGTGGTCTTGTTCGGCCTGCTGTACGTATTCCAACAGGATCTGACGGTGAACAACATGACCCGCTTCATCCTGGGCAACACCGTCTTCTTCGCCTTGGGCGTCTGGTTCAACGAGGTCAAGGCGTTCTTTCTCGCGCGTTATACGCAGCTGACATTATTTTTTGGTGCGCTGTTCATCTTGGGGCAGTATCTGTTTCACGTGACGTTCGGGCTGAATTATGCCGATGGTGGTATGGCGGTACTCGCGCTTGCAACCATATCCATCTTTTTCATGATCGCGTTGTCGATGTGGCTCGGTCAGTTTCGTGCGGATTGGTTTCTATTTATCGGCGCTTCGTCGATGACGATCTACCTGATGCATATTCTTGCTGGTAGCGGAGTGCGGGTAATACTCAGCAAATTTCTTGGTATCGACTCCATCGCCGCGCATCTGGTGGTCGGAACGCTGATCGGCACGGCGGCTCCGTTGCTGGCGCAAGTGGTGATCAATCGCTACAAACTGCACTTCTTGCTCACCCCTCCCAAGCAGATTTCGGCATCTCAGTTCCATATGCGCAAGGCTGTTGCCCACTAGCGCAGCTTGCAATATTCAGGCAGAGATACCGCTCAGCAGGCCTTGCTTGCTGAGCGGTATCGCGAATGAGGCATTAGCCGCAGCCGATGCGCTCTATGTTCATATCCTTGTCGGTATAAATATTCAGTCTCTGCGAGTTGTATTCCAGCGTGACGATATCGTCTGGCCGCAGGACGCGCGCGCTGGTGGCGCCGGATTGCTCCCTTGCTCGCTCAAGTTTTTCAGGCGTGGCGGTTTGGCCAATCAGGTTTGCCACGGCATCGGCGTTGCACCGTCCGGCTGACTGGGGCGGATTGCCATCTGACGGTGCTGTAGAAGCTGTTTGACAACCTGTCAGTACAAATGTGGCTGAGGCTATGGCGATCGGTAGGACTCTTTTGATGCGCTGCACAACATCTCCTTTTTCGTCGGGTTTGTCGGAGCGCAACTACTATCAAAGATACGAGCGTGCCGATAGGCCTCCATGCCGGTTGGAAAAAATAGCTGTGGATGGGAACCGAAGCGGCGCTGACTCGTCTTAATGGCTGATGGCGCTTTGCAATCCCTGGCTGCGAGAAAAATAAGGAGTTCCGCTATGTTCAAATCCTCTCTACTCAAGCGTGTCGCTACGGTGCTGGCTGCTCTGCACTTGCTGCTGGTGGCTCAGGTGCCGCTGGCACAAGCTGCGATGATCGGCACGCCTGAGGTCGTTGCTGAACATCAGCAGCAGGTCGATCGGCAACAGCTGCTAACAATGCTGGATGATCAGGAGGTGCAAAAAAAGCTGGAAGCTATGGGCGTCGAACGTGATCAGGTTGAAAAGCGCATCAACGGCCTGACGGCGGCAGAATTAGCCCAGTTCAATCAGCAGCTTGATCAGGCCCCTGCAGGGGCAGGCGTTGTTGGCGTGATCGTGCTGTTTCTGGTGATCTTCATCATCACGGACATGCTCTGCGCCACTAACATCTTCAACTTCGTCAACTGCATCAATCGTTGAGCCAGCGGCTGCTCATACTGCTGCTGATCGGTCTGCTCGGGGGCTGCGCGCGAACGGCGGTTACGCTTGTCGATCATGCACAGCTCCCGGCACGAGCCGAGCTGGTGGACGTGCCGTTTTACCCGCAGCAAGACTACCAATGCGGTCCAGCTGCGTTGGCAACCATGCTTGCGCAGCGTGATATTGATGCAACGCCGGAAGCGCTTGTAGAGCAGGTCTACATTCCCAAGCGCAAAGGCAGTTTGCAGGTGGAGATGGTCGCTGCCGCCCGTTCTGCTGGGCTTCTCGTCTATCCGCTGCAGCCTAGTCTCAGTGATCTCCTTGCCGAGGTTGCGGCCGGCAATCCGGTGCTGGTTCTGCAGAATCTCGCTTTCGATCGTTGGCCCCAGTGGCATTTTGCCGTGGTGGTCGGCTATGACCTTGCAGAACAGAAAATTGTTCTTCGGTCTGGTACTACGAAGCGTTTGGTGGTGAGCTTTCATGAGTTCGAGCGATCGTGGCGCAAGGCCGAGCGTTGGGCCGTGCTTACTTTGCAGCCACAGCAGGTACCACAAACTGCGCAAGAAACAGTCTGGCTGCGCAGTGCCAGCGATCTGGAAGAAGTGGGGCAAGTGCGTGCGGCTCGGACGGCATACGAAGTCGGCGCGAAGCGCTGGAACTCGGCGCTCACGCAATTCGCATTGGCGAACAGCCAGTATGCAGCTGGAGAAAAAGCTGCGGCTGAGGAATCGTTACGGGTCAGTGTTCGTCTCGACCCCGGTTTCGCCATTGGCTGGTTCAATCTTTCCCAGGTGATGGCTGAGAGGGGGTGTGATTCGGGCGCTCGCCAAGCGCAAGCCTGCGCCATGCGAATGGATCCGGATGATGCTCGACTCAGAGCGCCGCTGCCGGTCCAGGAGGACCAGCACGCGGCGCAATGCTTGCCAAGCCCGCCGTGCGTGTCGAAATGAGCTCGGTCAGAAGCCAAGCTTGTCGCGCAGGTTGTAGTACATCGCCCCAAGTGCGCTGAGCGGTACCTGAAAACGCTGTCCTCCTGGGAAAGGGTAGTGAGGCAGGCTGGCGAACGCATCGAAGCGCTCTGCCTGGCCGCTCAAGGCTTCGGCGATCACCTTTCCAGCGACATGTGTATAGGTGACGCCATGACCGCTACAGCCCTGCGAATAATAAATGTTGCTGCCCAGCCGCCCAACCTGGGGAAGCCGTGAAAGCGTCAGCAGGAAATTGCCTGTCCAGGCAAAGTCGATCTTCACTTTTCCCAGCTGCGGAAAGGTTTTCAGCATTTTGGGCCGAATGATCGATTCGATGTCGGCGGGATCACGTGCGCCATACACGACGCCGCCACCATAGATGAGCCGTTTATCCGCTGAGAGCCGGTAGTAATCGAGCAGATAATTGCAGTCTTCTACGCAATAGTCCTGGGGCAGAAGGCCGCTCGCGAATTCATCGTCAAGTGGCTCCGTCGCGACCACTTGCGTGCCGCAAGGCATGGATTTGGCTGCGAGCTCGGGAATCAAATTGCCAAGATAGGCGTTGCCTGCAGCCACGACGAATCTTGCGCGTACGGATCCCTTCGGAGTGTGTACCAGCGGTGCGTCGCCATATTCGACGCGAAGCGCGGGGGATTGCTCGAAGATGCTGCCTCCCAGGGATTCAACAGCTGCGGCTTCTCCGAGTGCCAGATTGAGAGGGTGAATATGGCCGCCTTGCGTGTCGAGCATGCCTCCGGCATAGCGCTCGCAAGCGACCACTCGCCGTATGTCTTGCTCATCCAGTAGCTCGAGGTGCTGGTAACCATATCTTTCCCACAAGGCCTTCTGCGCTTCGAGGTGGTGCATCTGCTTCTGATTGAAGGCGGCGAATACGCCTCCGTCTTTCAGGTCGCACTGAATGCCATAGCGTGCTACACGTTCGCGGATGATTCGTCCGCCTTCGAATGCCATATCCCCGATCAACTTCGCGGCCGAGGCGCTCGCAGTGCGCTCGATGCTGTCAAGGTCTCGGCTGTAGCTATTGACGATCTGGCCGCCATTGCGCCCAGAAGCGCCGAAACCAACCTTCGCGGCTTCCAATACGATTACGCTGAAACCCTTTTCAAGGAGAAACAGGGCCGTCGATAAACCGGTGTATCCAGCACCGATCACGCACACGTCGGCCTGCTTGTTGTCCTGGAGTTCTGGCCGAACAACGGTCGAGTTGGCCGTCGCTGCGTAGTAGGAGGCTGGATAGCTGTTGTGCAGCATCTTGGATTCTCTGTTCTGAATTTTTTACGCATGCTAGCGCTTGACTCTGTAGTTCGCCAGCACGACGGCATGGCGAGCAGGAATTTTCAAAATTTCCAAATATCAGTGAGTTAGACGAAAAAACTGCTTGACTCTTTTTCTACGGGCTTTAGAATGCGCCCCCATCGAAGGCACATAGCTCAGTTGGTTAGAGCACCACCTTGACATGGTGGGGGTCGTTGGTTCGAATCCAATTGTGCCTACCAATTCGATAAAAGGGTCGCTTACGCGGCCCTTTTTTTTGGCTTGCTTGTCAGCGGTTAGGGTTTCTGCAAGCATCGCCAGCCTTGTTTTCCTTCCAGTGACTTCGGTTCGGTCGGGTGAGCCTCAGGCTCCTGCCATTGTGCGGCAGATATGCTCGCCGAATCGCTTTACTGGCTCATCCCAACCCATGTGGCCTTTGGTACGGGTCACCACTAGGAGAGGAGGCGCCATGCCCACCATTACTCTTCCCGATGGCAGTCAGCGTTCGTTCGATCATCCGGTTACTGTGGCTGAAGTGGCTCAGTCCATTGGTGCAGGCCTCGCCAAAGCGACCGTGGCTGGCAAGGTCGACGGCAGGCTGGTCGATGCTTGTGATCTGATCGAAAAGGATGCAGCACTGCAGATCATCACGCCAAAGGATGAGGAAGGGCTGGAGATCATTCGCCACTCCTGTGCGCACCTCATTGGACATGCTGTGAAGCAACTCTATCCGACCGCCCGCATGGTCATCGGGCCGGTCATCGATGAGGGCTTTTACTACGACATCGCTTACGAGCGGCCTTTCACTCCCGATGACGTTGCTGCCATCGAGCAGCGTATGAAAGAGCTGATCGATCGGGACTACGATGTCATCAAGAAAGTGACGCCGCGGGCCCAAGTGATCGAGGTGTTCGCTTCGCGCGGTGAGGATTACAAGCTTCGCCTGGTCGAGGATATGCCTGATGAGCAGGCGATGGGCCTGTATTATCACGAAGAATACGTCGACATGTGCCGTGGTCCGCATGTGCCGAATACACGCTTTCTGAAGTCTTTCAAGCTCACCAAGCTGTCTGGTGCCTATTGGCGTGGGGATGCGAAGAATGAGCAGCTCCAGCGCATCTATGGTACGGCTTGGGCCGACAAGAAGCAGCTGGCTGCTTATATTCAGCGTATCGAAGAGGCTGAAAAGCGCGACCACCGCAAGATCGGCAAGCGTCTGGATCTGTTTCATACCCAGGAAGAAGCGCCTGGGATGGTATTCTGGCATCCCAATGGGTGGACGCTGTATCAGGTGCTTGAGCAGTACATGCGCCAGGTTCAGCGCGAAAACGGTTACCTGGAAATCAGGACGCCGCAGGTGGTTGATCGCGTGCTCTGGGAGAAATCCGGGCACTGGGCGAACTACGCCGAAAACATGTTCACGACTGAGTCGGAAAGCCGTGATTACGCGATCAAGCCGATGAACTGTCCGTGTCATGTGCAGGTTTACAATCAGGGCTTGAAGAGCTATCGCGAGCTGCCGCTGCGGCTCGCCGAATTTGGCGCTTGCCACCGTAACGAGCCCTCTGGTGCGCTGCATGGCATCATGCGGGTGCGTGGCTTTACTCAGGATGATGCGCACATCTTCTGCACGGAAGAGCAGATGCAGGCCGAGTCGGCGGCGTTCATCAAGCTGACGCAAGCGGTGTATGCCGATTTTGGTTTTTCTGATATCGAGCTGAAGCTGTCGACCCGTCCCGAGAAGCGTGTCGGCTCCGATGAGCTCTGGGATCGGGCCGAGGCGGCGCTGGCGGCGGCGCTGGATAGCGCGGGCCTGCCCTATGACCTGCAGCCGGGCGAGGGGGCTTTTTATGGCCCCAAGATCGAGTTCTCCCTGCGCGATTGCCTGGGGCGCGTCTGGCAATGCGGTACGCTGCAGCTGGATTTCAACCTGCCGGTACGGCTCGGCGCCGAGTACGTCAGCGAGAACAACGACAGGCAGCATCCGGTGATGCTGCATCGGGCCATCCTCGGCTCGTTCGAGCGTTTCATCGGCATCCTGATCGAGCATTACGAGGGGGCGTTCCCGGCCTGGCTGGCGCCCACCCAGGCGGTGATCATGAATATCACCGACAAGCAGGCCGCTTTTGCTTCCGAAGTCGAGAAAACCCTTGTCCAAAGCGGATTCCGTGCCAAGTGTGACTTGAGAAACGAAAAGATCGGCTTTAAAATCCGCGAGCATACTTTGCTCAAGACTCCTTATCTCTTGGTTATCGGGGATCGGGAGGTTGAGACTCGATCCGTTGCTGTGCGCACCCGTGAAGGCGTCGATTTGGGCTCCATGCCCCTCGATCAATTCGCGCAGCTGTTGGCACAGGCGGTTTCCCGGCGTGGTCGCCAAGAATTGGAGTAATGACTATTAAGCGTGAAATGAGACAGGATAAACGAACTGCACCCAAGGCCCCGATCAACGAGAATATCTCGGCTCGTGAGGTCCGTTTGATTGGCGCTGATGGCGAGCAGATTGGCATCGTCTCGATTGATGAAGCGCTGCAGGTTGCAGAAGAGGCCAAACTGGATCTGGTTGAGATCTCCGCCGATGCCAATCCTCCGGTATGCCGGATCATGGATTACGGCAAGCATCTGTTCGAAAAGAAGAAGCAGGTTGCTGCGGCGAAGAAGAACCAGAAGCAGGTTCAGGTTAAAGAAGTAAAGTTTCGTCCAGGGACGGAAGAAGGGGACTACCAGGTCAAGCTACGCAATCTGGTGCGTTTCCTGAGTGACGGGGACAGGGCCAAGGTATCCTTGCGATTCCGTGGCCGTGAGATGGCCCATCAGGAGCTGGGGATGGAACTGTTGAAGCGGGTCGAAACAGATCTCGCTGAATACGGTTCGGTCGAGCAGCATCCGAAGATGGAAGGACGCCAGCTGATCATGGTCATCGCTCCCAAGAAGAAAAAGTAACCTCCAGGGCACTGGCAGGCCTTGCGGTTATTTGTAATCACCCACAATGTGGAGTACCGAACATGCCAAAGATGAAGACTAAAAGTGGTGCTGCGAAGCGCTTCAAGAAGACTGCGAACGGCTTCAAGCACAAGCACGCTTTCAAGAGCCACATCCTGACCAAGATGACCACCAAGCGTAAGCGTCAGCTGCGCGGTTGCTCGCAAGTGCACCCGTCCGACGTTGCAAAAGTGGAGCGCATGCTGCGCGTTCGTTGATCCGGTCAAGACTCAGAGGAATAACTCATGGCTCGTGTTAAGCGTGGCGTCGTTGCCCGTCGCCGTCACAAGAAAATTCTGAAACTCGCCAAAGGCTACTACGGTGCGCGTTCGCGCGTATTCCGCGTTGCCAAGCAGGCGGTAATCAAGGCTGGCCAATACGCCTACCGTGACCGCCGTCAGCGCAAGCGTCAGTTCCGCGCTCTGTGGATCGCCCGTATCAATGCTGGTGCTCGTGTCAACGGTCTGTCCTACAGCCGTCTGATCGCCGGTCTGAAGAAAGCGGCCATCGAGATCGATCGCAAGGTTCTGGCCGATCTGGCAGTGAACGAGAAAGCGGCGTTCGCTGCGATTGTCGAGAAAGCCAAGGCTTCCCTGGCTTAAGCCCCGACAATCACGGATCTTCGGATTCGTTGCAACGTCATCAATAGGGGAAGAGCCTTGGCTCTTCCCCTATTTCGTATCTGGAAAGGGGCTTTTGCAAAAATGCGTATGGCGGCTACCAATAAGGGCGCTTGACCAACGCGGTTCTGCAAGAACCTCTGGAGGTTGTGTACATGGAAAATTTGGATGCGCTGGTCTCGCAAGCGCTTGAGGCCGTGCAACGAAGCGAGGATATCGGTGCTCTCGAGCAGGTACGTGTCCAGTACCTGGGTAAGAAGGGTGAACTCACTCAGTTGATGCAAACGCTAGGCAAGCTTTCTGCCGAGGAGCGTCCGCAAGCCGGTGCGTTGATCAACGCCGCCAAGAGCAGTGTTCAGGATGTGCTGAATGCTCGCAAGGCTGACCTGGATAAGGCTGCCTTGGATGCCAAACTGTCAGCCGAGCGAATCGACGTGACACTGCCTGGACGCGGCGAGGCGTCTGGCGGGCTGCATCCGGTAACTCGCACCCTGGAGCGCGTCGAGCAGTTCTTCAGCCACATTGGTTACAGCGTGGCGGAAGGCCCTGAGGTTGAAGATGATTACCATAACTTCGAGGCGCTGAATATCCCAGGACATCACCCGGCGAGGGCGATGCACGATACCTTCTACTTCAACGCCAACATGTTGCTGCGCACGCATACCTCGCCGGTTCAGGTGCGTACCATGGAATCACGCCAGCCTCCGATTCGCATCGTCTGCCCTGGGCGCGTCTATCGTTGCGATTCCGATATCACCCATTCCCCCATGTTCCATCAGGTCGAAGGGCTGCTGATCGACGAGGGCGTCAGCTTTGCCGATCTGAAAGGCACCATTGAGGAGTTCCTGCGGGTGTTCTTTGAGAAGCCGCTGGGTGTTCGCTTCCGGCCTTCCTTCTTTCCGTTCACCGAGCCCTCTGCAGAAGTCGACATGCAGTGCGTGATGTGCAGCGGCAAGGGTTGCCGAGTGTGCAAGCAGACCGGCTGGCTTGAAGTCATGGGCTGCGGCATGGTGCATCCGAACGTATTGAGGATGTCCGGGATCGATCCGGAGCGTTACTCCGGGTTCGCTTTCGGCATGGGTGTCGAACGTCTCGCTATGCTGCGTTACGGTGTCAATGATTTGCGCCTGTTCTTCGACAACGATCTGCGGTTTCTTGCGCAATTTCGCTAGTACCGCCGCCCGTCAATGAACTATTAGGAGAGCAGGATGAAATTCAGTGAACAATGGCTGCGGAGCTGGGTAAATCCGCAGGTTTCCCGCGAGGAGCTGGTTGCTCGTCTGTCCATGGTGGGGCTTGAGGTTGATGCTGTGACCCCCGTAGCGGGCAGCTTCAGCGGTGTGGTTGTCGGTGAGGTCCTCGAAACCGTGCAGCATCCTGATGCCGATAAGCTTCGGGTCTGTCAGGTCAGCAATGGAAGTGAAACCTTTCAGGTCGTGTGTGGAGCGCCGAACGTGCGGCCTGGGCTGAAGATCCCGTTTGCAATGATCGGCGCTCAATTGCCCGGCGATTTCAAGATCAAGAAGGCCAAGCTCCGCGGTGTCGAATCCAACGGCATGCTTTGCTCTGAAACCGAGTTGCAGGTGGGGAGTGACGATAGCGGCCTGATGGAGCTGGCCGGCGATGCGCCGGTCGGTACTGACTTTCGTGAGTATCTCAGTCTCGACGATGCAAGTATCGAAATCGGTTTGACCCCCAACCGCGGTGATTGCCTTTCCATCGCTGGCTTGGCTCGTGAAGTTGGCGCGATTTATGGCTCAGTGGTCAGTCCGGTGCAATTCGCCGTGGCGCCGGTGCATCATGACGACACACGTCCAGTCGAGGTCCTGGCTCCCAAGGCGTGCCCGCGTTATCTTGGACGCGTTGTACGCAATGTTGATCTGTCGCGCCCGACGCCGCTTTGGATGGTTGAGCGTCTTCGACGCTCCGAGATCCGTAGCATTGATGCGGTCGTCGATGTAACCAACTACGTAATGCTCGAACTGGGTCAGCCCCTGCATGCCTTCGATCTTGCTGAGATCAAAGGCGGTATTCGGGTTCGAATGGCTGAAGAGGGCGAAAAACTCGTCTTGCTCGACGGTCAGGAGATCACCCTGCGTGCGGATACGCTCGTTATTGCAGATCATCAGCGCGCGCTTGCCATCGCTGGCGTCATGGGTGGAGAGCACAGCGGCGTAAGCACCGCTACCCAGAATATCTTTCTAGAAAGTGCATTTTTCGACACCATTGCTTTGGCTGGCAAGGCTCGTTCCTACGGTTTGCACACCGATGCGTCTCATCGCTACGAGCGCGGCGTCGACTCGCAGCTAGCCCGTCAGGCAATGGAGCGCGCAACGAGTCTGCTACTGGATATCGTCGGCGGCGAGGCGGGGCCGATCATTGAGGCGGTCAGCGAAGGCGACTTGCCGAAAGTTGCTCCGGTAACTTTGCGCGCTGAACGTATCAACCAGATGCTGGGTCTGGAAATGGATGGCGCCGAAGTGGTGCGCCTGCTGACATCCTTGGGCTTGGTGGTTGCCGAAGAGGCTAAAGGCCGCTGGCAAGTCTGTGTTCCGAGTCACCGCTTCGATATCAGCCTTGAGGTCGATCTGATCGAAGAGCTGGGTCGGCTGTACGGCTATGATCGCCTGCCCGTGCGTTATCCGCAGGCTCGGCTTGCGCCTGAGGCGAAGCCCGAGGCTCGTGCCGAGCTACCGCTGCTTCGGCGTTTGCTGGTCGCCCGCGGATATCAGGAGGCTATCACTTACAGTTTCATCGATCCCAAGCTGTTCGAGCTCTTCAGTCCTGGCATGAAGCCGCTGCAGCTTGCCAATCCGATCTCCGCTGATATGGCGGCTATGCGCGCGTCGCTTTGGCCGGGGCTGGTCAAAGTGCTGCAGTACAACCTCAACCGACAGCAACAACGCGTGCGTCTGTTCGAGGCGGGGCTGCGCTTCGTTGGTCAGTTGCAAGAGCTTGAGCAGGAAAGCATGCTGGCTGGCGTGTTAACCGGGAGCCGCCAGCCAGAGGGTTGGACGAATTCGCGCGAAGCGGTGGACTTTTACGATATCAAGGCAGATGTCGAGGCGCTGCTGGCTTTTGCCGGAAATGCTGGCGCCTATCGTTTCGTTGCGGGAGAACACCCGGCGTTGCATCCGGGGCAGACGGCTCGTATCGAACGCGATGGGCGATTGGTCGGATTCGTTGGGAGTCTCCACCCTGAGCTGGCAGGCATCTTGGGTATCGATCAGCCTGTTTACATGTTCGAGCTGAAGCTCGGCGAGATTACCGAGGGGCGTATGCCTTCCTTTGCGGAGCTGTCGCGATTCCCGGAAGTCCGGCGTGATCTTGCCGTGCTGGTCGGACGGGAGATTGCGGCCGAAGATATCCTGAGTTGCATTCGTGATGCTGCGGGCGAGAATCTGACAGACCTCAAGCTATTTGATGTCTATCAGGGGAAAGGTATTGATCCCCTTAGCAAAAGTATGGCAGTCGGCTTGACCTGGCAGCACCCATCGCGCACTCTAAACGACGATGAGGTGAACGGTGCGATGCAGAAAATCCTCACCTCCCTGGAAGAAAGGTTCAACGCCACGTTAAGGAAATAGCGTATGGGGGCTCTGACGAAAGCTGAAATGGCGGAACGTCTATATGAAGAGCTGGGCTTGAATAAGCGCGAGGCCAAGGAGTTGGTGGAGCTGTTTTTCGAGGAGATTCGTCAGGCGCTCGAGCATAACGAGCAGGTCAAATTGTCCGGGTTCGGCAACTTTGACCTGCGCGACAAGCGTCAGCGGCCGGGCCGCAATCCGAAAACAGGTGAGGAGATACCTATCACGGCACGTCGTGTGGTGACGTTCCGCCCGGGGCAGAAACTCAAAGCGAGAGTCGAGGCCTATGCTGGAACCAAGTCATAACGACGAGCTTCCGTCGATCCCCGGCAAGCGCTATTTCACCATTGGTGAGGTGAGTGAGCTTTGTGCGGTCAAGCCCCACGTTCTGCGTTACTGGGAGCAGGAGTTTCCTCAACTCAACCCGGTTAAGCGGCGCGGCAACCGGCGCTACTACCAGCGTCAGGATGTTCTGATGATTCGCCAGATTCGTGCGCTGCTCTATGATCAGGGCTTCACTATCGGTGGTGCCAGGCAACGTATGTCCGGGGACGAAGCGCGCGACGACACCACTCAGTACAAGCAGCTCATTCGGCAGATGATCTCGGAGCTGGAAGAAGTCCTTCAGGTGCTGAGGAAATAGTAGTCCCGGCATCTAAAAAACTTTCACATTTTCAGATGCTTAATGTATAGTTCGATCCGCTTTCAGCAGTGCTGATGGCAACAGTCGGGGCGTAGCGCAGCCTGGTAGCGCACTTGCATGGGGTGCAAGGGGTCGAGTGTTCGAATCACTCCGTCCCGACCAAAAAACCTCAAGAAATCCAGTCACTTAGCGGTGACTGGATTTTTTTATGTCTAATAGCTTTTGAGTGGCTGCTGTTTTTACCCCACTTTTTACCCCACCGGTAATTCTTCAACTTGTTGCGGGGATTAGCACTCGCAGAGCAGCTTTGCTAGACGTGCTGTCCGGGGTACAGGTCTCCCATCACAATTCACTGCCTAGTGGTAGCGCGCTGACCTATGCTCGACAAAACTCTCGGGTTCTGTCCAAGGATCTAGAATCAGCGTCATGACGGCTGGAGGCCCGCATGGCAAAACGTTACGAACTCTCTGATGCTGCTTGAGAACAGATCAGGATCTGGTTCCCCTGAACTGGAGATGGGGTGATGACCGCCTAACGCTCAATAGCATCCTCTGGGTTGCGCTCAGGCGCCGCTTGGCGCGATATAGCGGAGCGCTTCGGCGCATGGTCGACCGTGTATCAGCGCTTTCTTGATTGGCGGGATGACGGCACATTCAAGCAAGTGCTTGGGCGTCTGCGCATTTGCCCGAATCAGAAGGGCTGACCGATCTGGCCTCCTTGATGATCGACTCCACGGCGGTACCAATCTGAGCCTCTTCTGGCGCGGGGGCCCGGAGAACCGTCAGACCATGCATTGGGGCGCAGCCGAGGTGGCCGGACCACCCAAATCCATGTGGTTTGCAATGCCAGCGGCGTGCCTTCTGCGTGTTTTGCTGTCGCCGGGCCAGGCTAGCGACATCTCGAATGCTCAAGTGCTCCTGGATCAGATCCGCGTCCTCGGCAAACAAGGCCGGCCTCGAAAGCGCTGCCGCTGGTTGCTGGCAGACAAGAGCTAAGATGCCGAACACTTGAGCCTACTGCGACCGTTACTGAATGCAGCCTGTTGATTCCGCTGTGAACCATGAAGCGCAACTCCAAGCCGGGGCTACCTCTACTGCCGATTGCCCAAATAATCGGCAGCTGAACATCATCGAGCGGATATTCAACTGGCTGAAGAGAGCCGCAGGATCGGCACTCGCTAAGACAAGCTTGAAAAGAAGTCTGCCGCCATGGTTATGCTGGCCTGCACGCTGCGACGCCTACCGCAATACTTTTCGTACAGAACCTAATGCTTCTGGGATAAAAGTATTTGTTTCGTATTCTTTATTCAAGAGAATTTCAATAACTGCTGCTTGTGATAACTGGTGCTTGGCAGATAGTTTTTTTAGCTTGTTAACCGTGCTGGGCGATATTTCCACATTGCACTGCACTTTCTTGCCTTTATACTTCTCTTTGTTTTTGAGTTGACTGCATCGTTTTTTTGCGCTTGATAGAAAAAATAGTCTGTCAATCGTAGGTACATGGTTGCAGTCGAGAACGTAGAGGAGCTCTTGGTAGCTGTTGAATTCTGGATGGTTTTGCGCAAGATTTGGAAATTGCTTTTTAAAAATATGCCACCCAGCTTTTAGCTTCATTGGCTCTTTCTTATCATTAAACCAATCTAAAGCTTTTCTTTCCTGGCTGTACTTTTCCCACTCGTTCTTTATCTTGTACGCTAGTTCTTTCTTTGCGTGGATAGATTTTATTATGTGATCATTTATCTGTCTCGAATCCATGTTTATCATTGTTGTCGAGTTTAATAAATCTAGCAGGCCTATTACGTAATCCCGGTCATTTTGCGTGGAGTATATAATTGGGGCTGTCGCTTTTGTAGCAATTATTAAGTTTTCAGTCAGCCATGCTAGTTGCTCTATGTCATCTTTTACCCAGGCATAAAATGATTCTTCTAAAATGTTTGCCTGGTATTGCTGTTCTATTATGGCTGGATTGATCTCATTTAGAGCATTTTGGATGTTTTCAAGCATCCCGGGCATGCCGTATTGGCCGATATAAAGATTTTGGAAATGTTTGCTTATAAACATCCATAACCACATTAGAGTTCTTTTGTCGGTCTTTTCACTAACTAATCTGAGAGTCTTTTTTGCTTGATTGATTGGCATGATGTGAAGTCTTTTTTATTGAATGACGCTTGGAGTATATCAGTATCCTAAGGATTCTACATTAGGTGATTCCTAGGCATTAATATAGAATATTCCTAGGTTACATTCATGCTGCCAGGCCCACAAAAACGCGGTTTCAGCCACGTTGTATGCGGGAAAACTAGGAAGGGTAAGTCGTCTAGCGCAAACTGCATACTTTTGGCTTGGGAGGAGTTAATCGGTGCTACGAATGTTTTGATGGGATGGTTTTCCGTAGCTGGTAATTTTGTTTGCGCGATAAGTTAATTGTTACCGGTGAGCCCTATTCCTTGAATGGATATGAGGACTCATCAATGAAATTGATTCGACTGCAGCAGGTAATGGCGCTTACTGGCTTGGGCCGCTCGACTATTTATAAGCATATCTCGGACGGTTGGTTCCCTAGGTCAGTCCCTCTGGGTGGGCGGAGTGTTGGGTGGGTGGAGAGTGAGGTCCATGAATGGATTTTAGCTCGGATAGAAGAGCGCGATACGCAGGCTGGTTATTAATTTTTGTGGGCTTGGTTACTTTGAAGAGATCATCAAGGCCGCCAGTCGGTCTTGATGGTTTTTTCTCAGAGTTGTTTTTTCGCTTAATTGCGATTTTCGTTCGGGTTTCTGTGTGCTTTTCTGTGTATTGTTAAATACGTTCGTCTCGGTATTGGTAGTATGCTACCTAGAGATAATAAAAGATCCATTGTTTTCCATAGAGTCACCACATGCTAAGTCAGGTATCCCTTAGATACCTGACGTATGGATATTGTTTCAGTGAATAAATACATGATGCTCCTAGGTTATGCACTTAAGCATTGGAGTATTTAACATGTTACGTCATAGTCAAAATAGTAATCTTGTTATCCATAATGAGCTTGGCTATCGTGGCTTGCCTATTCAGATAGATAAAGGGCCTTTCATACGTCAGTATCTGGAAAGGCTGCATGCTACGATTGATCGTGCTCTTCAACAGCATTCTCGTGTCTTTGCATTTAGAGTTGATCTTAGGTTTCCAGCAGCGTTTGTTTATGGCAGAGGCGATTATACAAATCAAGTATTTGAAAGGTTTGTAGAATCCTTTAAGGCAAGAATACGCCACAATCGTTGTATTGCGCGTAGGGAAAATAAACATGCGCATCAGAGCGGTGTGCGATACGTTTGGGCTAGAGAAGTTGGGCAACATGGGAGGCCGCATTACCATGTTGCATTCTTTCTCAATTACGATGCATTCAATGCTTTAGGTAAGTTTGAGCCAGGAAGGGATAACATGTTCAACCGTCTCCAAGAGGCGTGGGCAAGTGCTCTGGGCTCGTCAGTTGACGAGGCCAAGGGGTTGGTAGAGATACCAAGCAATCCAACCTATTGCCTCCGTCGTGATGAGCCGCAGGGAGTGGTCGACTTCTTCTATCGGGCAAGCTACCTCTGCAAGGCGGCCACGAAAGTCTACGGGAGTGGTCAGCATGGATTTGGATCCAGTCGGGTTTGATCGGGTTCTACCCCGTTAGCACGGACACTTTCGAGTAAGCTCATACCGAGCTGAAGGAGTGTTCATGAAGCGCAAGAAATACAGTCCTGAATTCAAGCGGGAAGCCATCGAGTTGGTTCGTCGTTCAGGGGCGAGCTGTCGACAAGTGGCCCTGGAGATTGGTGTAGCTCCGAACCTGCTCACACGCTGGGTTCGAGAAGCACAACCAGGCACAGAAAAGGCCTTTCCCGGAACCGGTAGTCCGCGAGATGAGGAGCTGGCCCGCCTCAAGCGTGAGTTGGCCCGGGTGACCAAGGAACGTGATTTTTTAAGAGACGCGGCAGCGTACTTTGCCAGGGAATCATCGAGCGGTACACGGTGATCCAGCGCTGCCGCAACGAGTACCCGGTACGTCTGATGTGCCGTTGCCTGAAGGTTTCTGCCAGTGGCTATTACGCCTGGCAGGATCGTGATCCAAGCCCGCGAACTCAAGAGAATGCACGCCTGGTAAGGCGCATTCGGGAGATTCACGAGGACAGCCGTGGTGTGATCGGAGCGCCCCGGATGCACGAGGATCTGCTCGACGAGGGCGAAACCGTCAGCCTGAACCGCGTTGCTCGCCTGATGGCGGCTGAGCGAATTCAAGGTTGGCCACGCCGCAAGAGGCGTGGCTTTGGAAGAGTCGCCAGCGGGCGTCCAGCAGGCGTGAAAAACCTGCTGGAGCGCGATTTCACTGCGCAGGAACCGGAGCGCAAGTGGGTCACGGACATCACGGAAATAGCCACACTGGAAGGCAAACTCTTCCTATGCGTGGTGCTCGACTTGTACAGCAAGCTGGTGATCGGTTGGTCGATGCATCACCGTCAGGATCGGCAGATGGTGATTCGAGCGGTGGAGATGGCGATCTGGCAGCGCCAGGGTGACTGGTCAGTGATCCTGCATTCGGATCGCGGCAGCCAATTCACCAGTGCTGACTACCAGCGCTTTCTGAATCGCAACACGCTGGTCTGCAGCATGAGTGCAGTCGGGCATTGCGGCGACAACGCTGCCTGCGAAGGCTTCTTCGGTCAGCTCAAACGGGAGCGCGTTGCCCATCAGTCGTATCGAACTCGTGATGAAGCACGGGCGGATTTATTCGACTACATCGAGCGGTTTCATAACCCACGAATGCGTCGTAGAGTCGCCCGGCAAGATCTGAAGTTTTCAGCCCTTTTCAAACCGTCCGTGGAAATGGGGTAGAACCCATCCGAACGGAGCCGCTTGGTGATGAGGCTCGGGCAACCTAAAGCTAGGGCTTGCTCGGGCTGAATAAAAAGACCAAAATAAAGACCGAAAATGAGGGCTTGAATATGCAGAGTGTTTTGGCCGAGGTTGCCGTTAGCGTTTCTGAGCTGAAGAAGAATCCATCTGGAGTCATGGCCGGAGCTGGCGGTTTGCCGGTGGCGGTTCTCAACCACAATCGCGTGATGGGTTACATGGTGCCTGCTGACCTGTACGAGCAGATGATGGAGCGACTTGACGATCTTGAACTGGTCGAAATTGCGAGGGCTCGTTCCGCTGAAAAGGGCATCCCGGTGAGCCTGGATGACCTATAAGCTTGAGTTTCTTCCTACAGCGCTCAAGGAATGGGAGAAGCTTGGCCATACGGTGCGTGAGCAGATCAAGAAGAAGCTTAGAGAGCGCCTGGAAGCGCCTCGGGTGCAGGCTGATGCTTTGCGGGACATGCCGGGACACTTCAAAATCAAGCTTCGCACTTCCGGGTATCGCCTGGTCTATCGGGTCGAGGAGGAACGAGTGGTTGTAATTGTAGTTTCCGTGGGCAAACGCGAGCGTGGAGCAGCGTACCAGTCGGCCAAGAAGCGTTAGCTACAGGCAGGATCTGATGCTCAGGGGGATCATCAAGCTTTCGTTGCTTACCTCTGATGGAATTGGCAATTGAGCAAAAAAGAAAAGTGGTACAGCAGCCGGAGTGGACAGCCTTTCGGCTGCCCCTCCTGTATCGCTCATTGACTGGATGAATTGTGCCGCTTTGCCATTTCCCGAGCATCCCGCATGCCAGCACCGCAGCGAGGCGCGGAAAGCACAGAATCAGAATCACCAGCAGTAGTACCGCTATGCAGCCGGCGAGGATGCCGCCGTACATAAAACGGCGGCAAAGATCGGTAGCAGCTGTTTCATCCGTCTCTTACAGGTAACCCTGTTCCGCCAGCGAAACGCAGCCTTCGTGGCCTACAACGATGTGATCGAGCGTTCTCACACCGACCAGATCCAGCGCATCCTTCAACTTGTGGGTTAGCGTGCGATCCGCTTGGCTGGGTTCGGGATCGCCGGATGGATGGTTGTGCACCAAAATCATGGCGGCAGCGTTGTGCTCCAGAGCGATCTTCACGACCTCCCTTGGGTAAACGCTCGCGCCATCCAGGGTGCCCCGGAACAGCTCGTGAAACGCAATGACCCGGTGCTTACAGTCCAGCATCAGCAGGGCAAAGACTTCGTACTCATAGGCCTCCAGTAGCGTCTGCAGGTGGCTGAATACGTCCTGTGGCGCTGTAAGTTGCCGTCCCCGACGCAAGCGCTGGCTGGCCAGCTGTTTGGCCATCAACAGGATGTCGGCTTCAGTGACTGGTGACTCGATCAGGTAGGTGCCAGCGGTCTCACCGGCCTTGATTTTGTGCAATCGCATATTCAGCTCCATGGGCCGGGTGGCCAGTCTAGGCATTCAGGGTTTGGTGCTTGGCTTCCAGCTTTTCAGTCAGGCTGGGTTTGCCCGACGAGTGCGATATGGCTTTGGAAAGCGGCTGTTCGTGGGCGCTCTCGATGGGGAAGAATTCTTCGACGATGGCGCTGACGTCTTCCTCGTTTTCCTCGAAGGCACCGTTGCCGAAGCCGCGTCTTGCCGCTTCGTCCAGCGCGTTCTGATCGAAGCCCGCCTTTTGCCGCTGTTGATCGAGCTCAGTTGCGTTACGCAGCGCCTCGGTCATGTCCATTCCGCTGCGTACGGTCAGGTCGGTGTAGAAGATCGGTGTGCCGTGGCTCTGCCGGGTGGACTTGCCACGAAGTCGCAGTTCCAGCGGCAGGCAGGCCAGGCGGTTTCCGGAGATGGCCTGGAAGTAATGAAGGCGTGCGGCCAGGGTGCGGATGCTGTTGAAGCCGGTGGTACGGAAGACGAAGCTACCCAACAGATCCTCATCGCCAATCACCACGTTCAGCCGGCCATAGGGCTTGCAGGCTCCGCCTTTCGCCAGCGGGCAGGCATCTGGCGAAGGGCAGGGCAGCGATTGCATGCCGTCCTGGGTGACTCGCTTGCAGGTTTCGCCATTGCCGACGCAGACCGGGCGACCTGACTGGCGATCAAATAGCGTGTAGTCAGCACGAAAATTCAGCTCCGGTTCGTTGAACAGCAGGCGCACCGGGATACTGCGCAGCTTGTCGTCCTTGCTCTGACGCAGCTCATCGTTTAGTGGGTGTACCAGCCAGCCGTCGCGGCTCTGCACCTGGGAAGTGATGGTGAACTGGTCATCCTTCTCTGGCAGACGCTTGCCGTTCTTCTCGATGACCTTGCCAATGGAAATCCGCCCGAGTACCGGCGGGGTAATAGCCAGACCTTTGAGCATGGTGGTTCTCCTGAAATAAAAAAAGGCCAGCCACGCAGCGCCAACTGCGTGGACTGGCCAAGGGGAGGGAAGTGATTGAGGGAAATCAGCCGATTAGGAAGCGTCGGGCGCCGGGCTTGATGAGTGAATATTTGTCTCGCAGATGAGGCCTGTCCCTGAGCAGTCGGGCCACATCGAAGCCGATGCTGTCTTTGGCCTTTCTCCAGCTGACGCAGCCGTTAGCAAACTCGGCCCTCGTCGCTTCGCCCATCGCCTGCTGAAGCATCTGCTTGAGCTGTGCCTCACGCGTGTGCTTCTCTTCGATGGATTGACGCAGCGCCTTGAGCTCGACGAATGCAGCTGACAGTCCGGGCTGGTCCCTGAAGTCCACCGTCTGGCCATCGTCCTCTGGATACAGGCAGCGCAGCGCAGATTCAGCGGACGCTGTCCCATCTGCGGGTGGCGGCGTGTCGGTTTCGACGTATCTCCAGAACGTGCGCTCCAGCTCTATCAAGCGAGCGATCATCTCTTCGTCGCGCTCGATGCGATGGATCTCCAGGTGCTGACCGCCGAGCACAACCGCCACATCCGCAGCCTGCTTGCCGGTGACGGCGAGCTGGTGCATCACCTGCAGTTGCACATACTCGGGTACCCCTTCTTTCCAGAGGCGTGCCCCGTTTATGCCGGCAGTCTTGCATTCGAGAATTTGTACATCGTCGGCACCGATTACCTCGCGATCGATGTTTGCCAGCATCCAAGACAGGTCAGGGTCCGGATGCTGCAGCACAGCGTTGATGCGTCGAACCTTGTTGCCGGTGCGCTTGCTGTAGTGCCAGGCCACAATCGGCTCAAGGACGTTGCCCCAGTACATCGCGCTTTCTTCATCATCGGGGTCGGTTTTTGGTAATCCGGTGTCGCGTCCGGTCTTCTCCAACCACAGTTCCAGCTGCGACTTGTAGGGGTTGAGGCCAACGGATGCCGCGGCATCCGAGCTACCGATGCCTCGTTTGCGTACTTCCAGCCACTCTTCTCGGGGTAATTCCTTTGTACTGATCAGGCGAAGGGCTGACCGGGGTCTGCTGGTGCTGCGGTTCAATGAAGTCGCTTTCATGCTGTTCACCTTACGGGCATAAAAAAGCCCGATCAGCGCGAAGCTGACCGGGCGATAAGGTTGAAATGGGGGTTAAGCGGCGAGCTGTAGAGCCGCGTCCAGAGCACGTTGCTTGATCTGCGCGCCCTGGCCAAACCAGGCCGAGTCGAGGCGGTATTCGGTGCTTCGTGCCCGACGCTCGTGATCGACGTACTCGGTCACGGCATTGAGCAGGCCCCAGGCAGTGCCTTTGGCTGAGTCCAACTGACTGCCCCGGCCACGGCCTTCGTACATTTCCTGAACCTTGCGCAGGGCGCGCTCGTTCGGCAGCTGTTCGGGTAGCTGGCCGGTAGGGCTGACATCGCACATCACATTCATGAAAAACCCCATGGCCTCATGCCACTGAACCCTGCGTTCGGCCAGATGGCGCATGCGGTACATGAAGTCGTCCCATTGCGAGACGGCAATACCTAGTTGTTTCTTTACAACCGCCGGATCGAAGCGAGTGTTGTGCGGCACCTTGATCGCTCGGCTGGTGCCGTCCAGAGCGACGGTCAGGGTGTTGTTGCACACCACGCGTACAGTGGTCGGCGTTGCGGTGGTGGCCAGTGTGCCGTCGCACGACGTAGCCAACAGCAGGTAGCCGTTGACCTGGTCGTTACCCTTGATCGCTGTGCCTTGCCCAGTGCGTGCAAGCGCCCAGAACTTGCGGCCGCCCTTGAGCACTCCAGCGGTTTCCAGCTCGTAGCCGGAGACCTCGGTCAGGTCCCGGTAGAACTCGAGTACCTCCCGTGGCTGCACGGTGTGATATCGCTTGGAGACCACTGACAGTGGCGCCTTGGTGTCGGAACGGTAGAGCACCTTCTGCTCTGGGAAGGAATGAATTGAGCCGAGATGGCCGATAGCGTCCGATTTGAAATGAACAGGGCTTTCCAGTATCTGCCAGTTCATGCCGGCTTCGCGTTGCCAGACTTCGATAGGCTGTTTCCGCGGCAGGTTGTTGCCCAGCCCGTGCCATGGGGTAGCGCCAGCGTAGGCCATTGTTTCAACGAGATGAGCCATCGTGATACTCCTCAAAACATCAAATGTAATAACGTTTCGTTCTGCACTGAGGTGAAATCAACGTTCAGTTTGTGAAAAAGCAATACCGCAGTGGTGACACTCATAATTGTCGAGAACTTGAGAGTCGATTTCCTCACCCATCTTGGCTCCGGCCAGACCTCCGGCAGTTCCACCAGCCAGGCCGCCCAGAATCGCGCCGGCCAGGCTACCCAGCGTCACGCCCACGGGGCCAGCGAAAGCCCCGATTAGAGCACCGCTTTTTGCACCGGCCATAGCGCCGGCTGCTCCGCTCGCTGTACCGCCAACGGCACCAACCGCACCACCGATCTTGCGACCATAATGGCGAGCAACAACGCGAAGAGAACCGCAGGAAGGACAGCAAATACTCATTATTCAGACTCCTGTTCAAGAGAAAATACCCCGAGGTAGAGACGAGCTTTTTGTGCCCGGCTTCCAGTAGGTAATACAGGGCTGAAAATTTTTTGAATCCTGTAGCGTGACAGCGGCCTTGATGTTAGAGCTGTATGCTCGAATCGGTAATGGCACATGATGTTCGTGAGATAACGTGAGCCATCCAAAAGGACATAGGCCCTTCCTGGGGCAGGCAGGGATAGCACGTGCGTGACTCTGATAAACGTTGCCAGCAGTTCTACCAAGACCAATACGCCAAATATTTGCAGTGCTATACCCCTGGCGAAGCACTCAATGAGTGCCTGCATGATTTTTTGGATCAGCGACCAAGCGGGAAGTACAGCTCACGCAACCGTGCAGCTGGCTTGGCGTCCGCACAGTTTTGGTGGGCCTCGGAGACAGTAGCCGAGGCTGACCTAGCCAGTCTGGCATTGGCACGGGTGCTCCACTTTGATGACGTGATCGATATCGATTTGCTGAGTCATCTGGCCACGCACAACGCAGATCAGCTGCGATGGGCCGTCCGTTATTCAAAGTTGTTTACGCGCAGGGATTCGCCGCTCTGGGTCCACCTGCGCAAGAGTTGCGCGGGCCTGCAATGGCAGACGTTCATAGATGAACAGAAAAGCCAGCTGTTGTGGTGCTACTGGATGCGCCGCGCGATTGAGACCTTTGCCGCTTCTGAGCTTGCCGGAAAGCTGATCGGCAGTACCGACAACCATGAGGCTAACCAGCTCGCCTACATCAAGACCATACGCAGCCAGCTTTATCTGCAAGTGGTTTTCGGGCTTGGAGAGCGCGTAAGGTTGAACAACGGAGCTGAAGTGACGTTGTTCCACGCAATGTTGGCGAGTGAGCTGACCAGAGCGTTTTTCGAACAAGCCTACCTGCAGCCTTATCAGCGTTACTTGGATGAGTCGGGCGAGCCCATAACCGCGCTTGGGCGTTTGGCCTTTGAGGGTCTGCTACAGGGCGAGAATCGTTTTCCCATGACCTGGTCGGAGCAGCCAGAAAAAATTCAGCGGATCCGCGCATGGACGGTGAGTGATGATCACCCCGATGGGGATCCTGAAGCAGCGAAGGCGATCTTGCAGTTTTGGACTAGTGATCTCCAGACACTATCCGAGCAAGTGAAGCAACCCCCGAATTTGCCAACGCCAAGGCTATCGGAGAAGCCGTTTTACAAGATAGGTCGTTACAGCTTTCAGTTCCCTTGGGTGGCTGGCCGGCAAAACTCCCTGTCGGCTGCTGTAAACAATCTCCGGCGAGTCGAGCAGCGTCGGTCAGAGCTGCGCAGCGAAACAGAACGGATTGAGCATAACCTCGCCCATTCTCTTCGGCAACGCGGGTTCCACGTCGTTGTGGGCTACGAGCCTCGACGAGTAGACGCGCAGGATGCTGGAGAGATTGACCTGTTGGCGTGCCTGGCTGGTGTAATTCTTTTGCTTGAAGTGAAGTCGGGATTTATTCGCTCCACCCAACAGGAGGTCTGGTTACATCGCACAAATACGCTACGCAAGGCTGCCAGGCAGTTAAGGCGTAAAAGTGTGGCGGTGCGGCAAGCACTGCAACATGACCTAGGCTTACGTGCGGCGTTGGGGCTTGCTGCGCCCGATCCGCTGCCCACCTTGCATGGTTGGGTAGTTGATACTTCGATCGAATTTGATGGCGAGGTGGTTGATGGCTTTCGTATCGTTTCGCGCGAAGTTATTGAACTAGCTCTTCGTGACGAGCTTCATTACCTGAAGGCGCTAGATAAACAGGGCGCGAATGAGGTGGCCACGCTTTATCCGGAAGGGTTCAGTGCGTCGGCATTTGCACGGATAATCGAGCAAAGTGAAGTGTGGAAAGAACTATAGGTGCCTGCGTTATGCAGCGGCTTACTTCTTCTGCTTCGGATCTATAATTGCTACTTATATCTTTGATCGGGTTCATGGATGATAAAATACCGCTACGCATTAAATGAAAATGGCCAGACCATATGTGCAGACGACATCGCCGGAAAGGTCATAAGTGAAAAGTTCACCTGTCTAGGTTGTGAAAACCCGCTGATCGCAAGGGTTAACGGAGAGAAGGTGCGTCCGCACTTTGCTCATAAAGCGCAGGTGGAGTGCAGCGGCGAAACATACTTGCATAAGCTCGGTAAAGCGACGTTTGTTGATGTATACACGAGATGTCTGGAGGCTGGTGAGCCATTTGTAATTAAGCTGGCGGCTACGAAGGTATGCCGCAAATTTCACCCTGCGATAATAACTGCTTGTGATCTGGGTTGTGTTGAGAAGGAATATGACCTGACGGAATACTTTCACAACATTCAGGTTGAAAAGCGGGATGGTCAATTTGTTCCAGATGTGTTGATTTCTAGCGAATCCAGGCCTTCTGAAAAAATATACATTGAAATAGCTCATACTCATTTCATGTCGGAGCGAAAAGAAAGCTCTGGAAATCGAGTAATTGAGATACCTATAGAGACAGAAGAAGATATCAATAAAATTAGAAAATCGAGTTTGTCGGCAAGTGACGCCCTTTTTATTGGTTTTAATCACGCAACAGAAGCTATCACTGACTCTGAGTGTAAGTGCGCAGCTAGGAAGTGTTACGCTTTTTTTGTGTACGAAAGTGGCAAAGCCAATCTGGAGTTTAACGAGCTGAGAGTGGTGCATTCAAAAGCGCGTAAATCAGATAAGCTTATTTATAGTAATTTATTTTTTTCCAATGCGGGAGCAAAGTCTCCTTTTGAGAACCAGGCGGAGGGTGGCCGTTTATTTATCGAACAGGTTGAGCTCGCTGCAAACCGGAACGTATCAATTAAGAACTGTTATCTCTGCCGCTATCACGCGGAAAGTTACGATGCCCTAAAAGGCCTTCCAATTTTCTGCAAGACGTTTAAAAAGGCTTGTGGGTCTAACGAGGCGGCCGATTGCGAGCGGTATCGGAGAGCTGTTTAGATCTTGATAGGCACAGCGTTCACCTTCGCCACAATCTGCGACTCGCTTCCGGCAACCTGCCTGAAAAATTGACCTGTATGAAAGTACATCATTGGTATGACTAGTTCGGCGACATATCCTGCGTCATGCCCACTGTATGGGCGGGATAGAGCCACTGGAATGGATGCCTACTCAAACAGGGGCGATTCAGATGGGTTGTCGTAGCGCAGGGGAAGAGCAATCGGGTGCCCTCCACCGATTTGTCGAAGCGCCAGCTCACCACCACAGGCGTTGGCGGCAACACGAAGCAGCTTGAACGGTTGAAGATGACAATTACTACCTGATTAGGCAGGATGTGGGCTGATATCAAACTGATATCAAGCTTGACGATTAACGGATTGACGCAAGACCAACATTGGATAGTCAGAGATAATGGCAGCTTTGCAGATCATTCCGTCCCTCAACGCCCGCTCAGCGGGTGCTGTGAGCTGGGAACCCACAAGTGATGCCATGACCAATCAGCAGTCTCTGATCAATTTCGGCTTCAAGTTCGGCAGAAGCGGAGCGCATGACTCCCGCACCATGATGTTGCCGGAGCTGCGTCGCCTTTTCTCCAGCACGCAATTTACCGATAGTCGCCCGCTGTATCGTGAGCAAATCACGGAGTTGAACTGCCTAGACAAGCCCACTAGCCGAGCGCGCAAGCTCACGGTCGGGCATCTGGTCGATCTCTACGGTCTGTCACCTGATATCCCACTGTTTCGCATTTTTCGCCAGCTTTGGGATGTGCGCATTGAGGCGCAGCCATTGCTCGCGCTGCAACTAGCGGTGGCTCGTGATCCACTGTTACGTGTGTCTGTTCCGCTGATGTTGGAGCTCAAGCCCGGTGAGCCTCTGCAGCGTGAGCAAACTGAGGCGGTATTGGCTGCTCAAGATCCCAATCGTTTCAGTCCTGCGTCACTCAAGTCCTATGCCCAAAACATCAACGGCAGCTGGACTCAGGCCGGATTTCTGAGTGGGCGCATCAAAAAGAGTAGGGCGCAGCCGCAGGTAACCGAGGTGAACGTCGCCTATGCCCTGTTTCAGGCTTATCTCAATGGTTTGAGCGGGCAGCGCCTGTTCTCCAGTGAGTGGTGCAAGCTGCTGGATTGCCGTGTTGAACGCCTGACAGAGCTTGCACGTACGGCATCCTTGCGGGGGCTGATCACATTCAAACAATCGGGTGAAGTCATAGAGGTCGGTTTCCCTGACTTCCTCACTCAAACCGAAAAGGCCTGGCTCCATGAGTAGTCGCCTCAATAAGCTCATCAAAAACTACGCTCGCCATATCAGCCTGCCTTGGCAAGTGGGCCTGGCAGATGAGCAGCGCGTTCTGTTTGCCGTTTATCACAAGGAAGACGAGCTTAAGCTGCGTGCGCGAATCGAAGAATTCAAAGTGGCCACGGAAGGCGCAGGCCATCCCTGGCTGGCGCTGGATATCACCAATGCATTTCCCGAGTGGATGGCTGCGGAAGAGTACCGGGATGCCTATTTCACTGACCCCAGCGATCTGATCGGTAACTACCCCGATTTCATTCAGGACCTTCTAGATCGACTGGAGCAGCAACTGGGTGACCAAGCTAACGAGAACACCCTCGTAGCGCTGATTGGCAGCGGTGCCTTGTTTGGTTTCGGCTCAGTCGCGGGGTTCGTCAAAGCGCTCTCTGCGCATGTGCCCGGTAGGCTGCTGGTGCTCTTCCCGGGCGAGTACATCGACAACACCTATCGCTTATTGGACGCCCGTGACGGCTGGGGCTACCACGCCACGCCGCTGACGGCTGACAACTGACTGTTTTGCTTTAAGGGACTGACATGCTTAACCGCGAAATTTACCTGCACGATCCGCTGGAAAACCGCCTGGCTAACAACGGTGTCGCCGAAGTGAAGGACGATCTGTCCGAGCAGGCGCTCAACACCCTTCGTTATGAGCTCAAGACGTTCGTCTGTGAAGGTGAGTACCAGGCCGGTATGGACAAGATCCTGTCTACCTATCTGCGCAACCTGGGCAGCAATCATGAGCAGCCGGGTGTATGGATCAGCGGTTTCTTCGGTTCGGGTAAGTCGCACATGGCCAAGATGCTGCGCACCCTGTGGGTCGACCAGGCTTTCCCGGACGGCCTTACCGCACGCCATATTGCCAACCTACCTCAGAACGTTGCTGACGCATTCAAAGAGCTGAGCATTCAGTCGCGTCGCTATGGCGGCCTGCATGCTGCATCCGGCACGCTCGGTGCTGGTGCGAACAACAATGTGCGCCTCGCACTGTTGGGCATCATCTTCAAGTCGGCGGGCCTGCCGGAGCAGTACCACCAGGCTCGTTTTGTCCTCTGGCTGAAAGAGCAAGGCTACTTCGATGCCGTTAGACAGGCAGTAGAAAATGCCGGCAAACCCTGGGAGCGTGAGCTGAGCAAGCTGTACGTCTCGCCACTAATTGCCAATGCTTTGCTCCAGACCTACCCGGACATGGCCAGCGACACGCAAGGTGTGCATCAACTGCTCAAAGGTCAATTCCCGACAGTCACTGATGTGACCAACGACCAAATGGTCCAGGCTATCGCCGATGCGCTGGATCGCGAAGGCCAGTTCCCGCTCACCCTGGTTGTGCTCGACGAAGTCCAGCAATACGTGGGTAACGATGTAGACCGTGCACACATGATCCAGGAGGTCGTTGAGACCTGCTGTAAACACTCGGCTTTCGGTAATCGTCTGTTGTTCATTGCTACCGGCCAGAATGCGCTGTCCGGTATGCCGAACTTGATGCGTCTGATGGGTCGTTTCCAGATTCCTATCATGCTCAGCGACACCGACGTGGAGTCGGTCATCCGTAAGGTCATCCTGCAAAAGGTCGAGACCGCTCGTGCCGGGCTGCAGGCGCTTCTGACCAAGCACCTAGGCGAGATTTCTCGTCATCTGCGGGGCACCAAGGTGGAGTATCACCAGGATGACGAGAAGGTCATGCTGGCCGACTACCCACTGTTGCCCGTGCGCCGCCGTTTCTGGGAGAAGGTGCTGCGTATTGTCGATACCACCGGCACTGTTTCGCAGCTGCGTAACCAGCTCAAAGTCATCCACGAGGCCGCCAAGGCCACGGCGGAGAAAGAGTTGGGCAATATCGTTCCCGGCGACTTTATCTACCAGCAGATCGCGCCCAATCTGCTGCAGACCGGCGTCATTTCCAAGGAGGACTACGAGCGCATTGCCGAGCTGTCGGCTGGAGATGACGACCAGCAACTGCAGTCGCGTCTGCTCTCGCTGATTCTGCTGATTGGCAAGCTGCCGACAGACTTGATTTCCGACTGCGGTGTACGCGCCACCGCCGACATGTTGGCTGACCTTCTGGTAGATAACCTCAACCAGGGCAAAGACGAGCTCCGTGCGCGCATCCCCGTTCAACTGGATGCCATGGCCAAGAATGGTCAACTGATGGCCATGGAGACCAGTGCCGGTGTCGAGTACCGTCTGCAAACCCAAGAAAGTGCTCAGTGGTACGATACCTTCCGCCAGCAAGAGGCCGACCTGCGCGGCAATATGCAACGTGTCGAGAATTTCCGGATCGACCTGCTGCACAAGCAAATCAAGTCCGAACTGGCCAAGGTCCGTGTCACTCAGGGGGCGTGCAAAGAAAACCGCCAAATAATTGCCTGCTTCGATGCAGAAGTGCCCAAAGATGCCAACCAGAAAATCTATCTCTGGGTACAGGACGGTTGGAGCCTGAACGAATCATCCTTCCTTGCAGAGGCGCGTAAAGCGAACCCGGATCTACCGACGCTGTACCTCTATATCCCCGCGCGCAACCGTTCCGAGCTGAACAACGCCATCATCCACCAGGAAGCCGCCGATGCGACCCTGAGCCTGCGCGGCATGCCCAATACCGAGGCGGGCAATGATGCCCGCAAGGCGATGGAGACCCGCCAGCGCGATGCGCAGAAGCAGGTTGACCAGCTCCTTAAGGAAATCCTTTCGGGTGTACAGGTACTGCAAGCCGGAGGTGCGGAAGTCGACGGCAACAGTATTGCCGAGCGCATTCAAACCGCTGCTCAAGCCTCCGTGGTGCGTCTCTACCGCGAATTCGACATGGCCGACAGCCCGCATTGGGCCAAGGTTTACGACCGTGCCCGCAAGGACGGCGGTCAGAACGCCCTGGAAGCCGTAGGCTTTACTGGCGATACGGAGAAGCATCCGGTATGCGCTACCGTTATGCGGTACATCGGTGGCTCAAAAAAAGGCACCGAGATCCGTGAGCAATTTGCTGCGCCGCCGTATGGGTGGCAGCAGGACACTGTAGATGGAGCGCTGTTCGCCCTGGTAGCAGCAGGCGCTCTGCGCGCAACGGACATAAGCGGTAACGCGTTAACGGCTCAAACCTTAGAGCGCCAAAAGCTAACTCAAACCACATTCCGCCCTGAGACTGTAACCATCCGCCCGGTGGATCTGATCAAGATTCGTGGCTTGATCAGCTCGCTAGGCATCGATTGTCCGCCAGGAGAAGAGCAGGCCCGCTTGCCAGCGCTGGTCACCCTGGCCCGCGAGCTGCACCAAGCTGCAGGTGGTGAGGCGCCGGCTCCTGCGCGTCCGGACGCCAGCTTGATTGATGAGATCGCCAAAGAAAGTGGCAATACCCAGCTCAAACTGGTGCTGGACAACAAGGATGCCATCAAACCGCTGCTTGACGCCTGGCGTAGCCTGGGTGAACAGCTGCGTTCCCGCCGCAGTGACTGGGATCTGCTGCAAACCTTACTGCGGCTTAGCAAGGGATTGGCCTTCGGTGAGAAGCTCAAAGGCGAAGTGGATGCCATCAAGGGTAATCGCAGCCTGCTGGCCGAGCCCAATCCGCTCGAGAGCCTGATCAGCACCACCGTTAGCCAGTTGCGTGAGGCGATCAACCACCACTTCCGCGCCTTCCATATCGAGTACCAAAAGCGCCAGGCTGAGCTGACAGCAGACAGCCACTGGCAGCAGCTCTCTGCTGCTCAGCAGAATGAACTGCTCACTCGCCGCGGCCTGGTTGAGCCCGAAGCGCTGAGCCTCGGTAGCCGTGAAGAAGTTATCGACAGCCTGGAAACCACCAGTCTGGAGCAGTGGACTGATCGTAAAGACAGCCTGGCTGCCAAGTTTGAAAGCGCCCGCCAGGAAGCAGTCAAGCTGCTGCAACCCAAGGTTCAGCATGTCAGCTTGCCTAAGCGCACCTTCGAAAACGAAGCGCAGCTGCGCCAATGGTTGGCGGAAATCGAGGCTCAGCTGCTGGCCAAGCTGGCGGAAGGCCCCGTGATGGTCTGATGGCACCCGTAGCATAGTGGCCCATTGGTGGCTTGGCCGCGGCGCGGCGTAACCCACCTAAGCGGCGCCCAAAAAATCGAATAAATGATTACGTGGCTTGCCGGTTGATAGGGCAGGCCGACTGAATACCTACAGCACTGGCTGTGGCAAGGACGTACCCATGCGCGAGTTCCTCGACAAAAAGCTTCGCAAGCAACTGGAAACCACCGTCATCAAGGCGCGAGATATTGCCGAGCAAGCCGCGCAAGAAGCACTCACCCGGCTCAGTGTTGGCGACGCCAGCGCGGCTAGTTACCTGGATGACGAGCAGCGTGCATTGCGCAACCGCTTGCGTGCCCATGGTCGTCAGCTCGGGGATCTGCGTGATACCCGTACCGGCCAGCAGGAAACTCAGCGCCTTTGTGTGGAGATTGCCTATGAGCATTGGCACCGTATGCTCTTTGCGCGCTTCCTCGAGCAGAACCACCTGCTGATGTACGACCCGCATACCGCGCTTACCCTGGAAGAGTGCCAGGAGCTGGCAGCGGATGAAGGCTGTGCCAATGGCTGGGAGCTGGCGGGCAAGCTGGCCTCACGCATGCTGCCCCAAGTGTTTCGTGCCGACTCACCCGCTTTGGCGGTGCCCCTGGCCTTTAACCACGTACGTGCGTTGGAAAAGCTGATTGCTGACCTGGACAAGGCCACCTTCGAGGCGGCCGATAGCTTGGGCTGGGTTTACCAATACTGGCAGGCCAAGAAAAAGGATGAAGTGAACGCTTCGGGCGTGAAGATTGGAGCGGACGAACTGTCGCCGGTGACCCAACTCTTCACTGAACCCTACATGGTGCAGTTCCTGCTGGATAATAGCCTGGGCGCCTGGTGGGTGACCCACTACCCGCAGCATCGTGATTTGCTGCCACTCACCTACCTGCGCACGGTGCCGGCATCTGCCGAAGTTGATTCGACCGAAAATACCCAGGTGCCCGCCGCAGGCACTTTCGACGGTTGGCCGCAAAATCTGGCGCAGTTCAAGATGCTGGATCCGTGTTGCGGCTCGGGGCACTTCCTGGTCGCCACCCTGTTAATGCTGGTGCCGATGCGTATGGCGGCCGAAGGCCTGTCAGCAGATCAAGCCGTTGATGCGGTGATCAGCCAGAACCTCCACGGCCTGGAGCTGGATCAGCGGTGCGTCGAGCTGGCTGCTTTTGCCGTTGCTCTTGAAGCCTGGCGTTATCCCGGTGCCGGTGGTTATCGCAACTTGCCGACGCTCAATATTGCTTGTGTGGGGCAACGGATTCAGACGCCGCGTGAGCAGTGGTTGGCGCTGGCTGGCGATAACCCTGAACTCAAAGCCGGCATGGCTCGGCTGTATGACACCTTCCGTGATGCGCCGATTCTGGGCTCGCTAATTGATCCGGCCCGCAGTCTAAAAGGCGATTTGCTTACGGCTGATTGGAGCCAGGTACAGCCTCTTTTAAGCAAGGCGCTTACAGTCGGAGACGCAGGTGAGGACGACCTGCAGGAGGCGGCTATTACAGCTCAAGGGTTAGCTAGAGCTGCGGAGTTACTCGGGCATCGCTATCAGTTAGTGATTACCAACGTACCCTATTTAGCACGTGGCAAGCAGTGCGAAACTCTCAGGAGTTTCTGTGAAAGCAACTACGAGCTCGCCAAGAACGATTTGGCTAACGTATTTCTGGACCGCTGTCTGGAATTAACCACGGCCGAAGGAACCGTGCAGTTTGTCATGCCCCAGAACTGGCTATTCATGACCAGCTACAGGAAGCTTCGCGAATACCTGCTCAAGAAGGTGAGCTGGAATCTTTTGGCGCGCTTGGGCTCAGGGGCTTTTGATACGATCAGTGGCGAGGTCGTAAACGTTATTCTTTTGACTCAAACGCAAACTATGCCTGCGGAAGATTTTCTGTTGCACGGTATAGATGCGAGTAATTTTAAGTATGCGCAGGAAAAAGCGGAAACTCTGCGTAGTGAGGAGCTGGTAGCTGTTGGGCAGAAGACACAGCTGGCTAACCCGGATGCTCGGATTGCTCTTGGGGATGTGCAGCTTGGTTCTTTGCTGTCCGAGCATGCGAGTTCCTTCCTTGGGCTTGGTACCGGCGACTTTGAAAAGTTCGGACGCAATTTTTGGGAACTGGCTGGAAATGCTCCCTCGGGGTGGAGTTATTTACAGTGTTCGCCAGTTGAGCATGGCCCATTTCAAGGGCTATCGCATTTAGTTGCTTGGGACTCTTCTCAGATGCGTGTTCGTGGAATGGACTCGCTTCATCGTGAGCGTATTCATAACCAAGATCAAAGTGGTCAGCAGGCGTGGGGGAAGCGGGGTGTTTCGGTTTCAGTGATGCGTGATCTAAAAGCATCGCTTTTCCAAGGTCAAAGGTACGATAAGTCTCTGGCAGTTCTTGTTCCAAAGAGCGAATGCCACCTTGCAGCTATCTGGTCGTTCTGTTCTAGCCCTGAATTCAACTCGGCAGTGAGGCAGCTTGAACAGGCTGTCATCGTTGCAAATGGTGCACTCGTAAAAGTGCCGTTTGATTTGACTTATTGGCAGCAAGTCGCCGCCGAGCGTTACCCCGACGGCTTGCCAGAACCATACTCAGACGATCCCACCCAGTGGATTTTTCATGGTAATCCGCAGCCCGCTAGCGAGCCGCTGCAGGTCGCAGTCGCACGCTTACTTGGCTACCACTGGCCGGCAGAATCGGACGCCGAGATGGAGCTATCCGATGAGGCACGAGTCTGGATCGATCGTAGCGCTAGGCTGAATACCTTGGCCGACGACGACGGTATCGTTTGCCTTTCGCCACTGCGCGCTGAAAAAGCGGCTGATGTTCGGCTGGACGGCTTGTTGGAAGCGGCCTTCGGTGGGGATTGGACGCCGCAGCGTCGTAATCAGTTATTGGACCAGGTCGGTGCCAAAAGTCTCGACGCCTGGCTGCGAGACAAGTTCTTCGAACAGCACTGCAAGCTATTCCACCACCGCCCCTTTATCTGGCAGATCTGGGACGGCCTTAAGGATGGCTTTAGTGCTTTGGTCAATTATCACAAGCTCGACCGCAACAACCTGGAGCGGCTGATTTACACCTACCTGGATACTTGGATCAGCGACCAGCAGCGTGCTGTGAGTAAGGGTGTGGAAGGTGCAGATGTCCGCGTGGCCGCCGCCCAGAATCTGAAAGACCGTCTGGTTCGCATCCTCGAAGGCGAAGCCCCCTACGACATCTTCGTACGCTGGAAGCCAATGGAGCAGCAGCCCATTGGCTGGAACCCGGACCTCAACGACGGTGTGCGCGTCAACATCCGTCCCTTTATGACGGCTGAAGTCCTGCGCCACAACAAAAAGCCCAAGCTCAACATCGAGTGGAAAAAGGATCGCGGCAACGACGTCCCCAGTGCCCCCTGGTACACCCTGGGCCTTGAGTACGGCGAAAAAGAAGGCGCCCGCATCAACGACCACCACCTGACTTTGGCCAAGAAAAAAGACGCACAAAAATAAAACTGCAGCCCTGCCAGCTTTGTGCTGGCAGGGCTTATGCACCGCAGGAGGCGAGACATGAAGCAGCTCTGGCAGCAACTGGAAAACCACCTAAGCGCTCACAATCCCGAGCTGATTGCCGACCTAAACCCCCCGGCTACCGATGCCCAGATTCGCGAGCTCGAAAAGACCATAGGCGCGCAACTGCCTGCCGTTTTTGTCGCCTGCCTGAAAATTCACAATGGGCAAAAGGGCAAAGCTGACTGGTTGTTCGAGGGGCACGAGTTTCTCTCAATTGAGAAAATTCTGATGGACTGGGCGACCTTGAATCGGCTGCTTAAAGGTGGCGATTTCGACGGAGAAGCCGCAAAGCCGGATCCTGAAGTGATTGCTGAGTGGTGGAGCCCAAGCTGGGTGCCGTTTACTTCCAGTGGTGGTGGCGACCATCTCTGCCTGGATCTTGCGCCTTCCTCAAAGGGCACACCTGGCCAAGTCATCAAGTATTCAGGTGAGTTGCCCTCCAGGCGTTTGAAGGCATCGAGTTTCTCCAAGTGGTTTGAGTCGTTTGTGAAAGCCAAAGTCGGCTGCTGAGGTGCGATATGGAAAAAACGCTTACCGAGCTGCGCGAGGAGCGCCTGCAGAAATTATTTGCTGACTGTCAGCAGCAAGTGCTTGGGCAGATCATTGGCCCCTTTGGCCTGTCCATGGCCATGTTCGAAGACAAGAACGGGGGCAACGTTACGACGCTACGTAATTTCTCGCGCGATGACGACACCTATGTCGCGACGGAATCAGATAAGACACTTCATGCGCACTCAAAAATTGAGTATGACGAAGATGTGAGGTCACTCTACGAGGTAGACACACAAAAAAAAGCCAAGAATGCGGGTGGCAAGACTTGGGAACAAAAGCGCGCTGATAAAATAAAGTTAGGTGTGGATGAGTACACTGGCGCAGCTGTTTCATCAGATGGGAAAACTAAAGTTAAAAGCGGTGAAGTGGTAAATGCTGAGCTCGACCATGTTGTGTCGATTGGCGAAACCCACAGTACTGCGAAGAATCATCTTGCTCTAGGTAAGGTTGTTACCGATCCCGCAACAGGTGAGCAGGTGGTTGATACTTCTCGCATTCGAGAAATGGTGAATCACGATGACAATCTGGCTCTGACGAATAAGCCAGCTAACGGCTCTAAGAAAGCTCATGATCTCAAGGAGTGGGCTGGTAGGGAGAGGGCTGATGGTACGACTAACGCAGAAGAGTTTGGGTTAGACGATAAGCTGGTTAATGAGGCCTATTCGAAAGCTAGGGCTCATGCCGAGAACACGGCAAATAGCGCTCTTCTAAAGAAACAAGCAACAGAACTGCTACAAACTGGTGGCAAGCAGGCTGCTCTAATGGGCCTCAGGCAATCGCTTGGGTTGCTGTTGACTGAACTGGTCAATGGCCTTTTCAACGAATTTAAAGTACTGATCAAGGCTGGCGTTGAGGCAGGCAAGACGCTCTTCGAGGAGATCAAAGAGCGTCTTCAGCGCGTGATAGCCTCTGTGGTCAAGAAAATCCCCGCAGCTGCTTCCCAAGCCTTTCAGGGTGGGGTCAGTGGCTTTATGAGCAACCTGATCACCTTCTTGATCAACAACTTTCTCTCTACGGCCAAGCGCTTCGTTACCATCATCCGCGAGGGGCTGCTGGGTCTGGTCAAGGCTTTCAAGATGATCATGTTCCCACCTAAAGGCATGACATCCAGTGAGGCACTGCAGGAAGGATTGAAGGTCCTGACCGCCGTTGTGGTGACCAGTGTGGGCTTTCTGCTGCAGGAGAGTGTGGCGACCTTTCTAAAGACCGTGCCATTTCTCATTCCCGTCGCGGATGCGGTCTCCGGGGTATTGATTGGCATCATGACGGGGCTGCTTTCCGCATTTCTGGCGTATCAGCTGGATAACGTGTTCGCGCGTTACCGGTACGCTTATGACGAAAAACTCCTCGATGCTATAGCTACCGATGCCAAGCTCACCGAGAAAATGGCGAGTGACTTGGTGGTAGCTTCCGAAGCGTCACTCTCGTCTATCGCGAAATACGGTGAGTCGATAAAAAGCTACGAAAAAACTGGTGAGCTGTTGGGCGCGGCTGGGCGCGCATCACAAGCGGTGGCGTCCAGCCTTGCGCAAGCTGTCGAAAGTGCGAAGACGCAAGTGGTCGAGACGAAGGAGATGATTTCCTACCTCGACGAAACCAATGCATTGTTAGACGATTTTTTTGGTAAGAAGGCAACGGAATGAGCAGTTTGACTGGTAAAGAAGTCCAAATCGTTACCGCACTATCAACAGCGGATCTGCCGGAAGCACTGATTGGTAATAGTTGCGTTAAGGAACTAGTTGGGGCTGTTGTTGGCGCACAGCAACAGACTAAAGCCGCCAACGATAAGTTGCAGGCTGCTCGCAGTGAAAAAGATTCGCAGAACGCAGTGTCAAGGTGGTGGAATAATACAGAAGATAAGATTAAAGACGCTCAGCTTGATCTTACTACGACAATTTCTAATCTAAATCGCCATTCATCTCAGTTGTTAATTTTCAACACCGCTATTTCTAAAGTCCTATGTGATCAGCAGGATATATTGCTTCGCCAGCAAAAAATTCTCGAAGAACAGGCCGCTCAGCTTAAGCAACAGAACCTGGAAATTCTCGATCAGCAGAAGGCGCTTGAGATCCAACAGGGCGAGATTAAAAAGGCGAATCAAGGGCTGATGGAGGCCAAGGGTGTTACTGCCGAACAAGCGCGCAACCTGGTCGGTTGTGTGCAAAGGGTCGAGGCGGCAGAGGAGCGGATTTCGGAGGTCAACCGCCAGCTCCTGGTAGCGATCGAGGAGCATCTCAACCAGGTTCGTAAAGATCTTGGTGCATCCCAGTCTTCGGCGGTGGCTGCCCTCGAGTCACGTGGTGACGAGCTAGTTCGGTTAATCGAAGGACATGAGCATCAGCTTGCGAGCCACTCAGCGCTGCAGCAAGAGCTTCAGGGGCGCTTGGCTCGCTTCGAGGAAGCGATGCCGCAGCAGATAGAAAAATCGATCAGCCAGCTTGTCGCTCCTGTCTTCCACCGAGTGGGGGTGCTTGAGCAGCGCAATGGCGAGCTGGCCCTACAGCAATCAAAATTGGCGAAGTGGGTGGTGGCAAGCTCCAGCTTGGCTGGAGTTGCGCTGGCAGGTCTGGCACTCGCCATGCTCCTCTTAAGGCAGAATGGGGTGTTTTAAGCGCGGTACGGAATTGCCGGCAGATGGTTTTCCGGCAGTTCCGGAAGCCGCAACCGGCAGTGCTTCATGTGATTCCGCTGAGCATCTGCGCGGCTACGGCAATCCCAAGATTTGAGTGAGAAGCGATGACCGTAATTGAGGCTTTGGCTGCGAGTCTACGTGCAGCAGCGCAGTACAACGCCAGTTCCCAGGCTGCACCTACAGCGATCCTTTGGCCTGACAAGGATCGAGAGTGGTTGCCTGTACTTGGTCAACTCCAAAGTGCGCTTCCAGAGCTTTTTTCGCTCGGAAGCTACAAGCCCGATCACCGGCAAGGCCCGGCCATATGGCTCAAGTGTGTAATCGCAGATGCGTTGCCTGAGATTTCCCTTCCGGTTGGCCAGACCCCGATCATCTATTTGCCGGGTGTGAGCCGGCAGGATTTGCGGGCGATTACTGCATGCCCTGTGGAACTGCAGCCCTTGGCCGAGTTGCAGTATCGGGGCGTGCTGTGGAGCCAGGTGAACGCCAAAGACTGGACGACCAATGCATTCTTAATTTCCCGCGCTGGTGGCCTAGGACTGGATGTAGCCCAGGACGCGAAGACCCAAACTGCGATGCTACGCGCGCTCGAGCCATTGCTCGATACCAACGTCTCGCAACTCCAAGGGCGTCGACTGGAGGCCAGTGACTTCAACCAGCTTCTAAGCACAGACAGCGTCCGGGATGTGCTGACCTGGCTGTGTGATAGCAAGGGTGTGCAGGCAAGTTGGGCGGGAGCGCGTTGGGAAGCTTTTGTCGGCATCTGTCATGGCGAGTTTCTGGTCCATCCTGAGAAAGATGGGGATCTGGTCGCGGCGGAGAAGCTGTGTGCCCGGTTGGGCCCTTGGGCTCGTGTCTGGGAGCGGTTCACGGAAAACACGGCTGCCTTTTCACGGTTGCCCAATGTGTTGATGCGCTGTCAGCCAGATCTGGCAGCAGATGTCTCGACCTATCCGAGCTATAACCAGCAGCAGGAAAACGATCTGTTGGCGCAGTTGCGTTCGCTTTCCACTTGCGGTAGCAACGAGCTGCGTAAAGGGCTGATTGATCTTGATGTCCACCATGGCGTTCGTCGGTCATGGGTTTGGGCGGAAATGGGTTCGGCTCCTATTGCCCAGTTGCTTGAACCGCTGGTACTGATTGCTAAAGCAGTTGGAGATAGTGGTCTTTCCGGTACCTCTCCCGAGGAAATGGCCGAGCATTATCGGAGCCATTATTGGGTCGTTGACGATGCTCAACTCCGGGCCCTGGCGATGGCCCGAGAACCGTCAATGCAATTGTTGGTGAGGGATATTCTCAACAGCCTGTATACGCCCTGGCTGCACGAGACGGCGCTAAACTTCCAGCAGCTGGTGAGAGCGAAAGGCTATCCCGGGAGCGACGGCGTGAATGAAGCTGTTGCCACCTATCAAACCTCCAGTGAAGTCGTTTTCTTTGTCGATGGGCTGCGCTATGACGTGGCGCAGCGTTTGGTCGGTCGCCTGCAAAGCTTGGGAAAGGTTCGACAGCAGTCAAACTGGGCAGCGCTGCCTTCCGTGACGGCCACGGCCAAAGCTGCCGTCATGCCGATTCATCAGCAGGTAACGGGACGCCTAACCGATACCGACTTCCAGCCTAGCTTGAAGAGTGAAGACAAGCCGCTGAGCGCTTATTACTTCCGAAAGTTAATGGAGGAGGGCGGTTGGCAGGTCCTGGGGGCTGAGGAGAATGGTGATCCTCAAGGATTGGCCTGGGTGCAGACCGGCAATATCGATGAAGCAGGCCACACAGACAATCTGCGTCTGGCAGGCCGGATTGATGCTCTGCTGCAGGACGTATACCTGCGCATTGAGGAGCTACTGCAGGCCGGCTGGCGAAAAATCCGTATCGTCACGGATCACGGTTGGCTTTTGACGCCACAGCCAATGGCTAAAGTTGATCTACCCAAGCACCTTGCAGAGGTGCGCTGGGCCCGCTGTGCTGAAATCAAAGGCACCGTTCAAACCAATCTGCCAACCGTCAATTGGCACTGGAATCCGGAGCAAACCATTGCCGTTGCACCTGGAGCCAGTGCCTTCCTTGCTGGCCGTCACTATGATCACGGCGGCTTGAGCCTGCAGGAGTGTTTGACGCCGATCATCGAAGTGCTCAGTACATCTGCGCCGTCGATGAAGCTAAGTGCTGCGGTTATCACAAAGGTGCAGTGGTTGGGTTTGACCTGTCGTGTTGAGGTGCAAAGCAGTGCTACCGATCTGGTTGTCGATCTGCGCAGCAGCCCTGCAGATCCGACAACCTCGCTTGTGCGCACTAAAAACCTCAAGGGGGGCAAGTGCAGCCTGCCGGTGGAGGACGATGACCGGGAGGGAGATGCAGTTGTGGTAGTAGTGCTGGACAGCGCTGGGAACGTGCTCGCTAAGCAGGCGACCTTGGTTGGAGATGAAGCGTGATCGAATTGGATACTCTTGACTCGAAAGCTGCGGCAGCCTTTGAGGGATATATCGTCCGCAAGGATCTGGTCAGAACCTTTGCCAGGCAATTCCCTGTGCCGACCTATGTTGTCGAGTTTTTGTTGGGTCGATACTGCGCCAGCACCGATCCCGATGAGATCGAAGAGGGTATCGAGATCGTAGAACGTCAGCTTTCCTCCCGGACCGTCAAGGCCGGCGAGGAGGAGCTGTTCAAGGCACGTGCATACAAGAACGGCACGGTGAAGTTGATTGATCTTGTAAGTGCGCGCTTTAGCCAGAAAGACAACGGTTATCTCGCAAGTCTGCCCAGCGTGCAGCTCACAAACGTTCGTATCGCAGATAAGTTAGTGGACGATAACGAGCGCCTGCTCACTGGTGGTTTCTATGCGGAAATCACGTTGGAGTACGATCCCGCGATAGCGGAGGAGCGCGGTAATCCTTTTGGCGTGCAGGATCTGCGGCCCATTCAGCTTTCGAAGCGCGACGTGCTCGACACCCTTGGCGAGGCGCGAAAAACATTCAGCAGTGAGGAGTGGAAGGACTTTCTGCTGAGGTCCATCGGCCTTGAACCTGAGAGGTTAGATGCCCGAGCCAAGGATGCGCTCCTGCTTCGTATGGTTCCGTTCGTTGAGCGGAACTACAACCTGGTTGAGTTGGGGCCCCGCGGTACGGGTAAGAGCCATCTGTTTCAGCAGGTCTCCCCCTATGCGCATCTGATCTCTGGCGGCAAGGCCACCATTGCCAAGATGTTCGTCAATAACGCCAGCGGCCAGAGAGGTCTGGTGTGCCAATACGACGTGGTCTGCTTTGACGAGATCAGCGGCATTTCCTTCGACTCGAAGGAAGGCATCAACATCATGAAAGGGTATATGGAGTCCGGCGAATTCAGCCGCGGCAAGGAGAGTATCCGTGCCGATGGTTCGCTGGTTTTCGTGGGAAATTTCGATGTAGACGTTGAGCACCAGCAGCGAGTGGGGCATCTGTTTGGGCCGCTGCCTCAGGAAATGCGTGATGACACCGCCTGGATGGATCGGATTCACTGCTTCCTACCTGGCTGGGATGTGCCCAAGATGAATCGAGAGCTGACCACCGATCATTTCGGGCTAGTGAGTGATTTTTTCTCGGAGTGCCTGAGCCGTCTCCGCTACGAAAGTAGGGTCAGTGCGCTGCAAAACCGAGTCCATCTGGGCGGCGCTTTGAGCGGCCGAGATACCAATGCAGTGAACAAGACGGTGTCCGGACTTCTCAAGCTGCTCTATCCCGACTCATCTCAGACGGTTGCAGATGAAGACCTGGAGTGGGCAACGCGCCTCGCTCTGGAGGTGCGTCGCCGGGTTAAAGAGCAGCAGAAGCGTATCGGCTCTGCTGAGTTTCGAAACACCCACTTCAGCTACTTCATCGGTGATGACGGCATCGAGAAGTTCGTTGCAACCCCTGAGCTGCGTGCGGATAACGAGATTGGTGACGACCCCCTCGAGCCTGGCCAGATCTGGACAATCAGCGAGGGTGGAGCAGAAATCGATGATAACGCGGGGCTTTACCGGATTGAGGTTAACGAAGGGCCAGGTTCTGGAGTGAAGATCCTCAACAATCCAGTGCCGCCAGCCTTCAAGGAGTCGGTGCGTTACGCCGAGCAAAATCTTTACGCTCGTGCCTCCCAGCTGATTGGTGATCGGGATCCTCGCGCACATGAGTTCACCGTCCAGCTGCGCGCTTTCGACGCCGCCAAGCGCGGCTCCAAGCTCGGTGTCGCCGCTCTGATTGCGATGTGTAGCAGTCTGCTGAAGAAGTCTGTTCGGGGCGGCTTGATTGTGGTGGGTGAGATCAACCTGGGTGGGTCCATCGAGCCGGTGCTTAACCCGGTGAGCATCGCCGAATTGGCGGTGGAGAAGGGGGCTAGTGCGCTGCTGATGCCGGTCACCTGCCGCCGCCAGCTCTATGACCTGTCTGATGACATGGCGACGAAGATCGACATTCAGTTTTATCAGGATGCTAGGGACGCGTTTTTAAAGGCGATTGTTGAGTAGATTCAACTCAATAACTGCAATCCGCTCCTGGAGCCGCCGAAATCGGCCATTCCAAAGCTCTGCCTCCTGGCATTCAGATGGCAAAATGCCGCCATTGCATGGACTATGGCGTCGGAATCCCCTAGATTCTTGGCAAATTGTCACGGACGTCGAGATGGAATCAAATGATTCGGGCGGTGTTGCCGCCAAGCACGGTTTCCTATTCCAAGACTGTGTAGCCGCTTACCATGTAACCCGAATGCTTCGTGATAAGACTATCCGCAGTGTTCGCTGCGAGGTCACAGACGATATCGACATCGTATCTGACGGGTACGTCGACTTCGTGCAGGTGAAAAGTACCGAGAAAACGCGCTGGAATATTTCCGACATCGTCCTGAATTCCAAGGGAGCCGATAAAAAAACAATCCCTTGCAGCTCAATATTGCACAAGTCGATGCAGTGCAAGTCCAGCCCCGGTCTGTCCCGAAGGTATTCGATCGTCACCGAAGATAAGGTGAACAAAACCTTAGAGTACCTGACGATCAGCTCAACAGCCAGGGCAGGCAAGTCAGGACGGCAGGAACTGATCGACGACCTCAATAAGCGCACGGCGGGCTACCAGACTCCGTCAGGCGTGACCGTCGCCGACTGGGTCGACGCTGCAACCTGGCAGGTCTACCACACCGTGCGCGAACTGGAACTTCTGGGGATCAAAAACATACGGATGGCCTCCCAGGATCTGCACGGCGTTATTCTCAGTTCCGAAACCGTCGCCGAAGACATATGGCTCCGTATCCTCGATACCGTGACGCGCAAGGGCGAGCATTCACGACGGATCCACAGTGTTGATGACAAGTCCTACACACGGACTGATCTCTTTGACTGGTTCAAGTTGCGCGTCGAGGATGACCAGTCTCGCTCAGGCCGAAAGATCTACGTCAGGCGGGACTTGCCGCACATCCTTATGCCATTCGGAGCGCCTATGGCTTCGGTCTGCGCTAAGCGTAAGGGGCAGGTTCTACATCAGCAGTATTCGCTTAAACGATACCGCTACAGACACATAGTGGACAACGTCTGCCAATGGTTGGATGAGGTCTTTCTTCGGCCTAAAGAAATGGCCGATATCCACAAGTTGACGCTCGTGGAAAAGCGCGAGCGGCTGCGAACGTCCGTCTTCAAATCGCTCTGCGATGTCGGGGCGTTTTTGGGCCGGGTGCTATTGCACGCCACTATCCGCCAGCACCATGAAAGCCAGCCCATACCCTGCATGCTGCACGTGGAAAGATCAGGGGCAGAGAAAATTCTTGAAAACGTGCATATCGTTCGCCGCGATCCAGAAGGTGATCAACTTTGGATTGGCTTCAGCGAGTTGGTGACTGATATTGACGTCGCTGTCCGGTTGCTGGAGATACGGGATCGGCTGTACGAGGATATCTCGGACTGCTTCGATTCTGCGCGCAGCAAGATCCTCGACGTCAAAGACGACGACTACCTGCTTCGCCACGATATCGACGAAATCCTAGATGGCAGCCGGCCCTTTGATGCCCACCTTGATCGCTTCACTTTCGTCCTATTTGTGGGCTATGACTCTCACCTGCTCACCGACCCTGAAACGCTGGGTCACGAAGATGAATTAGAGGGGGAAACGGCAGCGCTATTTGAGCAATTCGCAGCCGACCTCACGGAGCAATCTCCCTTCGCGGATCTGTGCGTCCACGTATTTCTCTACCCCGCTCCTAGCCTTGAGCGGCTAACCAAATTGGTCGAGGACAAAGTAAGGGCGGTGGTATGACGCAGGTGTATGACCAGGCGAAGCACAGCCTGTACAGCGAAGATTTCTCGTCGTTCAGGTATCTGTCCGCGATCAATACGTTGCTGTCCAACCCTGTGTCGTACGACCTGGGCCGAGACTTAATCGTACGTGCCCTGGATGCGCGCGATCGCTTCTCTGACCACGTTATCCTCCTGAAAAATATGGTGAGAAAAGCAGGCCTGTTCCCGTACCTGAAAAAGGAGTTCTCCGACCTAACGCCGGAAGAGCTGAGGGTTCTGGATTTGTACCGCACACCGTTCTCGGACAGTTACGTTTTTCACTCGATGCAATTCCATATATTCGATCTGCTTAAGGCTGGTCAGAATGTGGTGCTCAGCGCGCCTACAAGCATGGGAAAAAGCGCCATCGTGGACTCGCTGCTCGGCCTGGGTGACTTAAAGCGGCTCGTCTTGGTTGTTCCGACCGTGGCGCTTGCCGACGAAACTCGTCGCCGCTTGCAGGTGCGGTTCGGCGAGCATTACCAGATCATTCACCACAGCTCGCAAGAGTGCCATTCCGATAGGGTCGTCTACGTCCTGACGCAGGAGCGAGTGAACGAGCGAAACGACATTGCCGATATCGACCTCTTCGTCATCGACGAGTTTTACAAGCTGGCATTCCGAGAGTTAAAAAATGGCACAGTGGATTACAAGGATGAGCGAGTTATTGAGCTCAATATCGCGCTGAGCAAGCTGCTGAAAGTCTCCAAGCAGTTCTACCTGACTGGGCCGTTCGTCAATAGCATTCGCGGTCTAGAAAAACTTGGTTATGCACACACTTTCATTTCCACCGACTTCAACACGGTCGCACTTGATGTCCAGACCTTTGGTATCAAAGCGAACGAGGATGAAGCGAAACTCAGTGCGCTGGCAGAGATTGCGCGCGCATGTGTCGGCGCTACGATCATCTACTGCAAGTCGCCAACTGTGGCCGGGCTTGTGGCACGCGAGTTGATAAGGCTCGGACATGGCACGCCGACTGAGAGTCCTCATATCGATTGGGTGAGCGAAGAATTCGATGCCGATTGGGATTACACCATTGCCCTAAAACACGGCATTGGGTTGCATTTTGGTGCGCTGCCGAGGGCGCTTCAGCAATACACCGTGGACCAGTTCAATGCGGGAAACCTGCGCTTCTTGCTTTGCACCTCCACTATCATCGAAGGCGTCAATACCGTCGCGAAGAATGTCGTGATCTACGACAACCGTGATGGCACTCGCAGTATCGACAAATTTACCCACGGAAATATCAAGGGACGCGCCGGGCGAATGGGCGTTCACTTTGTGGGAAAAATCTTCTGTCTGGAGGAAATTCCGGAGGACAATCTCAATCAAGAGGTGGAGATACCGCTCGGTATTCAAGACGTCGAAACTCCGATTAATCTCCTAGCGAGCGTTCAGCCAGACCATCTGTCTGAGTTTTCTCAGGGTCGCTTCGATGAAATCTTCACGAGCGATCGGGTCTCTATTGACCTAGTGAAGAAGCATTCGTACTTCCGCGTTGAGCAGTTCGAAGAGCTGCAAAGCATGGTCGAGATGATGGACGACTCTGAATTCGCCACGCTGGTGTTTCACTGGGCCCCTGCGACAAATTTCCTCAAGACCTTCGCAAAGATTATCGCCAGGCTGGTGCCCCAAACGTTCACTCGCAACGGAGTCACAATTAAACCAACGGACGTTATGGTCGCCAAGCTCGCTGGCTACCTCAACGCGTCGAGCTATTCGGATTACCTGAAAAGCCAGATTGATTACGCGCGGCAATGGGTGACAGAAGGGGAGAAGCGCACGCTTTCTGGCGCCCTCAACAATGATTTGAAGATCATTACCAATACCTTCGGTTACACGCTACCCAAGCTGCTCAGCTTGATGGAGGATGTTGTCAAGCACCAAGCGTTGAAGCGAAGTATCCGCAGCAAGATTGATTACACGCACGTCAAAATGGCGTTCGAAAGCTTCCACCTACCAGCAGGCGTCAATGCCCTGGAGGAGATCGGGATTCCCATTCAGACGTTACACCGCTTGGCAGACTTGCTGGAATTTCCCACTGAGGCTGATGTGGATCAGTTAAGCCAGTATCTTCGGGATACACAGGACGTCTGGAGTCAATCGATTGGGTACGTGGATTTAACGTTTATCAGGCGCGCGCTCGGTATTGGATAACATCGCCCCCGAATTCCTGCAATGGCTTGTTGAGCTCTGAAGAACCAGCCAGTGGGGAAAAGGAACTGAGTTATTCCCGGCAGCATCCGTCCGCTTTCGGCCCAAAAACGGACGTTTAGGGCAGAGAAAATATATTTTCCCCATTTCGTGCGTAAACGGTTCGAGGTGGCTGACCGTCCCTCATATGCAGAAGCCATTGTCGGATAGCATAATGATGGCCAACTGCCTTGATAGCGCTACCGCATTGCGTCGTCCCGCCCCGAAAGGATTCGAATGAATAGTTCCGATCTATACCTTAAACCGATACATGAACTGCTCACTGACAAGCAGGGCAACCCGGCAAAATTCTGGATTCCAGCCTACCAACGCGGCTATCGCTGGAAACCCCTGCAGGTGACCCAGTTGCTGGACGACATCCGCGAATTCATCCGCCGCCGCAACCCGCAGCCGGACGATTTCTACTGTCTCCAACCACTGGTTATCAAGATATCTGAATACGGCCTATTTGAGGTTGTCGATGGCCAGCAACGGTTGACCACACTGCTGCTGATTCTTCGTCATTTCAATGAGCGGCTGGCGGAAAAGTACCGCCAGCCGCTATTCACGCTGGACTACGAAACCCGGCCGCACTTACTGGCATTTCTTGATGGACCAAGTGAATCTCTTGCTGAAAGCAATGTCGACTACTTCCACTTGTTCAATGCAATCAAAACCATCGAGAGTTGGTTCAGCAAGCACGCTCATGAAGTAGATGAAATTAAGTCGACGCTGTTGAACAAGACCCGGGTAATCTGGTTCGAGTTGGCTGCCAAAGACAACGCTGTTGATGCCTTCACTCGACTCAACGTAGGCAAGATTCCCCTGACCGATGACGAGCTAATCCGCGCTCTGTTCCTCAAGTATGAGGATGCTAGCGATTCAGGCAGCGCTCTCAGGCAACTGAAGATCGCCCACGAATGGGATCAACTGGAGAAGGCCCTGCAAGCAGACGAATTCTGGTACTTCCTCAGCAACCAGCAGGGCCGCCCGCAGAACCGGATCGGCCTGCTATTTGAGTTGGTGGCCAAGTCCGATGGACAGAGTGACGGAATAGACCAGGGCGAGCATAGCGTATTCCATGCCTATAGCAGGAAACTTAAAGTTTCCTGCGCTACCTCGAATGAATGGTTACGCATCAAGCAGACCTTCATGATGCTCGAGGAGTGGTTTGAGGATCGCACGCTTTACCACATCGTTGGATTCCTGATTAGTCAGGGCATGGATGTCGCAAAAATCTGCGAACTTTCGCTTCATACCACCAAGAGTGATTTTGAACGTAAGCTTCGCAAAGAGGTTTTTATACGCACCATCGGTGACGAAGACATCGACGCACTGTCACCTGAGGCGCTTCTCCTGTGTGTCAGCGAACGTCTCGCCGAACTGGAATATGGCCGTCATTCACCAAGCATTCGCTCGCTGTTATTGCTGTTCAATCTGGCGACTCTTCTGGGGAGCCCTCGCTCCAACCTGCGCTTCCAGTTCGACAGTTTCAAGTCCGGGGAGTGGGACATTGAACATGTACGCTCGATTGCCTCCAGCCGCCCGATGCGCCTGCATGACCAAGTGCACTGGTTGAACCTGTGTGCGGGCTACTTGGAAGCCCAGAAACAGGAAGACAAGGTGAAGCAGATCAGGCAACTGTTGAAGAGCATTCATTCTTTTATCGAAAGATCAAAGAAAGATCATTCAGATGAGGCCTTCGAAGCGCTGTACAAAAAATTGTTGGCCTTCTTCCAAGAGAACGACGAGGCGCCGACCGACCATGGCATCTGCAACCTGACTCTGCTGGATAAAAGAACCAACCGCAGCTACAAGAACGCTGTGTTCGCCGTCAAGCGCAAGGCTCTGCTTGACCTCGACCAGTCGGGGATCTTCGTGCCGCTTTGCACTCGCAATGTGTTCCTCAAATGTTACAGCCCGCAGGCCGACAACGTGATGTTCTGGAGCAAAGATGATCGTGAGGCCTACCAAGCCGAACTCACCCGATCCCTAGTGGGCTTCTTCAGTGCAGCCCAGGAGATTACCCAATGAGCGAGTCTGGCAGCCAGATCACCCTGAAACAGCTGATGAGTCGCCACCAGCGCATTCAAATCCCGATGATCCAGCGCGATTATGCCCAGGGCCGCCCGGCGGCAGAGGATGTACGCGAGGAGTTTCTTGGGACTCTGCAGCAGGCATTTGAGTTGTTACCCAATGACACCGCTCTGCCACTAAACCTGGACTTCATTTACGGTAGCGTCGATATTGACGGCCCGGTCCGTTTCCTACCACTCGATGGCCAGCAGCGGCTAACCACCCTGTTCCTACTGCATTGGTACCTGGCCTGGCGCGACGGCTGCCAGGCTGAGTTTCAGGAGGTGTTCTGCGAAGGAGAAGGCTCTCGGTTTTCTTACCGAGTACGATCGAGCAGTGCCGAGTTCTTCGATGCACTGGTGAACTTCTGGCCGTCGCGTGGGGCCGCTGACGGAGCTTCATTGATCAAGCTGATAACCAACCAGGCTTGGTATTTTCGTTACTGGCGCTTGGACCCAACCATTCAATCATGCCTGATTATGTTGGAGGCAATTCATAAACGATTCGCCAACATCATGGGTGCGTATGCCCGGTTGATGGATGAAAAACAACCTGTGATCACCTTCCAGTTGCTGGACCTCGACCATTTTGGGCTGTCCGATGACCTGTACATCAAGATGAACGCCCGTGGTAAACCGCTGACTGCGTTCGAGACATTTAAGGCCCGCTATGAACATGAACTGAAGAGTCAGTTCGCCGATGAGACCAGAATTATCGGCCGTCAAACCTTCTCAATCGCCGATTACTTCGCTCGTCGCATGGATACCAGTTGGGCCGATTTCTTCTGGGCGTATCGCGACAAGGAAACCCACCTTTACGACGATGCGATCATGAATTTCTTCCATACCGTAGCTTTCCTTTGCCGGGATCCGGAGCAATCCAGCTACCTAGAGGATGTCAGTACATTTAGGACTAAACCATTGAAGTCAGCCTATGCCCTTTATCAAAAAGGAAGCTGGCTGGAGCGGGACTTCTCTGCAACCCTGATGTTGCTGCTGGAAACCTGGAGTGGTCAGGGCAACCAGTTCACGCCGCTATTGCCGGGCAACCCATACTTTAACGAAGCGAACATATTCCAACGTTTGGTCAGCGATCCTGCGAGTCTGTCCTATACCGATCTTGTGCAGCTTTTTGCATTCGTCGCGTTCCTACGTGCTACTGCTGAGCAGCCCGAGCGGCAAGCACTACTGGAATGGATGCGGGTGATTTACAACCTGTCAGTCAACTCCAGCTACGAACGCCCCGCCGATATGCAGCGCAGTTTGCTGGCAGTACAGGGGTTGCTGCCGCACGCCGGAGATATCCTCACCTACTTCGCCAGTAACGAAAAGCCCACCCCAGGTTTTAACCTACAGCAGGTCGGTGAAGAGCAGATAAAGGCCAAGTTGTTGCTGCGGCACTGTGGTTGGCGCGAGCTAATCGAGCGCGCTGAAAAACATGGCTACTTCAAGGGGCAGATTGAGTTCTTGCTGGAGTTCAGCGGCGCCTCCACCGATCAATGCAAAACCGGCTTGTCACACTGGCGATCTAGCGACCACCTTGCGCTACAACAACGCTTTTCCGGATACCTCGAAAAGGCGGAAGTAATGTTCAATGCGCGCGGATTGAACAGCTTGACGGAGTACCGCTGGGAGCGGGCTTTATTATCACTAGGGGACTACTTTTTGCGCAGTGGATCCAACTACTCGTTCTTGGTTAACTCAGCGTCGGAACAGGCAAGTTGGAAGCGGTTGTTACGTGGCAGCACCTGGGAAAATGCGCATCATGCTCGAGCGATTTTGCAAAGATTGTTGGATCAGATCAATCTGGACATCCCGCTTGATGAACAGTTGGACAACTTGATTGCCATCGCTGAAGACCTTGAGCCCTGGCGTCAAATCATGGTGAATACGCCCGACGTGTTCCGCTACTGTGGTGAGCACGCGTTACGGTGGAATAACGATGAGATCTACCTGCTCAAGAAGAGTCGCATGAGCGGGATGCACGCTGAGTTGTTCAGCTTTCACTTGCACGCGGAGCTTAAAGCGGAGCAGCTGCAGAAGAAGCTCTTACCGCTGAGGCTCCAGGAGTACCAATCAGTCAGTGGCTCGGAGTACGAACCGTACGTGAGCTTGGCTCTCTCATTCCTGAGCCGCAGCTTGAGTATCGCCGTCTTTTCAACTTTAGGGCTTTTTAGGATTCAAGTATCTCGAAAACTACTGAAACCCTTGCCTAATGTGGAAGACTTGTTGGTCGATAAATTCAAGTTTGACGTGCACAAGGAACAGATCACACTAGACGTTGCACGCGGTCGCATTCACACAACCCTCCGCGCCATAGCCCGGAATATTAAGGCTTTGGAGGAGCGTATGGCTGATGGTTTGTGAGATCTTGTTGGGGACGTGGGCCTAGCGGATTCGTTCGCGATGGCCTACGTGCCTTTTATCCCGCTAGGGAAGGTCTGAAGTAACCCTGTATTTCCGGTCGACTTCAGCCCTCGCTGCTTTTGAAAGCGGGCCGTCGATCAAAATCGACCAGGTAACCCGCTCAGTTCTCCGTTTTTGGCCGCCGCGGGCACCTCGCAGCAGCCATTTTCCGCATTACAGGCGTACCTCTCCTGCGGTAGTCAGCAAATGTCGGCGCGCCATCCATAGGTTCGACAGCGCGAACAGCGTCACCAGCTGAGCGGTGTTCTTGGCCAGGCCACGGAAGCGCACCTTCACGTAACCGAACTGGCGCTTGATCACTCGAAACGGGTGCTCGACCTTCGCTCGCACTTGTGCCTTGGCCTTCTCGATCTTGCGCTTGGCTTTGTACAGGGCGCTGCGTTTATCGAGCTTCTTGTAGGTGCTGCGGCGTGCTGCGACCTGCCAGATCACTTCGCGGCCAGCATGTTCGGGGCGCTTTTCGACGCCAGTGTAGCCGGCATCGGCGCAGACGACGTTCTCTTCACCATGCAGCAGTTTGTCGACCTGGGTGACATCCGCCACGTTTGCCGCCGTGCCGACCACGCTGTGCACCAGCCCCGACTCGTCATCCACACCGATGTGCGCCTTCATGCCAAAGTGGTGAGTCGGCCGCGGGAACTGCCCCCGCAGCCGCTCGCAGAACCGTACGTGACACTCTCGCGTCATACGGCTCCCGTTATCCAACCTTGCTGCCCGGTCACTCGCCAGTGATGAAACAGCCGGGGTACCACAGTCCGCATCTTGTCCAGCCATTGGCTAATGCGCCGCTTGCGCCTATGAAGGGCCTTGTATTTTCGTCGGGCCCAGCGTTCAAGCGCGCGGTCAATGTGCTGGAAGATGCCAAGCATGGCTGTCCGATAGAACGAGCCATAGTATTGCCACCACCCCTGTATCACTGGATTGTAGAGCCGAGCCACGTCGACCAGCGTCACGTGGGTTTGGCGATTGAGTCGCCACCTGCGTACCGCTTGCCGCATCCGCTTTAAGGCATCCGCACTCGCTCCCGGAAGGAAGCTCGTGAAGAGCTGGTCTTGTTTGCTGAGCGCCTTCCTCGGCCTAAAGGTGAAGCCGAGGAAGGTAAAGCTCACATGCGGATAACCTGCGCGACGGTTACTGTCCTTGCAGTACACGACCTTCGATTTCTCGGGGTGCATCGTCAAGCCACAGGCAGCCAGCCGTGAAGCAATGGAGCGCATCACGTACTCCGCTTGCTTTCGACTGCGGCAGTGCACCACCGCATCATCGGCGTAGCGGGCAAACGGGCAGTTGGGGCTGGTACGTTGCATCCAGGTGTCGAAGGCATAGTGCATGAACAGATTCATCAGGAGGGGACTGATCACTCCACCTTGCGGGGTGCCGCGTTCGCGTGGGACGCGCATGCCGTCATCCGTTTCGAACGGCGCAACCAGCCACCGCTCGATGTACAGAAGTATCCAGTCCTCCTTGATGTGCAGGCGCACCGCCTTCATCAGCAATCCATGATTGATCTGATCGAAGGCTGCCTTGATATCAAACTCCACCACCCAGTCGTATCGCCAGCAGCGCTCACGCGTGATCGCCACCGCCTGCTTCGCTGATCGTCCCGGCCGGTACCCATAGGAGTCCGAGTGGAAGATCGAGTCCAGCTCCGGCTCGATGAGAAGCTTGACCACGGTTTGCGCGACACGATCACCAACCGTGGGCACTCCCAGCTTGCGCGTGCCTCCCGATGCCTTGGGAATTTCTACTTGCTTGACCGGAGGCGGGAAGTACGACCCCGACGACATCCGATTCCACAGCTTGTAGAGATTCTTAGACAGATCCCGCTCGAAATCGGCGATGGTTTCATCGTCGATGCCGGCAGCACCGCGGTTGGCCCTGACCTGCTGGTAGGCGTCCCATACCGTGCGTTTCGCTATGTCATAAGGTTTCGCCGAGCTCACGCCACTCATCCCCGGAGGTTGGCAACGCTCGTCGGCCGGATAACGCCGCCCCTTCGCTCCACCTCCATTACAGAGGCTTCATCGCTACTACGGGAGGCTCCGCCCCTCGTTCCAGCATCGGTATTCTTCCTCATGGTGTTGGCCATTTGTCATTTTCCTTCGCATCTGGAACAAGGTTCTCACGTTCCGTACCAAAGCCTGTATGAAGATCATGCCGCCTATACACCGGCTGCCATCGGGTCCGTAAGCAGGTAACGCCCCGACTTGTCCTGAAGCCAGTACTCCACCTCAGTTTCGGCAGCACCTTGGGCATAACGATGCGTCATCGGACGGTTTGCTTTCGCTCATCTTCTCCATACTCACCTGCCATCCTCAGGGATGACTTTTCCTCGGTCGCTCACCACCACACCTTTTGGATGCAGCAGCACCGGGTGGTTTGAAGTCCGCTCCTGCAAGCCGACTTCGGAAGGCCTACTTCCATCTTCGGCACAGCAGCACAGGTCATCTGACCTGTGTTCGTGACACACAATACTGGTTGCCCTTCTTGCTCTGGTGCATTTCCGGGTCACGCTTGCCGTCCTGGTTCTTGGTCGAGCTGGGCGCGTGGATCAGTGTGGCATCGACGATAGTGCCCTGGCGCAGCGACAGGCCGCGATCCCCCAGGTAGCCATTGATTACGCCGAGGATGCCGGCTGCCAGCTCATGTTTCTCCAGCAAGCGACGGAAGTTGAGGATGGTGGTTTCGTCGGGAATGCGCTCCAGGCTCAGCCCGGCGAACTGACGCAGGATGGTCGTCTCGTAGAGCGCTTCTTCCATGGCCGGGTCGCTGTAGCCGAACCAGTTCTGCATCAGATGGATACGTAACATGGCCATCAGCGGATAGGCTGGACGACCACCTTCACCCTTTGGGTAGTGTGGCTCGATCAGGGCAATCAATCCCTTCCACGGCACAACCTGATCCATCTCGATCAGGAACAATTCCTTACGGGTCTGCTTGCGCTTGCCGGCGTACTCGGCGTCGGCGAAGGTCATCTGCTTCATGGAAAAACTCGGCTGGCGGGATCGGCGTATTTCACCAGATTCGGGAAGTCTTTTTCAGACCTTCCCTAGATCGGAAATCAAGGTCATCGTTAGCCGCTGATGTCATGCTGTTATCCACAACTCCGATACTATTTCGTTTTGCCGCCACAGGTTTTGGCGGCCTGAATCGTTTCGAGTTTCTTAGGCACTCGATGACTGCTTTCGGCCGATTCTGTTGAAAAAGTAGGTTCAGCGGCAGCCGGCCGGTCGGATGTGCCTGCTGTCGAAGTGGCTGGAAGCCACTTCAAGTTGCCTTTCGGCGTTTCACTGAGCTTCCTTGCCCAGGTGTGAGGGTTAATTCGAGGGTTTCTGCTCGCCGCAGGCGCACCTATCCCGTGATCGGTGGCCCGTGAGGCAGCAGCTTGGCCATACGTCTAAGGTTTTGCACAGTCGCGGCCAAGGTGAATTCGTCAGTCGCACCCGTCAGTCCACGCAGTCGTAAACGGTCGAGTTTCATGATCCGTTGAGGTGGGCGAACAGCATCTCCACCTTCTTCCGTTCGCAACGAGAGACGAGGTATTCCGGCGTCTTGGCGATGCGTCGCGCCACGTCACGGGCCGCTTCATGGATGCTCCGAGCGATCTTGCGGAATGCAGTATTGGGGCAGCACTTCGCTTTCAGCGGGCAGGTGGCGCAGTCAGTTTGGCTGGAGCGGTAGATGATGGTGTTGGCCTTGGTCACCCGCGATCTTTGCTGGGTGAAGGTGCGCCATGCACTGCGCAGCGGTTTGCCGGCTGGGCAGCGGTATTCATTGGCCTCCTGATTCCAGTGGAAGTCATTACTGGAGAGGCTGTCGTCCTTGCGTTCGGTCTTGTCCCACACCGGCACGTGCGGCTCGATGTTCTTTTCTTCAACCATCCAGGACAGCATCGGGGCAGTGCCATAGGCGGTGTCGCCGATGAGGCGTGCCGGTGTGAGGTCGAACTGCGCTTCGACACGCTCAACCATCGTCCTGGTCGAATCGACCTCGGCGGTACGATGCGCCGGAGTCGCTTCTACATCCATGATCACGCCGTGCTCGGTGTCGATCAGGTAGTTGGTGGAGTAGGCAAAGTAAGCCGGGCCGCCTGGCGCTGCTGTCCAACGAGACAGCGGATCGGTGAGTGAAATCTTCTTGGGGAGGGCTTCAGCCAACGCCTCTTCATCAAGGGCTTCGAGGTACTCGCGTACGGCGCGGCTGCTGAGCGTTGGATCACTCCAATCGACTTCATCTCCCGCCACCCCACGTTGCCGGCTGGCATCCGCCTTGATGATGCTGGCGTCGACGGCGAAGCCTTCGCCCTTGACCAGGCCGGCCGCCATGCAGCGTCGCAGCACCTCATTGAACAACCAGCGGAACAGGCCGCTGTCACGGAAGCGGCCGTGGCGATTCTTCGAAAAGGTCGAGTGATTGGGGACTTCATCCTCCAGACCCAACCGGCAGAACCAACGGTAGGCCAGGTTGAGGTGCACTTCTTCGCATAGCCGTCGTTCGGAGCGGATGCCATAGCAGTAGCCGATGACCAGCATGCGCACTATCAACTCCGGGTCAATCGAGGGTCGCCCGATGGGGCTATAGAAATCCGCCAGGTGGCGCGCAGGTCACTGAGATCCAGGCACTGGTCGATGCTGCGCAGGAGGTGTTGGGGCGGGACGTGATCTTCCAAGTTGAACGAGTAGAACAGCCGCTGCTGTCCTCCCGGTAACTGTCCCATCATGCTGTTCGCCCCCGCGCTCGCTGACAGAGCAATTCTGCCGAAGGCATGGGGAAGCAGCTATTTTTTCAACAGAATCGGCCGTTCCCTGCCTGCCAGGGGCATGAAGCATGCCGGTCAGATTCGCTGCTAATAACTGGTAAGGTTGATGAGTGCAAATGGGTGGTCAAGTCTAAGCAATTATCGACGCACGCAATCGCTCCCGCCGCATGAAGCCCTAACCAGCGCCGATAACGGGCCCCTTCTCAAAGTCTGTGACTGACCGGCTGAGTCCGAGTATTTTGTGCCAAGCATCTATCCACTCTCGCCACATTCACGCCTTCTTGCCACCTATGAACGACATCGATTTTGCACAGAGCGTCAGCCCCGACCTGGCCGGGCATTACGAGCAGGCTAAAGACCTGGCCTTCATTACCCCAGCGTACGCTTTAACCCACTTGCGTAGCTTTGCAGCTGTGTTCTGCGATGAGATAACGCCGTCGGCAAGGTTTGAGTTCAATATCGCCAGCAAGATCCAAAAGGTGCACAACGCGGAGGGCTCATCTAGGAAGATACTGTCAGCCTTGGACACATTGCGCGACAGTGGGAACAAAGCTGCCCACCCGGAAGAATATGCGCCGGGCACCCTCGACTTCCCTTCGATGGTTGCTAAGGGGCTGCAGCTCGCTCGTGAGCTCTTGGAGCATCTCAACTGGCTGAAAACCGGCAGATCGACAACGCCTAAATATGAAGTCATCGAGCCCACCCTGCACATCCAGCGAGACCTCAGCTACAAAGCCATATTCGAAGAGGATGCGCAGTCTCGATATACGCTAGGCGTCTACTTCAAAGAGAAAGCTGATCGAGAGAAGTCCGATTATGGGTTGCATCGATTTGATGACGGCTATGGGGCGGCCGGTATGCTCTCGCGTGAGGCCATTGATCAGGCTATGCACTGGTTCAAATGTGCTGCCGACAGCGATCATCCAGGTGCACGATATGAATATGGCGCGTATCTGTTTCGACTCAAGGACAACCCTGACGGGACTGTAAGTCGTCGCGACGATCGTTGGCGCGGTGAACGCTATATCTGGTGGGCATGCCAGGCGGGTCATGCGGATGCCCAAGCCATGATGGGCGACTTCTTCTTGAATGGCACTGAGCACCTTGACAGCGATTATGAGCGCGCAAGAGAGCACTATCAGGAGGCAGCTGAGCAGTCGCACCCGCGGGCATTGGCTCAACTGGGAAGAATGCATGAGCATGGGCTTGGCGGACCGAAGGACCTCAAGAAAGCCATCGAGTGCTCACTGAGAGCCGCAGAGTCTGGATTCCCGCAAGCTCAATATCACTTGTATGCGCTGCATAGACAGGGGGACGCATTTGTAGGGGAACACACAACCGCCCTCCACTGGCTAACCGCAGCCGCAGACCAACGCCATCCCGATGCCATGATGGCGTTGGCAGGGCTGATAGAGGTTAAGAAAGTAGCGAATCGCAGCGTCGCAGATGCACAACATTTATATGAGCAGTGCATCAACACCCCGCACCTTCGGATTCGGGCCCTGTATGCGTATGCCAATCTGGTGGCGACACACTCAGATGACCTTCAAGAACTGGAATCAGCACGCCATTGCATTTCCCAATGCGCGGAAGAAATCCAGGCCAACCCTCAGTACCATTACTCGCTATCGGGGTGCAACAGAATCAATAGTGTTCTCCTGAACAAGCAGGCAGCTGCCATGTCCCGTGAATTCCCCCATTTCCGGTTCCAATTTGGAGCCGCGGAGCCTGCACAGGGGGCATTGGATTACACAGGTCCGAAAGTCGGCAGGAATGACCCATGTCCCTGTGGTAAGGGCTCTAAATATAAGCATTGCTGTATGAGATAGTGAAGCGCTGGCAGCCCTAGGCGGCCTGCTGGATGTTACTCAATCGAATCTAGTTCTGCGAGCCGAGTACTCATCAAACCACATGCGTTCCCCGCTCTGGCCTGTACAGAATTTTGTATAGATGGTGCGGAGCTCCACGCACAAAGCTGCACCTTAACGCAACCTGAGGCCTACGGCTTTGGGTGACTGCTTCTGGCCGATTCTGTTGAAAAAGTCCCTCTGCAATGTCCGCATTCGAAAGTAGGCCTCTGACATCTGAAGCAGTTCCGCTCCCGATCAGCTTCAGATTTCGCGCAGCAACGTCAAAATCGTGCGTATCTTGAACGCTCGAAAGGTGGCTCCAGCCTAGACCGCCTTTTTCAACAGAATCGGCCGGATACGGCCAGTCACGAGATTGTGAGGATCTGCTTTATAACCGGTCTGGTTGTATTAGCTGTCCGCAGTTCTGAGATGGAGAACAATCATATCCACCCTGACCCGTGCATCAGGCATGCCTACCACCGCCTGCAGATGATGGAGCACCTAGACGATTTCAAGCCGGCAGATTGTAAACGCACACGCGAGTGAGGCCCCATTTCGGTTGAGTGAACCTTACCTAGCCTCCTTCATCGTAATCTGTTTGTGAGCATCGAATGGACAGCTTTATGCGTCTGCTGCTACCTTATTCAGAGGTAGTACCTATAGATAAAGAGGGCTAACCATGGCCACATCCATCAAAATTGATGACGAGCTAAAAGGCCGCATTCAGCAGTTGGCGAGCCAACGCCAACGCTCGTCTCACTGGATCATGCGCGAGGCGATAACCCAGTACGTCGAGCGCGAGGAGGCCCGAGAGAGCTTCAAGCAGGAAGCGTTGGCCTCGTGGGCGGCGTATCAGGAAACCGGACGGCATTTAACCAGCCAAGAAGCTCGGACCTGGCTTGGTACCTGGGGTACAGATGCTGAGGTAGAGCTTCCCAAGTGCCACGATTGATTGTCACTGAAGGTGCGGGGAAGGGCTTGGAGCGTTGCCGACGGTTCCTTGCCGATAAAGATCCGCTGGTTGCGCGGCGCGCTGCGCAGGCGATTGAGCGCCAGTTAGCTCGCCTGGAAGAAAGTCCGGAAGTAGGGCGTCCGTTTCCAGATCTACCGCAGCTGCGTGAGCTGATTATAGAGTTTGGTGACTCAGGGTACGTCGCTCTCTACCGCTATGAGCGCATAGACGATACTGCGTATGTCTTGGCCTTTCGCCATCAAAAGGAAGCGGGTTACTGAGTTTGATCTACTGCGCCTGTAGCGAGAATCGACTCCAGCTTCTCTCCCAATAATCGCCATGCTTCGGTCTTTTCCTTAGCGTAATCGTGGTGCAGGTAATGCCGGCGTACCTTGGAGCCGCCCAGCAAGTGGTTCTGGCAGCGGTCGATGATTTCCAGTGTCACACCCAGCTCCTGCATCATGGTGGCCCCGGTGCGGCGCAGGTCATGCGGCGTCCATTCCCCTTTGGCTCCTTTGCTAAGCACCAGTGAGTCATCATGATGCCGGCCGGCCAGGGGCTTGCTGCGGTTCTTGAAGCGGCACTGCCGATCGCCGATGAGCTTGCTGACCGTCTTGGTATCGACATGGCTTTGGCTGTCCTTGCTGGGAAAGCAGAACGGCGTATGGCCGGTTTCTTTTTGCAAACGCTTGAACTGCTCTATGGCGAAAGCTGATAGGAACACATGGTGATCCTGGCGTTTGCCTTTATGGCCTTTGGTAGCCTCGGCGGGAATGAACCAGGCGCCTTTCTTCAGGTCCAGGTAGCGCCACTCGGCCTTAAGCAGCTCGCCGATACGACAGAGAGTGCTCAGGCAGATCCACAGAGCGCACTGGACTCGCGTGTTGACCGGGCGAATGCCGGAATACTTCTGGCCAGCGGGAAGCTCTTCGTAGTCTTTCTCTAGGCATTCGAGGATGTCACGCAGCTCGCGAATCTCGTCGGGGGAGAGCAGGCGGTCGCGTTGTTCTTCATAATCGTGATCGAGCAGCTTGCTGACATCTATAAGGTCGGCTGGATTGCCGTCAGTCATCAGGCCTCGCCAGGGTTTGCGTTTCTCACCCCAGCGCAGCATCTGGCCAATGTCGTTGTTGCGGATAACGACGGTGCGGTTCAGGCCACGGGCTTTGATTGAGCGCAGCACCGCGAGCAGATCCTTTTCGGTCAGGTTGCGTAGTGGTTTCTTGCCAATCAGCGGTAGGACATCTTTCTTGAAGCTGCGGATCAGTTCGGCATTGCCATCCTGGCGGGAGACGCCGTCGCGAATCCATTCGTCGAAGAGGTCCGCCACCGTCTTGTTTTCGGCCGCTTGGCGTTCGGCTTCGGCGATGGTCGCTGCGACTGCAGCTTGAGCTTCGATCTTGGCGGCTTTGCGAGCAGCGGTTGGATCGATGCCTTTTGCGGCCGTCGCTCTAACCTCATCACGTTCGGCACGAATCTGAGCAAGAGACTTCTTTGGCCAGCTGCCCAGGCTTTGATCGCGTTTCAGTCCGTCTTGTTTGAATTCGTAGCGAAACTGCACTGTTACACCACGGACGCCTGCGCGAACCCTGGCAACCAGGCCGCCGTCCTCCCGAAGGATTCTGCCGTCATCGGCAGAAGTAAGGGCGTCTAGCTGCTTCGCCGTTAACTTTGCCACTCTCTACCCCTTGCCTGATTTGGTTGCCTTAGAATTTTACCCCACTTTTACCCCACCTAATCGCTTGGCTGGTGGTGGATAGCATTGGACGCTATGGGACGACAGAATAGCCTGTAAGACCCGTATTTTCTAGGATTCGTGAGTCCATAAGAGTCCATGTGGATCTATAGTAATCCACCAAAAAAGCGCATGGGGTGCAAGGGGTAGAGTGTTCGAATCACTCCGTCCCGACCATATACCTCAACGACTTAGGTCAGTTCGGTAACGACTGGCCTTTTTCGTTTCAGGGACTTTTGCGAGACTTTTCATCCTGCCTTCCTCCTCAGTATCGTCAGCGCCGGCCCTCGCGAGTCCGTCGCCGATATCTTGTTGGCCTCATCGAGTTTTCCCAGCTCCGCCGCCGAGTAGTGACTGGTGACGCTGCCGTTCTTGTGTCCCAACAGGACCTTCCTGTCTTCCTCCGTCACGACCGCGGCGCGACGCCTGCGACCACGTGTGCTTCAGGTCCGGAAATGCAGGAGGTGTTCGGGCAGGAATTTATATCGACGGTCGGTGCCTGCCACTTGAGCAAGCTGAGCGCCACCACCCACGGTACGGCTGGCCGCAATGGTCCTGAATGACCCTGCTGCGTCTGCTGGCCTGCTGGTTGGACTGATCCAGCCTGAGAAGGGCACAGTCAGGGCGTTCGGCACGGACACGAGAACCTTCGACGGCACTGCGTTGCTCTACGCCGTTTCGGTCGTCATCCAACATCCGCTGCTCATTGCCGGCAGCGTGGCCGACAACGTCCGCTACGGTGCAAAGCGAAACCTGAGCGATGCCTCCTTGGCCAACTCGGACTCGACGTCCACGTCAGCGACACTCCGACCATGGACAGATATGTCCGCTTCGATGCCGCTGCCGTGTCGGGCGGCGAGAAGCCGCGTATCGCCATCGCCCGGGCATTGGCGCGCGGAACACCGACGATCCTCGTGGACGAGCCCATCTCGGTCCTGGATGTCGCGAGCGAGGAGCGCACCATCGATATGCTCATGGCCAACGCCAGGACGCTGGTGCCGGTCACCCATCGCCCGTCGGTCGTCGCCAAGGCCGACTATGTTATTCACCTCGACGGCGACGGGAGGGTGCGCATGAATTCGTCTCAATCCTAGGCGAAGGCCCGGCTACAGTAGGCGGCAAATTCCCGAACCTGAACAATCTGAGCGAGGTGTCGATTTCGTAGGCGCCCGTACGACTATTTGAGGGGATCGCGTGGTCGTCGCCAAAGCCGCCCTGGCCGCAGCCATATCCAAGAGGCGCCAAGGTTGGCGAGCGCTTCACCGAACCTGCTCGGTGTCATCTCGTTAAGCAACACGGAGACTTAGAATGATCAGTAAGAACACCATCTGCCTCTGGTACGACGGTGCCGCCCTCGAGGCGGCTACCTTCTATGCCGAAACCTTTCCGGACAGTGCCGTGGGTGCTGTGCATCGTGCGCCTGGTGACTTTCCCTCGGGCAAGCAGGGCGATGTCCTCACGGTCGAGTTCACGGTGATGGGGATCCCGTGCCTCGGGCTAAACGGGGGGCCGGCCTTCAAGCATTCCGAGGCGTTCTCGTTCCAGGTTGCCACTGACGACCAGGCCGAGACGGACCGCTTGTGGAGCGCGGTCGTCGATAACGGCGGCCAGGAAAGTGAATGCGGTTGGTGCAAGGACAAGTGGGGCCTGTCATGGCAAATCACTCCACGCGTTCTGACGGCCGCCTATACCAGCCCTGATCGGGCAGCGGCCAAGCGCGCGTTCGACGCAATGATGGGCATGCGCAAGATCGACATCGCTACGATCGAAGCGGCGTTGAGGGGCTAATCGGGCCGGCGATTCAGCAAAAGGCGGCAGCCAAACCGGCGCCCGACAAGCACCTGGAGCCCAAGGCTGCAGCGAGCCAGCGCTTTAGTGCCCCGGGTGGTCGCCAATGAACTTGCTCAGGAACTGCCGCGTGCGTTCGTGCTGCGGTGCGTTGAGCAGTTGCCTGGCGTCGCCCTGTTCGACGATCACCCCGTCGTCGATGAAGATCGCCCTGTCGGCCACGTCACGCGCAAAGCTCATTTCGTGCGTGACGATGACCATGGTGCGCCTTTCCTCGGCCAGACCGCGGATGGCAGCGAGCACTTCGCCGACCAATTCCGGATCGAGCGCCGAGGTCGGTTCGTCGAACAGGATCACGTCCGGCTGCATGGCCAGCGCGCGGGCAATCGCCACGCGCTGTTGCTGGCCGCCGGAGAGGCGCCTGGGATAGGCATCTTCCTTACCCTCCAGGCCCACCTTGGCCAGCAGTGCCCGGCCGCGCTCGATGGCCTCGCGGCGTGGCTCCTTCTTCACCTGCACCGGGCCTTCGATGACGTTCTCTAGCGCGGTGCGATGGGGGAACAGGTTGAAGTTCTGGAACACGAAACCGACGTGCTGGCGCAGTTCGCGAATCAGCCCCTGCTGTGCCTTCAGCGGCCGGTCGGCGTCGATGTGGATCTCACCCACGCCAATCTGCCCGCCGCTGGGTTGCTCCAGCAGGTTGAGGCAGCGCAGCAGGGTGGTCTTGCCCGAACCGCTGGGGCCGATGATCGCCAGCACCTCGCCGGGCGCGATGTCCAGGTCGATGCCCTTGAGTACTTCCTGGTCGTTGAAGGATTTGCTCAGGTTGCGCACGGTGATCATCAGGCGTCCTGCTCGTGGCGGTTGACCCGGTATTCCAGGCGACCCTGGAAGTACGCCAGCACGCTAGCCAGCAACCAGTAGATCAGCGCGGCGGCCAGGTACATGGTGAAGATTTCGAACGTGCGCGCGGTGATTAGCTGCGCCTGGCGGAACAGCTCCGGCACCTGGATGGTGGCAGCCAGCGCGGTGTCCTTGACCAGCGAGATGAAGCTGTTGCCCAGCGGTGGCAGGGCGGTGCGTGCGGCCTGCGGCAGGATGGCCCGGTACAGGGTTTGCGCGCGACCCATGCCGATGCTGGCGGCCGCCTCCCACTGGCCACGGTCGATGGAGGCGATGGCGGCGCGCAGGATCTCGGCGGTGTAGGCCGCCATGTTCAGCGAGAAACCGATCAGCGCCGCCGGCAGCGGGTCCAGCTGAATACCCAGTTGCGGCAGGCCGTAGTAGATCATGAACAGCTGCACCAACAGCGGCGTGCCGCGGAAGAACGACACGTAGACCCGTGCCAGCCACTGCAGCGGCCAGAACGCATATAGCCGCAACAACGCCAGACCGAAGCCCAGCAGCAGGCCGAAGAACATCCCACCCAGGCTCAGCACCACGGTCCACCACGCACCCTTGAGCAGGAAGGGCAGGGAGTCCAGTACCAGCTGCAGGCTGCCCTCGATCATTGCGTGACGTCAGCCCCGAACCATTTCTCCGATAGCTCTTTGAGTGTGCCGGCGGCGCGCAGCTTGGCTATGGCTTCGTTAATGGCGGCGAGCAGCTGCGGGTTGCCCTTGCGCAGGGCAACGCCGGACTCCTGGCGGGAGAAAGCTTCACCAGCCACTGCCAAGCGATTGCCGGTTTTCTCGACCATCTCGAAGGCGGCCAGACGGTCGACCAGGATCACGTCGATGCGGCCGACGGCAAGGTCCTGGAACTTGGTCGGGTCATCGTCGTAGGTGCGGATATCGGCCTGTGGCACGTTCTCCTTCAACCACTGCTCGTAGTTGGTGCCCAGGCCCACACCGACCTTCTTGCTGGCGAGGTCGGCCGGACGCCTGATGCTGTCGGCATCGGCCTTGCGGGTGAGCGCCTGGATGCCGGAGACGGTGTAGGGCGTGGAGAAGTCGTACTTCTGCTTGCGCTCCTCGGAAATGGTCACCTGGTTGATCACCACGTCCAGGCGCTTGGATTCCAGGGCGGCGAGGATGCCGTCCCACTTGGTCGGCTGGAACTCGGTCTTGACCCCCAGTTCCTCCGCCAGGGCATTGGCGAAGTCCACCTCGAAGCCGGTCAACTCACCGCTTTCATCCTGGAAGTTGAAGGGCGGGTAAGTGCCTTCCAGGCCAACCTCGAGCGTGCCGTCGGACTTGATCTCATCCAATAGATCGGCCGCGAACACCGGCATGAACAGGCTTCCGAGCAGCAGGCTCAGACTGCCGAGCAGGAAATGGCGACGCAGGATCGCAAACGTCATGGCAGGCCTCCAGGGGGAACGGAAAGGTCACAACTCTAACGACGGATATTTATTCGAGAAAATAATTAGAAGGCATCAGAACCAACACCAAAGGAATATGGCGTTATGCACCCAGTGCCCATGGATAATAGGCGAACAATGCGGGTTCTACCCCGTTAGCACGGATACTTCGTTGTCGCCCTTGTTTGAATTGGGCTGGCCTGCGTTGCTGTGGAGTGTTCTGTATGAATGAGTTGGAGCTGGAGCAGGCCCTGCAGGCCTAGGTGCGGGCCAAATGGCACTCATCACATCGCGGCGGCTCAGGTGTCAGGAGGTGGTTACTGGACGATCAAGTGCTTGGAAAGGTATTTCTGACGCCTGAAGACCACTGGCCGCCTTTGGGTGTGGATTCAACCGGTCGACGCAACAGCGTGGTTAAAGCTCTCGGCAGGAGTTGAGTAACTCAGAGTTTTCCTGGGGCGATCGTTCAACTGCCGAGTGACTTCATCCAGCTTATCCTGCGAGTAGAGCGAGCGATCAGTTCCCCTTCGGAAGTACTGAGGCAATCTCCGAGCGTTTTCGATCAGCGCGTCCACCACTGTCTGGGTGTGGTGTCTTTCCCAGCCACCTTCACCAGCATCACGTAGCGGCTTTGGCGCTCTACCGGCGTGGCAAAGAGATCAGGCGCGCTACGCATTTGAGCTGCTAAAGCTTTTGGATTTCGTATCCTTCAATGCTGGATCAGCAGTGCCAACGTTGAACCGGAATCACGGCTATTTTTCCGGCAGGACGAGTAAGCATGTTGGGCTATGTGGGGGAGTCAGTGTGAAACTGGATATCCAGATCGCCGACCCGCGCGAACGCTTCGTCATGACTCAGGAGCTGGCGTAAGCAGATAGCGGGATCACTGGAAGTCCCGGCTGCGCACGTCCAGCCCGGTGAGCAGCGGAGTGAGGTCGCTCAAGCGGCCGGCGATCAGGTGGTGCACGCCGTCCGCTGCCTCCAGGTGGCCGTCGATGCGCAGCATCCGCGATTGCACCAGTACCCGGCGCTGGCGCTCGGCCAGGTCGTGGCGGACCACCACGTTGGTCATGCCGAACTCGTCTTCCAGGGTGACGAAGATGATGCCGCTGGCGGTCTGCGGGCGCTGGCGGCCGACCACCAGGCCGGCGACGCTGACCGGGCGGCCGGGCTCGATGTCGAGCAGCTCGCGCGAACTGCGACAGCGCCTGGCCCTGAGCTGGCGGCGCAGCAGCGCCAGCGGGTGCGGGCCGAGCGTGGTGCCGAGCGTGGCGTAGTCGGCGAGCAGGTCCTCGCCGACCGAGGGCAGCGGCAGGTTTACAGGGGATTCCCGTGGTGCGCCCGGCCCGGCGAACAGCGGCAGTTGCGGTTCGACGCCGGCCACCGCCCAGCGCGCCCGATGCCGGTGGCCGGCGAGGCCGCGCAGGGCGCCGGCGTCGGCCAGGCGTTCGCGGCTATGGGCGTCGAGACCGGCGCGCCGGCTCAGGTCCTCGGCATCGGCGAACGGGCGCGTCTGGCGCGCGGCTTCGATGCGGTGCGCCGCTTCTTCGCGCAGGCCGCGGATCATGCGCAGGCCGAGGCGGATCGCCGGCTGCGGGTTGCCGCTGGGTTCCAGGGCGCAGTCCCAGTCGCTGTAGCGCACGTCCACCGGGCGCACCTCGATGCCGTGGCGGCGGGCGTCCTGCAATACCTGGTCGGGGCTGTAGAAGCCCATCGGCCAGCTGTTGACCAGGGCGCAGGCGTAGGCCGCCGGCTCGTGGCATTTCAGCCAGCAGCTGGCGTAGGTGAGCAGGGCGAAGCTGGCGGCGTGGGATTCGGGGAAGCCGTAGCTGCCGAAGCCCTCGATCTGCCGGAAGATGCGTTCGGTGAATTCCACCGTGTAGCGCTTTTCGAGCATCCGCGAGGTCAGTCGCTGGCGGTGCGCTTCCAGGCCGCCGTGGCGTTTCCAGGCAGCCATGGAACGGCGCAGCTCGTCGGCCTCGCCGGGGCTGTAGCCGGCGGCGACGATGGCCAGTTCCATCACCTGCTCCTGGAACAGCGGCACGCCGAGGGTGCGCTCGAACACCGGGCGCAATTCCGCGGAAGGGTATTCCACCGCTTCCTCGCCGTTCCGCCGGCGCAGGTAGGGATGCACCATGTCGCCCTGGATCGGGCCCGGGCGGACGATGGCCACCTGGATCACCAGGTCGTAGAAGGTCCGCGGGCGCAGGCGTGGCAGCATGGCCATCTGCGCCCGCGACTCGATCTGGAATACGCCGATGGTGTCGGCGCGGCTGATCATGGCGTAGGTTGCCGGGTCTTCCGGCGGCAGGCTGGCCAGTGTCCAGCGCGTGCCGCGGTAGCGTTCGATCAGCGCGAAGCAGCGGCGCAGCGCGCTGAGCATGCCGAGGGCCAGCACGTCGACCTTGAGCAGGCCGACCAGGTCGAGATCGTCCTTGTCCCACTGGATCACCGTGCGTTCGGCCATTGTCGCGTTCTCCACCGGCACCAGGGTTTCCAGCGGATGTTCGGAGATGACGAAGCCGCCGGGATGCTGCGACAGGTGGCGGGGAAAGCCGATCAGCGACTCGCTCAGCGCCAGCACCCGGCGCAGCAGCGGGCTGTGCGGATCGAAGCCGGCCTCGGCCAGGCGCTCGGCGGACGGCGCACCCTCGTGGTGACGTCCGCAACACCCGGCCAGCGCATCGATCTGGTCCGCTGGCAGGCCGAGTGCCCGGGCCACGTCGCGCACGGCGCCGGCGCCGTGGTAGGTGCTGGCCACCGCGGCGAGCGCGGCGCGCCCGCGGCCATAACGGCGGAACACGTACTGGATGACTTCCTCGCGGCGTTCGTGTTCGAAATCGACGTCGATATCCGGCGGTTCGTTGCGTTCGCGGGAGAGGAAGCGCTCGAACAGCAGCCGGCTGCCCGGCCGCGCCGGGTCCAGTTCGGTGATGCCCAGCGCATAGCACACCGTCGAGTTGGCCGCCGAGCCACGGCCCTGGCAGAGGATGTGCTGCTCGCGGGCGAAGCGGACGATGTCGTGGACGGTGAGGAAGTAGCTCTCGTAGCGCAGCTCGGCGATCAGCGCCAGCTCGTGCTCGATCTGGCGGCGGACCGGCGCCGGGACGCCGTCCGGCCAGCGCCAGCCTGCGCCCCGTTCGACCAGCGTGCGCAGCCAGGAGGTGGCGTCGTGGCCGGCGGGTACCAATTCATGAGGGTACTGATATTTCAGCTGGCCGAGATCGAAGTGGCAGCGTTCGGCGATGCGCAGCGTCTCGGCGAGCAGTTCGGGCGGATAGAGTTCGGCCAGTTCCCCGCGACGGCGCAGGTGATGCTCGCCGTTCGGGAACAGGTGGGCGCCGGCCTCGGCCACCGGCAGGTGGTGACGGATGGCGGTCATGCAGTCCTGCAGCGCGCGGCGGCCACGGGCATGCATGTGCACGTCGCCACAGGCCACCGGGGTGATGCCCAGGCGCCCGGCCAGGGCCAGGCACTCGCGCAGCTGGCGTGCGTCGTCGGCGCCACGGTGCAGCTGGACACCCAGCCACAGGCGGGCGGGGAAGCGTTCGTGCAGCCAGCGGCCTTCCGCGTCGTCGGCGGCGTGCCAGGGAGTCCAGATCGCCAGGAGGCCGTCCAGTCGCTCGTCCAGGTCCTCGCGCAGCAGGCGGTAGCGACCTTTCCCGGCACGCCGCCGGGCACGGGTGATCAGCCGGCACAGCGCCTGGTAGCCGGCGAGATTCTCGGCCAGCAGGACCAGCCTGGGGCCGTCGTCGATGCTCATCTCGCTGCCGACGATCAACGGCAGGCGCGTTTCCTTCGAGGCCTGCCAGGCACGGACGATGCCGGCCAGGCTGCCCTCGTCGGTGATCGCCAGGGCGCGGTAGCCCAGGCGGGCGGCGCGTTCGAACAGTTCCCGGGCGCTGGACGCGCCACGCTGGAAGCTGAAGTTGGACAGGCAGTGCAGCTCGGCGTAGTCGGGCGTCATGCGAACCAGCCGTGCAGCAGCAGCGGCCCGTCGCTGCCGGGCGCGCGAAAGGCCCAGCCGCGCTGGCCGGCGCGGGTCTGCACCTGGTAATAGTCGCGGCGCACGTCGTTGCCGTCCCACCAGCCGGACTCGATGCGTTCGGGACCGGCGAGGATGCGCGGCGAGGTTTCGCGCAGCGGCTGCGGTTCGGCCAGCAGCCAGCCGGGGCGCGGACCACAGGCTGGCAGCGGTTCGCCCGGCGCCTGTTCGCCGGGTTGCCAGGCGTGTTCGGGACGATGGTCGGCGCGGGCGCCGAGGCCCTGCACGGCATCGTCGCCCAGGCGCGCGCGCAGGCGTTCGCGCAACTGCTCCCAGGGCAGCGACTGTTGCGGCCGTTCGTCGAACAGTTGTCGGTGCTCGGGAGCGAAGGCCGGCAGCTCGCGGGCGACCAGGCGCAGCGCCTGCACCGGCGCCGGCAACTGCAGATGCTCCAGGCGGCCGCGGGTCAGCTCGAAGAGCATGGCCGGATCGCGCTCGGCGGTGAGCAGGCCGACCGGCAGGCGACTGGCGGCCAGGGTGCGATGCTCCAGATACAGGGTGAAGCGCTGCACGCCGCTGTCGCGCCCGGCCAGGTGAGCGGCGAGGTCGGCGGTCAGGCGCCGCAGCGGGAACAGCAGCGCCTGGTGCGACTCGACCTCGAAGTTCAGTTCCAGGCGTTCATCGAACACCTCCGGTGGCCGGTAGAAGTCCAGCGCGAGCGGGCGCTGGCCGAGCAGCGTGTCGAGCTGGACCAGCAGCTCGGCGGGGAAGCGCCTGGCCAGGCTGTCGCGGGGCAGGGCGAGCAACTGGCGCAGATGCAGCAGGCCCATGCGGACGAGGGCCGTGGTCACTTCGCGCGGCAGGCCAAGGCATTTCACCGGCAGCGCGCCGAGCACCCGGCGCAGTGTGGCGGCATCGGTCACGGCCAGTCCGTCGTGAGCGTTGGCCAGGATGCGTGCGGCCGCCGGATTGGGCGCCAGGGTGATGCGCTGACGAAAGCCCAGGGCCGTCAGCTCCTCGCGCAGGCGCGCCTCGAAACGTGGCCAGGGGCCGAACAGGCCGAGGCTGGAGTGCACCTCCAGCAACAGGCAGCGGGGGTAGTGCAGGCTGACCTGCGCGCTGTAGCCATAGGCCCAGGCCGCGAGGAAGCGCTGCCAGCGATCGATCGCCGCCAGGTCGTATTCGGCGGTGGCGAAATCACGCGCCAGTGCCTGGGCTGCGACCAGCGACTGCCCGGGCGCGAGGCCGAGGCTGCGCGCGGCGTCGTTGACGGCCTGCAGCACGCGGCGTTGCGGCGGGCCGGTGAGCAGGGCCAGCGGCGCGGCGGTGTCGTCGCGGTGGCGCAGCACACCGTCCATGGCCAGTTGCGGCAGCAGGATGCAGGCCCAGAGCATGTCCGACCTATTGCCAGGCGCTGGCCGGCAGCGGCCGCGCCGGAGCCAGGCCGCCACGGCACTTGATCACGCGCAGCTGCGCCGGTTGCGCCTCGATGGCCAGGCGCAGCGCCGCCGGCGAAGGATTCGCCGCCTCGCGCAGCGGGCGGTAGGCGAAGCCCAGGGCCTGGCCGGTCTCGGCGGCGACCTGCAAACGGCGCAGGGCTCGGTCGTCGGCCTGCCGCGGCCAGCACAGCACGGCGGCGCAGCTGCCGGAGCGCAGGCATTGCTCGGCGGCCCACAGCGCATCGCGTCCTTCGGCTTGCACGATGATCAACTGGCGCAGATCCACGCCGGCGGCGAGCCAGGCCTGGGGGCAGGGACGATGAGGCGGCGCCACCAGCACCACAGGCTCGCCGGCGGCAGTCAGGCGCGCGAGGGTCGGCCAGAGCAGGCGCAGTTCGCCGATGCCGGTGGCCGCGACGAGCAGTTCGCTGAGCGCCGACTGCGGCCAGCCGCCGCCGGGCAGGATGGCATCCAGCATGGCGTGCCCGCTCGGGTGGGTGGCCGATCGGGAAGCGACGGCCTGGCCGCGCCAGATGCGGCGCGCATCCAGCAGGCGGTCGAGGGCGACCACGGATGTCATGAAGGAGATTCCAACTAAGCTGTATATAAATACAGTATTCGGGCTTTCGTGCATTGGTCAAGCCGTTGCGACGAGCGCAGGCATTCGGCGCTGTCGATTCGAGCGTTGCACTCGGATTATGCAATGTTATTAAATAACATTTTTCTCAATCCGGTTCTTCGATCATGTCCTTTCTAACGTGCCGCTTCCCACGGCAGCGCCTGGCCTTGGCCATGCCTGCATTCTGGTTTTTCCCGCTGCTCGCCCAGGCCGAGCCCGTCGCGCTCAAGCCCCTGGTGGTCACCGCCACCAGCACCGAGCGTACGCTCGAGGATGCGCCGGCGAGCATGACGGTCATCAGCGCCGAGGAACTGAGCAAGCGCCCCGTGCAGGATCTGCAGGAAGCCCTGCGTGGGACCGAAAGCCTGCAGTTCAACGGTGTCGGCTTCGAGCGCCGCGGCATCAGCGTGCGCGGCATGCCCAGCGAGCACACGCTGGTGCTGGTGGATGGCAAGCGCATCGGCGGTTCGGCCGACGCCATCGCCCACGCGGACTTCGACCTCGGCTGGGTGCCGGTGGAGGCCATCGAGCGCATCGAGGTGGTGCGCGGGCCGATGTCGTCGCTCTATGGTTCGGAAGCGCTGGGCGGCGTGGTCAACATCATCACCCGCAAGGCCACCGATACCTGGCGGGGCAGCGGCGTCCTCGACGGCGGCGTGCGCGAGGACGGCCTCGGCGGCCAGAGTCATCAGATGGGCGCCTATGTCGCCGGCCCGCTGGTGCCGGGCGTGCTCGGCCTGACCCTGAATGGCGAGACGCGCCGGAAGCAGGAAACCCCGGATTTCGACGACGAACGCCTTTCCGAGCTGGAAGGACGCAACGCCAACAGCGGTGGCGCGACCCTGAGCTGGACGCCGGACGATGCGCAGCGCATCGACCTGGGTTACGCAGCCGGCCGCGAACGCCGCTGGCGCAACAGCCTGACCGCCGGCGCGAATCCGGGCAGCTACGAGTCCACCGACGTGATCGAGCGCCAGCGCTGGTCGCTTGCCCATAGCGGCGACTGGTCCTGGGGCAGCAGCCAACTGCGCCTCTATCGCAACCAGCTCGACCGTGAGAACGCGCGCAGCGACGCGCAGCCCGCCAACGATCCGCAACGGCTGACCGATACCGTGGTCGACGGCCAGTTCAGCCTGCCGCTGTTCGACATGCACCTGCTCAGCGCGGGCGGCGAATGGCGCAAGGAAGAGCTGGAAGACAGCACGGTGAACGCCGCGGGAGACGAGAGCGCCGTGCATCGTGCGCTGTTCCTGCAGGACGAGATCGCCTTCGCCCCCGACTGGTCGCTGACCCTCGGCAGCCGCTTCGACAAGCACGAGGCGTTCGGCTGGGAGACCAGTCCCCGCGCCTACCTGCTGCATCACTACAACGATGCGCTGACCTTCCGTGCCGGTGTCGGCCGTGGCTACAAGGCGCCGAGCCTCAAGCAGCTGTCGCCCGACTATGCCGCCGTCGGCGGCGGTGGGCGTTTCACCATCTATGGCAACCCGGAACTGCAGCCGGAAACCAACACCTCCTACGAACTGGGCGCCGACTACCGGGGCGATGGCTGGTCGCTGACCGGCATGCTGTTCCAGAACGACGTGCACGACCTGATCCAGACGGTCTGCGTGGCCCGCTGCGGCATTCGCGGCGCCGAGGTGCGCAACTACGAGAACGTGGAAAAGGCACGCATCCGCGGCCTCGAACTGGGCGGCGGCATCGACCTGCCGGCGGATCTGCGCTGGGAGCTGAACTACACCTACCTGGATGCACGCAACCTCACGGCTGGCCAGCGCCTGGGCGACCGCTCCCGGCACCTGGCCAACAGCGTGCTGAAATGGACGCCGAGCGCCACCTTCGATGCGCAACTGCGCACCGAGTACGTCGGCAGCCAGCTGACCTACAGCAGCAACGTCGCCTACGCCCTGCCGGCCTACAGTCTGTGGCACCTGGAGCTGAGCCAGAAGCTGAGCGCCAACCTGACCCTGCGCGGCGGCATCGAGAACATCGGCGACGAGCGCCTGGCCGATCAGAGCGAGAGCTTCAACTACGCCGAACCGGGCCGCACCTACCATATCGGCCTGGTGGCGACGTTCTGATGCGCCGATCGATCATTCTCTTTTGCCTCATGCTGGCCTGTTTCGGCGCCCGGGCCGCGGACGATCCGGCGCAGGTGCGCGTGCTGAGCAGCGACTTCGTCCTGCCCGGCAAGCACCAGCGCCTGGCCGACTGGGCGCACGAGGCGGGCGTACGCCTGGCGAGCCTGCGCAGTGGCGACGAGCGCGCGCCCGATGCCGCCTGGCTGGAGGGCGCCGACCTGCTGATCCTCGATACGCCGCGGCCGACGGACCTGGCCGCCGTGCAGCAGCGGCTCGGCGACCTGCTGGAACGCCAGCCGGTGCCCTGGATTCGGGTCGGCGGCGGGCCGCCGGCCTTCGGCAATCTGCCGCCGCCCTTGGCGATGCGCCTGATCGGCTACTACGGCAACGGCGGCGCGGCCAACCTGCGGCAGCTGTTCACCCTGGTGCAGCGTCGACACGCAGGTTTGCCGTTCGACGACCTGCCGGCAGCGGTCGAATTGCCGCAGACCGGCTTCCATCACCCTGCTGCCGCCGCGCCGTTCGCTTCCCTGGACGACTACCTGAGCTGGGGCCGCGAGCGCTGGGCCGAGGGCGCGCCGCGCATCGCCTTCGCCATTCATCGCGGCGCCATCGCCGACGGCCAGCTCGCGGCCATCGACGAACTGATCAGGCGCAGCGAGCGGCACGGCCAGGCGCCGCTGGCGTTCTGGTTCGACGAGAGCGACCCGCAGGGGTTGACGGAGCTGTTCGCCGGGGCCGACGTGCAGGCGCTGGTCAACCTGCAGCACATGCAGAACGGCCCGGCGCGCAAGGCCGAGTTCCTCGAGCTGGACGTGCCGGTGCTGCAGACCTTCGGCTACCGCGACGGCAGCGAGGCCGACTGGCTGGCCGAGCCGAGTGGCATGCAGGCGCGCACGGCGGCGGCCTTCCTCAGCGTGCCGGAAGCCTGGGGCATGAGCGATACGCTGGTGATCAGCGCGCTGCAGGACGGCGAGCCGCAGCTGATGGAAGGGCAGGTCGAGGCCCTGCTGGACAAGCTCGACCGGCTGGTGCGCCTGCGCCAGCGGCCGGCGGACGAGAAACACCTGGCGCTGATGTTCTGGAACCACCCGGATGGCGAGCGCAACCTGTCCGCCTCGCACCTCAACGTGCCGGCCAGCCTGGCCGGTTTGAGCGATGCGCTGCAGCGCGCCGGCTACGACGTGCCGGCCAAGGCCGAGGCGGAGCTGATCGCCCCGGCGCAGCGCCTGCTGGCCGGCTACTACCGCCCGGAAACCCTCGACCAGTTGTACCGCGACGGCCTCGCCGAGAGCCTGCCGCTGAGCGACTACCAGGCCTGGTTCGATCGATTGCCCGAGGCCACGCGCGAAGCCTTGCGCGCGCGCTGGGGCGATCCGGCCGAGCATTGGGCGCTGCGCGAGATCGACGGCGAGCGGCGTTTCATCGTGCCGGCGCTGCGCCTGGGCAAGCTGCTGCTATTGCCCCAGCCGCCGCGTGCCGGACGGCCGGGCGAGGCCTACCACGACGCCCTGGTGCCGCCGGACCACCTCTACCTGGCGGTCTACCAGTACCTGCGCGAGCGTTTCGACGCCGACGCGCTGATCCACTTCGGCACCCACGGCACCCAGGAATGGCTGCCCGGCAAGGACCGCGCGCTGGCCATCGGCGACTACCCGTTCCGGGTGCTCGGCGACCTGCCGGTGTTCTACCCCTATATCCAGGACAATATCGGCGAGGCCATCCAGGCCCGGCGGCGTGGAAGGGCGGTCACCGTCAGCCACCAGACGCCACCGTTCGCCCCGGCCGGGCTGTACGACGAGCTGCGCGACCTGCACCAGCTGATCCACGAATACCAGCAACTGGACGAGGGCGCGGTGCGTCAGCGCAGCGCCGAGCAGATCCGCGCCGCGGTGCTGGAAACGGGCCTGCAGGCCGACTTCAGCTGGGACGAGGCCGGCATGCGCGAGGACTTCCCAGTCTTTCTCGCCGCGCTGCACGATCATCTGCACGAGCTGGCGCGCGGTGCCACGCCACTGGGCCTGCACACCTTCGGCGAACCAGCGTCGCCCGAGCACCGCCTGGGCATAGTGATGCAGCAACTGGGCGCGCCCTATTACCAGGCGCTGGGGCTCGACCCTGAAGAGATGTTCGCCGTGGACTTCGCCGTCCTGCAGGAAACGCCACCCTACCGGACGCTGAAGACCTACCTGCGCGACGGCCATTCCCCGGACGAGGTGGACGACCCCGCGCTGCGCGAGCAACTGGCCCGCGCTACCGAACTGGACCGCCACCTCGCCGAAACCCACGAGATCGAGGCGCTGCTGGCCGGGCTGGCGGGGCGCTTCGTCGCGCCGGGGCCGGGCGGCGATCCGATCCGCAATCCGGACGTGCCCAGTGGCCGCAACCTGTACGCCTTCGAGGCGGACAAGATTCCCACCCGGGCCGCCTTCGAGGCCGGTGAAGCGGCGCTGCGGCAACTGATCGAGCAGTATCGCGCCGAGCACGACGGGCAGGCCCCGCGCAAGCTGGCCTTCAGCCTGTGGTCGTCCGAGGCGCTGCGCCACCTGGGCATCGTCGAGAGCCAGGTGCTGCATGCGCTCGGCCTGCGGCCGGTGTGGGATGCCGGTGGGCGGGTCACCGAACTGCGGATCATTCCCGCCGAGCGACTGGGACGGCCGCGCATCGATGCCGTGCTGCAGGTCACCAGCGTCTATCGCGACCAGTTCGACGGCTTCATGCGGCTGCTGGCCGAGGCCGTCGAGCGGCTGGCCGAGCTGGACGAGCCGGGCAACGCCATCGCCGAGAACAGCCGGGCGCTGGCCGAGCGCCTTCAGCAGCAGGGCATGGCCGAAGAGCAGGCCCGGCGGCTGGCGCGCCTGCGGGTGTTCGGCAACGAGCCGGGCGACTATGGCACCGGCCTGCCGCAACTGACCCTCGACTCCACCGAGTGGGACGACGAATCGGCGCTGGCCGAGCAGTTCCTCGGTCGCCTGCAGTACGGCTACGACAGCCAGGACTGGGGCGTCAGGCTGGAGGGCACCAACCTGTTCGCCGAGCAACTGAAGGGCGTGCAGGCGGCGGTGATGTCGCGTTCCTCGGAGCTCAACGGCGTGCTCTCCAGCGACCATCCGTTCGAGTTCCTCGGCGGTCTGTCGCTGGCGGTGCGTCACCTGGACGGCAGCAGCCCGGCGCTGTACATCAGCGATCTGCGCCAGCGCGAGCCGCGCACCACCGGCGCGGCGCAGTTCCTCGCCAGCGAGCTGCGCGGCCGCTACCTCAACCCGCAGTGGATCGGCGCCATGCAGCGGGAGGGCTACGCCGGCACCCTGGAAATGCTCGATCTGGTCAACAACCTGTGGGGCTGGCAGGCCGCCGACCGCAGCATGGTGCGCGCCGACCAGTGGCAGGCGATCCACGACACCTTCGTCATGGACAAGCGTGAGCTCGGCCTGAACGCCTGGTTCGAGCAGCACAACCCGACGGCCCAGGCGCAACTGATCGAGCGCATGGTCGAGGCCATCCGCAAGGGCTACTGGGATGCCACCGAGCAGACCCGCCGCGAACTGGCCGAGCGCCGCCGGCAACTGGCGGCGACCGAGGCCGGTGAGGTCGGCCAGCCGGCGACCCGCGACTTCATCGAGCGCATCGCCGCCGGCTTCGGCCTGCAGGGCGGTCCGGCAGCGGAAGGCGCAAGCGCCGATGCCGGCCAGACCGTCAGCGGGCAGGTGCTCGAGGACATATCGGCCTCGGGCGGCGACGAGCGGCCGCGCTGGTTGCCGTGGCTCGGCTTCGCAATCCTGCTCGCACTCTTCATCGCCGGCGCCGCCCGGCAATCTCTCTCCAATCGACGTCTTGTGGAACACCTATAAATGAACGGTCTGGAAACCAGTCTCTACGAACTCACCCGGTTGTTCCTGCTGCCGGTCCTGCTGCTGATCCTCGCCGCGCTGGCCTACGCCTTCGTCGCCCTGGGCGCCTTCGCCCTGGAGGCCTGGCAGCGCCGCGCCGGCCGCTACCGCTCGTGCCTGGCGGCCTGGCACCGCGCGCATGGCGGCAGCAGCGACGACCTCGAACTGTGGATCATGCAGCGCCTCGAATGGCTGCGCGTGACCTCGCGCAGCGCGCCGATGCTCGGCCTGGTGGCGACCATGATCCCCATGGGCCCGGCGCTGCTGGCGCTGACCCGGAACGATGCCCAGGGCATCGGCGAGAACCTGGTGGTGGCCTTCTCCGCGGTGATCCTGGCGCTGGTCAGCGCGAGCATCACCTTCTTCATCCTCACCGTGCGCCGCCGCTGGCTGCTGCAGGAACTGCGCGTCATCGAGCGCGCGCGGGAGCAGGGCTGATGCGCTTTCTCGAGCACGACGAGGCGGACGACCCGATCCTCTCGATGGTCAACCTGATCGACCTGTTCCTGGTGGTGATCGGCATCCTGCTGATCGTCATCGTGCAGAATCCGCTGAATCCCTTCGGCCAGGACAAGGTGGTGGTCATCGAGAACCCCGGCGAGGCGGACATGCGCATGCTGGTCAAGGACGGCCAGGAACTGAAGCGCTACGAATCCAGCGGCGAGATCGGCGAAGGGCAGGGGACCAAGGCCGGCGTGACCTACCGCCTGGCCGACGGGCGGATGATCTACGTGCCCGAGGACAAGGGCGCGGCGGGAGGCGAGTGATTCAGGCGTGGGCCGCTTGCTCTTCCGGGACCAGGCGGATTTCCACGCGCTGCTTCAGGGCGCGTGCGGCGCTGGCCAGGGTGGCGAGAGTCATCCCCGCATCATCCTGGTCAAGCGCCCTGTCCAGTGCGGCACGGCTGGTATGCATCCGCTCGGCCAGGGCCTTCTTGGTCAGGTTCTGGCTTTTCATCGCTTCGGCGATCTGCCAGGCGATGACGCGCTTCAGCGCTGCGGCCGATACTTCCTCGGCCAGGCCTTGTTCGGCCAGGAAATCGTCGAAATCGGAACCGATGTGGCTGTTCATGTGGGGTGCCTCTGTGTGCTCACAGTCTTGCCTTGCGTTGCTTGGCGGTTTGCAAATCGATGGCCGGTGTCTTCTGGCTTTTCTTGATGAAGCCGTGGAGCAGTACCATCTCTGCCTCGACGACAGTAAAGATCACCCGGGCTATGGTGTCGCCGAGCGTCGTCCTTACTTCCCAAAGCGCGTTATCGAGCTTCCGGACCATGGGCATGCCAATGGGCCAACCGAACTGTACCGTCTTGATATCCGTACCGATCAGGCGCTTGTGTTCTTTCGGCAGGTCCGTCAGCCATTCGCGAACGGGTTCGTTGCCGGCATCCGTGCGGAAGAAGCGAACACTCAAGATGGGTGGGATATTCGTCATGCGCTGGAGTGTATCAAAAATGGTGCTCGGGGCAATGACCCGGTATCGGGTCGCTTCGAGTTGCTCGCGGCGCCGAGCATCGCCGGTCGGCAGGCCGGACGAACTTTGCGGCGTCGCGGCCTGTCCCGAAAGGAACGAGGGTTCCCTATCGGCGCAGGCTTCCTTGCCGCGCTGGGCATGCCGGCAGGAGGAGAGCGCAATGAGCACGACCGTCAGCGATTTTTTCGTCGAGCGCCTGTACCAGTGGGGTGTGCGCCGCCTCTACGGCTATCCGGGCGATGGCATCAACGGCGTGTTCGGCGCGCTGAACCGGGCCGGTGGCAAGATCCGCTTCATCCAGGCGCGGCATGAGGAAATGGCGGCGTTCATGGCCTCGGCCGACGCCAAGTTCGGCGGCGGCCTGGGCGTGTGCATCGCCACTTCCGGCCCCGGCGCCTCGCACCTGCTCACCGGCCTCTACGACGCCCGGCTCGACCATATGCCGGTGCTGGCCATCTGCGGCCAGCAGGCGCGCACCGCCCTGGGCGCGCACTACCAGCAGGAGATCGACCTGGCGTCGATGTTCAAGGACGTCGCCGGCGCCTTCGTCCAGCAGGCCGCCGCGCCGGCGCAGGTCCGCCATCTGCTCGACCGCGGGATACGCACCGCGCTGGCCGAGCGCCGGGTCGCGGCGATCATCCTGCCCAACGACCTGCAGGAGGCGGAATACGCCGAGCCGCCACGCGCGCATGGCGCGGTGCGCTCGGGGATCGGCTACAGCCGGCCGCAGGTCGTGCCCCACGACGAGGACCTGCGCCGCGCCGCCGAGGTGCTCAATGCCGGCAGCAGGGTCGCCATCCTGGTCGGCGCCGGCGCGCTGGAGGCGACCGACGCGGTCATCGCCGTCGCCGAGCGGCTGGGCGCCGGCGCGGCCAAGGCGCTGCTCGGCAAGGCGGCGCTGCCGGACGAGCTGCCCTGGGTCACCGGCTCGATCGGCCTGCTCGGCACCGAGGCCAGCTACAGGCTGATGACCGAGTGCGACACCTTGCTGATGATCGGCTCGGGCTTTCCCTATTCCGAGTTCCTGCCCGAGGAGGGCCAGGCGCGCGGCGTGCAGATCGACCTCAAGGCCGACATGCTGAGCATTCGTTATCCGATGGAGGTGAACCTGCACGGTGAGGCCGCGCAGACCCTGCGCGCACTGCTGCCGCTGCTCGACGAGAAGACCGACCGTGGCTGGCGCAGCGAGGTGGAGCAATGGCGCGCGGATTGGGAGGCGAAGCTGGAAGAGCGGGCCATGGCCACGGCCGACCCGATCAACCCGCAGCGGGTGGTCTTCGAGCTGTCGCCGCGGCTGCCCGAGCGGGCGATCATCACCTGCGACTCGGGCTCCTGCGCCAACTGGTTCGCCCGCGACCTGAAGATCCGCCGCGGCATGAAGTGCTCGCTGTCCGGGGGCCTGGCCTCGATGGGCGCGGGCGTGCCCTATGCCATCGCCGCCAAGTTCGTCCATCCGGATCGCCCGGTAGTGGCGCTGGTCGGCGACGGCGCGATGCAGATGAACAACATGGCCGAGCTGATCACCGTCGCCAAATACTGGCGGGAATGGGAGAACCCGCACTGGATCTGCTGCGTGTTCAACAACGAGGACCTCAACCAGGTGACCTGGGAGCAGCGGGCGATGGAGGGCGACCCGAAGTTCGAGGCCTCGCAGAACATCCCCGACGTGCCGTACCACCGCTTCGCCGAATCGATCGGCCTCAAGGGCCTCTACGTCGACCGCGAGGACGCCGTCGCCGCTGCCTGGGAGGCGGCGCTGGGCGCCGACCGGCCGGTGCTGATCGAGTTCAAGACCGACCCGGACGTGCCGCCGCTGCCGCCGCACATCAAGCTCGAACAGGCCCGGGCCTACCTCTCGGCGCTGCCGCGCGACCCGGATAGCCGCGGGATTCTCAGGCAGACCGCCAGGCAGATGTTCGGCTCGCTGATGCCGGGGCACACGGACAGGGAATGACTGCCCGTACCAGCCGATCATGGGTTCCCGGGTAGGTTGGCGCTGAGCGCAGCGAAGCCCAACGAAAGTCGGGCATGAGCGTGCCGGCCTTCGCCGTTTCGCTCCTCAGACTGGGCGCCCCGAGCCAACCTGCGGCGCCGCATTCCTGAACGCCGGCGACCGCCGCTCGACTCGTGCGTGGGTGTTGCTTGTGCTTGGAAAATCGGTCGATTAGCATTCGCGCCCGGGACGCAGGGGAGTCGCCGCGTCCCGATCATATCGAGATGAAAAAAGCCTGGTTCGGTCACGATCCGGGCTTTTTCTTTGCTGTGCGGGGCGCATGATGGGTCCTGCTTCGACGACGTTGAACGAGGGGAATGCCATGCGCGAGCGCCTGCTGGCCGCGGAGAAGGTGAAGGCCATCGAGTGGCGGGACGGTCGTCTGTTCCTGCTGGATCAGCGCAAGCTTCCGCTCGAGGAGCGCTGGTGCGGCTACGACTCCGCGCAGGGCGTGGCCGAGGCCATCCGCGACATGCTAGTGCGCGGCGCGCCGGCCATCGGCATCAGCGCCGCCTACGGGATCGTGCTCGCCCTGCGCGCGCGCCTGGCCGAGGGCGATGACTGGCGCGAGCGCATGGAGGCGGATTTCCGCGTGCTCGCCGAAGCGCGCCCGACGGCGGTGAACCTGTTCTGGGCATTGCGCCAGATGCGCGAACGCCTGGAACGGCTCAAGCCTGGCGAGGAGCCCCTGGCGGCGCTCGAGGCCCAGGCCGTGGCGATCCACCAGAGCGACCGCGAAGCCAACCTCACCATGGCCCAGTACGGTGTCGAGCTGATCCGCAGGCACCAGGGCCATCCGCAGAACCTGCTGACCCACTGCAATACCGGCGCGCTGGCGACCGGCGGCTTCGGTACGGCGCTGGGCGTGATCCGCGCGGCGCACCTGGAGGGGCTGGTCGAGCACGTCCATGTCGACGAGACACGGCCCTGGCTGCAGGGCTCCCGGTTGACGGCCTGGGAACTGGCCGGCGAGGGCGTCCCGGTGATCCTGAACGCCGATTCCACGGTGGCCCACCTGATGAAGACCCGCAGCATCAGTTGGGTCATCGTCGGCGCGGATCGCATTGCCGCCAATGGCGACGTGGCGAACAAGATCGGCACCTACCAACTGGCCGTGCTGGCGATGCACCACGGCGTGCGCTTCATGGTCGTCGCGTCGAGCTCGAGCATCGATATGGCACTCGAACACGGCGATGACATCCCCATCGAGGAACGTGCCGGCAGCGAGCTGCTGGAGATCAACGGGCGGCGCTTCGCCGCCGACGTGGAGGCCTACAACCCGGTCTTCGACGTGACGCCGGCCGATCTCATCGATGCCATCGTCACCGAGAAAGGCGTGGTCGAGCGCCCCAGCGCGGCCAAGCTGGCCGAGCTGATGAGCCGCAAGCGGCTGCACTGAGCAACGGTCGGTTGCGCTTGGGTGTGGCGTGCAAGCCGGTTTTGCTCCGTGCAAGGCTCAGTTTATAGCAGTCGTCTGTGTTACCATCCCGCGCTTATTACAGGACCCTGCTGACTATAAGGAACCAGGCTTCCATGGGCGAACTGGCCAAAGAAATCCTCCCGGTCAATATCGAAGACGAGCTCAAGCAGTCCTACCTTGATTACGCCATGAGCGTGATCATCGGCCGTGCGCTGCCGGACGCGCGCGATGGCCTGAAACCGGTACACCGCCGCGTACTGTTCGCCATGAGCGAACTCGGCAACGACTGGAACAAGCCGTACAAGAAATCCGCCCGTGTGGTCGGTGACGTGATCGGTAAATACCACCCGCACGGTGATTCGGCGGTATACGACACCATCGTGCGTATGGCGCAGCCGTTTTCGTTGCGCTACATGCTGGTCGACGGCCAGGGCAACTTCGGTTCGGTCGACGGCGACAGCGCTGCAGCGATGCGTTACACCGAAGTGCGCATGGCCAAGCTGGCCCATGAGCTGCTGGCCGACCTGGAAAAGGAAACCGTCGACTGGGTGCCCAACTACGACGGCACCGAGCAGATCCCGGCGGTCATGCCGACCAAGGTTCCCAATCTGCTGGTGAACGGCTCCAGCGGTATTGCGGTAGGCATGGCGACCAACATCCCGCCGCACAACCTGGGCGAAGTCATCGATGGTTGCCTGGCGCTGATCGACAACGCCGATATCACCATCGACGAACTCATGCAGTTCATCCCGGGTCCCGATTTCCCCACCGCCGGTATCATCAATGGCCGTGCTGGCATCATCGAGGCCTACCGCACCGGCCGTGGCCGCATCTATATCCGTGCTCGCGCCGATATCGAAGATATCGACAAGGTCGGCGGTCGCCAGCAGATCGTCATCACCGAGCTGCCTTACCAGCTGAACAAGGCGCGGCTGATCGAGAAGATCGCCGAGCTGGTGAAAGAGAAGAAGATCGAAGGCATCACCGAGCTGCGTGACGAGTCCGACAAGGACGGCATGCGCGTGGTCATCGAGCTTCGCCGCGGCGAAGTGCCGGAGGTGATCCTCAACAACCTCTATGCGCAGACCCAGCTGCAGAGCGTGTTCGGTATCAACGTGGTGGCGCTCATCGATGGCCAGCCGCGTACGCTGAACCTCAAGGAGCTGCTGGAAGCCTTCGTTCGCCACCGCCGCGAAGTCGTCACCCGCCGTACCGTCTACGAACTGCGCAAGGCGCGCGAGCGTGGGCATATTCTTGAAGGGCAGGCGGTCGCGCTGTCCAACATCGATCCGGTCATCGCACTGATCAAGGCCTCGCCGACGCCGGCCGAAGCCAAGGACGCGCTGATTTCCACTGCCTGGGAGTCGAGCGCCGTTGAAGCCATGGTCGAGCGTGCGGGGGCTGATGCCTGTCGTCCGGAAGGCCTCGATCCGCAGTTTGGCCTACGTGACGGCAAGTATTTCCTGTCGCCGGAGCAGGCGCAGGCGATTCTCGATCTGCGTCTGCACCGCCTGACCGGCCTTGAGCACGAGAAACTGCTCAGCGAATACCAGGAAATCCTTACCCAGATCGGCGAGTTGATCCGCATCCTGACCAATCCGGTTCGCTTGATGGAAGTCATCCGCGAAGAACTGGAAGGCGTGAAGCGCGATTTCGGCGATGCACGGCGTACCGAGATTCTCGAGTCGCGTCTGGACCTGACGCTGGCGGACCTGATCACCGAGGAAGAGCGCGTCGTCACCATCTCTCATGGTGGCTACGCCAAGTCGCAACCGCTGGCCGCCTATCAGGCGCAGCGCCGCGGTGGTCGCGGCAAGGCTGCGACTGGTGTGAAGGAAGAGGATTACGTCGAGCATCTGCTGGTTGCCAACAGTCACACCACGCTGCTGCTGTTCTCCAGCAAGGGCAAGGTGTACTGGCTCAAGACCTACGAGATTCCCGAGGCGTCACGCACCTCGCGTGGCCGTCCACTGGTCAACCTGCTACCGCTCGACGAGGGCGAGCGCATCACCGCGATGCTTCAGGTCGATCTGGAAGCGCTGCGCAAGCAGGCCGCCGAAGGTGAGGAGGATCTGGACGAAGCAGAGGGTCTGGTCATCGAGCACGATGATACGGACGAAGTCGAAAGCGATGACGCCGACAGCGACGAAAAAGACGAGCCGACCGGCTCCTACATTTTCATGGCTACCGCCAATGGCACGGTCAAGAAGACACCGCTGGTGCAGTTCAGTCGTCCGCGTACGTCCGGCCTGATTGCGCTCAAGCTGGAAGAAGGCGACACCCTCATCGCAGCGGCCGTCACCGACGGTGCTCAGGAAGTGATGATGTTCTCCGATGGCGGCAAGGTCATCCGTTTCAAGGAAAGCAAGGTTCGTATCATGGGCCGTAATGCCCGCGGGGTACGCGGTATGCGTCTGCCCGAAGGCCAGCGCATCATCTCCATGCTGATTCCGGAATCCGGTGCGCAGATTCTTACCGCCTCTTTGCGTGGTTATGGCAAGCGCACCGCGATGGAAGAGTTTCCTCGCCGCGGCCGGGGGGGGCAGGGCGTCATCGCCATGGTCACCAACGAGCGTAATGGCCCGCTGATCGGTGCCGTGCAGGTGCTCGAGGGTGAGGAGATCATGCTGATCTCCGATCAGGGCACGCTCGTGCGGACCCGCGTCGACGAGGTGTCGTCGCTGGGGCGCAATACTCAGGGCGTCACCCTGATCAAGCTGAGCAAGGGCGAACACCTGGTTGGTCTGGAGCGTGTGCAGGAACCATCCGAGGAAGACGTGCTGGAAGACATCGACGCGTTGCTCGATGGCGACGCGCTCGAAAAGGAAATGCCGGTACTCAGCACCGAGCCTAGCGAGGATGAACTGCTTGGTGGGGCTGGTGACGTATCGCCGGATGTGGTGCCGACAGACGACGAAGACTGATCGGCGACAGCAATCCGCAAACAGGTGGTAGCGAGGCGGTCGGTAGAGGTGCCGGTCGCCGCGCCGCGGGATTCAATATCGAGCAAGAGCGAGAGAACTGCAGTGAGCAAACGCGCTTTTAACTTCTGTGCCGGTCCGGCTGCGCTTCCCGAAGCCGTCCTTCAGCGCGCCCAGGCGGAGCTTCTCGACTGGCATGGCAAGGGCCTGTCGGTCATGGAGATGAGTCACCGTAGCGACGAATACACCGCTATCGCCGAAAAGGCCGAACAGGATCTGCGCGACCTGCTGGCGATTCCGTCGAACTACAAGGTGCTGTTCCTCCAGGGGGGCGCCAGCCAGCAGTTTGCCGAGATTCCGCTGAACCTGCTGCCCGAGGACGGTGTTGCCGACTACATCGATACCGGCATCTGGTCGCGCAAGGCGATCGAAGAGGCGCGTCGTTTCGGTAGCGTCAATGTAGCGGCCAGCGCCAAATCCCTCGATTACTTCGCCATTCCGGGGCAGAACGACTGGCAGTTGAGTGAGCGCGCTGCGTATCTGCACTACGCGAGCAACGAGACCATTGGCGGCCTGCAGTTCGATTGGATCCCGGATCTCGGCGATACGCCGTTGGTCGTCGACATGTCTTCGGACATCCTCTCGCGCTCGATCGACGTCTCGAAGTTCGGCCTGATCTACGCCGGCGCGCAGAAGAACATCGGCCCGTCCGGGCTGGTGGTCGTCATCGTTCGTGAAGACCTGCTCGGTTATGCGCGTTCCGCCTGTCCGACCATGCTCGACTACAAGGTCGCGGCGGACAACGGCTCGATGTACAACACGCCGGCAACCTTTTCCTGGTATCTCTCGGGGCTGGTCTTCGAGTGGCTGAAGGCGCAGGGCGGCGTCGAGGCGATGGAGCAGCGCAACCGCGCCAAGAAGGACATGCTCTACGGCGCCATCGATGCCAGCGATTTCTACACCAACCCGATCGCCGTCAACGCGCGCTCGTGGATGAACGTGCCGTTCCGTCTGGCCGATGAGCGCCTGGACAAAACGTTCCTGGCCGGCGCTGACGCGCGCGGTCTGTTGAACCTCAAAGGTCACCGCTCCGTGGGCGGCATGCGCGCCTCGATCTACAACGCCGTCGGCCTGGACGCGGTCGAGGCGCTGGTGGCCTACATGGCCGAGTTCGAGAAGGAGCACGGCTGATGAGCGACGCCGATCAGCTGAAGGCCCTGCGGGTTCGAATCGACAGCCTCGACGAGCGCATTCTCGACCTGATCAGCGAGCGCGCCCGCTGTGCCCAGGAAGTCGCCCGGGTCAAGACCGCGGCGCTGGCCGAGGGCGAACCGGCGGTGTTCTACCGTCCGGAGCGCGAAGCCTGGGTGCTCAAGCACATCATGGAACTCAATCGCGGCCCGCTCGACAACGAGGAAATGGCGCGCCTGTTCCGTGAGATCATGTCGTCCTGCCTGGCCCTGGAGCAGCCGCTCCGGGTTGCCTATCTCGGTCCGGAAGGTACTTTCTCCCAGGCCGCGGCGCTCAAGCATTTCGGTCATGCGGTGATCAGCACGCCGATGGCGGCCATCGACGAGGTGTTCCGTGAGGTTGTGGCGGGGGCCGTGAATTTCGGCGTAGTGCCGGTGGAGAACTCCACAGAAGGTGCAGTCAATCACACGCTGGACAGCTTTCTCGAGCACGACATCGTGATCTGCGGCGAAGTGGAGCTGCGTATCCACCACCATTTGTTGGTGGGCGAGACGACCAAGACCGATCGCATCACGCGTATCTATTCCCATGCGCAATCGCTGGCGCAGTGCCGCAAGTGGCTTGATGCCCACTACCCGAATGTCGAGCGTGTAGCGGTTTCCAGCAACGCCGACGCTGCCAGGCGGGTGAAGAGCGAGTGGAACTCGGCGGCCATCGCCGGCGACATGGCGGCGCAGCTGTACGGGCTGACCAAGCTGGCGGAGAAGATCGAGGATCGCCCGGACAACTCCACGCGATTCCTGATCATTGGCAGCCAGGAAGTGCCGCCGACCGGCGACGACAAGACCTCGATCATCGTCTCCACGCGCAACAAGCCGGGCGCGCTGCACGAGCTGCTGGTGCCGTTCCATGCCAACGGCATCGACCTCACCCGCATCGAAACGCGGCCGTCGCGCAGCGGCAAATGGACCTACGTGTTCTTCATCGACTTCCTCGGTCACCATCAGGACCCGCTGATCAAGGACGTGCTGGAGAAGATCGGCCAGGAAGCGGTAGCGCTGAAAGTGTTGGGCTCCTACCCCAAAGCCGTACTTTGAGCTGCAAGCTTCAAGCTCAAGCCGCAAGAGCGCGGAGTATCGCTCTTTGCACGGCTTGTCGCTCGAGGCTGGTGGCGCCGTTGTGAGTTGGCTTTTTTCTTGAAGCTTGTAGCTTGAGGCTTGTAGCTATGCCCTGTGATTTCCTCGCCCTGGCCCAGCCGGGTGTGCAAAAGCTGTCGCCCTACGTGCCCGGCAAGCCGGTTGACGAGCTGGCGCGTGAGCTGAATTTGGATCCCGTTGGAATCGTCAAGCTGGCCAGCAACGAGAACCCGCTGGGGCCAAGCCCGAAAGTGCTTGATGCGATCAGGGCTGAGCTTTCGGAGCTGACTCGCTACCCGGACGGCAACGGTTTCGCGCTCAAGCAGCGACTCGCCGAACGCTATTCGGTCGGCATCAATCAGGTCACCCTGGGCAACGGTTCCAACGACATTCTTGAGCTGGTTGCGCGCGCCTATCTGGCACCGGGGCTCAACGCCGTGTTCAGTGAACATGCCTTCGCTGTCTATCCGATTGCGACGCAGGCGGTTGGGGCCGAGGGACGTGCCGTGCCGGCCAGCAACTGGGGCCACGACCTCGACGCAATGGTGGCGGCCGTCGACGAGAATTCCCAGGTGGTCTTCGTCGCCAACCCCAACAACCCCACCGGTACCTGGTTCGATGCTGCAGCGCTGGGCGAATTCCTCGCGCGCGTGCCGCCGCACGTGCTGGTGGTGCTGGACGAGGCCTATATTGAATATGCCGAAGGGCAGGAGTTGCCGGATGGCCTGGCGTTTCTGGCCGACTATCCGAACCTGCTGGTTTCGCGCACGTTCTCCAAGGCTTATGGGCTTGCTGCGTTGCGGGTTGGCTATGCGATCAGTTCGCCGGTCATCGCCGATGTGCTCAACCGCGTCCGCCAGCCGTTCAACGTCAACAGCCTCGCCCAGGCGGCGGCCTGCGCCGCGCTGGATGACGTCGACTACCTGGCCGCCAGCCGCCGCCTCAACGATGCCGGCATGCACCAACTGGAGGAGGGGTTCCGTCAACTGGGGCTGGACTGGATTCCTTCGAAGGGCAACTTCATCGCGGTGGACTTCGCCCGCGACGCCGCGCCGATCAATCAGGCGCTGTTGCGTGAAGGGGTGATTGTGCGTTCTGTGGCCGGATACGGTATGCCAACGTTCCTGCGTGTCTCAATTGGCACCGAGCAGGAAAATGCACGCTTTCTCGATGTATTGCGCCAGGTGCTCGCTAAGTGAATCACGTTCGTCACGCGCAGCAGCCTTCGCCCATTGTGAATCGTCTGGCGGTGATCGGCCTCGGGCTGATTGGCGGCTCATTCGCCAAAGGCTTGCGTGAGGCTGGCTTTTGTCGCGAGGTGATCGGTTTCGATCTGGATGCACGCTCGCGTGAGCTGGCGGTCGAGCTGGGCGTGGTGGATCGCTGCGCCGAGACGCTTGCGGAGGCTTGTCATGGGGCTGAGGTGATTCAGCTCGCGACGCCTATTCTTGCGCTGGAGCGGCTGCTCGCCGAGCTGGCAAACATTGAACTGGGCGACGCAGTGATCACTGACGTCGGCAGCGCCAAGGGCAATGTCGTGCGCTGTGCGTGCAAGGTGTTCGGCAGCATGCCTTCAAGGTTCGTGCCTGGCCATCCCATCGCCGGCTCCGAACTCAGTGGCGTGACGGCGGCGAACAGTACGCTGTTTCGGCGGCACAAGGTGATCCTGACGCCGCTGGAAAATACCGATCCACAAGCGCTCGCGCTGGTGAGCAAGCTCTGGTCGGCGCTGGGTGCGGATGTCGAGCATATGGAGGTGGCGCATCACGATGAGGTGCTGGCTGCCACTAGTCATTTACCGCATCTGCTGGCCTTCGGTCTGGTTGATTCGCTCGCCAAGCGCCATGAAAATCTCGAGATCTTCCGTTACGCGGCAGGTGGCTTTCGCGATTTCACCCGTATCGCCGGTAGCGATCCGGTGATGTGGCACGACATTTTTCTCGCCAATCGCGAGGCCGTGCTGCACACCCTGGACGATTTTCGTGCCGATCTCGACGCGCTGCGCGCCGCGGTCGATGAAGGAGACGGGCACAAGCTGTTGGGCGTTTTCACTCGCGCCAAGGCGGCCCGGGAACATTTCAGTAAAATACTGGCTCGCCGAGCCTATGTGGACGTTATGCATTCCAATGACCTCGTTTTCCTCGCCAACCCCGGCGGCAGCCTGACTGGCCATCTACGTGTGCCAGGCGACAAATCCATTTCTCACCGTTCGATCATGCTCGGCTCCCTTGCCGAGGGCGTGACGGAAGTCGAAGGCTTCCTCGAAGGCGAAGATGCTCTGGCGACCATTCAGGCGTTCCGGGACATGGGCGTCGTCATCGAGGGCCCTCATCAGGGGCGCGTGACGGTCCATGGTGTCGGCCTGCACGGCCTCAAGGTTCCGCCCGGGCCGATCTACCTGGGCAACTCCGGAACTTCCATGCGGCTGCTGTCCGGTCTGCTCGCGGCGCAGCCGTTCGATACGACGCTGACAGGTGATGCGTCTCTGTCCAAGCGGCCGATGAACCGCGTCGCCAAGCCGCTGCGCGAGATGGGAGCTGTGATCGAAACGGCGCCGGAAGGGCGCCCGCCGCTGACCATTCGCGGCGGCCAGCGTCTGTCCGGCATGCATTACGAAATGCCGATGGCCAGTGCGCAGGTAAAGTCCTGTCTGTTACTGGCTGGCCTGTATGCAGCTGATCAGACCTCGGTAACCGAACCGGCTCCGACGCGTGATCACACCGAGCGGATGCTTCGCGGTTTCGGCTATCCGGTGACCGTCAAAGGCAGTACTGCGGTTGTCGAGCCAGGGCACAAGCTGCGTGGTACCCATATTGAAGTGCCCGCCGATATTTCTTCAGCGGCCTTCTTCATGGTGGCGGCGAGCATTGCGCAGGGTTCAGAGATCGTGCTCGAGCATGTCGGCGTGAATCCGACCCGTACCGGCGTAATCGACATTCTGAAGTTGATGGGCGGTGACCTCTCTCTGGAGAATCCGCGCGAGGTGGGCGGCGAGCCGGTAGCGGATATTCGCGTGCGTGGCGCGCAACTCAAGGGTATCGACATTCCTGAGGATCTGGTTCCGCTGGCGATCGACGAATTCCCGGTGCTCTTCGTAGCTGCGGCCTGTGCCGAAGGTCGCACCACGTTGCGCGGTGCCGAAGAGCTGCGCGTCAAGGAGTCTGACCGCATCCAGGTGATGGCTGACGGCCTGCAGACGCTGGGGGTCAAGGCTGAACCGACCCCGGACGGGATTGTCATCGAAGGTGGCGCAATCGGCTCCGGTGAAGTCTGGGCGCATGGCGATCACCGCATCGCGATGTCCTTCAGCGTGGCTGCGCTGCGAGCCAATGGCCCGATCCGAATCCATGACTGCGCCAACGTGGCAACGTCGTTCCCCAACTTCCTCGCCCTGGCGCAGCGTGCCGGCATGCAGGTTCATTCGGAGGGTGATTCATGATCAGGCCCGTTCCGGTCATCACCATCGACGGGCCGAGTGGCTCGGGAAAGGGCACAGTCGCAGCCTTGCTCGCGGGCAAGCTTGGCTGGAATTTCCTCGACTCGGGTGCCTTGTATCGCCTGCTGGCATTCGCAGCGCGTAACCACGGCGTCGATCTGACCAACGAAGAAGCGCTGAAAGTGCTCGCCGAGCACCTCGATGTTCAGTTTGGTGCTGCTCGCGATGGGCGCGGCATGATCATCACTCTGGAAGGGGAGGAGGTCACCGAGTCCATCCGTAACGAGCAGGTCGGCGCCGGCGCATCCCAGGTCGCCGCGTTACCGGTGGTTCGCACTGCTTTGCTGCAGCGACAGAAGGCGTTTCGCGAGGCGCCGGGATTGGTCGCCGACGGACGTGATATGGGCACCGTGGTGTTTCCCGATGCACCGTTGAAGATATTCCTCACTGCAAGTGCGGAAGAACGTGCTCGCAGACGTTACTTGCAGTTGAAGGCGCGGGGCGATGATGTTAATCTCGCGAGTCTTCTTGAGGAGATCCGGGAGCGCGATGAGCGCGATACCCAACGTGCGGTGGCACCGCTGAAGCCGGCAGACGATGCCGTTCAACTGGATTCCACTACACTCTCCATCGAAGAGGTGTTGCAAAAGATTCTGAGCGAAGTCGCCGAGCGCGATTTGGCTGGATGATCGGAACGCCGAAAGGCGGCCAAACGGACCTTGAGTAAATTGCAGCCAGTAGGTTGTGTGCTCGGGGCCGTTAACAAGGAGGCATGTGGGAGACCAGATCCAGTCCCACAGGCCTTTTTTTATATGAATGAACCCACATTGTCTGGAGTGTGGAGATTGGGCGGATTCTCGCCTGAAAACAGCAGGAATCAACATGAGCGAAAGCTTCGCAGAACTATTTGAAGAAAGCCTTAAATCCCTCGACATGCAGCCGGGCGCCATCATCACCGGCATCGTGGTCGACATCGACGGTGACTGGGTCACCGTGCATGCCGGCCTCAAGTCCGAGGGCGTCATCCCGGTCGAGCAGTTCTACAACGAGCAGGGCGAGCTGACCATCAAGGTGGGTGACGAGGTCCACGTTGCTCTGGACGCGGTTGAAGATGGCTTTGGCGAAACCAAGCTGTCCCGTGAAAAAGCCAAGCGCGCGGAATCCTGGATTGTTCTGGAAGCGGCTTTCGCTGCAGAAGAAGTGGTCAAGGGCGTCATCAACGGCAAAGTCAAAGGTGGCTTCACCGTCGACGTCAACGGCATTCGTGCGTTCCTGCCGGGTTCCCTGGTCGATGTCCGCCCTGTGCGCGACACCACCCACCTGGAAGGCAAAGAGCTCGAGTTCAAGGTCATCAAGCTGGACCAGAAGCGCAACAACGTTGTCGTTTCCCGCCGCAGCGTACTGGAAGCCGAGAACAGCGCCGAGCGCGAAGCTCTGCTCGAGTCCCTGCAGGAAGGTCAGCAGGTCAAGGGTATCGTCAAGAACCTCACCGACTACGGTGCGTTCGTTGACCTGGGCGGCGTAGATGGCCTGCTGCACATCACCGACATGGCCTGGAAGCGTATCAAGCATCCGTCCGAAATCGTCAACGTTGGCGACGAGATCGACGTCAAGGTGCTGAAGTTCGACCGCGAGCGCAACCGCGTCTCCCTGGGCCTGAAGCAGCTGGGCGAAGACCCATGGGTTGCCATCAAGGCTCGTTACCCGGAAGGCACCCGCGTTCAGGCGCGCGTCACCAACCTCACCGACTACGGCTGCTTTGCCGAGTTGGAAGAAGGCGTCGAAGGTCTGGTACACGTTTCCGAAATGGATTGGACCAACAAGAACATCCACCCGTCGAAGGTCGTACAGGTCGGCGACGAAGTGGAAGTCATGGTTCTGGACATCGACGAAGAGCGTCGTCGCATCTCCCTGGGCATCAAGCAGTGCAAGTCCAACCCATGGGAAGACTTCTCTGGCCAGTTCAACAAGGGCGACCGCATCTCCGGCACCATCAAGTCGATCACCGATTTCGGTATCTTCATTGGTCTGGACGGCGGCATCGACGGTCTGGTGCACCTGTCCGACATCTCCTGGAACGAGCCGGGTGAAGAAGCCGTCCGCCGCTTCAAGAAGGGCGACGAGCTGGATACCGTCATCCTGTCGGTCGACCCGGAGCGTGAGCGCATCTCCCTGGGCATCAAGCAGCTGGAAGACGATCCGTTCTCCAACTACGCTGCTGTCAATGACAAGGGCAGCATCGTTCGCGGTACCGTGAAAGAAGTTGACGCCAAGGGCGCCATCATCGATCTGGGCAACGATATCGAAGCCACTCTGAAAGCTTCCGAAATCAGCCGCGACCGCGTTGAAGACGCACGCAATGTGCTGAAGGAAGGCGACGAAGTCGAAGCCAAGATCATCAGCATCGACCGCAAGTCCCGCGTGATCAGCCTGTCCATCAAGTCCAAAGACGTCGAAGACGAAAAGGATGCGATGAAAGAGCTGCGCACCAAGCAGGACGTAGAAAGCACTGGCCCGACCACCATTGGTGATCTGATTCGTGCTCAGATGGAAAACCAGAACTAAGTTCGGGTTCTTCATGAAAAAGGGCGACTTCGGTCGCCCTTTTTTGTGTCTGTTGTCCCGTCCTGAATAGGGTTTACACCTTCTGATCGATTTTCAGGAGGATGTAATGGAAGCAGCAAAAAGGCGCAGCCAGCGGGACTACACGATGACTTTTAAATTGTCGGTTGTTGTAGTGGTCAACCCATCCCGGACAGTGGATTAAGTTTTTCTTCGGCCACCGCAGGTGGCAGTCCGTCGTTGAACTGATGCGGCCTGATCCAGTTGTAACGGTGCATCAGGTAATGACTGATGTCCCGTTGAGCTTCCGAAGCGGTCACGTAGCCTGTCGCCGGAATCCATTCGGATTTCAAGCTGCGGAACAGTCGTTCCATTGGCGAGTTGTCCCAACAGTTTCCCCGGCGACTCATGCTCTGCTCCATCCGATATCGCCACAACCGCTGCCGAAACAGGCGGCTGGCGTACTGGCTGCCCTAACAGCACCTGCTGCGGTTTACCTCGTTGTTCGTAGGCCATATCCAGCGCCTTGATGACCAATGCCGCATCCGGCTTGGCGGAGAATGCCCAGCCAATTACTCGCCGTGCATGCAGATCCAGCACCACCGCTAAGTAATTCCAGCGGCCTTGCGCCCAGATGTAGGTGATGTCGCCGCACCACACCTGATTGGTGCGCTCAGCGGTGAACTCGCGGTTCAGCCGGTTCGGGATATCTGGCCGCTCAACCGTAGCCTGCTTGTACGCGTGCGAGCCTGGTTGTTTGCTGACCAGGCCCAACTCGCGCATCAACCGACGCACGCGAAAGCGGCCAATGCTTACGCCATCCTCACGCAGCATGCCCAGAATGCTTCGGCTGCCAGCCGACCCTCGACTCTGGTTGAACAGCTGATTGACCTGACTGCGCAGTGCAACGCGGTGTGCATCAACACGGTAGTGGCGTAGACGATGGGCGTAGTAGCAAGATCGCACCACGTCGAACGCTGAACAGACCACTTCCACCGACTCCTGCTCACTTAACTGGTCTATCAGCACGTACGATTGAACTCATCCGACATCAAGAGAGCGGTAGCCTTTTTTAGGATCGTTTTCTCCCGTTCCAGCCGGTCGATCCTGGCTTCCAGCTCCTGGATTTTCTGCTGCTCGGGAGTCAGTGCTTTACTCTTCGGGGTAACGCCCGCGCGCTCCTCTTGAAGCTGTTTTACCCATCGACGCAGAGCTGACTCAACCAGCCCCAATGAACGGGCTGCTTCGATATGGCTATAGCCCTGGTCGAGCACCAGACTGGCGGCCTCCCGTTTGAACTCGGGCGTAAAGGAACGACGTTGCTTGGTCATCAGACACCTCTCTATGGCGAGTATTCTCGCCCTAAATGGGTGTCCGGGATCAGCAGACCACTACATGTCGACCAGGTCGAAAAAGGCGAGCTGAGTTATAAGGAGGCTCAGGAGCGTTACGGGATCCAAGGCAAGACGACCGTTCTGACGTGGTTACGCAAGCATGGTCGGCAAAACTGGAATCCAGGCGCATATCTTGGCTCGCCGAGGATGGGGATCATGCCCGAGCAAAACCGCCCATTGACGCCAGAGCAACGCATCAAAGAGCTTGAAGAGCAGCTTGCTCTGTCGAATCAAAAAGCGCAGTTTTTCGAAGCTGTCGTGGATGTGTTGCAAACTGACTACGGTCTTTCTGTCGTAAAAAAGCGTCCCGGCAAGTCCTCTCGCAAAAACGAATCCAAAACCTGAGCATCAGCAGGGCTTGCCAGTTCATGGGGATAAGCCGACAGGCTTACTACAAGCGCAATCGCGCCTATGCTGCTCGTTTGGTACTGGATCAGGAAGTTGTTGATTTCGTTACCCAAAAACGTCTGCGGCAACCCCGCATGGGGACGCGAAAGCTGCATTATTTGATGCATTGTCAGCCACAGCATGAGCTGCAAGTGGGCCGAGATCGCCTGTTTTCCATTCTGCGCGAGAGACGTTTATTGGTGGCCCGCAAGCGGGCGTATCACAAAACGACTGAAAGCCATCATCGCTTTCGGCGACATCCGAACCTGCTCAAACCGGGTCCTGATCAGGTGGTTCCAAGCGGCCCGGAGCAAGTCTGCCGTCCGCTCGGGTCGCCGAGTCCTCGCCTAGCCTCTGGCCTTTTCCATGGCAAGTGCCTGGTTGACTACCAGCCAGCCATCCACGGCTTGCTCGCCGACATCATTGAAGGCCCGTTGAAGCAGACGGACCTGTTCCCTGCGCAAGGCCTGCTCCAGCTTTGCCCCCTCTGCGGTAAAGCGCAGCATGCGCTTTCGCTTGTCATCCTCTGCAGTCAGGCTCTCCACCAGGTGCATTTCGATTAACTGGCGTAGCGGTGTATTCAGTGCCTGCTTGGAGACACCGAGATAGCTCAGCAACTCCTTGACGCTCAGGTCCGGGTAGCTGGCGATAAAGAAAAGAATGCGGTGATGCACGCGGGATAGGCCGCGGCGGGCGAGCATTTCGTCAGGCTTGGCCGTGAAGGCCTGATAGCCGAGAAAGAAGCTCTCCATGATCTGGCGCTGCACTGCGCTTTTTTTTAGGTCAGGCATATTGACGTATTTATCGTGAGAGGCGTAATTTCGGTCAAGAAGTTTGACTTATTTTGCAGCGCCTCGCATCTGGTATGAAAATGGCCTTCTCCGAACGTATTACTCGCCTTAAAAGTTCTCTCATTCGTGAAATCCTAGCTGCAGCCCAGCGTCCGGAAGTGATGTCCTTCGCTGGCGGCCTGCCGGCCGAGGCGATGCTGCCCGCGGTCGATTGGGCCGAGCTGCCAGCAGGCATGGGGCAGTACGGCATGAGCGAAGGCGAACCTGCTCTTCGAGAAGCCATTGCGGCGCAGGCACGAGCATTGGGCGTACCCTGTGAGGCGAGCCAGGTGCTGATCGTCAGTGGCTCGCAGCAGACGCTGGATCTCGCGTCGAAGCTGTTTATCGACTCGGGCACAGAAGTGTTGGTTGAGGCGCCAACCTATCTCGCCGCGCTGCAGTCCTTTCAATTGTTCGGAGCCGAATGCCTGGCGGTTCCCCAGCAGGCCGATGGTCCGGATCTGGCTGCTCTGCGCGCCACGCTGGAGCAGCACAAACCTGCTTTCGCCTATCTGATTCCTACGTTCCAGAATCCATCTGCCGTTCGCTACAGCGAAGACAAGCGTGACGCTGTCGCTGCATTACTGGACGAGTTTGGCGTGACGCTGCTCGAGGATGAGCCCTACCGCGAGCTGGTTTTCGATCAGGGCAGTGCCCGGCCCATCGTGTCACGTCTGCAACGAGCAAGCTGGATTTACACCGGCACCGTATCCAAAACGCTGCTGCCCGGGCTGCGCGTCGGCTATCTGATCGCCTCACCGGATCTGTTCCCTTATTTGCTACGACTGAAGCAGTCGGCTGATCTGCACACCAACCGGATCGGGCAGTGGCAGGCGCTGCAGTGGCTGGGTAGCGAGCGGTATCAGGCGCATCTGGCGGAGCTTCGCGATTTCTATCGCGTTCGTCGTGATGCCATGCAGGCTGCGCTCAGCGAGCACTTCGGTGATCTCGCGACCTGGCAGCTGCCGCAGGGAGGGCTGTTCTTCTGGCTGACGCTGAAGCAGCCGCTGGATACGCGAACCCTGCTTGACCGGGCGCTCGCCAATGATGTGGTGTTCATGCCAGGTGAGCCCTTTTTCGTGGACCCGGACGCCAATCCGGGTTATCTGCGGCTGAACTTCAGCCATGTGGCTGCTGAGAGAATGGAAGAAGGGGTGCGTCGTCTGGCGCAGGTCATCCGCGAAGGTGCCGTGCTGCAAGCCGCCTGAGAGATATCGCCGGCCTGCGTTGCGGGTCGATCGGAGGGAGCATGTTGAAAGTCTATGGTGATTACCGGTCGGGTAATTGCTACAAGGTCAAGCTGATGCTGCACCTGCTGGAGCAGCCTTACGAATGGATTTCGATCAATATCCTTCGCGGTGAGTCCCGCTCCGAGGAGTTTCTCAAGAAGAATCCGAACGGCAAGATTCCGGTTCTGGAGTTGGAGGATGGCGCCTGCCTGTGGGAGTCCAACGCCATCCTCAACTATCTGGCCGACGGCAGCGAGTTTCTTCCGGCGGACCCGCGGCTGCGCACCCAGGTGCTGCAGTGGCAGTTCTTCGAGCAGTACAGCCATGAGCCGTTTCTGGCTGTCGCCCGCTATATCAAGGTGTATCTCGGCATGCCGGAGGATCGCCGTGAGGAGTACGAGGCCAAGCAGCTCGATGGCTACCATGCGTTGAACGTTATGGAGCAGCAGTTGCTACGCACGCCCTACCTGGTGGGTGAGCATTACTCGATTGCCGACGTTGCGCTGTACGCCTACACGCATGTGGCTGAAGAGGGAGGGTTCAGGCTCGATGACTATCCCGCAATTCGCCGATGGCTGGAGCGTGTCGCCAGTCATCCGCGGCATGTAGGTATGTACGATTGAATGAAAAACAGGGCCGCAACGGCCCTGTTTTACTGTGGTCGGGGCTATTTCACCAAGCCGAGAAACTCGCTGCGGGTCGCGGCGCTATCGCGGAACTGACCCAGCATCACCGATGTGACCATCGACGAGTTCTGCTTTTCCACGCCGCGCATCATCATGCACATGTGCTGGGCTTCGATGACCACCGCCACACCTGATGCGCCGGTAACCTGCTGCATCGCCTCGGCGATTTCACGAGTCAGGTTTTCCTGAATCTGCAGGCGGCGCGCATACATATCCACGATGCGAGCGACCTTCGAGAGGCCGAGTACCTTGCCATTGGGAAGATACGCAACGTGCGCCTTGCCGATGAAAGGCAGCATGTGATGCTCGCACAGCGAGTACAGCTCGATATTCTTGACCAGCACCATCTCGCTGTTATCTGACGTGAACAGTGCGCCGTTGGTGACTTCCTCGAGGGTTTGCTGATAGCCCTTGCACAGGTACTGCATGGCTTTGGCGGCGCGCTTGGGCGTGTCGAGCAGGCCTTCGCGGCTAACGTCCTCGCCGAGTTGGCCGAGGATCGCGGTGTAGTGTTGTTCCAGGGACATTGAGCTACCTGTCAGGCTTCATGGGGTCGCGAACGCGAAGGGTAGGGGGCCGCCGCTCGGCTGGCAAGTATGGCGAGCGAGACGCTGGCCACGGCTCATTCGTCCCGGCCTTCCAGCATGGTGCGTTTGAGCATCACGTAAATGGCTCCGGTACCGCCATGACGTGGCAGGCAGGAGGTGAAGCCGAGCACTTGCGGATGCTGCCGCAACCAGGTGTTGACGTGGCTCTTGATCAGTGGCCGCTTGCCGTCGAGCCTTGCCGCCTTGCCATGGGTCACGCGGACGCAGCGTACTTCGAGCCGTGTCGCTTCGGCGATGAAATCCCATAACAGCTCCCGGGCTTTCTCGACGCTCATGCCATGCAGGTCGAGGCTTCCCTCGAATGGGATCTGGCCGGCTTTGAGCTTGCGGACCTGACTGTCCTGCACCCCGTCGCGGGCCCAATAAAGCTCGTCTTCGGCGCCTACGTCGATGACGAACTGATCCGATAAACCGTCGACGCGTGTGGTTTCGTTGCTGACGGTGGCGTTGCTGCGGCGAGTCGCGATCTGTTCGCGATTGCTGCGCGCTTTGCCGATTTCGGCGCGGTCGTGCTTGATCGGCTTGACGCCGCGCACGGCCGACTGGAAGAGAGAGAAGTCATCGTCTTGCATGGGGAGCCTCCAAACAGGACGGCAGTTTACCCCAGTCACGGCGCCTGGCGGACGAGCCTTCCATCCAGGCGTATTTTTGTTTGCATCAGGCGGCGTGTGTCTGGAAAAGCTGCCAGCTCGTTCAGCTCAGGCAGCGTTTGAATCGTGGGTCTTCAGCGCGCCAGCGCCGCAGCGTCTTGCACGCAAACGGCAAAGTTGTCGGCAAGAATGGTCATCTCGATGCGGTGCACCTGTTCGGCATCGATGCTGCCTTCGCCCATCGGCAGATTGCGTGTGGCACAGGCGCTGTCCACCAGGGTGCAGCGATAGCCGTAATCCTTGGCAGCCCGAACCGTTGTGCTGATGCTGGAGTGGGTCATGAAGCCGCAAACGATCAAATCCAGATGACCCAGTTTCTGCAGCAGTTCGTGGAGCTCGGTGCCGGAGAAGGCGTTCGGCAAGCGTTTGGCAACCACTGCCTCTCCGGGCAGCGGTGCCGCTTCCGGCATGATCTGCCCACGGAAGCCCTGCGGATCGAAAAGGCCACCGCTGATACCCAGGTGATGCACGTGCACGATCGGCGCGCCAGCTTCGCGCGCGGCTGCCAGCAAACGGGTGATTTCCGGAAGTGCCCGATCCAGGGCAGGCAGGGCAAGAACACCACTGCGGTACTCTTCCTGCACATCGATGACCAGCAAGGTGGCATTCGTCAGCGTCGCCGGGTTATAGCTGCGGCCACTGAGCTGAAGCATGGTCTGTGGCTTGGTCATTTTCGGCTCCTTGTGCTGTGAGGGGGCTGATTGTGGCGCCAGAATGCGCCGATGTGAACCGTCCGGCTCATGTTTCGCTGGACGTTTTGCTGACTGCTCAGTCGAACTGCATGGCCGCACGATATGTCGGAGATATCGGGCCCCGACTGCGAGCCGAAGGGTAATGCCGGCCGCTCATCTGGTGTTGAAACGAATTGAGTATTTACAACCTGAGTGGGTGGCTCGAGAGCCTTGCTCGCGTGGTCATAGCAGGCATGGCTCGGGTTTTCGTATGCCTGCTACACTCGCGCCCTTTTTACAGGAGACGCCCTTGTGACCGCTTCGCTCTCCCGCTTGCGTACGCTGCGTGACCATATCCGCTGGGCCGTCAGCCGGTTTCAGGCGGAGCAGTTGTTCTTCGGCCATGGCACCGACAATGCCTGGGATGATGCGCGCCAGTTGGTGCTGGGTGCGCTGCACCTGCCATGGGAAATGGCTGACAGCTATCTGGACTGCCGACTCGAACTTGACGAGTGCGAGCATCTACAGGAACTGCTGCGTCGCCGTATCGAGGAGCGTGTGCCGACCGCTTATCTCCTTGGGCAAGCCTGGTTCTGCGGCTTGCCCTTTATCGTAGACGAGCGCGTGCTGATTCCACGTTCGCCGATTGCTGAGTTGATCGAGCATCGCTTCGAACCCTGGCTGCCCGACACGCCCAAGCGGATTCTCGATCTGTGCGCAGGGTCAGGCTGCATCGGCATCGCTTGCGCTTACGAGTTTCTCAAGGCCGAGGTGGTGCTCGCTGACCTGTCGTTCGATGCGATCGAGGTGGCCAACCGAAACATCGAGCATCACGGACTCGAAGAGCGGGTTTATACCGTGCAAAGCGATGGTTTCGACGGGCTGCCAAACCAACGTTTCGATCTGATCGTTTCCAATCCTCCCTATGTCGATGCCGAAGATTTCGACGACATGCCCGCTGAGTTTCATCACGAACCGGCCCTGGGCCTGGCATGCGGTGAAGACGGACTGGATCTGGTGCGACGTATGCTCGCCGAAGCCGCGGATCACCTCACTGAGGATGGCATCCTGATCGTCGAAGTGGGAAATAGTCAGGTTCATGTCCAGGCTCTTTATCCCGAGGTGGATTTCACCTGGCTGGAGTTCTCGCGCGGGGGGCATGGCGTCTTCCTGCTCGCAGCGCAGCAGTGCCGAAAGCATCAGGCCCTGTTCCGCGCACGCCTCGCAGGAAACTGATCCAGGTTGGTCCCCATTAACGACCGAGCTGTCGCGCTCAGGTGTTCGTGCTGTTCCTGCGGCGCGGCAACCTTGGGAATTTTCCGCCGATACCTGAGCATTTGAGTCGCCGAGTGGTCTGTTGCATGTGGCGTCTGATCGGAAGGCGACGAGCGCGAACTCGTTGACCGGTCATCGTCGTGCTCGCGTTGCACGTCATTGCATCCTGCATTCAAGCGGACGGACCATGCCAGGCATTATGGTAGAACCCATCACATTCTCGTTGTTCGGCGCCCTGGGCGACCTGGCGTTGCGCAAGCTGTTTCCCGCGCTGTATCAGTTGGATCGCGCCGGCCTGCTACATGCCGATACCCAGATCCTGGCGCTATCGCGTGAGAGCGGTGAGCCGGCCACACACAAGGCGCGAATCGAGCAGGCATTGCGTACGCGTGTTCCTGCGGGCGAGCTGGATGAGCAGGCCCTCGATCGCTTCAGCGTCCGGCTGCACTATCTGGCGATGGATTTTCGTCGCCCCGAGGGTTACACCGCGCTATGTGACTGCGTGCCGGCCGAGCAACCCCTGATCGCCTATTTCGCGACGCCCGCGGCGGTCTACGGTGACATCTGCAGGTTCCTGGCTGCGGCAGGGCTCGCCGAGCAGGCGCGGGTCGTTCTGGAAAAGCCCATCGGCCATGATCTGGCGTCTTCGCGCGTCATCAACGATGCGGTCGCCGAGCACTTTCCCGAGAGTCGCATCTATCGCATCGATCACTATCTGGGCAAGGAAACGGTCCAGAACCTCATAGCGCTGCGCTTCGCCAATAGCCTGTTCGAGACGCAGTGGGACCAGCATCATATCTCCCATGTAGAAATCACCGTGGCCGAAACGGTCGGCATCGAAGGACGCTGGGGCTATTTCGACCAGGCCGGCCAACTGCGTGACATGGTCCAGAACCATTTGCTGCAACTGCTCTGCCTGATCGCCATGGACCCGCCGAGCAATCTGACCGCCGACAGCATCCGCGATGAGAAGGTGAAGGTGCTCAAGGCGCTGGCACCGATCACTGCCGAATCCCTTCATCAGCGGGTGGTGCGGGGCCAGTACGCCGCCGGCAACGTTGCGGGCGTTTCGGTGCCAGGCTATTTGGACGAAGAGAACTCGAACGCTGAAAGCAGTACGGAAACCTTCGTCGCGTTGCGTGCCGATATCTGCAACTGGCGCTGGTCGGGCGTACCGTTCTATCTGCGTACCGGCAAACGCATGGCGCAGAAGCTTTCGCAGATCGTGATTCATTTCAAGGAGCCACCGTTCTACATCTTCGCCCCTGAGCAGCGAGCGCTGATCAGCAATCGCCTGATCATTCGACTGCAGCCTGACGAGGGCATCTCGCTGCAGGTGATGACCAAGGAGCAGGGATTGGACAAAGGCATGCATCTGCGCAGCGGACCCTTGCAGCTGAATTTCTCCGAGACCTACAAGAGCACGCGCATTCCAGATGCCTATGAGCGTCTTCTGCTTGAGGTCATGCAGGGCAACCAGAACCTCTTTGTGCGCAGGGATGAAATCGAGTACGCATGGCATTGGTGCGATCAGCTGATCGAGGGCTGGAATCGTCTCGGCGCAGAGCTCAAGCTTTATCCCGCTGGCTCCTGGGGGCCAGTTGCTTCGATTGCACTGATCACACGCGACGGGAGGGCGTGGTATGGCGATCTCTGAACTGGATCTTCCTACCGGTGTGGTGGCACATAGTTTGGCCAATCCGCAACGGCAGGCCGAACTGATGGCTGACAACGTGGCCAAGGCGCTGGCCTATGCGGTGCAGACCCATGGCATAGCCTGTCTCGTCGTATCCGGTGGGCGCAGTCCGATTGCATTCTTCGAAGCTTTGTCGACACGAGAACTGAACTGGTCGAAGGTGCAGATCAGTCTGGCTGACGAGCGCTGGGTGCCTGTGACCGAACCGGCCAGCAACGAAGGCTTGGTGCGGCGTCATCTGCTGCAGAATGCGGCGCGCGAGGCGCGGCTGATCGGGCTGTACCATCCGGCTGAATCCGTCGAGCAGGCTGCATCGTTCGGCGACCATGCCCTGGCGCAGCTGCAGCGGCCTATCGATGTGCTGATACTGGGAATGGGGGACGATGGTCATACCGCTTCGCTGTTTCCCGGCAACCCGAATCTGCCACATGCGTTGCGCGATGACTGTCCGGAGCGGTGCCTGCCGATGCAGGCGCCGGTCGATCCGCAGGCACGCCTGACGATGACCTATCCGCTGCTCGCTGGTGCTCGAATGCAGTGTCTGGCTATCCAGGGCGCTGACAAGCTCGAAACGCTGCGCGCGGCACTGAATGTCGATCCGTTGCAGATGCCGATTCGCGCATTCCTGCATTCCCCGCTCGAAATCTATTGGTGCCCGTGAGGCCCGAGGACTTTCGCATGACCATGGACCAGAAGAACGCTCTGATCGAACGAATCTGTGCAGATGCGCGGATCCTGCCGGTCATCACCATCGGTAGCGAAGAGCAGATCCTGCCTCTTGCTGACGCATTGGCCGCTGGCGGCCTTCGTACGCTGGAGATCACCCTGCGATCCAGTCATGGCCTGACAGCCATTCGACGGCTCCGTGAAGAGCGTCCTGATCTTTGTATCGGCGCTGGTACCGTTCTGGACCGACGCATGATGGATGAAGTGGAGGCGGCGGGGGCGCAGTTCATCGTCACACCCGGCTCCACGCGGGAAATCCTGGAAGCGGGGGTGAGCTGCTCGGTGCCACTGCTGCCAGGTACCAGTAGCGCATCGGATGTTATGGAGGGCTACGCGCTGGGTTATCGCCGCTTCAAGCTCTTCCCGGCAGAGATCTGTGGCGGCATCGCTGCGCTGAAGGCGCTCGGCGGCCCCTTTGCCGACGTGCGTTTCTGCCCGACCGGCGGCGTAAACGCAGCAAACGCCGCGCAATATCTGGCCCTGGCGAACGTGATGTGCGTCGGCGGCACCTGGATGATCGACGGTGCGAGCCTCCGCTCGGGCGACTGGGCCGGCATTCAACGACGCACCGCTCAGGCACTGGCCGCACTAGTGTAACGCTGCCAGCGCTGGTCGGGATCGCTGCTACGCTGTGATTGGTGCGTAGCGGCAGCGATGCGCGTATGATTCGCGCCCTTTCAATCGGATTGCCACACCGGGAGGTGCCCAGATGACCGAGCACGAAGAAACAAGCACTCACGTTACTCACGGCGAAAAGCTGCAGAAAGTCCTGGCTCGCTTGGGCATGGCGTCGCGTCGCGATGTCGAAAAATGGATTTCCGAAGGTCGCGTCAAGGTCAATGGCGTAGTCGCGAGCCTGGGCCAGCGCGTCGACTCTCATGATGCGATCGCAGTCGACGGCCGCCTGCTCAAGCGGGAAGAGGTCAGCGAAGTAGTCCGCCGTGTACTGATCTACAACAAGCCGGACGGCGAGATCTGCACACGCAACGATCCGGAAGGTCGCCCAACGGTGTTTGACCGTCTGCCGCGCCCGAAGGAGGGGCGGTGGATCAATATCGGTCGTCTCGACATCAACACCACCGGCCTTCTGCTGTTCACCACCGACGGCGAACTGGCCAACCGTCTCATGCATCCTTCTTATGAGATGGACCGCGAGTATGCGGTGCGGGTGCGTGGGGAAGTCGACGACGAGATGATCGAGAGGCTGAAGGCCGGTGTGATGCTGGAAGACGGTCCGGCACGCTTCACTGACATCCAGGAAGCGCCCGGCGGTGAAGGCTTCAATCATTGGTATCACTGCGTGGTGATGGAAGGCCGTAATCGCGAGGTTCGCCGTCTGTGGGAGTCCCAGGGATTGGTCGTAAGTCGATTGAAGCGTGTGCGTTTCGGTCCGGTCTTCATGACCTCCGATCTGCCGATGGGCCGCTGGCGAGAAATGTCGCAAACCGAAGTGGATATTCTCAGCCAGGAGGTTGGGCTCAAGCCGGTTGCATTGCCGAGCATGAAAGCCAAGGCCAAGGAAAAGATCGATCGCATGCAGCGCAAGGTGGCGAAGCCGTTGAGCCGCGGTGAGCGGCGACCTCGCGTGCTGCGTTCGTCAAGCGAGGCCGATGTGCCAGCTTCGGAAAAGCCGCGGGCACCGAAGGGTGGTGAAGGCGGGCGCAAGCCACGTGTCAGCGAAGGGCGTAGTGAAAAAACGCGTGGAACGCCGGTCGCTGAGCGTCCGGGCGACGCGCGTAAAGGTGGTAAGCGTAAGGACGGGGCAGGGCGTCCGTCGGGGCCAGGTAAAAGGCCGGCCGGAGATGGTCAGCGCCCAGGCTTCGGGCGTAGCAAACGCACCTGATCGCTGTATCCAGCGCTGCGCAGTGGTCGAAGCCGCTGCGCAGCGGTTTTGCTTTGGCAAGCCCTGGTTATTGCGCGTCCAGCGCCTGGCCATTCACGCCGATGCTGTCCGGGCCCATCAGGTACAGATAGACAGGCATGATTTCCTCGGGGAGCGGGTTCACCAGCGGGTTCTCGCCGGGATAAGCCTTCGCGCGCATGTCGGTACGAGTGGCCCCCGGATTGACGCTGTTGGCGCGGACCGCAGCGGTGTCATCCACTTCATCCGCCAGCACCTGCATCAGCCCTTCGGTGGCAAACTTCGATACAGCGTAGGCGCCCCAATATGCGCGTCCCTTGCGGCCGACGCTGCTCGACGTGAAGATCACCGAAGCGTCCTTGGCTAACTTCAGCAGCGGCAGCAGGGTGCTCGTCAACATGAACATCGCGTTTACATTCACTTGCATCACGCGCATGAAGTTGTCGCCGGACAACTGCTCAAGCGGTGTCCGCGGACCAACGATCGCAGCGTTGTGCAAAAGGCCGTCGAGATGACCGAACTCACGTTCGATCATGGCGGCCAGTTCGTCGTACTGGTGCGGCAGTGCGGTTTCCAGATTGAACGGAATAACGGCAGGACAAGGATGGCCCGCGGCTTCGATGTCATCGTAAACCCGGTTCAGGTTGTCTTCATTCTTGCCAAGCAGCAGTACGGTTGCCCCGTGTGCTGCATAGGCTTTCGCGGCAGCTTCTCCGATACCGCGGCCGGCTCCCGTAACCAGAATGATGCGCCCTGCGAGCAAGTCGGGGCGGGCGGAATACTCGAACATCGGATGCCTCTTGAATCGATGGTAGGTGGCGTCCGACAAGTGTGCGTCGGACGATAAGGCTAGGGTGGTTTGCGCTGTCGCTGTTTCAGCAACTGCACAGTGCCCTATCCAGGACTTGCCGGAGCTCCAGCGGGTGGTCTACCACCACATCAGCGCCCCAGCTTCCCGGGTTGTCTTCGGGGTGAATGTAGCCATACCGCACTGCGGCTGTTCGACTGCCTGCCGCGCGACCTGATTCGATGTCTCGCAGGTCGTCGCCGACGAACAGGACCGTGGATGGATCCAGGTCGAGTTGGCTGCAGGCCAAGAGCATGGGTTCGGGATCAGGCTTGCTCTTGGTGACATGATCAGGGCAGATCAGCACGGCGGAGCGGGAAGCCAGGCCCAGTTGATGCATGATCGGCTCGGCGAAGCGCAGCGGTTTGTTGGTCACTACGCCCCAGATCAGGTTCGCCCGTTCGATCTCGTCGAGCAGTTCGGCCATGCCATCGTAAAGATGACTGTGCACCGCGCAGTTCTCCTGATACCGCGCGAGGAACTCGAGACGCAGTTCTTCGAACTCGGCCGATAGCGGGTCGACATCGAAAGCGCTGAGCACCATGGCCCTCGCTCCGCCTGACACGACATCACGAACCTGTTGTTCGGAAACCGGTGCCAGTCCCCTGGCGCCTCGCATGGCTTGCACGACGGCAATGAAGTCGGGGGCGGTATCGAGCAGAGTACCGTCCATGTCGAACAGAACAGCTCGCAGGCGCATCATGCCTCCTTGATGGTCTGGACCATGTAGTTGACATCGACGTCCGCAGCCAGCTTGTAGTGCTTGGTCAGCGGGTTGTAGGTAAGACCGATGATGTCCTTGACGACCAGGCCCGCATCGCGACTCCAGGCTCCCAGTTCTGAGGGGCGAATGAATTTCTTGAAGTCGTGGGTGCCGCGCGGCAGTAGCTGCAATACGTACTCAGCGCCGATAATGGCGAACGCATAGGCTTTCGGGTTGCGGTTGATCGTCGAGAAGAAGACCTGCCCGCCTGGCTTGACCAGTGCACAGCAGGCCCGGATGACCGATGCCGGGTCCGGCACGTGCTCGAGCATTTCGAGACAGGTGACCACATCGAATTGCTCGGGAGCTTCCTCGGCCATGGCTTCGGCAGTGATCTGCCGATAATCGATTTCGAGTCCGGATTCCAGCAGGTGCAAGCGTGCTACCGAAAGCGGCGCCTCACCCATGTCTATGCCGGTGACCTGAGCGCCTCGCTGAGCCATGGCTTCGCTGAGAATGCCGCCTCCGCAACCGATATCGATAACCTTCTTGCCCGCCAGGGAAATGTGCTCGTCTATCCAGTTCACCCGAAGCGGGTTGATTTCGTGAAGCGGCTTGAACTCGCTTTCGCGATCCCACCAGCGATGTGCAAGGGCTTCGAATTTGGCGATTTCAGCGTGGTCGACGTTGCTCATGATCCGGTCCGTTTGAAAGCTTGAGGGAGAAGCTTGAGCTGCAAGGGCTCATGTTGCCAGCTTCAGCTAAGGTCGAGGGCATGGTAGCCGCCGTGATTTGTATGTCATTTGGTCGCGCAGAGGCCGTGTATGGTTGGTCTGATTCAGCGTTGATCGGTGCTCGCAATTCTCTCGCCCCATTGGCGAGCGTTCGCAATCACTCGCTGTTCGTCCATTCGCGTAAGGCGACCGTGTTCCAGCAGTTGCTTGCCGCCTACCCATACATGTCGCACCGCGTCTCTACCGGTGGCGTAGATCAATTGGGAAACCGGGTCGTATATCGGTTGTTGTGCCAGACCGGAAAGATCCAGCGCGACGAGATCGGCGAATTTGCCTGTCTCCAGAGAGCCGGTGTGCTCATCGATGCCCAGCGCTCGGGCGCCATTCAGTGTGGCCATGCGCAGAGCGCGATGGGCGTCCAGTGCCGTGGCCGAACCAGCGACGGCCTTGGCCAGCAGCGCTGCCATACGAGTTTCGCCTAGCAGGTCTAGGTCGTTATTGCTTGCCGCCCCATCCGTGCCGACTGCCACGTTGATTCCCGCTTCCCACAGGCGCTCAACTGGACAGAAGCCACTGGCGAGCTTGAGGTTGGATTCCGGGCAGTGAATAACGCTGCAATTATGCTCGGTGAGCAGCGCGAGATCTTCATCATCTACCTGAGTCATGTGCACTGCCTGAAACCGCGGCCCTAGCAGTTGCAATCTTGCTAATCGCGCTAGCGGCCGCTCACCGTGTTTCCGCAACGCCTCTTGGACTTCATGGGCGGTTTCATGGACGTGCATCTGGATGCCTGCATCCATCTCCGCTACCAGAACGCGAATGCTTTCAAGTTTATCGTCGGCAACCGAATAAGGAGCATGCGGCCCGAAGGCGATCGTGATGCGGGAGTGATGCTTGAGATCGTCGAACAGCGCCACGCCTTTGCGTAGCGCTTCATCCGCATCGCGTGCGCCGGGAATGGGGAAGTCAAGAACCGGGACGGTGATTTGCGCTCGCACGCCGTGCTTGTGCACCAGTTCGCTGACGACATTGGGATAGAAGTACATGTCAGAAAAACAGGTGATCCCGCTTTTCAATTGCTCGGCAATCGCCAGCTCGGTGCCACAGCGAACGAAATCCTCGTCGACCCAGCGTGATTCGGCTGGCCAGATGTGATCTTTAAGCCAGCGCTGCAGGGGGAGGTCATCAGCGAGGCCACGAAACAGGGTCATCGCGGCATGCCCATGCGAATTGATCATGCCTGGAGCAAGAAGCATCCCCTCGAGCTCTCGCGTTTCTATCGCCTGATGTTTGAGCGCCTCGGCACGCGGAGCGATGAGTGCAATGCGTCCGGCTCGAACGCCGAGCCCGTGCCCCTTCAGTACCACGCCAGCCGGTTCCACCGGAACGAGCCAGGTGGGAAATAAAAGCAGATCGAGCGGAGCATCGCTGTGCCGGGACATGTGGGGCCATGACTTGGGAGGAGAAGGCTAGTGTAAAGGCTGGTGACTTAGGATTGAAGAAACGAGCGAGCCATGATTCTTTGTAGTGCTCCTTATATAGCTGTAGCTGGTATCACTCGTACGGTTGTTACTTTGGGGCTCGCCGGGTCGCCATCTGAATAAAACTGAAATAAACGGTTGACGGCAGTTTTCAGGTCCCTATAATGCGCACCACTTCCGGCGCAGTCCTTAAGCAAAACCTCTTGTAAATCAAAAGGTTAGCGAAATAAAAGGGTTGCACCGGTGGCGGATTCGAGTAGAATGCGCCGGGCTGGCAGGGTGGTGGTTGAGTCCTGTTGGCGGCTTCGGTCAGGTTGATCGGAAGCGGTTGAAAGAGGTGGTTGACAGCGGATTTGAACGCTGTATGATTCGCCTCCCGCTGATGAGAGACGCTGGGTTGATCTGAAGCGCAAGCGGTTGAGAAGAAAGAAAAACTTCTTCAAAAACAGCTTGACAGGTAACAAGGCTGCTGTAGAATGCGCGGCCTCGGTTGAGACGAAAGGCTTGATCGAAACGCTCTTTAACAACTGAATCAAGCAATTCGTGTGGGTGCTTGTGAATGTAAGACTGATGGTCAGATAGATTATCAGCATCACAAAGCAACACTCGTTTATTCGAGAGTTACTCTTTACTCGTTAAAGGGATTTGCGATTGCTGAGCCAAGTTTAGGGTTTTCTCAAAACCCAAGCAGTATTGAACTGAAGAGTTTGATCATGGCTCAGATTGAACGCTGGCGGCAGGCCTAACACATGCAAGTCGAGCGGATGAAGGGGGCTTGCTCTCTGATTCAGCGGCGGACGGGTGAGTAATGCCTAGGAATCTGCCTGGTAGTGGGGGACAACGTTTCGAAAGGAACGCTAATACCGCATACGTCCTACGGGAGAAAGCAGGGGACCTTCGGGCCTTGCGCTATCAGATGAGCCTAGGTCGGATTAGCTAGTTGGTGAGGTAATGGCTCACCAAGGCGACGATCCGTAACTGGTCTGAGAGGATGATCAGTCACACTGGAACTGAGACACGGTCCAGACTCCTACGGGAGGCAGCAGTGGGGAATCTGGACAATGGGCGAAAGCCTGATCCAGCCATGCCGCGTGTGTGAAGAAGGTCTTCGGATTGTAAAGCACTTTAAGTTGGGAGGAAGGGCAGTAAGTTAATACCTTGCTGTTTTGACGTTACCGACAGAATAAGCACCGGCTAACTTCGTGCCAGCAGCCGCGGTAATACGAAGGGTGCAAGCGTTAATCGGAATTACTGGGCGTAAAGCGCGCGTAGGTGGTTTGTTAAGTTGGATGTGAAAGCCCCGGGCTCAACCTGGGAACTGCATCCAAAACTGGCAAGCTAGAGTATGGCAGAGGGTGGTGGAATTTCCTGTGTAGCGGTGAAATGCGTAGATATAGGAAGGAACACCAGTGGCGAAGGCGACCACCTGGGCTAATACTGACACTGAGGTGCGAAAGCGTGGGGAGCAAACAGGATTAGATACCCTGGTAGTCCACGCCGTAAACGATGTCGACTAGCCGTTGGGATCCTTGAGATCTTAGTGGCGCAGCTAACGCATTAAGTCGACCGCCTGGGGAGTACGGCCGCAAGGTTAAAACTCAAATGAATTGACGGGGGCCCGCACAAGCGGTGGAGCATGTGGTTTAATTCGAAGCAACGCGAAGAACCTTACCAGGCCTTGACATGCAGAGAACTTTCCAGAGATGGATAGGTGCCTTCGGGAGCTCTGACACAGGTGCTGCATGGCTGTCGTCAGCTCGTGTCGTGAGATGTTGGGTTAAGTCCCGTAACGAGCGCAACCCTTGTCCTTAGTTACCAGCACGTTAAGGTGGGCACTCTAAGGAGACTGCCGGTGACAAACCGGAGGAAGGTGGGGATGACGTCAAGTCATCATGGCCCTTACGGCCTGGGCTACACACGTGCTACAATGGTCGGTACAAAGGGTTGCCAAGCCGCGAGGTGGAGCTAATCCCATAAAACCGATCGTAGTCCGGATCGCAGTCTGCAACTCGACTGCGTGAAGTCGGAATCGCTAGTAATCGTGAATCAGAATGTCACGGTGAATACGTTCCCGGGCCTTGTACACACCGCCCGTCACACCATGGGAGTGGGTTGCTCCAGAAGTAGCTAGTCTAACCTTCGGGGGACGGTTACCACGGAGTGATTCATGACTGGGGTGAAGTCGTAACAAGGTAGCCGTAGGGGAACCTGCGGCTGGATCACCTCCTTAATCGAAGACTTCAGCTTCTTCATAAGCTCCCACACGAATTGCTTGATTCACTAGCGAAAAGCGATTGGGTTTCGACCCGAGAGAGACGATTGGGTCTGTAGCTCAGTTGGTTAGAGCGCACCCCTGATAAGGGTGAGGTCGGCAGTTCGAATCTGCCCAGACCCACCAATTGTCATGGGATGTGGCCGATCTGTAGATGGGGCCATAGCTCAGCTGGGAGAGCGCCTGCTTTGCACGCAGGAGGTCAGCGGTTCGATCCCGCTTGGCTCCACCATTAACTCGAAAATCGCTGAAAGCTCAGAAATGAGTGCTGCTTGCGCATCTGATGATGGGTGAGGGTATTGATTTCTGGTCTTTGCGCCAGAACTGTTCTTTAAAAATTTGGGTATGTGATAGAAGTAGATTTGAGTGATCACTTTCACTGGTGATTATTCAAGTCAAGGTAAAATTTGCGTGTTCTCTATGCAAATTTTCGGCGAATGTCGTCTTCACGTTATAGACAGTAACCAGATTGCTTGGGGTTATATGGTCAAGTGAAGAAGCGCATACGGTGGATGCCTTGGCAGTCAGAGGCGATGAAAGACGTGGTAGCCTGCGAAAAGCTTCGGGGAGTCGGCAAACAGGCTGTGATCCGGAGATGTCTGAATGGGGAACCCAGCCATCATAAGATGGTTATCACACACTGAATACATAGGTGTGTGAGGCGAACCAGGGGAACTGAAACATCTAAGTACCCTGAGGAAAAGAAATCAACCGAGATTCCCTTAGTAGTGGCGAGCGAACGGGGACTAGCCCTTAAGTTGATTTGAGATTAGCGGAACGCTCTGGAAAGTGCGGCCATAGTGGGTGATAGCCCTGTACGCGAAAATCTCTTATCAATGAAATCGAGTAGGACGGAGCACGAGAAACTTTGTCTGAATATGGGGGACCATCCTCCAAGGCTAAATACTACTGACTGACCGATAGTGAACCAGTACCGTGAGGGAAAGGCGAAAAGAACCCCGGAGAGGGGAGTGAAATAGAACCTGAAACCGTATGCGTACAAGCAGTGGGAGCCTACTTTGTTAGGTGACTGCGTACCTTTTGTATAATGGGTCAGCGACTTATTTTCAGTGGCGAGCTTAACCGAATAGGGGAGGCGTAGCGAAAGCGAGTCTTAATAGGGCGTCTAGTCGCTGGGAATAGACCCGAAACCGGGCGATCTATCCATGGGCAGGTTGAAGGTTAGGTAACACTGACTGGAGGACCGAACCGACTACCGTTGAAAAGTTAGCGGATGACCTGTGGATCGGAGTGAAAGGCTAATCAAGCTCGGAGATAGCTGGTTCTCCTCGAAAGCTATTTAGGTAGCGCCTCGTGTATCACTGCTGGGGGTAGAGCACTGTTTCGGCTAGGGGGTCATCCCGACTTACCAAACCGATGCAAACTCCGAATACCAGCAAGTGTCAGCACGGGAGACACACGGCGGGTGCTAACGTCCGTCGTGAAAAGGGAAACAACCCAGACCGTCAGCTAAGGTCCCAAAATCCTGGTTAAGTGGGAAACGATGTGGGAAGGCTTAGACAGCTAGGAGGTTGGCTTAGAAGCAGCCATCCTTTAAAGAAAGCGTAATAGCTCACTAGTCGAGTCGGCCTGCGCGGAAGATGTAACGGGGCTCAAACCAGGTACCGAAGCTACGGGTTCAACGCAAGTTGAGCGGTAGAGGAGCGTTCTGTAAGCCTGTGAAGGTCAGTTGAGAAGCTGGCTGGAGGTATCAGAAGTGCGAATGCTGACATGAGTAACGACAATGCGAGTGAAAAACTCGCACGCCGAAAGACCAAGGGTTCCTGCGCAACGTTAATCGACGCAGGGTGAGTCGGTCCCTAAGGCGAGGCTGAAGAGCGTAGTCGATGGGAAACGGGTTAATATTCCCGTACTTCTAGTTACTGCGATGGGGGGACGGAGAAGGCTAGGCCAGCAAGGCGTTGGTTGTCCTTGTTTAAGGTGGTAGGCAGAGATCTTAGGTAAATCCGGGGTCTTAATGCCGAGAGCTGATGACGAGCTTTCTTTTAGAAAGCGAAGTGGTTGATGCCATGCTTCCAGGAAAAGCCTCTAAGCTTCAGGTAACTAGGAACCGTACCCCAAACCGACACAGGTGGTTGGGTAGAGAATACCAAGGCGCTTGAGAGACTCGGGTGAAGGAACTAGGCAAAATGGCACCGTAACTTCGGGAGAAGGTGCGCCGGTGAGGGTGAAGTATTTACTACGTAAGCCCATGCCGGTCGAAGATACCAGGCCGCTGCGACTGTTTATTAAAAACACAGCACTCTGCAAACACGAAAGTGGACGTATAGGGTGTGACGCCTGCCGGTGCCGGAAGGTTAATTGATGGGGTTAGCGCAAGCGAAGCTCTTGATCGAAGCCCCGGTAAACGGCGGCCGTAACTATAACGGTCCTAAGGTAGCGAAATTCCTTGTCGGGTAAGTTCCGACCTGCACGAATGGCGTAACGATGGCGGCGCTGTCTCCACCCGAGACTCAGTGAAATTGAAATCGCTGTGAAGATGCAGTGTATCCGCGGCTAGACGGAAAGACCCCGTGAACCTTTACTATAGCTTTGCACTGGACTTTGAATTTGCTTGTGTAGGATAGGTGGGAGGCTTTGAAGCGTGGACGCCAGTTCGCGTGGAGCCATCCTTGAAATACCACCCTGGCAACTTTGAGGTTCTAACTCTGGTCCGTTATCCGGATCGAGGACAGTGTATGGTGGGTAGTTTGACTGGGCGGTCTCCTCCTAAAGAGTAACGGAGGAGTACGAAGGTGCGCTCAGACCGGTCGGAAATCGGTCGTAGAGTATAAAGGCAAAAGCGCGCTTGACTGCGAGACAGACACGTCGAGCAGGTACGAAAGTAGGTCTTAGTGATCCGGTGGTTCTGTATGGAAGGGCCATCGCTCAACGGATAAAAGGTACTCCGGGGATAACAGGCTGATACCGCCCAAGAGTTCATATCGACGGCGGTGTTTGGCACCTCGATGTCGGCTCATCACATCCTGGGCTGAAGCCGGTCCCAAGGGTATGGCTGTTCGCCATTTAAAGTGGTACGCGAGCTGGGTTTAGAACGTCGTGAGACAGTTCGGTCCCTATCTGCCGTGGACGTTTGAGATTTGAGAGGGGCTGCTCCTAGTACGAGAGGACCGGAGTGGACGAACCTCTGGTGTTCCGGTTGTCACGCCAGTGGCATTGCCGGGTAGCTACGTTCGGAAGAGATAACCGCTGAAAGCATCTAAGCGGGAAACTTGCCTCAAGATGAGATCTCACTGGAGCCTTGAGCTCCCTGAAGGGCCGTCGAAGACTACGACGTTGATAGGTGGGGTGTGTAAGCGCTGTGAGGCGTTGAGCTAACCCATACTAATTGCCCGTGAGGCTTGACCATATAACACCCAAACAATTTGGCTGTTAGACGGTAAGTCGACAAACAAACCGAAAATCTGCACGAACACGCAATACCCGTTCGATCACATACCCAATTCGCTGCAGCGGCTAAACCCCGAGGCAGCAACTGAATTGCTTGACGACCATAGAGCGTTGGAACCACCTGATCCCTTCCCGAACTCAGTAGTGAAACGACGCATCGCCGATGGTAGTGTGGGGTCTCCCCATGTGAGAGTAGGTCATCGTCAAGCTCCTTTTCCAAACCCCCGACCCGCGCAAGCTGGCCGGGGGTTTGCTTTTGCGGTGGAGAAAAGCACAAGGCGTTGGACAATTCGTTGATTGCCCTTAGGACAGTTGATACTACTAGTCTTGGCAAAAATTCTGCGGCTACATTTAGTGGGCGATCGCTCCGCATGCTCGGGGCTAAGGGTTGAAGAATCAGACACTTAGTCTCCAGGCTTGGCTGATTCCAGCTTGACGTTAGTGCTCCAGCACATCCACAACGATATTCATTCGCTCATCGCCCAGTATCCACAGCCGATGTAATGCATGTGCCAGGCTGTCAAAACGCGTAAAATCGCGCCTCAATCTGGCGACCAGACTGTGAGTCTATCTAGTGGAAATATTCAAAGAGTTTACGTTTGAGTCAGCACATCGTTTGCCGAATGTGCCGCAGGGACACAAATGTGGCCGATTGCACGGGCATTCTTTCCGGGTAGCGTTGTATATCAGCGGTACAGTGAATCCGCATACGGGCTGGATTCGCGATTTTGGTGAAATCAAGTCTATCTTCAAACCATTGTACGAGCTGCTGGATCACAATTACCTGAATGATATTCCTGGGCTAGAAAACCCCACCAGCGAGAATCTTGCGAAATGGATCTGGAATGAGCTCAAACCGCTGCTACCTGAACTTTCGCGCATCCGAATTCATGAAACCTGTACAAGCGGTTGTGAATACTGCGGCGATTGAGCACTGTCCAGCCAACGCGAATCAGTAGGGTGCGGTCTGATCATTCCCATGCTAGGCGTCTATATCAGACGACGGTGGCCCAAGTAGGCATTTGAGAAAGTACTCGTGCCAGCGCGTTCCCCGGGTAGATACGTGTAAGTTGCTTATACGTGCAGATCTACCTTTTGACACCTCAGCATCGTTATTGCAGAGTACGGCGTTTTTTCGCGACGTACGTCGTTTATATGGAGAATTCAATGAACGCAGTTGTTGCGGCTGTTGGCATCATGCTGATTCTGAGTCTTTGCCGCGTGCACGTAGTGGTCGCGCTCATCGCCGGAGCTATGGCTGGCGGTTTGATTGGAGGCTTGGGAATTGAGGGTAGCTTGGCGGCCTTCAACAAGGGGCTAGGCGGTGGTGCAACAGTTGCCTTGTCTTATGCGTTGCTGGGTGCGTTCGCCGTTGCCATTGGAAAAAGTGGGTTGGCTCACGCCCTTGCTGATAAGGCGCTAGCTTTGGTTGGAAAGCAGGGCGCGCAAGGCAGCGGAGCGGTTAAGTGGATGATGATCAGCTTGCTGCTCGCCGTTGCTGTTTCATCACAGAATATCCTGCCTATTCATATCGCATTTATTCCCCTGCTGGTTCCCCCGCTGCTTTTTGTGCTGTCGAAGATGAGAATCGATAGGCGTTTGATTGCATGTGTGCTCGCGTTCGGTCTGATTACCCCGTATATGTTTCTTCCGGTCGGGTTCGGCAATATTTTCTTGAACGAGATATTGCTGGCAAATGTCGCTAAAAGCGGAGTGGATGTAACTGGAATCAAAGTCACGCAGGCGATGCTGATCCCCGCAATAGGGATGCTTGTGGGATTGCTGATTGCTTTTTATAGCTATCGAAAGCCCCGTGAATACGACCTTGTGCGTGTCGAGCAGCTTGAAAAAACCACAGTGACCTACAGCCCTCCCACGCTGCTAGTGGCTGCTATCGCAGTTGCAGCAGCCTTCGTGATTCAGCTTTGGCTGGACTCGATGATACTTGGCGCACTTGCGGGGTTCGTGATCTTTTCCGTGTCCGGCGTGGTGCGTTGGCGCGAAGCGGATGACCTGTTTACCGACGGGATGAAGATGATGGCCATGATTGGCTTCATCATGATCGCGGCCGCTGGTTTTGCCGAGGTGATGCGTGAAACCGGCGAGGTCAAGCTGCTGGTAGATGCTTCGACTCAGTGGATCGGTGACAGCAAGCCTATTGGCGCGCTGTTGATGCTTCTGGTTGGTTTGTTGGTGACCATTGGTATTGGATCTTCTTTTTCCACAGTGCCGATCATCGCCGCGATTTTTGTTCCTCTTGGTGTCGAGCTGGGGTTCAGTCCGCTAGCGATCGTTAGTCTGGTCGGAACTGCCGGCGCTCTGGGCGATGGCGGTTCTCCCGCATCCGACTCCACTCTCGGTCCGACTGCCGGCTTGAATGCAGACGGTCAGCACAATCATATCTGGGATACTGTCGTGCCGACCTTCCTGCATTACAACCTGCCACTCCTGGCATTTGGTTGGCTGGCGGCAATGATGTTGTAACCCAATCAAATTCAGTGTCAGCTGACACCTAACTCCAGCCTGACACTGAATTATCTGCCTGCCCCGCACTCGTACCGCCGCTCGTTGACTAAACAGAACCAAACGCAGCGACAAGGTCAACAATGGACAATTCGAGGCTCGAGCAGAAGGTCTTTCTTGCGCTGCTGGTGGTGGTGTCTCTGGCTTTTGGTTGGATCCTACTGCCGTTCTATGGGGCAGTCTTCTGGGCGGTGATACTGGCGATCATCTTCGCACCCTTGCAGCGGTATCTTTACAGACGGTTTAGCCAGCGACGCAATCTGACAGCCCTAATCACCTTGCTGGTTTCGTTGCTGGTCGCCGTATTGCCGGTAATTTTGATCGCCGGGATGCTGGTTCAAGAAGGGGCGACCCTCTACAAGCAGATCGAAAGTGGTGAGCTGGACATCGGCAGCTGGGTCGCCAATTTCCGCGAGCTACTGCCTCAATCGATACAGCTGCAGCTTCAGCGCTTCGGTTTTGGTGACCTCGATTCCATGCGCGAGCGGCTGGCCTCTGGAGCGCTGGAGGGGAGTCAGTTCCTCGCCACCAAAGCATTCAGTTTTGGCCAGGGGACGTTCCAGTTCCTGGTTAGCTTCTTCGTCATGCTGTACCTACTGTTCTTCTTGATTCGCGACGGGCGCGACCTGGTGGCACGCATCAGGAAGGCCATTCCGCTCAGCGATGCTCAGAAGCGGCGTCTGTTCAGCAAGTTCACGCGAGTCGTACGCGCGACGGTAAAAGGAAATATTGTCGTCGCCGTTACCCAAGGAGCGCTCGGCGGAATCATCTTTGCCGTGCTCGGAATTTCCGGGGCACTGCTGTGGGGCGTGCTGATGGCATTCCTGTCATTGTTGCCCGCAGTCGGGGCGGGCCTGATATGGACGCCGGTAGCCATCTATTTCTTGATGACCGGTGCGATCTGGCAGGGCGTGATACTTACGCTCTATGGTGTGCTGGTAATCGGCCTGGTGGACAACATCCTCAGACCGATCCTGGTTGGAAAAGATACAAAGATGCCGGATTACGTCGTGCTTATCTCGACGCTGGGGGGGCTGGCATTGTTCGGGCTGAATGGCTTCGTGATCGGCCCGCTGGTCGCAGCGTTATTCATATCGACCTGGGGACTTTTCACCTCGCCAGATGAGCCTTGAGCATGGTTAGTGGAAGAGGGGACAGGCCTTGTGGCTTGGCCCCTCCCTCCGCAGTCACATCAGGCGCTTTCCGTCTTCCCGCGTGATGATGACTGTTGCTGAACGCGGCCTGCGCCCCGGTCCGTCCGGCCAGATGCTTGTGTAGTTGGTCGCGGTCGAGTCTTCGCCGGGGTGCTGGATGTTAACGAACAGGGTTCGAAAGTCCGGTGTTGCGGTGATTCCGGTTACCTCTGCGCCCTGAGGCCCGACGAGGAACCGCTTGGTCTCACCGGTGCCGGGATCAGAAACCAACATCTGATTGTTACCAAATGGCCCGCTGCTCAGTTGGCTACCGCTCATGTCGGTCTGGATCCACAGCCGGCCTTCGTCGTCGAACCACAGACCATCCGGGCTGGCCATGATGTTGCTGTCATCCAGCGCTCGACCCTTCGGCCCTCGACTATTCTCTCGTGGCCCGGCCAGCAAATAGATATCCCAGTTGAAGCGCGTGCCCGCAAAGTCGCGGCTCGCTTCACGCCAGCGAATGATGTGACCAAATGCGTTCGGTGCACGCGGATTGGAGGCGTCTGCTTCCTGGCGTCCACTGTTGTTGGTGAGGGTAAAGTAGACCTCCCCGCTATCCGGGTTCACTGCGCCCCATTCCGGCCGATCCATCTTGGTGGCTCCGACGATGTCGGCGGCCAGGCGGGTGTTGATCAGGACTTCACCTTGATCCGCAAATCGAACGCCGGCGGCCTCGCAGGCACGCTGGAATGCCGGATCGGCATGGTCCAGAGCGAGCCAGTCGCCGCTGCCGTCAGCGTTAAAGCGCGCGACATAAAGAATCCCTTCGTCCAGCAGTCGCCCGTCGCTTCGCTGTGGCCGGTAGCGGTCGCGGCTGACGTACTTGTAGATATATTCGTTCTGCGAATCATCGCCGGAATAACAGACAACGGGCCGGCCTGGCCTTACCGGGGCGAACACCAGGCCCTCGTGGGCGAAACGACCGAGGGCCGTATGCTTGACTGGCGTCGAGTTCGGATCGAACGGATCTATCTCGACGATCCAGCCAAAGGTGTTTGGCTCGTTACGATAATCCGCTTGTGGATCGGTTGCGATGCGTGAGGCGTTGAAGCGCTCGAACTCATCTCCGGCAACTGTCTCCCAGCCATAACGACCGCTGCCGCGCACACCATAGCGGCTAAGTTCTCGAGGTAGGTCGCTGTCGCCGGTGGCGAAGTAACCTGCCCAGTTTTCCTCGCAGGTGAGGTAGGTACCCCAAGGCGTATGCCCGTTGGCGCAGTTGTTAAGCGTTCCGCGGGTTGAGGTACCGCTCGGGCTGTAGCGGGTGCGCATCAACGCATGGCCGCGCGCGGGGCCTTCAATACGCATCGGCGTGGCACCCGTAATGCGGCGGTTACGTGCCGTCGGTAAGACCGACCAATCGCCACGCGGACCGCGGCGGATCTCTACTACCGAAACGCCGTGGGCGTTGATTTCCTTGCGGACCTCGTCGACATCGACACGCTTGCCATCGACCACCGTCGGGCCGTTGGGGTGGAGTAGAGGCGCTTGAATGTATTCGTGATTCAGAACCAGCAAGCCGTGATCGCTCTGGCGCCCGCCGAGTTTTGCATTCATCGGGAAGAAATGCATTCCGTCGTGATGCATGCCGACTTGTTGAGCCTGGTCTTCGGCGCTATTGCTCGCGTCTTCCATCCAGGTCGGGTAGCTGCCGGTAATGGGGGTGCCCCATGGAATGAAGGTGGTCGCGGAATAGCCGGCGGGGACGGTGATAGCATCGGCCCGCGTTACCGCTACTGGAGAGAACGGCAGGCGAGTGCGGCGTCGGAACGGGAGGTCCTTGAGCCCTTGCGCGGGTGGTTCAACCGCTTGCGCAAGTCCAGGAATAGCGGCACCGAGAAAGGCCATGGCTCCCAGAGCTGCGCCGCCAACCACTACCCTTCGACGGCCAGCAGAGATCACATCCTGAATGTGCGGATTCGTCGAATGGTTACTGGGCAACTCGTCCCCGTTGCCAAACAAAATGTCGTTGTTCTCAGTAGTCACGGCGCAGCTCCATTTCGATTTTTGTCGGAGCCATGACGCTAAATTCGATATGCGACAACAGAATGACAGGTAGGCGCCGTGCCGACGAAATGTCATCCTCTTCTACGCAGTCTGCTCGCAAAAAAAAAGCCTCGGCAGATGCCGTAATGCTGTTCACTTAAGCGGGGCAGCCTTACGATCCACCGGATATCGGGTTTTGGAAATCTTCACCGTCCTTGGCCTTTTTGGCCTTGGACGGTGATCCAGAAACATCCCCCCGACACCTCCTCTTAACTCAGCCAACCTTCTACCTGTTGCCGATACCGGATTGGCCGCTGCCATGACGATCAGTTGCACCGCAATGTACTGGCAGGCGGGCTTGAAGCGTATATCCGATGGTGTTCGGCCAAAGGTGACTGCGGCTTGGCTGGCCTCCCGACGGATGATGTTATAAGCGAGCAGGAGCCCCCACACCTCCTGATAAATCAGCTCGACCTTCTTGCTCCGTAGCGTCACCGCGTTTTGTTGCATTGAGCTTTTGATGTCCCTGAAGCCCAACTCAATCTCCCAACGCTCCAGATACAACTCGGCGACAGCTTTTGTGCTGTACCCCTTGGCCGGCAGAGAAGTGAGCAACGATCTGACGCGCCCTCGGCTTTCATAGCTGACCTCACGCACCTCCCAGTGTGTAGGCAGCTCGGGATTACGTTTGCGTGCCTGGGGCGAGACCTTCATCCGAACACGGCGATCATGTTCGCCATAACGCTCGACTTCCTCCATCACCAGCCCCTTGCGCGCTGGCGTCAGCCAGTGCCGATTGCTTCCTCCACCCACCACGCCCAACAGCAGATCAGCACCCCAGAAGCCCTTGTCGAACAATGTGATCGAATTGTCCGGGATCTGACTCAGGAAGGTTTCGGCCAGGCGCATTTCGCTGTCCCGGTAGGGACTAAGCTGAGCATCGAGGATCACGTGGGAGCGCACATTCATCAGGGCAACAAGCCGTAGCATTGGGAAAGGCGTCTGGCGGTCGTTGCCCGTATTGCCAGAACCGAAATGTTCTCTCAGCTCAGGTGAGTCAGGGGTTCGCAGAAATGCGCCATCTACTGCGAATACTTGCAAGCCGTGCCAAGCATCGCCTTCGTATCGCTCGCAGCCCCATTGTTTACCTGTCTGACGGAACAAGGACTCGACCGGGTCGGCACCCAGCCTTTTACGCGCTTCAGTCACACCGCTGCGCGCCAGTAATTGATCAGATGCCAGGCCTTGAGCGCAAATATTCAGGCGCCTGGCTACTTCATGTACGGGCTCATCGCGGAACAGCGCCATGCCCAGCACCAACCAAAGCACCTGGTCACTCGGTAGGCGTCGCCGTCTTATGGTGGCCTGAGCAGAGAGGTTGAGCGCACTGGCAACCCATTCGACAGGGATGTTCTGAGTGAAGGTGCTGAGGTCGGAGAAGTTGAAGAGGTCGCTAAGGTCGAACAGTTGCTGCTGAATGGGCATAAAAAATCCGATACCAGGAGACTGATATCGGATTTTCTGGAAAGCCCGGCTTGGACTCAAATGCTTAAGTGAACAGCATTACGGCAGATGCCGAGGCTTTTTGTTAACACCTGCGGCCGGTGAAGGCCGCGAACCGATTCTTAGTGGAACTGGTTCATGGTGTTGTCTTTACCGCTCGCCTTCAGAGCCGCTTCGCCAGCGAAGTACTCCTTGTGGTTGTCGCCGATGTCGGAGCCAGCCATGTTCTGGTGCTTGACACAGGCGATACCCTGACGCAGTTCCTGACGCTGAACGCCCTTCACGTAGGCCAGCATGCCTTGGTCGGCGAAGTAGCCCTTGGCCAGGTTGTCGGTGGACAGCGCGGCAGTGTGATAGGTCGGCAGGGTGATCAGGTGGTGGAAGATGCCGGCGTGAGCCGAACCATCGCGCTGGAAGGTGCGGATCTTCTCGTCTGCAACCTGTGCCAGCTCGGTTTCGTCGTACTCGACGCTCATCAGCTTGGCGCGGTCGTAGGCGGATACGTCCTTGCCTTCGGCAACGAAAGCGTCGAACACCTGCTGACGGAAGTTCAGCGTCCAGTTGAACGACGGGCTGTTGTTGTAAACCAGCTTGGCGTTCGGAATGACTTCGCGGATGCGGTCGACCATGGCCTTGATCTGGCCAACGTGCGGCTTCTCGGTTTCGATCCACAGCAGGTCGGCGCCGTTCTGCAGCGAAGTGATGCAGTCCAGTACGCAGCGATCTTCGCCGGTGCCCTTGCGGAACTGGAACAGGTTGGACGGCAGACGCTTCGGACGCAGCAGCTTGCCTTCGCGCTTGATTACGACGTCGCCATTGCCCAGCTCGGCTTCGGAGATTTCTTCGCAATCCAGGAAGGAGTTGTACAGGTCGCCCAGGTCGCCCGGCTCTTTGGTCACAGCGATCTGCTTGGTCAGGCCGGCACCCAGGGAGTCGGTACGCGCAACGATCACGCCGTTGTCGATGCCCAGCTCGAGGAAGGCGTAACGAACGGCCGCGATCTTGGCGAGGAAGTCGGCGTGCGGAACGGTCACTTTACCGTCCTGGTGGCCGCACTGCTTCTCGTCGGAAACCTGGTTCTCGATCTGGATGCAGCAGGCACCGGCTTCGATCATGCGTTTGGCCAGCAGGTAGGTGGCTTCCGGGTTACCGAAGCCAGCGTCGATGTCGGCGATGATCGGGACGATGTGGGTTTCGTGGTTGTCGATCTGCGCCTGGATCTCGGCAGCCTTGGCGTTGTCGCCAGCTTCACGAGCGGCGTCCAGTGCAGTGAACAGCAGGTCCAGCTCGCGGCTGTCAGCCTGACGCAGGAAGGTGTACAGCTCTTCGATCAGGTCGGAGACGGCAGTCTTCTCGTGCATGGACTGGTCCGGCAGCGGGCCGAACTCGGAACGCAGAGCGGCAACCATCCAGCCGGACAGGTAGAGGTAACGCTTGTTGGTGGTCTTCAGATGCTTCTTGATCGAGATCAGCTTCTGCTGACCGATGAAACCGTGCCAGCAACCGAGGGACTGCGTGTAGACGGACGAGTCGGCGTCGTACTCGGCCATGTCCTTGCGCATGATGTCGGCAGTGTACTGAGCGATTTCCAGACCGGTCTTGAAGCGGTTCTGGGCGCGCATGCGAGCGACGGACTCAGGGTTGATGGCGGCCCAGCTGCTGCCGTATTGCTCTTTCAGGGCGGCAACTGCCTTGATGTCGTCTTGATATGCGGACATGTTCAATCCTTCAAAAATGAGTGTGGTTGAGCACCGACTTTTCCCACCGAAACCTACGTGCTATCGCTGATCATTGCGGGCAACACGCGGCAGAGCGTCGAAATATCGACCGGGACGAGGATTGAACCAAGAGAAGGGGGGATACGACCGCCGGGCTGGTTCCGGTTGCTGCGCCCACAGCCGGCGTGGCTGCCGTGTGCGCTACAACAACGAGAAGCTGTCAGACTGGCTGATGCGTCAATCGCTACCCCGTCCCTCAGGACGACTCGTTCCAGTCGCAACCTCGTCAGTCCGCCTTGTGGGCAGTACAGTCACGGAACGGCTCGGCTGGTTGGCTTGAGCACGCCCCGGAGACCCTTGCCAGGGCCCCTGGTTAGCGGGAGCGGGGCAATAATGCTCCGCTGAAATTGCATCGTCAATCGTTTTGTAGTGTTTTTTTTGGGGCACTACATCGCGACATCAATGTCAGGGACCTGCCGACGTTCAGTCCAGAACATCGACCTTGAGGCGCATGGACAGGTTCTGGCTACCTTGGGTGGAATAGCGACGTAACGTGCCTTGCTGCTCGGAGCTCGCGCTTTCATCGACACCGCCGATGGTGATCCACTCACCGATACGACCGCTCACTCGTGTATCCGCGTTCTGAACCTCCACGACGCCACTACGGCCTTGCGCAAGCCGGTCTCGGGTGCTGCTTATGGTGATCTGCACCCGGTCGCCGTGCACTGTGGCGGTGGCGTAGAAGCCGCGGAGAACGTCGCGATATTGCGTCTGCTGGTAGATCTGGCCGTAGCCATCTGTGCCTTGTGTGGTCAGCGGCACACTCTGACCGACCTGAATCAGCGCCGGATAACCCTCGCTGGCCTGAATCTGCTGAACGCCGCCATCCCGGCTGTTCGTGCTGCGGCGGATGATTCGCACCCGATCACGTCCGCCAATCTCTCCGCGTCCGGTTTCAAACTCCACGTCACCGGAGCGTACCGAGCCGTCCACCTGATAACCGCCGGCGGAGCTGCTGGCCGAGTCCTGGGTATCGACACTGATAAGCAGGCGCTTGGGCTCGACGTCCAGCTGATCGATGACCTGCCGCAGCTCGCTGATGAGCGCGTCCGGTGCGTTGACGATCAGCTGGCTGCCATAGGCTGTAACCCGACCCTGGCCCCCGAGCACCGACTCCGCTACGGGAATAACGTCTTCGGCCATGCGGTTGTTGAGCTGGATGACTTCGGTCGCCGCTTGCAACGGAAGACAGATGCTGAGTGCGACGGCCAGCAGAAAGATACGAGGGCTCATAGCAGAAAACTCCGCAGGTTTGTATCCGCTAGTCCATGTTCCCAGGCCTTGTCGAACTCCGCTTGGCGCACGCGCACCTGGGCAAGGTCGTGGTACAGGGCGTAGCCGGCGTATTGGTCCGCCTTGGGGCGTTGCAGCAGACCACAATCATCGGCGATCAGATAGGCGCCGCTCTGTTCGGGATAATCGGGGTTCAGCTTGCGGATATGTACATTGCTGGTCAATCGCCGAGCAAGCTGCAGAAGACGGTGACCTTCCTTGATCGCTCGTGTCGGGTCGCTGATCAAGATACGCAGGCGGTTGCGCGGATGGGCCAGCAGTAGGCGAGTGCAAGCCTGCTGAACGCTGCTGTGGTGATAAAGCCAGGGCTCCAGATCCGTGCTGTAGATGCACAGAGAGCGAGTCGCCTGCTGCAGCATGGCCAACGCATGCCGGCGAACCTCGTTGGGTTCGCTGAAGCGCTGCAGCTCGGTGTTCTGTCCAAGCTCGAAGGCGGCTGCTTGCCAAGCGAGAGGCTCGGGGAGGTCCGCTTGGGGGTTATGAACGGCAAAACGCCCCGGAGAGTGAAAGTCTATGGCCGGGAGTTCGGCCTGATCGCTGCTTTCGTCAGGGGCGCTGTCGCTCATATGGCCTCAGTGGCTCCGGCGGAGCATGTCGACGTGGGGGATTCCGGCTTCGAGAAACTCATCGCTGACCACTTCAAAACCAAGCCGCTCATAGAAGGCGGTAGCGTGAACCTGCGCCGTCAGCGTCTGCTCCGTCAGGCCTCGGCGCTCCGCCTCTGCAAGGACTGCGCGCATCAGGGCATCGCCCACGTTCATGCCGCGCCAGTCGCGCAGCACTGCAACCCGGCCAATCTGCCCGTCGGCCAGCAAGCGTGCGGTACCGATCGGGTAGTCGCCCTCAAGGGCGAGAAAATGCACGGCTTCGTTATCGTCGGCATCCCATTCCTGCTCGGGCGGAACGGCCTGCTCGGCAATGAACACGGCTTCCCGAATACGCCGCAGTTCGGCGTTGTCGTGCTGCCAGTCGGCGATCCGTACCTGAACGCTATTCATCAGCAAACTCCAGACTTCCTCGTTTGACCAGCTCGCACAAAAGCCCCCGGCCATCGTCGTCGCTCAGCCACTCGCCGATGTTATCGGCGTGCAATGCGTCAGCCGAGCAGACCAGTTTCAACAGCTCGCGCAGCTTAGAGGGAAGTAGCCGGCTCTGGCCACTGGCGAACAGTAGCAGGCCGATGTCAACTTCGCTCCAGGCCAGGCGTGCCGCCGGGTTGCGGACCAGCAGGGCGCCATCTTCGATTGCCGAGCGCAGATCGATCTCGTCAAGCTCGGGCCCCTCCACTCGTTCCGGGTAGCGGGGCTCGGTCATGAACTGGCCGAACCAGGTGAGCAACAGGCGCTCGTCGCTCATGTGCTCGGCAAGCAGCGCTTTCAATCGGTCCAGTGCGTCGCTCTGAATCTGGTAAGGATCGTCGCTCGGTTGCAGATCGGCGTCGCTGTAGCGATCCTCGTCCGGCAGGAACTGCGCCAGGAAGTCGGTGAAGTGGGTCAGTACCTCGGCTGCGCTAGGGGCACGGAAACCGACCGAGTAGGTCATGCAGGCATCCTCGGCGGTGCCGAAGTGGGCCAGGCGAGGCGGCAGGTAAAGCATGTCACCGGGTTCCAGCACCCATTCATCGGTGCCTTCGAACTGGGCCAGGATGCGTAGATCGCCGTGGGTCAGCATCGGGCTTTCGCTGTCGCACATTTGCCCGATGCGCCAGCGGCGCTGACCATGTGCCTGCAGCAGGAATACGTCGTAGTTGTCGAAATGCGGGCCGACACCGCCGCCCGGTGCGGCATAGCTGATCATCACATCGTCGATGCGCCAGTTGGGGAGGAAGCGGAAGTGCTCGATCAGATCGGCGACTTCCGGTACCAGTTGGTCGACAGCCTGGACCAGCAGGGTCCAGTCACGCTCGGGCAGCTGCTGGTAGGTGTCTTCGGCAAAGGGACCGCGACGTAGCTCCCAAGGGCTTTCGCCGTGCTCGATGATCAGGCGGGATTCGACTTCCTCTTCCAGCGAAAGGCCAGCCAGTTCGTCCGGCGAGATGGGGCTCTGAAAGTCTGGAATGGCCTGGCGAATGAGCAGCGGTTTCTTCTGCCAGTAGTCGCGCAGAAATTCCCGGGCGCTGATACCGCCCAGGATTTGAAGTGGAATATCAGAAGTCATGCGTAACACCTTGCTCTATATACAGAGCTGAAAATAAAAACGCCCGGCACAGCCGGGCGTGCATACATGGGCGCACTCAGATGCGCTTGGCCTGGGCAACGGCGTTGCCGATGTAGTTGGCCGGCGTCAATTTGCGTAGTTCTGCCTTCGCTGCGTCTGGAATATCCAGACCGTCGATGAAAGTCTGCAGGGCTTCGGGGGTAATGCCTTTGCCGCGAGTCAGGTCCTTCAGCTTTTCGTAGGCGTTTTCCACCGCGTAGCGGCGCATCACGGTCTGTACCGGTTCGGCCAGCACTTCCCAGCAATTGTCCAGGTCCTCGGCGATGCGTGCGACATTGAGCTCCAGCTTGCCGATACCCTTGAGGCTCGCTTCGTAGGCAATGACGCTATGGGCAAAGCCGACGCCAAGGTTGCGCAGCACGGTGGAGTCGGTCAGGTCGCGCTGCCAGCGGGAGATCGGCAGCTTGCTGGCTAGGTGCTGGAACAGTGCGTTGGCGATGCCGAGGTTGCCTTCGGAGTTCTCGAAGTCGATCGGATTGACCTTGTGCGGCATGGTCGAGGAGCCGATCTCGCCGGCGACGGTCTTCTGCTTGAAGTAGCCGAGGGAGATGTAGCCCCAGACGTCGCGGTCGAAGTCGATCAGGATGGTGTTGAAGCGCGCGATGGCGTCGAACAGCTCGGCGATGTAGTCGTGCGGCTCGATCTGGGTGGTGTAGGGGTTCCAGGCCAGGCCGAGATCGCCTTCGATGAATTCGCGGGCGTTGGCTTCCCAGTCGATCTCCGGATAGGCGCTCAGGTGAGCGTTGTAGTTGCCCACGGCGCCGTTGATCTTGCCCAGCAGCGGAACGGCGGCGACCTGGGCGATCTGGCGCTCCAGACGGTACACCACGTTCGCCAGCTCCTTGCCGAGCGTTGTCGGCGACGCCGGCTGGCCATGCGTACGCGAGAGCATCGGTACGTCAGCGAATTGCACGGCCAGGGCGCGAATCGATTCGGCCAGCTGGCGCATCAGCGGCAGCAGCACGCTGTCGCGGCCTTCACGCAGCATCAGCGCGTGGGACAGGTTGTTGATGTCCTCGCTGGTGCAGGCGAAATGGATGAATTCGTTGACCTTGGCCAATTCCGGCAGCTGCTTGGCCTGCTCCTTGAGCAGGTACTCCACGGCTTTGACGTCATGGTTGGTGGTGCGCTCGAATTCCTTCACGCGCTCGGCGTGCTCCAGCTGGAAGTTCTCGGCCAGCTGATCCAGCACCGAGTTGGCTTCGGCGGAGAAGGGGGCGACTTCCGGAATGCCTGGGTGGGCTGCCAGGCGCTGGAGCCAGCGGACTTCGACCTGGACGCGGCAACGAATCAGGCCGAATTCGCTGAAGATCGGGCGCAAGGCGCTGGTTTTGCCGGCGTAGCGGCCATCGACGGGGGAAACCGCCGTGAGCGAGGAAAGCTGCATAGAGGGCATTCTCGGACAGTCAGGCAACGAAAAGAGGGCGCAGATTATACACGAATGGGCCGAGTGGGCCCGGTACATTCGCCGCCGCTAGTGGTCTTCGCCCTGAGTCGAGCGCAGCCTTGGGTAGAGCGCATCGAGCAGCTTGCGGCGGCTGAAGATCATTTGCCAACGGTGCCCGCCCAGCTGGCGCCACAGGCGTGCCGAGCGAATTCCGGAGAGCAGCAGGGCGCGAATCTTGGCTGCGTTATCCGTCTGCTGCAGGTGCCGCATGTCGCCTTGAACCTGAATGCGCTGGCGGAAAGTGCTCAGGGTGTCCTGGTACAACCCGCCGAACGAGGCCACGACATTCTCATGGGTGATGCCGAAGTGCTCGACCTGCTGCTGAATTTGATCCAGCCGGCTGCCGATGACCTGCAGCATGTCGTCGCGCTTGTCCAGCTGGCGCTCCAGACCGATCATCGCCAGTGCGTAGCGCAACGGTTCGCGCTGCAGCGCGCTGCTGTCGCGCTCCAGGGCGCCTACGAGCGCGCGATAGCCGTCACGCAGATTGAGGTCGTCTCCGCCGTAGATTTCCAGCGTAGTTTCCGGATTGCGGGCCAGCAGGCTGCCCAGCATGCAGCCGAGCGAGGCGTTCGGAACCTGGCCGGTGCGAGCGATGCGGTCCACCAACGTTGCTGATTCGAACACTGCGCCGAGTGCGATCAGCTGTTCGTCGAGCGTATTCATGCTCTGCCCTCGAACCAGGGTTCGGCCTGCTCGATCACACCGCCGCCCAGGCAGATTTCGCCGTCGTAGAACACGACCGACTGGCCCGGTGTCACCGCTCGTTGTGGCGCTTCGAACACGGCACGATAACCATCTGCCGTCTTTTCCAGCGTGCAGGCCTGATCGCTCTGGCGATAGCGGACCTTGGCGGTCAGCTTGAGCGGTGCGTTGAGGTCGACGGGGTTCACCCAGTAGATTTCCGACGCCAGCAGCGCGCGGGAGAACAGCCACGGATGATCGTTGCCCTGGCCGACCACCAGCACGTTGCGCTGCAGGTCCTTGCTCAGCACGTACCAGGGCTCGTCGGAAGCATCCTTGAGGCCGCCTATGCCCAGGCCCTGGCGTTGACCGATGGTGTGATACATCAAGCCGTGATGACGACCGATCACTTCACCATCGATGGTTTCGATATTGCCGGGCTGGGCCGGAAGGTATTGCTTGAGAAAGTCGCTGAAGCGTCTTTCGCCGATGAAGCAGATCCCGGTGGAATCCTTTTTCTTCGCCGTGGCAAGCCCGTACTTCTCGGCGATCGCCCGCACTTCGGGCTTTTCCAGCTCGCCGACAGGAAACAGCGTCTTGCTCAGCTGCTCGCCACCAACCGCATGCAGGAAATAGCTCTGGTCCTTGTTCGGGTCCAGCCCTTTGAGCAGCTCGCTGCGATCGTCCACGTCGCGCCGGCGCACGTAATGGCCGGTCGCGATGAGATCTGCCCCCAGCATCAATGCGTAGTCGAGAAAGGCCTTGAACTTGATCTCCCGGTTGCAAAGGATGTCCGGGTTCGGCGTGCGCCCCGCCTTGTATTCGGCGAGGAAATGCTCGAAGACGTTGTCCCAGTATTCAGCTGCGAAGTTTGCCGTATGCAGCTTGATGCCGATCCGATCGCACACTGCCTGAGCGTCGGCCAGATCTTCCTTGGCGGTGCAGTATTCCGTGCCGTCGTCCTCTTCCCAGTTCTTCATGAACAGGCCTTCGACCTGATAACCCTGCTCGAGCAGCAGGAGGGCGGAAACGGAAGAGTCCACTCCACCGGACATGCCGACGATGACACGTGTTTTTTCCGGGGCGGTGAGGGTGGTTACAGACATAGGAACACGCTGAGGCTCTGCAAAGGGGCGGATTCTATCAGGCTGCAGCAGGCATGACGAAGCCGCGTTCAGTTGCGAATCACGTCAAGCGAATGCAGCGGCCCGGCCAGATAATCATCGATGCAGCGTGGCACCAGTTCGCTGCGCCAGCGTTCAGGTTGCGCCTCCAGCTCGTCGCGGCTCAGCCACCGAGCGGCGACAATGCCCTCGTCGAGCTGACGCTGCGGATCATGCTGCAGGGGCATGGCGGCGAAGCACACGCGCTGATAGGTCACACCATTGCTGGGCGCGGTGTACAGATAAATTCCCACGACGCCAATGAGTTCGACGTCCCAGCCGGTTTCTTCGAGGGTTTCCCGTACTGCCGCCTGGCGCAGATTTTCATTGGCTTCGAGATGCCCGGCAGGCTGATTGAGGACGAGACGGCCCGCCTTGAGTTCTTCTACCAATAGAAAGCGTCCTTGGTCCTCGATAACGGTCGCGACGGTGATATGCGGTTGCCAGTCCATAAGAGCTGCCTTGTTTAAATGACGGGAATGATAACAGTCACCTCCGTTCAGAAAGCACGAACCCCGGCACCAGGCCGGGGTTCGTGGTAACGCTCAAGCGTTGACTCAGGCGTTCAGCGCGGCCAGGGCTGCGTTGAAGGTTGCGCTGGGGCGCATCACCTTGCTGGTCAGTTCCGGATTGGAGCGGTAGTAGCCACCGATATCCACCGGCTTGCCTTGCACCTCGGCCAGTTCGGCAACGATGGTTGCTTCCTGCTCGGTCAGTTGCTTGGCCAGCGGGGTGAAATGGGCCTTCAGTTCGGCGTCTTCGTCCTGAGCGGCCAGAGCTTGCGCCCAGTACAGCGCCAGGTAGAAGTGGCTGCCGCGGTTGTCGATCTGACCTACCTTGCGCGCCGGCGACTTGTTGTTGTCCAACAGTTTGCCGGTGGCCTGGTCAAGGGTCTTGCCGAGAATCTTGGCTTTGACGTTACCGGTCTTGATTCCTGTTTCTTCCAAGGACACTGCCAGAGCGAGGAACTCACCCAGGGAGTCCCAGCGCAGGTAGTTTTCCTCGATCAACTGCTGCACGTGCTTTGGTGCGGAACCGCCGGCACCGGTCTCGTACATGCCGCCGCCCGCCATCAGCGGAACGATGGAGAGCATCTTGGCCGAAGTGCCCAGTTCCATGATTGGGAACAGATCGGTCAGGTAGTCGCGCAGCACGTTGCCGGTCACCGAAATGGTGTCCTGGCCACGAATCATGCGCTCCATGCTGACACGGATGGCTTCGTTGTAGCCCATGATGCGGATGTCCAAGCCGCTCAGGTCGTGTTCCTTGAGGTAGGTTTCGACCTTGTTCTGCAGCTGACGATCATGAGCGCGTTCCGGGTCAAGCCAGAAGATCGCCGGAGTGTTCGACTGGCGGGCGCGGGTCACGGCCAGCTTGACCCAGTCGCGGATCGGGGCGTCCTTGGTCTGGCAAGCGCGCCAGATGTCGCCCTTCTCGACTTCGTGCTGCATCAGAACAGTGCCATCGGCCAGCACGACGCGCATGGTGCCGTCGGCCTGCATCTCGAAGGTCTTGTCGTGCGAGCCGTATTCCTCGGCTTTCTGTGCCATCAGGCCGACGTTCGGCACGCTGCCCATGGTGACCGGGTCGAAGGCACCGTTGGTTTTGCAGAAGTTGATCATTTCCTGGTAGATGCGGGCATAGGTGCTCTCCGGCATTACCGCTTTGGTGTCCTTCTGCTTGCCGTCCTTGCCCCACATCTGACCGGAGTTGCGGATCATCGCCGGCATCGAGGCGTCGACGATGACGTCGCTCGGGATGTGCAGGTTGGTGATGCCCTTGACCGAGTCGACCATCGCCATTTCAGGGCGGTGGCTGTAAACCTCATGGATGTCGTGCAGGATCTCTTCCTGCTGCGAGACCGGCAGCGACTTGATCTTGTCGTACACGCTGCTGATGCCGTTGTTCGGGTTGACGCCCAGTTCCTTGAACAGCTCGCCGTACTTGTCGAACACGTCCTTGTAGTAAACGCTGACCGCATGACCAAAGACGATCGGGTGAGAGATCTTCATCATGGTGGCCTTGACGTGCAGGGACCACATCACGCCGGTTTCCTTGCAGTCCTGCAGGGTGTCTTCGAAGAAGGCGCGCAGCTTGTTGCAGCTCATGAACATGCCGTCGAGCACTTCGCCTTCCTGCAGAGACAGCTGCTTCTTGACCTCGACCTGGCCGTCCTTGCCAACGAACTCGATGCGCACGTCACCGGCTTTTTCCATGGTGATCGACTGCTCGCTGGAGAAGAAGTCGCCGCCGCGCATGTAGTCGGCATGGGACTGCGAAGCCTTGCTCCACTTGCCCATCGAGTGTGGGTGCTTGCGGGCGTAGGCTTTCACGGCGGCCGGAGCGCGGCGGTCGGAGTTGCCTTCGCGCAGTACGGGGTTCACGGCGCTGCCGAGTACCTTGCCGTAGCGGGCGCGGGCATCCTTCTCCGCGTCGGTCTGCGGGTCTTCCGGGAAGTTGGGGATGTTGTAGCCCAGGGCTTGCAGTTCGGCGATGGCGGCCTTGAGTTGCGGCACGGAGGCGCTGATGTTGGGCAGCTTGATGATGTTGGCGTCGGGCTGAACGGTCAGCTCGGCAAGCTTGGCCAGGTCGTCGTCGACCTTCTTGTCGGCGTCGAGCTGGTCGGCAAAGCTCGCAAGAATGCGCCCTGCAAGAGAGATGTCGCGTGTTTCGACGGCTATGTCAGCGGAGGCGGAGAAGGCTTCTACAATAGGAAGAAGCGAATAGGTAGCCAGTGCTGGGGCTTCGTCGGTGAAGGTATAGATGATCTTCGAAGGGGTGGACATTTAGCGATAACTCTCTTCTTGCAGGGCGAGCACAGAATCCCGAGTGCGCCGGGTAGGCGCTCTGGCTCTCCGTCTAGGTGAAACCAGAAGGGGATTCGCCGCGGTGATGATGGATGCACCAATAGAGTGTCGAGCATTTGAACCGCCGAGCCGCGATAGCGACTCTGAGGTTTCAAGGGGCGAGACCTTGTACAAGACAGGTTCGCCCCTTATGACTTGTGAGTCATCCCGGCAGTATACCATCGAGCCAGCCTCGGGCAGAACGGCATTGCGCATACGACGAACGAACATGTAGTTTCAGGCAATTCGAGTGGGTTACCCTCAAAGATGATCGATGTCTAACCACGAAGACGGAGTCCAGCATGGGATACCAAAAGATCCAGGTGCCATCCAGCGGTGACAAAATTACCGTTAACGCCGACAACACCCTGAACGTCCCCGACAACCCGATCATTCCCTATATCGAAGGGGACGGCATTGGCGTCGACATCAGCCCGGTGATGATCAAGGTCGTGGATGCTGCCGTTCAGAAGGCCTATGGCGGGAAGCGCAAGATTGCCTGGATGGAAATCTACGCGGGCGAGAAGGCTACGCAGGTCTACGATCAGGACACTTGGTTGCCGAAGGAAACCCTCGAAGCTGTTCGCGATTACGTGGTGTCGATCAAGGGCCCCCTGACCACTCCGGTTGGCGGGGGCATTCGTTCCCTGAACGTTGCGCTGCGCCAGGAGCTTGATCTCTACGTCTGCCAGCGTCCGGTTCGCTGGTTCACCGGTGTGCCGAGCCCGGTCAAGAAGCCGGGCGACGTCGATATGGTGATCTTCCGGGAGAACTCCGAAGACATCTACGCCGGCGTCGAGTGGAAGGCAGGCTCCCCGGAGGCGGAGAAGGTCATCAAGTTCCTTACCGAGGAGATGGGTGTCAAGAAAATCCGCTTTACCGAGAACTGCGGTATTGGGGTCAAGCCAGTGTCACAGGAAGGCACCAAGCGTCTCGTTCGCAAGGCTTTGCAGTATGCCGTCGACAATGACCGCAGCTCGGTCACCATTGTCCACAAGGGCAACATCATGAAGTTCACCGAGGGTGCCTTCAAGGAGTGGGGCTACGAAGTGGCCCGCGACGAATTTGGCGCCGAGCTGCTGGATGGCGGCCCTTGGATGCAGTTCAAGAACCCTAACACCGGCAAGAACATCGTGGTCAAGGACGCCATCGCCGATGCCATGCTTCAGCAGATCCTGTTGCGCCCGGCCGAGTACGACGTCATCGCCACACTCAACCTGAACGGTGACTACCTGTCCGATGCGCTTGCCGCGGAGGTCGGCGGTATCGGTATTGCCCCGGGGGCAAACCTTTCCGACACCGTCGCCATGTTCGAAGCTACGCACGGTACCGCGCCGAAGTACGCCGGTCAGGACAAGGTCAATCCGGGTTCGCTGATCCTCTCGGCTGAGATGATGCTGCGCCATATGGGTTGGGTGGAAGCGGCAGACCTGATCATCAAGTCGACCGAGAGCGCTATCGCCGCCAAGACCGTCACCTACGACTTCGAGCGTCTGATGGAGGGCGCCCAGCTGATGTCCTGCTCGCAATTTGGCGACGCGATGATCAGCCACATGTAAGTGGCGTGGAATGAAAAAGGCCGATCAGATGATCGGCCTTTTTGTTTGGTTTCAGGACAAGTCAGGCATCTACTGTCGAGACGCCTTGGGCAGCGGCAGGGGTCGTCGCTTCGGACACGGCCTGCTGAGGCCTGATGTCGGTTGCATGAAGGCCTTTCGGACCCTGCAGGATGTTGAACATGACCGCTTGCCCAGCTTTCAGAGTTCGATAGCCTTCCATCTGGATGGCCGAGTAGTGGGCGAACAGGTCCTCATCGCCGCCGTCTGCTACGATGAAGCCGTAGCCTTTGGCGTTGTTGAACCACTTGACCTTACCGCTTAGCATGCTGTTATCCCTCTGCAAAGGAGTCCATTACTGGAGTAACATCCATTTCATTCCGCGCTTATGCAGCCCGAGGCCTCATGTTGCGCAACCCGTTTGCCCTTGTAGGCACATACTGTTTGTATCACCGTTTTGCCGATAGTCAAGGCGACTCGTCAGCTGGCTGCGAAGCTGTCCATATTTATCTGGCCCCAGCGCCACGACTTAGAACCGTTATGCGCATGCATGCATTTGCTCAGATTCGACTAACATTCAATCAGGACCGGCCCCAGCGGGACGAAGACGACGCGTCTGGTCTCGCTGTTCAGGAGGCCAAGCCGGAATTAAAGGCACCACCGATGTATAAAGTTGTCATGTTCAATGACGACTACACACCGATGGATTTTGTCGTCGAGGTGCTGGAAGGCATTTTCAATCACAGCAGGGAGCAGGCCACCAAGATCATGCTGGCCGTCCATACCGAGGGGCAGGCCGTCTGCGGGCTCTATACGCGCGACGTAGCCGAAACCAAAGCGATGCAAGTGAATCAATATGCAAGGGAATGCCAGCACCCGCTGCTCTGTGAGATCGAGAAGGACGGTTAACTCCGACTGCTGGAGAAGAGGTGAAAGCTATGTTGAACCGTGAGCTCGAAGTCACTCTGAATCTGGCTTTCAAAGAGGCGCGTACCAAACGTCATGAGTTCATGACGGTTGAACACCTCCTGTTGGCCCTACTGGACAATGAAGCTGCAGCGACCGTGCTGCGGGCCTGTGGTGCCAGCTTGGACAAGCTACGCCACGATCTGCAGGAATTCATTGATTCCACCACTCCACTTATTCCTCAGCACGATGAAGAGCGTGAAACCCAGCCTACGCTTGGCTTCCAGCGTGTTCTGCAGCGTGCCGTATTCCACGTGCAGAGTTCTGGCAAGCGGGAGGTGACCGGTGCAAACGTGCTGGTCGCGATTTTCAGCGAGCAGGAGAGTCAGGCCGTATTCCTCCTCAAGCAGCAGAACGTCGCGCGTATCGATGTCGTCAACTACATCGCGCACGGTATTTCTAAGGTGCCTGGTAATGCCGGCAGTCCGGAAAACGACGCGGAAATGCAGGACGAGGACGGTAGTGAGCCGGGTTCGTCCGGCAATCCTCTGGATGCTTATGCGAGCAATCTGAATGAGTTGGCGCGCCAAGGGCGGATCGATCCGCTGGTGGGGCGTGAGAATGAAGTCGAACGTGTCGCGCAGATTCTCGCGCGCCGGCGCAAGAACAACCCGCTTTTGGTAGGTGAGGCAGGTGTCGGTAAGACAGCTATCGCTGAAGGCCTGGCGAAACGCATCGTGGATAACCAGGTCCCGGACCTGCTAGCTGATAGCGTCGTCTACTCGCTGGATCTGGGCGCGCTGCTGGCGGGCACGAAGTACCGGGGCGATTTCGAGAAGCGCTTCAAGGCGCTGCTCGGCGAGTTGCGCAAGCGGCCGCACGCCATTCTGTTTATCGATGAGATTCACACGATCATCGGCGCTGGCGCTGCCTCGGGTGGCGTAATGGATGCGTCCAATCTGCTCAAGCCCTTGCTCTCTTCCGGTGAAATCCGCTGCATCGGCTCCACGACTTTCCAGGAATTCCGTGGGATTTTCGAGAAGGATCGCGCGCTTGCGCGGCGCTTCCAGAAAGTCGATGTCACCGAGCCGTCGGTCGAGGACACGATCGGCATTCTGCGCGGCCTGAAGGGACGTTTCGAGCAGCATCACAACATCGAATACAGCGATGAGGCACTTCGTGCCGCAGCAGAATTGGCCTCGCGCTACATCAACGATCGGCATATGCCTGACAAGGCCATTGACGTGATCGATGAGGCGGGCGCCTATCAGCGCCTGCAGCCGGAAGAGCAGCGGGTGAAGTGCATCGATGTCGAACAGGTTGAAGACATCGTGGCGAAGATTGCGCGGATTCCTCCTAAGCACGTCAGCAGCTCGGACAAGGAGCTGCTGCGTAACCTCGAGCGCGATCTGAAGCTCACGGTGTTTGGCCAGGATGATGCGATCGACTCGCTGGCGACAGCCATCAAGCTTTCACGGGCTGGGCTGAAGGCTCCGGACAAGCCGGTCGGATCGTTCCTCTTTGCCGGGCCTACCGGTGTGGGTAAAACCGAAGCTGCACGCCAACTGGCCCGAGCGCTGGGCGTCGAGCTGATCCGTTTCGACATGTCCGAGTACATGGAGCGCCACACCGTGTCTCGTTTGATCGGCGCGCCTCCGGGATATGTTGGGTTCGACCAGGGAGGCTTGTTGACTGAGGCGATCACCAAGCAGCCACATTGTGTGCTGTTGCTGGACGAAATCGAGAAGGCGCACCCCGAGGTCTTCAACCTGCTGCTGCAGGTCATGGACCATGGCACGCTGACGGACAACAATGGTCGCAAGGCCGACTTCCGCAACGTGATCATCATCATGACCACCAATGCTGGCGCGGAAACCGCGGCGCGGGCTTCTATCGGCTTTACCTTGCAGGATCATGCATCCGACGCGATGGAAGTCATCAAGAAGAGCTTTACGCCAGAGTTCCGCAACCGTCTGGATACCATCATCCAGTTCGGCCGCCTGAGTCACGAAGTCATCAAGAGCATTGTCGACAAGTTCTTGATCGAACTGCAGGCGCAACTCGAAGACAAGCATGTGACGTTGGAGGTGTCAGATGCTGCGCGCAGCTGGTTGGCTGAGCATGGCTACGACGCGCAGATGGGTGCGCGGCCGATGGCACGGCTAATTCAGGACAAGATCAAGAGGCCGCTGGCCGAAGAGATCCTGTTTGGTGAGCTGGCCGAGCATGGTGGTGTGGTTCACATCGATATTCGGGGCGGCGAGCCGTTCTTCGAATTTGAGACCACTGCAGAGCTGGCCTGACCTGAGCTATGTAGTATCGAGCGCCCGGCTTCGGCCGGGCGTTTTTCGTTCCGGCGTTGCGTGCGGCCATTGCTGGTTGTTTGCTGCTGCAACAAAAAAGCCCGGTAAAACCCGGGCATTTTTCTCGCGGCTCGCTTAGCGGGCGCGGTAGGTGATGCGACCCTTGCTCAGATCGTAGGGGGTCAGTTCCACGCGAACCTTGTCACCGGTAAGAATCCGGATGTAGTTCTTGCGCATCTTTCCGGAGATGTGCGCAGTAACGACGTGCCCGTTTTCCAACTCCACACGAAACATGGTGTTAGGCAGGGTGTCGACGACAGTACCTTCCATTTCGAAGCTGTCTTCTTTCGACATTCAGTAAAGTCCTCGGTGTCCAGATGAGTGACCCGGCGCATGCGTGCGCGGGCAAAAGCGGCAAGCATTGTGCCCGAAATGGGTCGATGAGCCAAGGACTTCAGCTGAGCGTTACCCAGCGCTGGTTGACCAGCAGTTCGATGGGGCGATATTCGGTCTTGTAATTCATCTTCCGGCAGTTCTTGATCCAGTAACCGAGGTACACGGCCTTCAGGCCGAGACGCGCTGCTTCGCCGATCTGCCAGAGAATCGCGTAGCGTCCCAGGCTACGCCGTTCTTCTTCTGGATCGTAGAAGGTGTAAACGGCTGAGAGTCCGTTGGGTAGTACATCGGTGACCGCAACCGCGAGCAGTCGTCCATCCAGCCTGAATTCATAGAAACGGCAAAATGGCAGGTCGCGCACCAGGAAAGTATTGAACTGCTCACGGCTGGGCGGGTACATGTCGCCATCTGCATGGCGCTTTTCGATGTAATTCGCATAGAGCGCGTAGAGTTCTTCGCTGAACGCCGGCCGAACGCAACGTACCTGCAGGTCAGCGTTGCGTTTGAGAATTCGTTTCTGCTGCCGGCTGAGATCCGGCGAGCTTGCCGGAATGCGAGCCGGAATGCAGGCCGAGCAGCGCTGGCAGTGGGGGCGGTAGAGGTGATCGCCGCTACGCCGGAAGCCCATCTCCGAGAGTTCCGCGTACACCTGTGCGTCCATTGGCTGGCTGGGATCGAGGAACAGTGTGGTGGCCTGTTCATCGGGCAGATAGCTGCACGCATGGGGCTGGGTGGCGTAGAACTTGAGGCGAGCCAGTGAAGTCATGGTCAACTCTCAGAAATCATGAGCTCAGTGTAGGTCAGCTTGTGGCAGCCGACTAGGCGCGCCAGTCAGCTGCGCTGGGCTGATCCAGATGTTCGGCAAGCGCGGCGGCGAATTGCTCACGCGCAATGCTGCGGGCGCCGAAACTTTCCAGATGACGTGTCGGCATCTGGCAGTCAATCAGGACAAACCCCCAGTCACGCAGCTGCTCCACCAAGGTGACGAATCCAACCTTGGACGCATCGGTGGCGCGACTGAACATCGACTCGCCGAAAAATAGCTTACCGATTGCCAGGCCGTAGAGTCCTCCGACGAGATGCTGCCCATGCCAGACTTCCACCGAGTGCGCGACGCCCATTTCGTGCAGCTGAATATAGGCCTGCTGCATCGGTGTGGTGATCCAGGTTCCGTCCGCATAGCTACGAGGCCCGGCACAGCCCTGGATCACTTCGGCGAACGCTTGATCGAAGGTCACCTTGAAGTCACCCTGACGGAGGCGCTTGCGCAGGCTGCGCGACACATGCAGTTCGTTGGGGAACAGCACCGTTCGCGGATCGGGAGACCACCACAGCAACGGCTGTCCATCCTGGTACCAGGGAAAGCAGCCATGGCGATAGGCAGCCAGCAGGCGTTCATGGCTAAGGTCACCCCCGGCGGCCAGAAGGCCGTTGGGCTCTCGCAAAGCCGCTTCGAGAGGAGGAAAACTAAGGTCGTCGCGCTTTAGCCAGGTCAGCATGTCGCCACGCAAATGCAGGTAGGGGAGGGCGGGCCTGGGCCCGCCGCAAGATCAGTTGTCGAGGTACTTTTCTGCGTCCAGAGCGGCCATGCAGCCGGCGCCGGCCGAAGTGATCGCCTGGCGATAGACGTGATCAGCTACATCGCCAGCAGCGAAGACTCCAGGGATGCTGGTGCAGGTGGCATCACCTTCGCCGCCACCTCTGATCTTCAGGTAGCCATCCTTCATTTCCAGCTGGCCTTGGAACAGGTCGGTGTTCGGCTTGTGGCCGATGGCAATGAATACGCCGGCGAGGTCCAGCTTGTTTTCTTCGCCGGTGAGGGTGCTCTTCAAACGGATACCGGTCACGCCGCTGGCATCGCCGAGTACTTCCTCGAGAGTATGGTTCCAGTGCAGGCGGATGTTGCCGTTGGTCGCCTTGTCCATGATCTTGTCCTGCAGAATCTTCTCCGACCGCAGCTTGTCGCGGCGGTGAATCAGATGGACTTCCTTGGCGATGTTGGAGAGGTACAGCGCTTCCTCGACCGCGGTGTTGCCGCCGCCGATCACCGCGACCACCTGGTTGCGGTAGAAGAAGCCGTCGCAGGTGGCGCAGGCCGATACACCACGGCCGGCGAACGCCTCTTCAGAGGGCAGGCCGAGGTACTGAGCCGAGGCGCCGGTGGCGATGATCAGGGCGTCGCAGGTATAGACGCCGCTGTCGCCGCTCAGGGTGAACGGGCGCTGCTGCAACTCTGCGGTATGGATGTGATCGAAGACGATCTCGGTGTCGAAGCGCTCGGCGTGCTTCTGCATGCGGACCATCAGGTCCGGGCCGGTCAGGCCCTCTACGTCGCCGGGCCAGTTGTCGACTTCGGTGGTGGTGGTCAGCTGACCGCCAGGCTGGATGCCGGTGATCATCAGTGGCTTCAGGTTGGCGCGGGCAGCGTATACCGCAGCGGTATAACCGGCCGGGCCGGAGCCGAGGATGATCAGACGCGAATGCTTGACTTCACTCATAAAAAGCCCTCATAAGCCTTTGTTGCAAATAGAGAAGCGTGCTCCAGTCGAGCCGCGTCGGGAAATCGGGCGTTTATGCTACACCGAAGCATCGGCAAAAGCCCAAGCCGCCGCGGAACCCGCATGCCATCGAATCGACAAACCCGTACAATGCCGGGGTTCTGGCTGACTACGGTTCATCGCGCCGCAGGCGCAGGAAAGAAAGCGTTTTGAAGAATTCCTCATCTACCGCGCCGACAACTGTCTGGCGACAGCAACTGCACTATCGCCTCAAGGAAGGCGCGTTGATAGCGCTCGGTGCGCTCTGCGTCTATCTGTGGATGGCGCTGCTTACCTACGATCCGGGCGATCCTGGCTGGACCCACACCAGCAATGTCGACCAGGTCCGCAACGCTGCCGGCCGTGCCGGCGCCTGGTTTGCCGATGTTCTGTTCATGGCGCTGGGCTACTTCGCCTATTTGTTTCCCCTGTTGCTTGGCGTCAAGGCCTGGCAAGTGTTCCGTGCGCGCCACCAGCCCTGGGTGTGGAACGGCTGGCTGTTCTCCTGGCGCCTGATCGGCCTGGTTTTCCTGATTCTGTCCGGATCCGCGCTGGCCTATATCCATTTCCAGGCTGCTCCTGGCCTGCCCGCATCTGCCGGCGGTGCGCTGGGCGAGAGCCTTGGCCAGTTGGCCGTGCTGTCCCTTAACGTACAGGGCAGCACTCTCGCGCTGCTGGCGTTTTTCCTGTTCGGTCTGACGGTGTTCACCGATCTGTCCTGGTTCAAGGTGATGGACATCACCGGCAAGATCACGCTCGACCTGCTGGAGTTGATCCAGAGCTTCTTCAGCCGCTGGTGGAATGCCCGCGCCGAGCGCAAGCAGCTGGTCGCGCAACTGCGCGAGGCGGACGATGTGGTGAGCGAGGTGGCCGCACCGATGGTGCGTGATCGCCGTGAGCAGGCCAAGGTCAAAGAGCGCATCATCGAGCGCGACGAGGCACTGGCCAAGCACATGAGCGAGCTCGAGAAGCGTCCGGCCCCCGTGATCACGCCGCCCGCACCGCCGAAACCGGCGGAGCCGAGTAAGCGCGTACTCAAGGAAAAGCAGGCGCCGCTGTTCGTCGATACCGCGGTCGAAGGCAGTCTGCCGCCGATTTCCATCCTCGACGTCGCCGAGAAGCAGCAGAAGCAGTATTCGCCGGAATCCCTCGAGGCCATGTCGCGATTGCTCGAGATCAAGCTCAAGGAGTTCGGCGTCGAGGTGGTGGTCGAGTCGGTGCACCCCGGCCCGGTGATCACTCGTTTCGAGATCCAGCCTGCTGCGGGGGTCAAGGTCAGCCGCATTTCCAACCTGGCCAAGGATCTGGCGCGCTCGATGGCCATGGTCAGCGTGCGCGTGGTCGAGGTCATTCCGGGCAAGACCACCGTGGGTATCGAGATTCCCAATGAGGACCGGCAGATCGTCCGTTTCTCCGAGGTACTGTCCTCCGCGCCTTATGACGACGCCAAGTCGCCGGTCACCCTGGCGCTCGGCCACGATATCGGCGGCAAGCCGGTCATCGCCGACCTGGCGAAGATGCCGCACCTGCTGGTCGCCGGTACCACCGGCTCTGGTAAGTCGGTGGGGGTCAACGCGATGATCCTGTCGATCCTGTTCAAGTCCACGCCGGAAGAGGCGCGGCTGATCATGATCGACCCGAAGATGCTCGAACTGTCGATCTACGAGGGCATTCCGCACCTGCTCTGCCCCGTGGTCACCGACATGAAGGAGGCCGCCAACGCGCTGCGTTGGAGCGTCGCCGAGATGGAGCGCCGCTACAAGCTGATGGCGGCCATGGGTGTGCGCAACCTGGCCGGCTTCAATCGCAAGGTCAAGGAAGCGGAAGAGGCGGGCACGCCGCTGACCGATCCGCTGTTCCGTCGCGAAAACATGGATGACCAGCCGCCGCCGTTGAAGACGCTGCCGACCATTGTCGTGGTGGTGGATGAATTCGCCGACATGATGATGATCGTCGGCAAGAAGGTCGAAGAACTGATTGCCCGTATCGCGCAGAAGGCACGTGCGGCGGGCATCCATCTGATCCTTGCCACCCAGCGTCCGTCGGTGGACGTGATCACCGGTCTGATCAAGGCCAACATTCCGACCCGCATGGCCTTCCAAGTGTCGAGCAAGATCGACTCGCGCACGATCCTCGACCAGGGCGGCGCCGAGCAGCTGCTCGGCCATGGCGACATGCTCTACCTGCCGCCGGGCACCGGCCTGCCGATCCGCGTGCACGGTGCGTTCGTCTCCGATGACGAGGTGCATCGTGTAGTCGAAGCCTGGAAGGCCCGCGGCGCTCCCGACTACATCGAGGACATCCTCGCCGGCGTGGAGGAAGCCGGCAGCGGCTTCGATGGCAGTGGCGGCGAGGGCAGCGGCGAAGGCAGCGAAGAAGACCCGTTGTACGACGAAGCGGTTCGTTTCGTCACTGAAAGCCGCCGCGCGTCGATTTCCGCCGTGCAGCGCAAACTCAAGATTGGCTATAACCGCGCCGCGCGAATGATCGAAGCCATGGAAATGGCTGGCGTGGTGACATCCATGAACACCAACGGCTCGCGCGAGGTCATCGCGCCGCCACCCATGCGCGATTGAATCGCTTCGAGGGCTACATGCAATTGATCCGTTTGCTGTGTGCATCTGTCCTGATGGTCGCTCTGGCACCGGCACATGCCGACCAGGCAGCGTCCACCAAACGTCTGACGGGCTTGCTCAACCAGGCCGAAACCTTGACCGGCCGCTTCTCGCAGCTCTCGCTCGATGGCAGCGGCACCCAGCTGCAGGAGACCTCCGGCGAACTGGCACTCAAGCGTCCCGGCCAGTTCCGCTGGCACACCGATGCGCCAATGGAGCAGCTGTTGGTGTCCAACGGCAAGAAGGTCTGGCTGTATGACCCGGATCTCGAGCAGGTCACCATCCAGGAGCTCGACCAGCGCCTGACACACACACCGGCACTGCTGCTGTCCGGCGACGTCTCCACCATCAGCGAGAACTTCGAGGTCTCGCACAAGGAGGCGGGAGACGTGGTGGACTTCACCCTCAAGCCCAAGGCCAAGGACACCCTGTTCGACAACCTGCGGCTGTCCTTCCGCGGCGGCGTGATCAATGACATGCAACTGATCGACAGTGTCGGTCAGCGCACCAATATCCTCTTCATGGGGGTGAAGATGAATCAGCCGCTCAAGGCCGACCTGTTCACCTTCGAGATTCCCGAGGGTGCCGACGTCATCGCCGAGTGATCGGCGTTCGGCATCCGTTTTTCACGGCGGGCCTGCCTGGCGGGCCCTGCAATCGAGGTAATCCTGCCGGCAATGGACCTGTTCAGCCGCGAACCCGTCGCCCAGCCACTTGCCGCGCGTCTGCGCGCAGCCAGCCTCGACGAATACGTCGGGCAGGAGCATCTGCTTGCCCGTGGCAAGCCGTTGCGTGAGGCGCTGGAGCAGGGAGCGTTGCACTCCATGGTGTTCTGGGGGCCGCCCGGGGTCGGCAAGACCACCCTGGCGCGGCTCTTGGCCAAGGTCTCCGATGCCCATTTCGAGACGGTTTCCGCCGTGCTCGCCGGGGTCAAGGAGATTCGCCAGGCGGTGGAGATCGCCAAGCAGCAGGCGGCGCAGTACGGCCGGCGGACCATCCTGTTCGTCGACGAAGTGCACCGCTTCAACAAGTCCCAGCAGGATGCCTTCCTGCCCTATGTGGAAGACGGCACGCTGATCTTTATCGGCGCCACCACCGAAAATCCTTCCTTCGAACTCAACAACGCGTTGCTTTCCCGTGCCCGCGTCTATGTGCTGAAAAGCCTCGACGAAGCGGCCTTGCGCAAGCTGGTGGCGCGCGCGCTGACCGAGCCCAAGGGCCTCGGCGAGCTCAACCTCACCCTGCCGGAGGAGAGCTTCCAGATGCTGCTGGCGGCGGCGGATGGCGATGGGCGGCGGCTGCTCAATCTGCTGGAGAACGCTTCCGACCTGGCCGAGCAGGGCGGAGTCATCAGCACCGACCTGCTGCAGGACCTGCTGGGTGACAGTCGCCGTCGTTTCGACAAGGGCGGCGAAGCGTTCTACGATCAGATATCGGCGCTGCACAAATCGGTGCGTGGCTCGAATCCGGATGCCGCGCTGTACTGGTTCGCACGCATGCTAGATGGCGGCTGTGACCCGTTGTACATCGCTCGCCGAGTGGTGCGCATGGCCAGCGAAGAAATCGGCAATGCCGACCCCCGCGCGCTGCCGCTATGCCTGAACGCCTGGGACGTGCAAGAGCGCCTGGGCAGCCCGGAAGGGGAGCTGGCCGTGGCGCAGGCGATCGTCTATCTCGCCTGCGCGCCGAAGAGCAACGCCGTCTATACCGCGTTCAAGGCGGCCATGCGCGATGCTGCCGAGAACGGTTCGCAGGAAGTACCGCTGCATTTGCGTAACGCACCGACCAAGCTGATGAAAGAACTCGGCTACGGCAACGAATATCGCTACGCCCACGACGAACCGGATGCCTACGCGGCGGGCGAGGATTATTTCCCCGAAGCCATGGAGCCGCGGCGTTACTACCATCCGGCTCCACGCGGCCTGGAAAGCAAGATCCGCGACAAGCTCGAGCACCTCGCCCGGCTCGACCGCGAAAGCCCCATACAACGGAGAAAGGAATGATCCGCATGGCTTTCGCCGTCGCCTGCGGCGGCGTGATCGGGACCCTGTTGCGCTTTGCCCTGGCGACCTGGGTCAGCGCGCAATGGCCGCGGCATTTCTATCTGGCCACGTTGGCCGTGAATCTGCTTGGCTGTCTGCTGATCGGCTATCTCTATGCCACCTTTCTCGCCCGGCCGGACATTTCACCCGAGCTGCGTGGCGCACTGATCATCGGCTTTCTTGGCGCACTGACGACCTTCTCCAGCTTCTCACTGGACGCCCTGCGGCTGCTGGAAAGCGGCCAGCTGGCGACTGCCTTCGCCTATGTCGGCGGCAGCGTGTTCGGTGGCCTGTTGGCGGCCTGGGCCGGGCTGGCGCTCGCCAGGTTATGAACCGGCGCCTGTTCACAGTAAACTTCGCTCCCTCTTCGCCCTTCATCCAAGCTTTCACAGACGAGACCCACCATGCTTGATTCGAAACTGGTACGCACTCAGCTACAGGACGTGGCGGCCCGCCTGGCCACCCGTGGCTACCAGCTGGACGTGGCGCGCATCGAAGCGCTGGAAGCTCAGCGCAAGACCGTGCAGACCCGCACCGAACAACTCCAGGCCGAGCGCAACGCGCGCTCCAAATCCATCGGTCAGGCCAAGCAGCGCGGTGAGGACATCGCGCCGTTGCTCGCCGACGTGGATCGCATGGGCTCGGAACTCGAATCCGGCAAGCAGGAGCTGGACCGCATCCAGACCGAACTCGACCAGCTGATGCTGAGCATTCCCAACCTGCCGCACGAGTCGGTGCCGGTCGGTGCGGATGAGGACGAGAACGTAGAGGTTCGCCGCTGGGGTACACCGAAGACCTTCGACTTCGCCGTTCAGGATCACGTCGCCCTGGGCGAGCAGCATGGCTGGCTGGACTTCGAAACCGCGGCCAAGCTGTCCGGAGCCCGCTTCGCCCTGATGCGCGGTCCGATCGCCCGCCTGCATCGCGCGCTGGCGCAGTTCATGATCGACCTGCACACCCGAGAGCATGGCTACGAAGAGGCCTACACGCCGTATCTGGTACAGGCCCCGGCGCTGCAGGGAACCGGTCAGCTGCCGAAGTTCGAGGAAGATCTGTTCAAGATCAGCCGCGAAGGCGAGGCGGACTTCTACCTGATCCCGACCGCCGAGGTGTCGCTGACCAACATCGTGGCCGGCGAGATTCTCGATGCCAAAGAGCTGCCGCTGAAGTTCGTCGCCCACACACCCTGTTTCCGCAGCGAGGCCGGCGCCTCCGGGCGCGATACCCGCGGCATGATCCGTCAGCACCAGTTCGACAAGGTCGAGATGGTGCAGATCGTCGAGCCGTCCAGGTCCTTCGAGGCGCTGGAAGAGTTGACCGGTAACGCCGAGAAGGTGTTGCAACTGCTGGAACTGCCTTACCGCGTGTTATCGCTGTGCACCGGCGATATGGGCTTCGGTGCGACCAAGACCTATGACCTGGAAGTCTGGGTGCCGAGTCAGGACAAGTACCGCGAGATTTCTTCCTGCTCCAACTGCGGTGATTTCCAGGCGCGGCGCATGCAGGCGCGTTATCGCAATCCGGAAACCGGCAAGCCGGAGCTCGTGCACACCCTCAATGGTTCGGGCCTGGCGGTCGGTCGTACCCTGGTCGCCGTACTGGAGAATTACCAGCAGGCCGACGGAAGCGTTGTGGTACCCGACGTGCTGAAACCATACATGGGTGGTATCGAAGTCATCGGCTGAGGCTGCGGCGCTGCGTCATCGCGGTTCGGCATCAGGCCGGATCCTTGATATTCGACAAGGGGCATCGCGGCCGTAATGGCTGTGATGCCCTTATCACCAACGACCCTCCAGGATTCGCCCATGGAATACCTCCCGCTGTTCCACAATCTCCAAGGCCGCAGGGTGTTAATCGTCGGGGGCGGTGAGATTGCGCTGCGCAAGGCGCGGCTGCTGAGCGAAGCCGGAGCACGGCTGCGGGTGGTGGCGCCGAGTATCGAGGCGCAACTGGCCAAACTGGTAGAGGCGGGCGATGGCGAATGCCTCGATCGTGGCTATGACCCGCAAGACCTGCAGGGCTGTGTGCTGGCCATCGCAGCCACCGATGACGAGCCGCTGAATGCCGCGGTTTCGCAGCACGCCAATGCGTTGGGTATGCCGGTCAACGTGGTCGACTCACCGCAGCTGTGCAGCGTGATCTTCCCGGCTATCGTCGACCGCTCGCCGCTGGTGATTGCGGTTTCCAGTGGTGGCGATGCACCGGTGCTGGCGCGGTTGATCCGCGCGCGTATCGAGACCTGGATTCCGGCAGCCTACGGCCAGCTGGCCGGGCTGGCCAAGCAGTTCCGCGCTCAGGTCAAAGCCAAGTTTGCCAATGTCCAGCAGCGGCGGGTGTTCTGGGAGGAAACCTTTCAGGGACCGATCGCCGAGCAAGCGTTGGCCGGTTGCAGCGCCGAGGCCGAGCGCCTGCTGGCGGAGAAGCTTGCCGGTGCAGCGCCGCGCACACTGGGCGAGGTCTATCTGGTAGGTGCCGGCCCGGGCGATCCCGACCTGCTGACTTTCCGTGCCCTGCGCCTGATGCAGCAGGCCGATGTCGTGCTCTACGACCGTCTGGTTGCTCCGGCGATCATCGACCTGTGCCGGCGCGATGCCGATCGCATCTACGTCGGCAAGCAACGTGCGGATCATGCTGTGCCGCAGGAGCAGATCAACCGGCAGCTGGTGACACTGGCCAAGGAAGGCAAGCGCGTGCTGCGGCTCAAGGGCGGTGACCCGTTCATTTTCGGCCGGGGTGGCGAAGAAATCGAAGAGCTGGCAGCCAACGGCGTGCCGTTCCAGGTGGTGCCGGGCATTACCGCCGCCAGTGGCTGCGCGGCCTATGCCGGTATTCCGCTCACTCATCGCGATCATGCGCAGTCGGTACGTTTCGTCACCGGGCATCTCAAGGATGGCAGCTGCGATCTGCCCTGGGCGGAACTTGCCGCGCCAGCGCAGACGCTGGTGTTCTACATGGGCCTGGTGGGCTTGCCGGTGATCTGCCAGCAACTGATTGCCCATGGGCGTTCGGCGGATACGCCTGCGGCGCTGGTGCAGCAGGGTACCACCACCAATCAGCGAGTCTTCACCGGAACGCTGGAAACCCTCGCCCAACGTATCGCCCAGGAGCAGGTGCAGGCACCGACCTTGCTGATCGTCGGTGAAGTGGTTCAGCTACGCGAGAAACTGGCCTGGTTCGAAGGCGCTCAGGCGAGCGCCTAGCGGGAGATCGAGGCTATCTGCGCCGTTTCAGCGGCGCAGATAAGCGGTGAAATCGATGTCCCCGGCAGAGAGAATCGCCTGAACACGGTTATGCACGTTGAGCTTGCGCAGAATCGCCGAGACGTGTGCCTTCACCGTAGTCTCGGCGATATCGAGGTTGTAGGCGATCTGCTTGTTCGACTCACCCTTGGTCATGCGCTCGAGCACCAGCAGTTGCTTGCGCGTCAGCGCCTGCAGCAGCTCTGGCGGGATCGACGGCTCGTTGTGATGGGAGTGGCGGCTGCTCGGCTTCTGGCTGCGGATGATGTCCGAAGGCAGGTAGACGTTGCCGTTGAGGATTTGCTCGATGGCGTCGGTCATCTGCGCCCGCGGCGAGGATTTGGTGATGAAGCCGACCGCGCCATAGGTAATGGCCTGCAGCACGATCTGCTTGTCCTGCTCGGCCGAGACGATCACCACCGGAATCGTCGGCGCCTCGTTGCGCAGGTTGATCAGGCCGTTGAGGCCGTGCATCCCGGGCATGTTCAGGTCCAGCAGCACCAGATCGAGATCGTCGTGCTCCAGCGTCAAGGCAAGGGCGCTGTCGAGGTCGGCAGTTTCGAGAATTTCGCTGTCGGGGAAGCCGTCGCGAATGACGTTATGGATGGCTTCACGGAACAGCGGATGGTCGTCCGCAATCAGGATCTTGTACAAGGCCGGTCACCTCTTTGTTGTGATTATGGTGGGGGCATGGGGTGAACTACTCGTCGCCAGGCAGGGGCTCCGGCGTAGCAGGGTGCAAGCGCAGGCCCGCCTGTTCCCAGCCATCCACCCCGTCTCGATACCAGTACAGTCGTTTGTAGCCCAGCCCATGTGCGCGCCTGGTGGCGTTCCAGCCGAGCCAGCAGTCCGAGCGGCAGTAGAAAACCAGCGGCCGCTCCTGATCGCCCCCGCTCACGCGGGCCAGATTATCGCTGAAATAGCTGGCCCACTGCGGTTGCAGATTTCCATCGCCGGTGTTCGCCAGCCAGATGCTGCCCGGCAGGTTGGCGTGGGGCTCGCTGTCTATGAAGCGACCAGCCAGCCACTGGCTGCGATATACGTCCACCAGCACCACGTCAGGCTCCTTCGCGAGCAACGCCTGCAGAGCCGCGGTGTCCAGCGTTTGCGCGCCCTCGGCGGTTGCCGGCGTCGGGCTGCGGTATTGCGTCTGGCGGTAACCCTCGGCAGAGAACAGCGCGAGCTGCTCTTCGGCCACGGCAGTCACGGACATGCCGAAACCAGGCAGCGCGGCGATCAGCAAGGGCAGCAGCGACCTGAACATAGTCCGTATTCCATGGCGTTTTGATAGGTCGATTACAGAGCAATGGGCTTGTCTTTTAAATCCTACGATGGAGGGGAAAACCGGTACCAAAGTAGTAGATCGCTCAAGCTGAGCGGCGCAAGGCTGCGTGTTGTGGGTTGAAGCTGAGCACCGCCAGAAGGCTGAACAGCAGGGTCAGCCCGAGGCAGACCATCAGTGCGGTCGGCGCCAGGCGCAGATAAAGCGCATGACGGACCAGCTCCACCGCGTGAGTGAAGGGATTGAGGGCGCAGATCCAGTACAGCCACTCGCTCGCCTCACGCATCTTCCACAGCGGGTAAAGCGCCGAGGAGAGAAAGAACATCGGAAAGATGACGAAATTCATCACGCCGGCGAAATTTTCCAGCTGCCGAATGCCGTTGGAGAGCAGCAGGCCCAGGGCGCTGAGCAGTAGTGCCACCAGCAGCAGGGCGGGCAGGGCGACGAGCAGTCCCAGTGGTGGAGGCTGTACGCCGTAGAACCAGGCGATAGCGAGAAAGGCATAGACCTGCAGCAAGGAGATCAGCGCCGTGGCGACGAGTTTGCTGGCCAGCAGAAAGCTGCGCGGCAGCGGACTGGTCAGCAATACGCGCATGCTGCCCATCTCGCGGTCGTAGACCATCGACAGTGAACCCTGCATGCCATTGAACAGCAGGATCATGCAGGTCAGCCCCGGCACGATGTAGGTCTCGTAGGTGATGTAGGTGTCGTACGGCTCGATGATGGCGATGCCGAGCGCCGCACGAAAACCGGCGGCAAACACCACCAGCCAGAGCAGCGGCCGCACCAGGGCGCTGAAGAAGCGCGAACGCTGCTGCACGAAGCGCAGCCATTCGCGCAGAACGATACCGCGCAGGCATTCCCAGTAGATGATCATGAGCGTTTCCGCTCCGAATCGAGGAGCGCGCGCGTGCCGTGAGCCGCCTCTGGGTTGGAAGCCGACATCGCGTGCACGGTTTCGATGGTGCGCGGCGTGCTGTCCAGCACGGCACTCTGGTGGCCGAGATTGCTGCCGGCGCCGTGGGCCTCGTTGCCGGTCAGTCGTGCAAAGCTCGCGGCCAGGTCTTCACCCTCGGTCGCCAGGTCCGCGGCACGGCCTTGGGCCACCAGGCGGCCGCGGTTGAGCACCAGCAGATCGTCGTCGGCGCGAACTTCATCGAGCAAATGCGTGGTCCACAGCACGCTCATGCCCTGTTCCTGGCAAAGCATGCGGACATGCTGGTTGAGCGCCTGGCGGCTGGCGGGATCGAGGCCGGCGCTGGCCTCATCGAGCAACAGCAGCTCGGGCCGGTGCAACAGGGCACGGGCGATTTCCACTCGGCGACGGTGACCACCGTTGAGTTCGCGCACCTTGCTGCGTCGCCGCTCGCCGAGCTGCTGGCGCTGCAGTTCCAGCTCGATGCGTTCGTTCGCCACGGCACGTGGCATGCCATGCAGCGCCGCGTGGTAGCGCAGGTTCTGTTCGACCGTGAGGTCCAGGTCCAGTGTGCTCTGCTGGAAGACCACACCCAGGCGCGCAAGGGCCTTGCGCGGCGTTTCGCGCAGATCGAAGCCGGCGATACGGATCTGCCCCTGCTGCAGGTCGTACAGCCGGGTCAGCAGTGCGATCAGGGTCGACTTTCCCGCTCCGTTCGGCCCGAGCAATGCCGTGAAACGTCCTTGCGCTGCAGTAAAACTCACCTCGTCCAGTGCCCTTCGCTCACCGTAGGCGAACGCGACATCGCTGACCTCCAGCGCAGTCATGGTGCGACCACCACGCCCCAGGGATAGCGGCCGACTTTGATCGACTTGGTGACCTTCAGCTTGTCCACGTCGATCACCGAAACGTCGCCGCTGACGCCGTTGGTGGTCAGCAGCAGGCTTTCGTCAGGATTGAACGCCATGTGCCAGACGCGGCGACCCACCAGCAGGTAGTCGAGCACCTCGTAGGTCTTCGCATCGACTACGGCGATGTGATTGGCCGGACCGAGCGCGACGAAGGCGTACTTGCCGTCGGAGGTGAGCTTGATGCCCACCGGCTGGACCTTGTCCGGGTGCACGCCCTTGATCTTGAAGGTCAGCGTCTTGAGGATCTCGCGCTTATCGACGTCCACCACGCTGACCGTGCCGCCGATCTCGGCCGAGGCCCAGAGCAGCTTGCTGTCCTTGGTGAACTCCACGTGGCGAGGGCGCTGGTCGACCAGGGTGTTGTCGACCAGTTCGTTGGTGCTGGTATCGATCCAGTGCAGCATGTTGGTGGTTTCGCTGGTGTTGACCGCCCACTTGCCGTCCGGGCTCACCCCCATGCCCTCAGGCTCGACGCCGACGTCGATCTGCGCCAGCACTTCTTCCTTGTCGACATCAACCACGGTTACCAGCGCGTCGTCTTCATTGGAGATGTACAGCCACTTGTTGTTCGGGTGCAGGGCGAACTGCTCGGGATCGGCGCCCGACGGCAGCTGCTTGATGATCTGCCGCGTGGCCAGGTCCATCACCTGCACGGTGTCCGAGTCGCTGGCGCAGATGTACAGCAGCTTGTTGTCATGGGAGAGCGTGAGGCCGCGCGGGCGCATGCCGACTTCCAGCGTCTCGACGGTTTCCATCGTGTCCAGGTTGATCACGCTGATGCTGTCGTCTTTCTCGTTGGAGACGTAGGCGGTGGCGGCGACAGCCGAGCCTGCGGCAAGGCTGAGGGCAATGGCGATGGCGGACGCAAGGGCAGTTCTGGGCATGGTTGGACTCTCTTGTCGTTATTGTGTGATGGGGGCAGTGGCGTCGCTGCTGTCCAGCTGACGCAGATAGTCTTCGGCTTCTTCCTGGCCGCCGGCGGCTGCGCGCTGCAGCCAGTGGCGTGCGGCGACCTGATCGGCTTCGACGCCACGACCTTCGGCCAAGGCGACGCCCCAGTGGTAGCGCGCCAGGCTGACATAGCTGGCATCGTCCGGTTGCTCCGCGCCTTGCTTCAGCAGTTCGGCGGATTTGCGCAGGTCCGGCGCCATGCCGCTGCCGCTCTCGTACATTTGCGCCAGCGAGATCATCGAGTAGACGTCGCTCCAGCGCGCCACGCAGTCTTCGAAGATCGCCTTGGCGGCATCGAAGTTGCCGGTCTTCGCCGTCACGTAGCCGTAGAGACATTTGATGCGCTTGGGGCTGTCGACATAGGCCTCATAGCCCAGCTCGTCGGCGCTGGCGGGCTGTGTGGCAAGGCCGAGCAGGGCGGCTGCACCGAGACGGATCATGAGGGTGCCTCGTTCAGGCGGCAGCTGCTTTCCGGTGCGTCGAAGCCGAGGGTGTCCAGTTCGCTGGTGGGATGCAGGAAGCCATCCTGCGGCGAGTTCGATACCAGTGCGCGCGGGTGTACCAGCGGGATCGGCTGGCGCAGCTGGCCATTCCATGGGCGGAAGCTCAGCTTGCGACCCTTGAAACCATCCAGTGGCAGCTCACCGCTGAGCGACAACTGACGGATTGCCGCAGCGTCCGTGCTACGCAGGCGGGTGACCGCCGCCGCGAGGCTGCGTACGCCCATCCAGGCGGCGAAATCGCGGTCGTTCATCCAGCGCTTGGCATGCGCCTCGAAGCGTTTCTGCAATTGCGCGGCACCGTAGGTTTCCACGGTCTTGTGCCAGCCGGTGGCGATCAGGCCCTGGGTGCCGGCCACCGGGCGCGGCAGCCAGGTGTGATACGGCACGTACTCACCGAAGTCGCCACGCTCGTCGGCCACCAGCACCACGTCGTATTCGGCGCCCTGGGTGAACAGCGGCATCTCGGCCTGGGCACTGCGGCGCTGGTCGTTATCGAAACTCCAGGGCTTCTCCTCCACGATGCGGTGACCGAAGCGTTTGGCCGCGCGCCGCAGAGCCTCGGCATAGGCCTGATCCTCAGCCGTAGGGCCGACGATCAGCATCCAGCGATTCCAGCGGCGTGTCGCGAGAAACTGGCCGAGCGCATCGGCGAGCATGCTGCGGCTGGGCAGGGTGTGCAGCACATTCGCCAGGCAATTCTGGCTGCGCAGTGCATCGTCGGCACTGCCAGCGTTGATCAGCAGCGCCTCCGGCATGGCGTCCGACAGCTGGCGCAGGGATTCAGCCGGAGCGTTGACCACGAACAGGCGCAGGCCGTCGGCGTACTGCCTGGCGGCCTGTTCCAGGAGTTCGTCCGGCGTTTCGCTGGTGGCCGCTTCGAGCACATAGCTGTGCTTGAGAAAACGCCCCGTGCTGTTGCTGTCGGTGATCGCCAGTTCGGCGCCGCGCAGGCCGGCGTCTTCAGGCTCGGGAATGACGTTGGAGAGCACAGGGCCGGTGTCTGGGCGATAACCGAGATAACCGATGCGTATCGCCAGCTCCGGGCTGGCAGCCGCTGCAGCGAATTGGGTGCAGCAGGTGAGGGCGATCAGCAAACCGGCTCGTCGAAATACGTGGCGCATGGGCGGCTCCTGTGACGTTGCAGGCAGCATAGGAACCGGGGCGCAGCGGGGAAATATGCAGAAAGTACCGCTCGAGCGGTACCAAGGTAGTAGGTAAGCGAGCGGCGCCTACCCCTAGCATGGCCTCGTCCGATAACAATAACGAGGCCATGCCCATGCCCACTTACAAAGCGCTGCTGCTCAACCTGCTGTTCGTTGGCAGCCTGGTCGGATTCGATCACAGCCACGCCGCCGGTGACCTGACCCGTCGTACGCAGGCCCTGCCGGATTTGAAGTTCGGTTCCGAGCAGAGCGATTACGCCGTTTCGCAGAACGAATATCAGCTGGAGACCGGCGTCGCCTATCAGCTCAAGGTCAGCTCCGATGGCCAGAAGGAGTGCGCATTCCAGGCCCCCGAGTTCGCCAAGTCGATCTTCTTGCGCAAGGTCGAGGCCGGTGGCGTGGAGATCAAGGCGATCACGCTGGTCGAGCTGGAGTTCGAGGATGCCGGCGAGGCGGAAATCTTCTTCCTGCCCGTCAAGCCGGGCAGCTATCCCTTCTACTGCAAGGGGCTAGAGAACAAGGGCATGGAAGGCCGGTTCGTGGTCAAGTGACGCGAACTGGCGTTCGGCGCTGATCACTGGGAGTTGCCGATATGTCCGCACTCTGGCGAATCAATCTGCTGGTCACGCTGCTCTTCACGCTGATCGCCATGGTCTGTCTGGCGGTGTTGCTGCGCCAGGCCGCCCACGATGTAAAGCGTGAGCTCGATGCCGCCGCCGCGGTGGTCGGCTATCTCGGCGAGATGGCCGAGCGTGATCCCGACTCCCTGCGCCCTGGGCTGACCGATAGTTTGCGCCACGTGCGCGTGCGCTGGCTGGACGCCAATGAATTGGTGCCCGCCGGTGTCGATCCGGTGTTCGACGGCTGGCTCGGCGCCTGGTTGTACCCTGCCGAACTGTCATCGCCCCGCGTCCTTGAGCTTTCCAACGGCCAGCGGCTGCAGATCAGCGTCGATCCGCATGACGAAGTGGAAGAGGTCAGGGACTCGTTGCTGCAGCTGCTGGTACTGTTCGGCCTGGCGCTGCTGCTCTGCCTGCTGGCGATTCGCTGGGCCGTGCGCCCCGGCATGCGAGTGCTCAGCGAATTGCTTGGCGCGCTGGTAAGCATCGCCGACGGCCGGCTCGACACCCGCCTGCCATCGCATCGCTTCGCCGAGTCGCGCAAGCTCGCCGAGCGCTTCAATCACATGGCCGCTGCACTCGAAGAGGCGCGAGCCGATAACGATCAACTGACCCAAGCGCTGCTGGCGCTGCAGGAACGTGAGCGCACCCGGCTGGCGCAGGCGCTGCATGACGATCTCGGCCAGTATCTGGCCGGCATCCGCGCGCGGGCCTGCCTGCTGCGCGTCCAGGCCGAACAACCCGACGCCATTCGCGAAACCGCGGCGCACCTCGAGCAGCACAGCCTCGATCTGCAGAATGGTTTTCGCACGCTGGTGCGTGATCTATACCCGGTGATGCTCGATCACCTGAGCCTGGAAGACGCCATCGGCCAACTCGCCGAGCAGTGGCAGAGTACCCAGGGCATCGCGTGCGAAATCCGGTTGCGCGGACCGATTCCAGTGCTGTCGATGGACGCCAAGGTGCATCTCTATCGCATGGTGCAGGAGGCGCTGACCAACGTGGCGCGGCATGCGCGCGCGACTCATGTGTGCCTGCATCTGTGTGGGGATCACAACGGGCTGCGCCTGCTGCTACGGGACGATGGCCATGGGCTGCCGCCAGAGCGGCCGGGCGTCGGCCTGCGTTCGATGATCGAGCACGCGCGCTGTCTGGGTGCCCGGCTGCGTGTGCGTCACCGCGCCGGCAAGGGTTGGGCGCTCTATCTCAAGTTGCCTTTGCAAGGAGCCACGTCATGAAGATTCTGCTGGTGGATGACCACGCGGTAGTGCGTCAGGGCTATGCGAGCCTGCTCAAGGCACTGCTTCCGGAAGTGACCGTCAGTGAAGCCGCCAGCGGGGAGCAGGCGCTGGAACAGGTGCAGGAGTCGATTCCCAGCCTGGTCGTGCTCGACCTCGGCCTGCCGGGCATCAGTGGTCTGGAAACCTGCCGGCGCTTGCGTCAGCGGCTCCCGTTGTTGCCGGTGCTGGTGTTCAGCATGCACGACGAGCTGGCGCTGGTTCGGCAGGCACTGGATGCCGGCGCCTCCGGCTATCTGACCAAGCGCTGCGCGCCGGACGTGCTGGTCGAGGCGGTGCGCAAGGTGCTCGCCGGGCAGACCTTCATCGAGCAGCCGCTGGCGACCGAGCTGGCTTGCCAGCGGCCGTCGCAGTCGCCAATCAAGGGGCGACTGGCCGAGATGACGCCGCGTGAAATGGAAATCTTCATCATGCTCGCGCGGGGCATCGGCAATCGGGAGATCGCCGAGCGGCTGTGCATCAGCAGCAAGACCGTCTCGAACCACATGGCCCTGCTGAAAAGCAAGCTGGAGGTCAGCTCCCAGGCCGAACTCGTGCACCTGGCCATCGACCAGGGTTTGCTCCGAGTCGGTGACCGCATGCTGTGCGAGGCCTGATCGGCCTCTAACCGTTCGTATCCTCCTGGCTTCCTGCGGCGATGCGGCGCATGCTTGCCTGCTTAGTCCGCAGCACCTCTTCAATTTATTCCCAGAACAACGCCCGCCCGTCTGTACAAGGCGGGCGGGCGCTTGTGCCTTGCGAAAGTCGTGGGCCCGAGCTAGTGCGCTGGTCGTAAGACCAATCTCCATGCAGTCGGGAAGTTTTCCCGCCAGAGCCGGGAATTCTTCCCTGTCGGCACCGCGGCATGGCTCTCGATAATCGCGTCTGGCAGGTTGCCAGCATGCGGTTGCCCGCGGTTCTCGCCGCGTCGCGAATGCCGGTAGCCTGGCCAGACCGATTGGCCAACAAGAACAAGGACCACCCATGCCGTATCAGCTCTGTTGCAGCGCGATGCCCCGACGTACGCTGCTGTCCCTCGCTATCGCCGCGCTGTTGCCGGCGTCCGTTCATGCCGAGCAGATGCTCGATCTCGGCAGCCAGGAGGTGGTCGGTACCACGCCGCTGCCGGGCATCGAGCTGCCGAAGGATCAGGTACCGTCCAACGTCCAGTCGCTGGATGACGAGGACCTGCGGCGGCTCGGCGGCCAGTCGCTGGCCGAGAAACTGCAGCGCGGATTGCCGAGCGTCAACATCAACGAGATCCAGGGCAATCCGTACCAGGCGGACCTCAACTATCGTGGCTTCACCGCCTCGCCGCTGCTCGGTACGCCACAGGGCCTTTCGGTGTTTCTCGACGGCGTGCGGGTCAACGAAGCGTTCGGCGATGTGGTGCACTGGGACCTTCTCCCGAACACCGCCATTGCCAACATGGCCCTGGTGCCGGGCTCGAACCCGCTGTACGGCCTGAACACCCTGGGCGGCGCGCTGGCGCTGCAGACCAAGCGTGGCGATACCCATCCAGGTGGCTCGGCGGAGCTCTACGGCGGCTCGTTCGGACGCCAGGGTGGTGCCATTGAACAGGGTGGCAGCCATGAGGAATTCTCCTGGTACTTGGCCGCCGAGGGCATGGACGAGGACGGCTGGCGTGACCATTCGCCATCCGAGGTCCGCCAGCTGTTCGGCAAGTTCGCCTGGACCACCGACACCACCGATCTGGCCCTGACGCTGGCACACGCCGACAACGACCTGATCGGCAACGGCCTGATCCCGGAGAGCATGTACGACCAGCGGCGCGAGGCGATCTTCACCCATCCCGACCAGACCGAGAACCGCAACCACCTGATGGCCTTGTCCGCGAGCCACTGGCTGAACGACAACGATCGGCTGTCCGGCACGGTCTATCTGCGCCGCACACGTACCGCGACGCTCAATGGCGACGGCAACGATGAGTACGAGGATGAATACGAGGCGTGGGAAGACGGCGGCTTTATCGGCGAAGGGCCGGAGAGCGGCGTGCTGAACCGTACCCGCACCACGCAACGAGCCTATGGGCTGGCGCTGCAGTGGGCGCGGCATGTCGGTGCGCATCAGTTCGCCTTCGGCCTGTCCCACGACAATACTCGCGCCAGCCTCCACCAGAGCGAGCAGGGCGGCGAGCTGACCGACGCGCGCGGCATCACCGCCAGCGAAGAGGAAGAACAGGCCAACAGTCTGCTGGGACGCACCCGTACTTCCAGCCTCTATGCCACCGATACCTGGGCGCTGACCGACGCGCTGCAGCTGACCGGCTCGCTACGCTACAACCGCACCCGCGTGGTCAACACCGATCGCATGGGCGATGCGCTGAATGGTGACTTCACCTATCGCAAGCTCAATCCCGCGCTGGGTTTTGCCTGGCAGCTGCAGCCGGCGGTGACGGTCTACGGCGGCTTCTCCCAGGGCAACCGCGCGCCGACGCCAATCGAGCTGGGCTGCGCCGATCCGGCGAAACCCTGCAGCCTGCCGAATGCCATGGCGGCCGATCCCTTCCTCGAGCAGGTGGTCACCCGCACGCTGGAACTCGGTGTGCGTGGCGAACTGGCGGGTGGCACCCGCTGGAACCTCGGGGCCTTTCGCAGCGTGAACCATGATGATCTGCTCTTTGTCGGCACCGGCGGCAGCATGGGCTACTTCACCAACTTCGGTCGCACCCGCCGCCAGGGCATCGAACTGGGGCTGGCCGGCGAGCAGGGGGCGTTCGACTGGCGAGTGGACTACACCTATCTGCATGCGACCTTCCGCTCCGCGGCCTGCATCCTGGCCGAGAACAACAGCACCGAAGGCGAGGGCGGCTGCCCGGACGACGAGATTCGCGTGTCCAGCGGCGACTATTTGCCGGGCCTGCCCAGGCACAACCTCAAGCTGGGGCTGAACTGGAACCTCAACGAGCGGCTGCGAGTCGGCACCAGCGTCCTGGCGTACTCGTCGCAGTACGTGCGCGGCAACGAGAACAACCGTCATCAGCCCAACGACGAGGTAGAAGGCAGCGGCAAGCTGCCAGGTTACGCGGTAGTCAACCTCACGGCCGATTACCGCTTCGCCCGTGATTGGACCCTGTTCGGTCGGGTCGACAACCTCTTCGACAAGCGTTACGCCACCGGCGGTGCGCTGGCCGAGAATCCGTTTGTTGGCGCCGGCAACGCCTTCGAATCGGACCCGGACGAATGGCGTCACGAGCAGTTCATCGCTCCTGGCGCGCCGCGGGCGGGCTGGGTGGGCGTGCGTTATCGCTGGGATGCGCTATAACCGATCAGTCGCAGCAGCACCGAACATGCCGGGCCTTTGCGCTCGGCATGCTCGCATCCGCAAGCTGCGTTCGGTCTGCTTCCGGTCCAAGGTATGTGACGCGAAATCATCACCGCCGATTGCGTATCCTGGCGAGCTTGGCCGATTGCTTGGCGGCAGTACAGGAGTACGGATGAACCGCGTCTATCATCACATCCTCGTCTCGCAACATATCGCTGGCGGGCGCCGCTGAGCATGCCGTCACGTCTGCGCATCGTTCTCGCACTCGGCAGTGCACAGACCCTGGCCTGGGGCTCGACCTACTACCTGCCGGCCATTCTCGCCGAGCCGATGGCGAGCGAACTGGGCATCTCCACCGGCAATGTATTCGCCGCGTTCTCCCTGGCACTGATCGTCACCGCCGTCCTCGGGCCGCTGTCGGGCAGGCGCATCGACCATAACGGCGGGCGCGATGTGCTGGCGCTTTCCAGCGTCGTCTTTGCTCTCGGCCTGGCCATGCTCGGTCTGGCCAACGGGTCGCTGATGCTTTGGGCTGGCTGGTTGGTGATCGGCATCGGCATGGCGCTGGGCCTTTACGAGTCGGCCTTCTCCACGCTTGCCGGCATCTACGGCCGCGACGCGCGTGGCGCGATCACCGGCATCACCTTGCTTGCCGGCTTCGCCAGTACGGTGTGCTGGCCGATCAGCGGCTGGTTGAATGCCGAGTTCGGCTGGCGCGCCACATGCCTCACATGGGCCGGAGCGCATCTACTGCTCGGGCTGCCATTGAACCGGCTGCTGATTCCGGTTGGCGTCCAGCCGGCCCCGACCGCGGCAGAGCAAGCGCAGACAGACGGACCTTCAGGTGCAGGATTGACCATGGCGCTGCTGGCCTTCGTCTTCGCTGCCACCTGGTTCACCAGCACGGCGATGGCGGCGCACCTGCCACGTCTGTTGCAGGAGTCCGGGCTGTCGCCGACAGCGGCCATCGGAATCGCGGCGCTGGTCGGGCCGGCGCAGGTCGGGGCGCGCTGTCTGGAGTTCGTCCTGCTGCAGCGCTTCCATCCGCTGATCTCGGCGCGCCTCGCCGCCATCGCCCATCCCATCGGTGCGGTTGGCGTGATGCTGGCGGGTGCGCCTGCGACCACCGCATTCGTGCTTCTGCATGGCGCTGGCAACGGCATTCTGACCATCGCCAAAGGCACCTTGCCGCTGGCGATATTCGGCCCCCATGGCTATGGCCTGCGCCAGGGTCTGCTGATGGTGCCGGCACGCTTCGCCCAGGCGTTTTCGCCGCTGGTGTTCGCGCTGCTGATCGATGACTTCGGTACGCGGGCGCTGTGGCTGTCGGCGGGGTTGGGGGTGTTGGCCTATGCCGCGCTGACCTTCCTGCAACGCCGGGCGCATGGGCTGGCCTGACTGCTGGCGATAAAAAGTCCTTTCAGCGTGGCAACGCCGCGAGCAGCATCGCCTGCTGGTCTGCGCTCAAGCCGAGAAACACGCGTAGCGCGGCGTAGGCATCGTTGGCCGCGTAAGCCTGCTGTGCCTCGGTCAGCACGGGGTTCGCCCAGTTCGAAGTGGCCACGCTGCGGGATTTTTCGATCCGGGCGTCGAGCACCGCGGCCACCGCACCCCGCAGGCCGACCTGTCCCTTCTTGCCCTGATAGCGAAGCACCGAGCCCAGATCCAGCAGACTGGCCGGCCGGATGCCCAGCTTGCCGTGCAGCCTGGAACGGTCCGACTTCAACCCGAAACCGATCTTCACCGGTGCGGGCGCTTGCAGGATGGCGCCGGCCGCTTCAACGCAGCCGGGCACGCCGATCCTGAACAGGTAGGCCTTTGCCGGTGTGGCGAACTGGATCAGGTGCGGACCGCTGGAAACTTCGCCCACCTTGAAGGTCGGCTTGGATTCGGTATCGAAACCGATGCAGGCAAAACCCATGATTTCTTCCGCCGCCGTACGAAACTCGTCCGCGTTCGAGGGGGTGACGATGCTCGTCGGCGCCAGTCCGTCGAAGCGCGGCAACCGGTCGATGTCCGGCTGCTGGCGGATATGAATGATCAGCTTCTGCGACAAGCTGGCGTCCTCCGAACGCTGATGATCGAGTCAGCCTGTGGCAGCGGTGCCGACACGGTCGAGGTGCGGCCGCTCGTCAATTGACATCTGCAGTGCAAAGGCAGGCCATCAATTCTTCAACTGGCTGGCGAACTGTCCGACCGCGCTGACCACGCGCTGCGCGCCGTCCTGGATCTCGACGATCACCGCGCCGGCCTGATTGGCGAATTCCAGACCCTGCTCGGCCTGGTCGCGGCTGGCGGACATGCTGTGCACGGCAGTCTGCGCCAGGTCCTGATTCTTCTGCACGACACCGACGATTTCCTCGGCGGCCTTGCTGGTACGGGCTGCCAGCTGGCGAACCTCGTCGGCCACCACGGCGAAGCCACGGCCCTGATCACCGGCCCGTGCGGCTTCGATGGCGGCGTTGAGGGCCAGCAGGTTGGTCTGATCGGCAATACCGCTGATGGTCTTGAGGATCGCCCCGATCAGTTGCGACTGCTTGTCCAGCGCCTCGATACCGTCGGAGGCTTCCTGCATCTGCTGGGCGATGCGATGCATCACCTCGACCGTCTGCTGGACCACTTGCGCGCCGCGCTGAGCGCTGAGGTCGGTGTGCTGGGAGGTGTCGTAGGCAATCGTTGCGGCGTCGGCCACGGCCATCTCCCGGTTCACCTGGTCGGTGATGACGGTGGCGAACTTGATCACCTTGTACAGCTTGCCGTAGGCATTGAGCACCGGGTTGTAGGAAGCCTCGAGCCAGACGATCTGACCGTGGGCATCGATACGCTTGAAGCGTTCGGCGATGTACTCGCCACGGTTGAGGCTAGCCCAGAATTCGCGGTAAGCCGGCGACTCGTTTTCCTCACGCTCACAGAACATGCGATGGTGCTTGCCCTTGATCTGCTCGAGTCGGTAGCCCATGCAGTCGAGGAACCGCTGGTTGGCTGTGAGGACGTGCCCGCTGAGGTCGAACTCGATCACCGCGGTGGAGCGCAGCAGCGCATTGATCACGCTCTCGTGTTCGCGCGAGGTTTCGATGGTTCGGGTCAGGTTGGTGGCACACAGGGTGTAGTGGTGCAACGTGCCATCCGAGCCCTTGATTGGCTGCCAGATCGAACGCAGCCAGGCTTCTTTGCCGTCGGCCCGCAGTAGTCGGTAGGCGCCGGTGAGATGCTCGGCGCGCTGCATGGCGGTCTTGAGGCGTGCGTAGTTCGCCTCGGTACGAAACTGCTGGCTGAAGAAGTCGTCGACGGAACGGCCGATGAGGTCGTCGCTGCGATAGCCCATTTCGCTTAAAAATAGCTCGTTGGCGTGCTGAATGCGTCCTTGCGGGTCCAGTTCCAGGACCATCATCTCCCTGTACAACGAGTTCTTGATTTGCTGGTTGATTGCAGCGTCTTCGCGCAACTCAGCTAGTTCTCGTTTCAAGTTCTTGTTGAACATTTGCTGGCATCCAGTGAAGGGCAAGACCGCCCAATCACTTGATCGGCGCCTGAAGCGTTTTCCTTAGTCGCCCGCCAATGGTTTGTTCTAATACCGGCGATTGAATTGGCCTATCGCCGGCGGTTTCATTTCTCCCAATCGACTGGGCAATCCTTGCAGCCTTCCATGTTGGTGCCCTGGAAGGTCGCGTAATGCCGGCGCGCGCCGGTCAGCACGGCGTTGCCCAGGTTGGCGTCGTTGAGCTTGGCTTCCTGCAGGTTGGCATCGGTGAGGTCGGCGCCCAAGAGGTCGGCCTTGCTCAGCCAGGTCATTTCCAGATCGGCGGCGTGCAGCGTGCTGTCGTGCATTTTGGCACCACTCATGCGAGCGAACTCGAGGTAAGCGCCGGTGAGGTCGGCGCCCTTGAACTGGGCGGCCTGGGCGAACAGGCCCCAGCCCTGAACGGCGATCAGCCGGGCATTGGTGAAATTGGCCAGGCGCAGGTTGGCCTGTTGCAGGCTGGCGCGGTTAAGCGTGGCACCCGTGAGGTCGGCTTTTTCCAGATTGGCCAGGTCGAGGTTGGCGTGGCGCAGGTTGGCACCGGCGAGGTTGGCACCGGCGAGGTTGATGCGGCGCAGATCCTGATTGCTGAGGTCGGCGCCGCGCAGGTCGGCGTTGGCACACTGGCTCTCGGGCTGGAGCAGGCAGCCGTTGATGGTCAGAGGGCCGTCATCTGCAGCGAAGGCGGACGCGCTGGCCAACAGCACCAGTGGCAGAAGCAAGCGGTTAGGGGTGTTCATGGGAAGTCACCTGGGGCAGGTAAAAGAGAGAAAGCAGTCGCGCGGCGTTTCTGGCCTGTCGGCGAGAGCGCCAACCCGCAGCCGGCTAGGCCAGGCATGCCGCGCGAACCGCTGTACCTTGAGGACATCATGAGGCGTGCCCGCACGCTGGCGGGCACGGCTCGACTCATCGCTTGGCGGTCTTCTTCTCCCAATCCGGCAGTTTGAATACCCAGAAGGAACCACCCTGGGCGACCGGCTTGGTCAGTACGGCCATGTCGCCGCCCCACAGCGGCACGGCGCCGCCGTAACCGACCGTCACGCCGATGTACTGCTCGCCGTCCTGTTCCCAGGTCACAGGCGGGGAAATCACGCCGCTGCCGGTCTGGAATTTCCACAGTTCATCGCCGGTTTTGGCGTTGAAGGCCTTGAAGTAGCCGTCGCTGGTGCCGGTGAAGACCAGGTTGCCTTTGGTCGCCAGGACGCCGGCCCACAATGGCAGTTTTTCCTTGTGTTCCCAGGCCACCTTGCCTGTGGTCGGGTCCATGGCGCGCAGGATGCCGACGTGATCGTCGTACATGCGCTTGATACGGAACCCCTGGCCGAGATAGGCCGAACCCTTCTTGTAGCTGACTTCCTCGGTCCAGTAGTCCTCTTTCCAGTGGTTGGCCGGTACGTAGAACAGGCCGGTGTCCTGGCTGTAGGCCATGGGGTTCCAGTTCTTGCCACCGAGGAAGGGTGGGGAGACTTCGACCGACTTGCCGTGCTTTTCGCCCGGCTCGGGCTTGGGCGGGCGCTGGCCCTCGTTCTCCACCGGTCGGCCGGTTTTCAGGTCGATGTGGCTGGCCCAGGTGATGCCATCGACGAAGGGAAAGGCGTTCTGCAGCTTGCCGTCCTTGCGGTCGACGACATAGAAGAAGCCGTTGCGGTCGGCGTGGGCGGTGGCCTTGACGGTCTTGCCGTTCTTGTCCTTGTAGTCGAACAGCACCAGCTCGTTGTTGCCGGAGAAGTCCCAGGCATCGTTCGGGGTGTGCTGGTAGAACCACTTCACCTCGCCGGTGCTCGGATCGACGCCGACCTGCCCGGAGGTGTAGAGGCTGTCGTAATCCTTCGGGTTGCCGCCATCGCTGGTGCGCTCCCAGCCGTTCCACGGGGCGGGGTTGCCGGCACCCACGATGATGGTGTTGGTTTCCGGGTCGAAGCTCGCACTCTGCCACGGCGCGCCGCCGCCCTGGCTCCAGGCTTCCTTCTTGCCGGTCGGGTGGTTGGGATCGTCCGGCCAGGACGGCGCCTTGATGTCGCCGGTGGGGGTACTGTCCTTGCCATTGAGACGGCCCATGTGGCCTTCGACGAAGGGGCGCATCCAGATTTCTTCACCGGTATCCGGGTCGCGGGCGAACAGCTTGCCGACGATGCCGAATTCGTCACCCGAGCTGCCGTGAACCAGCAGCACCTTGCCGGTCTTGGAGTCTTTCACCAGCGTCGGTGCGCCGGTCATGGTGTAGCCGGCGCTGTGATCGCCGAACTTCTTGTTCCAGACGACCTTGCCGGTGTCCTTGTTCAGTGCCACGACACGGGCGTCGAGGGTGCCGAAGTAGATCTTGTCGCCATAGATGGCGGCACCGCGGTTGACCACGTCGCAGCACGGGCGGATGTCGTCGGGCAGGCGATGGGCGTAACTCCACAGGCGCTTGCCGGTCTTGGCGTCGAGGGCGAAGACGCGCGAATAGGAGCCGGTCACGTAGATCACGCCGTCATGAACGATGGCCTGGGATTCCTGGCCGCGCTGCTTCTCGTCCCCGAAAGAAAACGACCAGGCCGGGGTCAGTTTGAATACGTTGTCTTCGTTGACCCGTGCGAGCGGGCTCCAGCGTTGCGCACTGGTGCCCATGCCGTATTGCAGGACGTTCTCGGTGGAGAGGTGATCATTGGCGATGTCTTCCCAGCTGACCGGCTTGGCCTGGGCGGCTGCGGCCAGTGCGAGGCTGCCGGTCAGCGCCAGGCATTGCACGGCAATGGCGAGGGGGCGTTTGCTGCCGGGGTGCGATCTTGTTGTCATGGTTGCGATTCCCTTGGTCGATTCGGACGAGGCCGCCGTATGCCGGTGGCCTGGCGATTCGATTATTGGGAGTGCGCCACGGGTGCCGACACGGAAAAGCTCCCGCGAATGCCGGGAATACTTCCCAAGCCCCGCTGATTTGGCCTTGCTACCAGTGGCGTGCCGAAGGTGGTAGTAAAACCTAGTACCAAGGGAGGAGATGCAGGCATCCAAAGCAGGATTCTGCCGATGCACTGACACGGCCAACATGACCACCATGCGCTCCGATGGGGCTGCCTTGCACAGGTTCTCGAATAGAGGGTGGTAGTCATGAATAACAAGATCTTTTTGCGCTCACTGCTGGCAGCGGGTGTTCTCGGTATGTCCGGCCTGGTTCTGGCGCATGGTGACGTGACGCCTCAGGCGGTCAACACCAAGGGTTTGCCTGAGCTTGGTGAGCAATGGCTGGACGAGAACCCCTATCGCGGTTCAAGCGAGCACCACGACCTGGCGGTCGAGATCGGTTCTTCCGCCTACAACCAGAACTGCGCGCGTTGCCATGGTCTGGAAGCCATTTCCGGCGGTATCGCCCCCGACCTGCGTGAACTGGAAGCCAGTTACGACGGTGATGAGTGGTTCAAGGAGCGCGTTATCAACGGCGCGGTCCGTGATGGTGCCGTGTACATGCCGCGTATGGCCGACACCCTCAGCCAGGAAGCGCTGTGGGCGATCCGTACCTATATCGAAAGTGAAGCGGCCAAGCAGTGATGAACGCCGTCCGGCTGGTTCTGTCGCTGTGGCTGACACTGTGCTGCGCGCTGGCGCAGGCGGACGTGGTCAAGGTGCGCGCCTTCGATGACATCATCGAATCCGGTGTGCTCAAGGTGGCGATGTACGAGAACTTTCCGCCGTACAGCTACCAGCAGGATGGCCAGCCGCGCGGGGTCGATGTGGCGTTGGCGCGCAAGCTCGCCGAAGGGCTGGACCTGAAGCTGGAAGTGCTGTGGGTGACGCCGGACGAAACCCTCGACGACGACTTGCGCAATTTCATCTGGAAAGGGCACTACCTGCGGCCCGGCGTGCTGGCAGACGTCATGCTGCGTGTGCCCTACGACCGCGAGTTCGCCTACAAGCGCAACGAGCTGGGTGAAGTGATCAACGAGCTGGTGGTGATGTTCGCGCCCTATCAGCGCGAGCGCTGGCAGACCGCTTATGATGACCGTCGCATCGACGAGGTGCCGAGCGTGGCGGTCTTTCAATACCACCCGATCGGCGTTGAAGTGGACAGCGTGCCTTCGTTCTACCTGTCTTCGGTATTCGAGGGCCGGCTGGCGAAGCACACCCACCACTACCCGAGCATCCGCGAGGCATTCGCTGCGCTGCAGCAGGGCGAGGTGGACGCCACCATGGCCATGCGCGCGGAGATCGAGTGGCTGCTCGACCAGGCCGACGACGAACACCTGAAGCTCGCCGAGAACGCTTACCCGAACATGGGCAAGCAGGTGTGGGATCTCGGCATGGCGGTGCATGAATCCAACCGGCAGCTGGCCTACGCGCTGGAAGAAGTGCTCGAGCCGCTGATTCTCGACGGCGAGCTGGAAAAGCTCTACGCCAGCTACGGCTTGAGCTACGAGTTGCCCGGGTTGTACCAGGATGTGGAGAGCGACGTGGCCGGACGCTGACCGGTTGCGCCATGCCGATCCCGCTGCGGATCGCCGTTCGAGGAGTCGACATGAGCGTCCGAACCTTGCTGCTGATGATGGTCCTTCATGCGCCGAGCGCCCTGGCGGCCGAGGCCGATCCACTGCAGTCGGTGATGTGGGAATACCACCACAAGGGCTTGCTCAACAGCGAACCCTACGTGTTCGATGAGCGCGTAAAGGTGCAGGTACCGCCATTCGCCGAGGATTCGCGGCAGGTGCCGGTGCACATCGATGCCAGAGCCCTCGGTGACGAGGTGGTGCGCATCGAAGCCTGGGCCGACCTCAATCCCATCCCACGGATTTTCACCTTCACGCCTGGCGAGCAGGTCGTGCCGCTGGTCGCCATCCGCATACGTGTGGAACAGGCGACACCGATCCGTGCGGCGGTGCTGACCCGTGACGGTGTCTGGCACATCGGCTCGGCCAAGGTCGATGCTGCCGGTGGCGGCTGCACGGCGCCGAGCGTGGTACGCGCCCAGCCAGGCTGGGAAGATCGCCTCGGTGAGGTCATCGGTGGGCGCTTCGCCCGCGGCGATTTCAGTCGTTTGCGCCTGCAGGTCTCCCATCCGATGGATAACGGCCTGGTCGGCGGCATTCCCGAATTCTTTCTCAACCAGGCCGAGCTGCGCGATGCCGACGGGCAGGTCCTGGCGGAGCTGGAACTGTATCCGGCGGTCGCCGAAAACCCGAGTCTGAGCCTGGAAGTGAAGGGCGCGCAGGACACTCGCCTGTGGCTGCGTGACAACAACGGCAACGAGTTCGAAGCCGCGCTCTGAGCTGACCAGCCCGCACTCTCCCTAGAGCCAGCAACCAAGCCAAGGAGGCGTCATGCGCCTGTTGCTCCTGATGTTCGCGTTCTGCCTGACCCTGCCCGCACACGCCGAGCTGCGTTACACCCTGCAGCCGCGGCAGATCGCCGATGACGTGTGGCTGCTGGAAGGCTCGACGGACAACTTCGACAAGGCCAACGGCGGCAATATCGTCAACACCGGCTTCATCGTCACCGACGCCGGCGTGGTGGTGATCGACAGCGGCCCGTCGCGGCGTTATGGCGAGGCGATGCGCGCGGCTATCGCGAGCGTTACCGATCGCCCGGTCATCAAGCTGCTGCTGACTCATCATCACCCCGACCACGTCCTCGGCAACCAGGCATTTGCCGATGTGCCCATTGCCGCGCTCGCCGGTACGACCGAGCTGTTGCGCGAGCAGGGCAACGCCATGGCCGAGAACATGTACCGCCTGGTTGGTGACTGGATGCGCGGTACGGAGGTGGTGCTGCCATCCGAGACCCTGGCGCCCGGCACGCTGGAGATCGGCGGGCGTTCCCTGCGTTTGCTGGCGTTGCGCGGTCACACCGGCGCCGATCTGGCCATTCTCGACGAACGCAGTGGCGTGCTCTTCGCCGGCGACATTCTGTTCTACCAGCGCGCGCTGACCACGCCGAACAGTCCAGGCCTGGATGTCTGGCTGCAAGACCTCGATACGCTCGAGGCATTGCCCTGGACGCGCCTGGTCGCTGGCCACGGCCCGGTGGCCGATGACGCCGCGCCTTTCCTGCAGATGCGCGACTACCTCGGCTGGCTGGACGGCCTGCTGCGAGAAGCCGCCAATGGCGGGGCGGACATGAACGAGGTGATCCAGAGCCCGATCCCCGAGCGCTTCGCCGGCATCAGCCTGACCCGCTATGAGCTGATCCGCAGCGTCAGTCATCTGTATCCGCGTTACGAAGCGATGGCGCTGCAGCGTGTCGACGAGTGAAGGCGCGCCCGCGGCGCGCCGGTTGATGTTCCACTCCAGTCGCTACCTTCAATCACTGCAGCTGTAGCTGATCGCCACGTTCCTGCTGCCAGTCGTCCAGGCTGGGTGCGGCTTCCTCGCCAGCCATGCGGTGGATGATGGTGAAATAGTCCTGCTTGAAGCGATCCTGCATGATCTCGCTGCGATTGCGAACCTTTACCGCGTAAATGCTCTGGACGTTCTGGTGGTCGAATTCGCGCCAGTACTGCTCGTCCTTCAACAGGCTATAGCGATGGTTCTCCAACTCGGCGATGACGGCTTCGCTATCCAGTCGGCCGGCCCGCCCCACGGCATCGGCCCACTGCCGGACGATGCCGTAGGCTGACGCTGCGGTGCTGCCGGGGTAGGCCTGATGCAACGCGATGTAGCGATCGACGAACGCCTGGCCGGTTTCGCTTTTCTCCCGCTGCGGTACCCGCCAGGTCCAGGCTTCGGTGCCGATCACGTTTTCCATCACCAGCGGTCCGGCCTGCTCGACGATGCTCTGGGTGAGGTTGGGCGCGATGATCTGCATGCGCTTGCCCAGTTCCAGGGTGTGCGCCAGGCGCATGGTCTGTACCAGATCCTGGCCGAGCAGGACGATCACCAGCACATCCGCGTCGCTGGCGGCAGCCTTCTGAAGTGCGCTCAGGTAGTCGTCGCGACGGGCACCTCGCGCGGCGATCTTCGAGTAGCCATGGCGTGCGCGGTCGCGGCTCTTGGTCGCTTCACGCAGGGCCTGCTCCATGCTGTGGCCCCAGGCATCGTCGAGGCTGATGTAGTGGTAGCGGCGGTTGGGCATGTGCCAGCTCAGGTATTCACCGAGTACCCGGGCGCTCATCCAGGCACTGTTGGACTCGCGGAACAGGTGGCGATGGCCGTCCCGCCCGGTGATCTCGTTGGCGTAGCCGAGGGTGGGGAAGTACAACAGGCCGAGTTCGCGGGCGCGCTGGCCGGCGCTCAGCGCCTCTTCGCTGTTGGCGCCGCCGAAGATCATCGCTGCGCCCTGTTTGGCGAAACGGTCGACATTGGCACGCGCCTTTTCCGCGCGTGCCGCCGAATTCAGGCTGACCAGCTCCAGGCGCCGGCCCAACAAGCCGCCCCCCTGATTGATCTGGTCGACGGCGAGCAGGGCACCACGGCGCAGCTCCAGACCTTCGGACTTGTAGTTTCCGGTGCTCGGGTAGTTGAGGCCCAGGCGGATCGGCTCGGCCGCCTGGGTACTTTGTAGCGTGAAGATGAGAAGGGCGAAGATCAGGGTGGAGCGAAGCATGGCTCTTATCCTTCTGAGCGAGGGGTGTCCGTTTTAGGGGCTTGGACAGGCTCAGCGGAATAGTCTTTTCCGGCCATATGGGTGCGACTTTCGGTGCCGCCCGGCATTGACTGCGGGCCGAATCACGCGTCTTTCGTGGCCTGCAGCGGCGTATTGCTACCAAGGGAGGAGGAAAATCGGTACTGCGGGCAATTGTTGGCGAGGCGGTGCAAACCAAGAATCACCCACAGACCGGGAAAATTTCCCGGCATAACAATGAACCCGCAGAGGTAGCCGCAATGAAGCACACCGGTCTTCGCAAGCCCTTCGCCTTGACGGCGCTATGCGCCGCGGTGGCGATGTCCAGCCTGCACGCCTGGGCCGTAACCGACCAGGAAATCCTCAACGACGCCAAATCCATCGATCAGATCGTCACCAACGGTCTGGGTTTGCAGGGCCAGCGCTATAGCACGCTGGACACGTTGAACACCAATAACATCAATCAGTTGCGACCGGTTTGGGGTTTCTCTCTCGGCGGTGAAAAGCAGCGTGGCCAGGAAGCGCAGCCGCTGATCAAGGACGGCGTGATGTACATCACCGGTTCCTACTCGCGCGTATACGCACTGGATGCCCGGACCGGCAAGGAACTGTGGCAGTACGACGCCCGCCTGCCCGACGGCATCATGCCGTGCTGTGACGTGATCAACCGCGGTGTGGCGCTGTATGGCGACCTGGTGATCTTCGGCACGCTGGATGCCAAGCTGGTCGCCCTGAACAAGGACACCGGCAAGGTCGTCTGGAAGAAGACCGTCGCCGACTACAAGGCTGGCTACTCGCTGACCGCCGCGCCGCTGGTGGTGAATGGCAAGCTGATCACCGGCGTTTCCGGTGGTGAGTTCGGCGTGGTCGGCAAGATCGAGGCCTACGACGCGAAGAACGGCGAGCTGCTGTGGACCCGTCCGACCGTGGAAGGCCACATGGGTTACGTCTGGAAGGACGGCAAGAAGGTCGAGAGCGGCATCTCCGGCGGCGAAGCCGGCAAGACCTGGCCGGGCGATCTGTGGAAGACCGGCGGTGCAGCTCCATGGCTGGGTGGCTACTACGATCCGGACACCGACTCGCTGCTGTTCGGTACCGGTAACCCGGCGCCGTGGAACTCGCACCTGCGCCCAGGCGACAACCTGTACTCGTCCTCGCGTCTGGCCCTGGACCCGAACGACGGCTCGATCAAGTGGCACTTCCAGTCCACTCCGCATGACGGCTGGGACTTCGACGGCGTCAACGAGCTGATCTCCTTCGACTACCAGGACGGCGGCAAGACCATCAAGGCCGCCGGCACCGCAGACCGTAACGGTTTCTTCTACGTGCTCGATCGCACCAACGGCAAGTTCATCCGTGGCTTCCCGTTCGTCGACAAGATCACCTGGGCCAAGGGCCTGGACAAGAACGGCCGTCCGCTCTACGACGAAACCCACCGTCCGGGCAATCCTGCCGACGCGGACAAGGGCAAGTCGGTGTTCGTCGCACCGTCCTTCCTGGGTGGCAAGAACTGGATGCCCATGGCCTACAGCCAGGACACCGGCCTGTTCTACGTGCCGTCCAACGAGTGGGGCATGGACATCTGGAACGAAGGCGTAGCCTACAAGAAGGGCGCGGCCTACCTGGGTGCCGGCTTCACCATCAAGCCGCTCAACGAAGACTTCATCGGTGTGCTGCGCGCCATCGATCCGAAGACCGGCAAGGAAGTGTGGCGCTACAACAACTACGCTCCGCTGTGGGGCGGCGTGCTGGCCACCAAGGGTAACCTGGTGTTCACCGGCAACCCCGAGGGCTACCTGATGGCCTTCGACGCCAAGACCGGCAAGAAGGTCTACGAGTTCAACACCGGCTCGGGCGTAATCGGTTCTCCGGTCACCTGGGAAATGGATGGCGAGCAGTACGTTTCCGTTCTCTCCGGCTGGGGTGGTGCGGTACCGCTGTGGGGTGGCGAAGTGGCCAAGCGCGTGAAGGACTTCAACCAGGGCGGTATGCTCTGGACCTTCAAGCTGCCGAAGGATCTGGTCGCCAAGCGCTGATCAGCCTGCGTTACGCAAACCCGGCGATCGTCGGGTTTGCGCAAACAGAACCCCGGTCGCCATGGCCGGGGTTTTGCCGTTCTGGCGCCAGGCAAGCGATAGGCGCCGGGGCGTGATACCTGGGGTAAATGGCTTGGGCTCGAATAATCCACCTCCAGCCCGATGACGCTGCGTTTCGATCAGCGTCATCGGTGCCAGCGATGTGATGAAAAGATCCTCAACGATGTGGTGAGGACAGTCCGGGACTATCTCGTATTGCGTGAGGAAGCCGCCCCGCAGCCGGCTGACAGCGTTCCGCAGAAACACGAACCCCGCCAACAGGCGGGGTTCGGTGCTTACGTAGACGGGCGCGGGATCAATCTTCCAGCGAGCCCATGGCGGTGGTGTTGAAGCCGCCGTCGACGTAGAGGATTTCACCGCTGATGCCGGAAGCCAGATCCGAGCAGAGGAAGGCTCCGGCATTACCGACTTCGTCGATGGTGACGTTGCGGCGCAGCGGGGTCTGCTTCTCGTTGGCGGCGAGCATCTTGCGGAAGCTGGCGATGCCGGAGGCGGCCAGGGTGCGGATCGGGCCGGCGGAGATGCAGTTGACGCGGGTGCCTTCCGGGCCAAGGCTGCCGGCCAGGTAGCGAACGCCGGCTTCCAGACTGGCCTTGGCCATGCCCATGACGTTGTAGTTCGGCATGGTGCGCTCGGCACCCAGGTAGGAGAGGGTCAGCAGGCTGCCGTTGCGGCCCTTCATCATCTCGCGACCGGCCTTGGCCAGGGCGACGAAGCTGTAGGCGCTGATGTCGTGGGCGATCTTGAAGCCTTCACGGGTGGTGACTTCGGTGAAGTCGCCGTTGAGCTGGTCGCCGGGAGCGAAGCCGACCGAGTGCACGATGCAGTCCAGGCCGTCCCACTTCTTGCTCAGTTCTTCGAATACGCGGGCGATGTCTTCGTCATTGGCGACGTCGCAGGGGAAGCACAGCTCCGGGCCCGAGCCCCAGCCGGCGGCGAATTCCTCGACGCGGCCCTTGAGCTTGTCGTTCTGGTAGGTGAAAGCCAGTTCTGCACCTTCGCGATGCATGGCGGCGGCGATGCCCGAGGCAATCGAAAGTTTGCTGGCAACGCCGACGATCAGTACGCGCTTACCGGTGAGAAAACCCATGTGCTTGTCCCTCTTCTGGTTGTTCGGCAGCGCCGGGCGCCATGAAGGCGGATTCCAGCAGCTGCTGTGTATACGGATGTTGCGGTGCCGCAAAAATGTCAGCGGCCGCACCCTGTTCCACCACCTGGCCCTGCTTGACCACCATCATCTGGTGGCTGAGCGCCCTGACCACCGCCAGGTCATGGCTGATGAACAGGTAGGTCAGGTTGTACTTGGCCTGCAACGAGCGCAGAAGCTCTACCACCTGACGCTGTACCGTGCGATCGAGCGCCGAGGTCGGCTCGTCGAGCAGTATCAGCGCCGGCTTCAACACCAGAGCCCGGGCAATGGCAATGCGTTGCCGTTGTCCGCCGGAAAACTCGTGGGGGTAGCGATGCCGAGTTTCCGGATCGAGGCCAACCTCCACGAGCGCGTCAATGATTGCCTGTTCCTGCTCCTTGGCATTGCCCATCCGGTGGATGTGCAACCCTTCGCCAATGATCTGCCCAACCGACATGCGTGGGCTCAGGCTGCCGAAGGGGTCCTGGAAGACCACCTGCATCTGCCGGCGCAACGGCCGTACCTGGCGCTGCGACATGTTCTGCAGGCGCTGGTCCTGGAAGCGGATCTCGCCGCGACTACCCAGCAATCGAAGGATAGCCAATCCAAGCGTGGACTTGCCGGAACCGCTCTCGCCGACGATACCCAGCGTCTGCCCCTTGGGCAGGCTGAAGTTCACACCGTCCACCGCCTTGATGTGGTCGACGGTGCGTCGCAGCAGCCCTTTCTTGATCGGGAACCACACGCGCAGGTCGTCCACTTCCAGCAATGGCGCCGCTTCTTCGACCGCCACCGGACCGCCACTGGGCTCGGCCGCGAGCAGTTCCTGGGTATACGGATGCTGAGGTGCGCGGAACAGATCTTCACACAACGCCTGTTCGACGACGCGACCGCGCTGCATGACACATACGCGATGGGCAATGCGCCGAACCAGGTTGAGATCGTGGCTGATCAGCAGCAGCGCCATGCCCAGGCGAGCCTGCAACTCCTTCAGCAGTTCGAGGATTTTCAGCTGCACGGTGACGTCCAGCGCCGTGGTCGGCTCGTCGGCTATCAGCAGTTCAGGCTCGTTGGCCAACGCCATGGCGATGACCACCCGTTGCCGCTGTCCGCCCGACAGTTCGTGCGGGTAGGCGCGGATGCGTTTGCGCGGCTCCGGGATACCGACCAGTTCCAGCAACTCCAGCGTGCGGGCGGTTGCCGCCTTGCCACGCAGGCCCTTGTGAATCTCCAGCACCTCGTTGATCTGCTTGCCCACGGTGTGCAGCGGGTTGAGCGAGGTCATCGGCTCCTGGAAGACCATGGCGATGCGATTGCCACGTATCTTGCGCATGGCCTTTTCATCGGCTTTCAACAGGTCCTGACCGTGGAAAAGGATCTGCCCTTGCGGATGGCGGGCGAGCGGGTAGGGCAGCAGGCGTAGGATGGAATGGGCGGTGACCGATTTGCCCGAGCCGCTTTCGCCGACCAGCGCCAGGGTTTCGCCCTTGCGAATGTCGAACGTCACGCCCTCGACGACACGTTGGACCTGCTCGCCGGTGACGAACTCGACGGCCAGATCACGGACCTCGACCAGATTCTCGGCTATCGGTTGTTCGGCCATGTTATTTCCTTGGGTCGAAGGCATCGCGCGCCGCCTCCCCGATAAACACCAGCAAGGTCAGCATCACCGCCAGCACCATGAAGGCGCTGATGCCCAGCCAGGGGGCCTGCAGATTGGCCTTGCCCTGGGCGACCAGCTCACCGAGCGACGGCGAACCGGCCGGCAGGCCGAAACCGAGAAAATCCAGCGCGGTGAGCGTGCCAATGGCACCGGTGAGAATGAACGGCATGAAGGTCATGGTCGAAACCATGGCATTGGGCAGGATATGGCGGAACATGATGGCGCCGTTCTGCATGCCCAGCGCGCGGGCGGCGCGCACGTATTCGAGGTTGCGCCCGCGGAGGAATTCGGCACGCACCACGTCCACCAGGCTCATCCACGAGAACAGCAGCATGATGCCCAGCAGCCACCAGAAGTTCGGCTGCACGAAGCTGGCGAGGATGATCAGCAGATAGAGCACCGGCAGCCCGGACCAGATTTCCAGCAGACGCTGGCCAACCAGGTCGACCCAGCCGCCATAGAAGCCCTGCAGGGCGCCGGCGATGACGCCGATCACCGAGCTGATCAGGGTCAGGGTCAGGGCGAACAGCACCGAGATGCGGAAGCCGTAGATCACCCGGGCCAGCACATCGCGCCCCTGATCATCGGTACCCAACCAGTTCTCCAGTGACGGTGGCGCGGGGGCGGGCACCTGCAGTTCGTAGTTGATGCTCGAATAGTTGAAGGGAATGACCGGCCAGACCATCCAGCCGTCCTTCTCGGCGATCAGTTCCTGGATATACGGGCTCTTGTAGTTCGCCTGCAGCGGAAACTCGCCGCCGAAGGCCGTTTCCGGATAACGCTTGAACACCGGGAAGAACCATTCGCCGTCGTAGCGCACCACGATCGGCTTGTCGTTGGCGATGATCTCCGCGCCAAGGCTGAGCACGAACAGCGCGAGGAAGATCCACAGCGACCACCAGCCACGCTTGTGCGCCTTGAACAGCGCCAGGCGGCGCTGGTTGAGGGGGGACAACTGCATTTCAGGCCTCCCTGCTTTCGAAATCGATGCGCGGGTCGACCAGCGTGTAGGTCAGGTCGCCGATCAGTTTCACCACCAGTCCGAGCAGGGTGAAGAGGAAGAGGGTGCCGAACACCACCGGATAGTCGCGGTTGATTGCCGCCTCGAAGCTGAGCAGGCCGAGCCCGTCGAGGGAAAAGATCACCTCGATCAGCAGCGAGCCGGTGAAGAACATACCGATGAAGGCGGCTGGAAAGCCGGCGATGATGATCAGCATGGCATTGCGGAACACGTGACCGTAGAGCACGCGATTCTTGCTCAGGCCCTTCGCTCGTGCCGTGATCACGTACTGCTTGTTGATCTCGTCGAGAAAGCTGTTCTTGGTCAGCAGCGTCAGCGTGGCGAAGTTGCCGATCACCAGCGCTGTGACGGGCAGGGCCAGGTGCCAGAAGTAGTCGATGATCTTGCCGCCCAGCGTCAGGTCGTCGAAGTTGGTCGAGGTCAGACCGCGCAACGGAAACCAGTTCCAGTAGCTGCCGCCGGCGAACAGCACGATCAGCAGGATGGCGAAGAGAAAGGCCGGAATGGCGTAACCGACGATGATCGCCGAGCTGGTCCAGACGTCGAACTTGCTGCCGTGGCGCGTGGCCTTGGCGATCCCCAGTGGAATCGAGGCCAGGTACATGATCAACGTGCTCCACAGGCCCAACGAGATGGAGACTGGCATCTTCTCGATGATCAGGTCGGTGACCTTGGCGTCGCGGAAGAAGCTCTCGCCGAAATCCAGCCGCAGGTAGTTGCTGAGCATGATCCAGAAGCGCTCGGCGGGTGGCTTGTCGAAGCCGTACAGGCGTTCGATCTCGGCGATCAACTCGGGGTCCAGACCCTGGCCACCCCGGTAGCTGGTGCCTGCGACTGCGACTTCCGAGCCACCGCCGGCGATCCGGCTGGTGGCGCCTTCGAAACCTTCCAGTTTGGCGATCGCCTGCTCCACCGGGCCGCCGGGCGCGGCCTGGATGATGATGAAGTTGATCAGCAGAATGCCGAATAACGTGGGGATGATCAGCAGCAGTCGGCGAACGATGTAAGCCAGCATGCTTAACGCTCCGCCCCGGCGTCATCCGGCGTGGCCGCAGGCGTGGGAGCGCCGGCTTTCTCGGCCTTCTTGGTTTCCGCCGGGTCGGCGACGGGCACGGGGGTATCCGGCTTGCGCCACCAGGTCATCAGGCCGATATCCTGTTTGGGAGTTACCTCTGGGTGTGCGAGGTGATTCCAGTACGCCACGCGCCAGGTCTTGATGTGCCAGTTCGGCACCACGTAATGACCCCAGAGCAGTACACGATCCAGGGCGCGAGTGTAGGTGACCAGTTCCTTGCGCGAGTCGGCGCCTATCAGACCTTCTACCAACGTGTCGATTGCCGGATCCTTGAGGCCGATGAAGTTGCGGCTGCCCGGGTTGTCGGCGCTTACCGAGTGCCAGAACTCGCGCTGCTCGTTGCCGGGCGAGTTGGACTGGCTGAAGCCGCTGACGATCATGTCGTAATCGCGCGAACGCAGGCGGTTGATGTACTGCGAGACATCGACCCGGCGAATTTCCAGTTCGATGCCGAGATCGGCCAGGTTGCGCTTGTACGGCAGCAGCACACGTTCGAACTCGGCCTGTACCAGCAGGAACTCGAGTTTCACCGGTTTGCCGGTAGCATCCAGCATGCGGTCGTTCTCGACCTTCCAACCCGCTTCGGTGAGCAGCCGGTATGCCTCGCGCTGCTGTTCGCGAATCACGCCATTGCCCTCGGTGCGCGGCAGTTCGAACGGCTTGTCGAATACCTCGTCCGGGACCTTGCCGCGCAGCGGCTCGAGCACCTTCAACTCGTCGTCATTCGGCAAGCCGGATGACGCCAGCTCGGAATTGTCGAAGTAACTGCGGGTGCGGGTGTAGGCACCGTTGAACAGCTGACGATTGGTCCATTCGTAGTCGAACAGCAACCCGAGGGCTTCACGGACGCGACGATCTTCCAGCTGTGGTCGGCGGATATTGAAGATGAAGCCCTGCATGCCGGTCGGGTTGTGGTTGCGGATTTCATCCTTGATGATGCGGCCATCCCGAACCGCATCGATGTTGTAGGCGGTCGCCCAGTTCTTTGCACTGGTTTCGAACCAGTAGTCGAAATGTCCGGCCTTGAACGCCTGCAAGGCTACGGTGTTGTCGCGGTAGTAATCGAAGTTGATGTGATCGAAGTTGTAGAAACCGCGATTCACCGGTAGGTCCTTGCCCCAGTAGTCCTTAACGCGCTCGTAGCGAATCGAGCGTCCGGCCTGGACTTTCTCGACGCGGTACGGGCCGCTGCCCAGAGGCGGTTCGAGGCTGCCTGAGGTGAAGTCTTTTCCTTCCCACCAGTGCTTCGGCAGCACCGGCAGTTGCCCGAGAATCATCGGCAGCTCGCGATTGCCGGCATGCTTGAAGTCGAAGCGCACACGCCGCGGGCTTTCCGCCGTCACTTTATCCACATCGGCGTAATAGGCGCGGTATTGCGGAGCACCCTGGTTCATCAGGGTTTCAAAGGTGAACACCACATCTTCGGCCTCTACCGGCTCGCCGTCATGAAAGCGTGCCTGCGGGCGCAGGTGGAAGCGTACCCAGCTGTTGTTCGGCCCTTTTTCGATCTTTTCCGCCAGCAGGCCGTAGACGGTGAAGGGTTCGTCCAGGCTGTTGGTGGTGAGGGTGTCGTAGATCAGGCTGATATCGTCAGCTGCAACGCCCTTGTTGATGAAAGGGTTGAGCGAATCGAAGCTGCCGAAGCCAGCCTGGCGCAGCGTGCCGCCCTTGGGGGCCTCGGGATTGATGTACTCGAAGTGCTGGAAGCTGGCCGGATACTTGGGCTTCTCGTCATACAGCGTCAGGGCATGGCGGGGAGCGGCCTCGGCCAGGGTAGCCATGCAGAGCAGCCCCAGCAGGCTGGCGCGAAACAGCGAATGGCGCACGCGATTGTTCATTTGCTCTTCTCCAGGCTCTTCAGCCACCAGGCGCGCAAACCCAGCGTATAGGGCGGCGTGGTGACGTGGGCGAACCGATTGCGGTACGCCAGGCGGTGGTTACTGATGAACCAGTTCGGAATGGTGTAGTGGTTCCACAGCAGCACGCGGTCGATTGCGCGGACGGCGGCGACTTGCTCGTCGCGGGTTTGCGCGGCGAGCAGCTTGTCGATCAGGTCGTCGATGATCGGATTGGCGATGCCGGCATAGTTGCGACCGCCCTTGACGTCGACCTGACTGGAATGAAAGTACAGATACTGTTCGATCCCTGGGCTGAGGCTCTGGGCCAGCGTCATCAGGATCATGTCGTAGTCGTAGTGATCGAGGCGCTGCTTGTACTGTGCGCTGTCCACGGTACGCAGATTGGCCTGAATGCCGATGCGCGCCAGGTTCTCGACGTAAGGCTGGAGGATGCGCTCAAGCCGCGGGTTGACCAGCAGGATCTCGAAGCGCAGCGGTTGTCCGGCGCTGTTGAGCAGGCCGGCATCAGAGGCTTTCCAGCCCGCGTCGGCGAGCAGCTTCAGCGCATGGCGCAGGGTTTCCCGCGGAATACCGCGGCCTTCGGTCTGCGGGAGCTGGAAGGGCTCGGTGAACAGTTCGGGCGGGAGCTGCTTGCGGTACGGCGAAAGCAACAGCCACTCGCCGCCTTCGGGCTTGCCTGTCGCTGTGAAGTCGCTGTTGGGGTAGTAGCTTTCGCTGCGCCGGTAGGCGTCGTAGAACAGGGCGCGATTGGTCCATTCGAAGTCGAACATGAGGCCGAGCGCTTCGCGCACACGCTTGTCGGCGAAGGTCGCGCGGCGTCCGTTCATGAACAGCGCCTGGGTCTGGGTCGGAATCTGGTGGGGAATTTCTGTACGAACGATGTCGCCGCGCATCACTGCAGGAAACTGATAGCCGTTGGCCCAGTTCTTCGCCTGGTGCTCGATGAAGAAGTCGAATTCACCGACCTTGAAGGCTTCGAAGGCCACCACGCTATCGCGATAGAACTCGACCGAGACTCGGTTGAAATTGTACTTGCCCTGATTGACCGGCAGCTTGGCGCCCCACCAGTCTCGCACCCGTTCGAACACCACCTGCCGGCCGGGCTGCACATGGGTGATGCGGTAGGGGCCGCTGCCCAGCGGGGGTTCGAAGGTGGTCGCACTGAAGTCACGATTCTTCCAGTAGTGCTGCGGCAGTACAGGCAGTTCGCCCAGGCGCATGATCAGCAGCGGATTGTTCGGTCGCTCGAAGACGAAGCGGATGCGATGTCGGTTGAGGATGTCGACGCGCTTCACCCCCTGCAGGTTGGAGCGGTACTGGGGGTGGCCATCCTTTATCAGGGTGCGATAGGAGAAGGCGACGTCGTAGGCGGTAATCGGCTTGCCGTCATGGAAGCGGGCTTCCTGGCGCAGGTTGAAAACAACCCAACTGTAGTTGTCGCTGTGCTCCACTGATTCGGCAATCAGCCCGTAGCTGGAGGCAGGCTCGTCGCCGGACGGGTCGTAGATACCGGTGCCGACCATCAGTGGTTCGTTCAGCTCGCTGATGCCGTATTGCAGAAAGCCGGGCGCCGAACTCAGGCTGGTGCCCTTGAAAGTGTAGGGGTTCAGGGTGTCGAACGTCCCGGAGGCCATCAGTTTGATCTGGCCACCCTTCGGCGCGCGCGGATTCACCCAGTCGAAGTGGGTGAAGTTAGCCGGATACTTAAGGGTGCCGAACTGCGCATAACCATGGCTTTCGCTGATGGTGGCGAAGGCGGGAAAGCTCAAGGCCAGGCAGGTCAGTAACGGTAGCAGGGCTCGCATCAGACGGGGAATCCGATCCTTGGCGCTTAGGGGCTTCTCGGGCCGGTACAGTAACAGCTTGTATGCGCTGGAAAAAGGCCGGGCAACTCGGGCAAACTGCCGGTCATTTCCCGTAATGGCATTGTGCAGAGGTGACCTCTTGGATGTACGTGCCCAGGGTCTTCAGGCCTGGATCGACCGCCTGAATCAATCGGAGCTGCCTGCGCTGGCGTCCGTGGTCAAGGATCTGCAGCGCCTTGCCGTGCATGAACATGCTTCGGTGCAGCAACTGGCCGATGTGCTGCTTCGCGATGCCTCGCTGACCTCCAAGGTGCTGAGGGTCGGCAACAGCAGCTATTACAACCCCTCTCAGGAGACCATCAAGACGATTTCTCGGGCCATCGTGATGATCGGCTTCGAGAACGTGCGCCTGATCAGTCTGTCGGTCACGCTGATCGATAGCCTGCTCGAGCGCGCCCCGAGGGAGCAGTTGCTGGAACTGCTGGCTCGCTCGTTTCACGCCGCGGTACAGGCCCGCAACATCGCGGGCTATGTGCTTTCGCGCCACGAGGAAGAAGTATTTATCGCCGCGCTGCTTTACAACGTGGGCGAGCTGGCGTTCTGGGGCTGCGGTGGCGAGCAGGCGGACGAGCTGGCCCTGCAGCTGACGCAGCCGGGCGTCAAGCCCGACGATGCGGTGCAGAGCGTACTGGGTACCAGCTTCCGACAGCTCAGCCTGGGCCTGGTCAGAAGCTGGAACCTGGGAGAGTTGACCAGTCTTGCGCACAGCCAGGTGGCCAGCAGCGATCCGGCCGCCCGCGCGGTCGCGTTGGGCGTACAGATCAGCGAAGCCGCACTTGGAGGCTGGGAGTGTGAGCAGATGACAGCTCTGACCAAAGCCGTGGCCGAGTTCACCGGCGTGGATGAAGCTGATGCGTTGCAGCAGATACTTGCCAGCGCCGATGAAACCGTGCAGGTGGCGACCACATTCGGCGCCAGTCGCCTGGGCCGGCTCATTCCCAGTACCGATCCCGAACAGATCCGCCTGCAGCAGGACCAGCGTCAGGCTGCCTTGCTGCAACCGGATTTGTTGCTGATGCAACAGGCGCTGCAGGACCTGGGGCTCATGGCCACGGGTGGCGGCGATGCCACGTTGATTCTGGATACGTTACTGAAGGGACTGCACCGAGGAGTTGGCCTGGAACGTGTGATGGTGGCGGCGCTGGCCGATCAGCAGACGCGTTTCAAGGTGCGTTGCGCCGTCGGTGAAGGGACCGATACCTGGGTTCAGGGCTTCCTGCTTCCCGCTGACCAACCCGAGCAGCCGAATGTGTTCAGCTACGTATTGCGCCATCGACAGTCGCTCTGGATGGGTGTCCCGGCAAGTTACAACCTGGCCGACCTGGTGACCCAGCCGCTGCGGCAGTGGTTTGGCAATGGGATGTTCTTCATCGCCCCGCTGATGGCAGGAACGCGTGAGATAGGCGTGATCTACGGCGATTGCCGGCTATCGGGGCGGGCGCTGAAACACGAACAGTTCGTCGCGTTTCAGCGCTTTACCCAACTGACCGGACGCTGTCTGGAATCCCTAGGCAAGCGTCCGTCTGGGTGAGTGGCGAGCGGCTAGTTGGCGAGGTATAGCGTCAGCAGCTGGCCGGGGCGCAGCACGCTGGTGCCTTTCGGGTTCCAGGTCTTCAGGTTGTTCAGCTGCACGTTGAAACGCTTGGCGATCTGATACAGCGAGTCGCCTTTCTGCACCTTGTAATAGGTAGGCGAATTTCCCTTGCTCTGGGCTTTGGCTACCGCCGGCCCCTGCAGGAACAGCGCCTGGCCCACTTTGAGCTGGCTGCCGGAAAGCTCGTTCCAGCGCTGCAGGTCGCGTACCGAGACACGCTGAGCCTTGGCGATGTCCCAGAGGTTGTCGCCGGATTTGACCCGATAGCTGCGCGGCGTTGCGGCTGGCTGACGCGCTACAGCGTGCAGAAGCTCCCGCGAGGCGCCGGCGTCACCGCTGGTTGGCAGGCTGAGGACCTGCCCGATTCGCAGTGTGTCGCTCTTCAATCGGTTCACATCGCGGATGATGTTGACGGTCAGGTGATGACGGTTGGCGATGACGCCAAGGGTGTCTCCTGCGCGCACCTGGTATTGCTGCCAGTCGACCAGGTCCTGCGGTTTCATCAGTGCCAGGTTGGCTGCCAGCATTTCAGCCTTTTCCATTGGCACCAGCAGCTGCTGCGGGCCGTCCAGGGTAATCCGGCGGGTGAAGGCGGGATTCAGCTGGTAGAGCTCGTCCTCGTCCAGGTCGGCGAGCTTGGCGACCCGCGCCAGGTCCATGCGCTGCTTGAGCGCGATGACTTCGAAATAGGGCTCGTTGGCGATCGGGTTGAGGTTGATGCCATAGGCCTCGGGTGCCTGGATCAACTGCGACAGGGCCAGCAGCTTCGGCACGTAGTCGCGGGTTTCCTGCGGCAATGGCAGGTTCCAGTAGTCGGTCGGCAGGCCCAGTTTCTGGTTGCGCTCGATGGCCCGGCTCACGGTGCCTTCACCCGAGTTGTAGGCTGCCAGTGCCAGCAGCCAGTCGCCGTTGAACAGGCCGTGCAGGTAGCTCAGATAGCGCAGGGCTGCGTTGGTCGAGGCGGTGATGTCACGGCGGCCGTCGTACCAATTGGTCTGCCGTAGATTGAAGTGCCGGCCGGTGGCGGGAATGAACTGCCAGAGCCCGACGGCATGGGCGGGCGAATAGGCGAAGGGGTCGTAGGAGCTTTCGATGATCGGCAGCAGAGCCAGTTCCAGCGGCATGTCGCGCTCTTCGAGGCGTTCGACGATGTAATGGATATAGGGGCTGCCGCGCTCGCTGGCGATTTCGATGGATCTTGGGCGGCTGGAGAACAGCAGGCGCTGTTGCTCGATGCGGGGGTTGCTGTCCAGATGCTCCTGAAGCTTGTAACCCTCGCGGATTCGCGCCCAGATGTCCTGGTGTTCGGTGATGATGGGGGTATTGTTCAGCCAGATGGGCTCTTGTGCCACAGGCGCCGCGGTGTGGCTTGCGCGATCACGTGCATCGTCACGCACGGCGTTGCTCTGACAGCCCGCTAGGGCGACGCAAACGGCTAGAGCCAACGCCCGACCAGAGGCTGCCAAGGCGTCCGGTTCGAGGCGTTTCTTGGGAGCTGGCGGCATTGGCTGGAATCTTCCCCGGAAACAAAATTCGGGGGATTCTAGGAACGCCCCCTGGTGGGGTCAAGGTTGCATGCCCCGTTTCGGGAACCTGTCGACCTTGTCAGAAGACGTCCTTCCAGGCGCGCAAAGCCGCGAAAACCGCGACGTCGCTGTCTAGCCGGCCGCCGCTGCGCTCGCTTGCCGCATGCTGGACGGCCGCGACAGCACAACGCAGAAAAGGGTTGGTCGCGCGCTCGATGTCCATCCTGCTTGGCAGGCTGAAGCGGTTCGCTTCGCGCAGTTCGGTCACCTCGCGTGTGCGTTTCTCAATGGCCGGGTTGCCCGGCTCCACCGCCCGAGCAAAGCGCAGATTGCTCAGCGTGTATTCGTGGGCGCAGTAAATGAGGGTGTTATCCGGTGTATCGGCCAGGCGCTGCAGCGAGCGGAACATCTGCTCGGGCGTGCCTTCGAACAGACGCCCGCAGCCGGCGGCGAACAGCGTATCGCCACAGAGCAGCCAGGGCTGCACGGGGTCGGCATGGAAATAAGCGATATGGCCAAGCGTATGGCCAGGGACGGCGATGACCTGCAAGGCCGTCCCGAGTATCTCAATACGCTGGCCGTCGCTCAACGCCTCGTCGCGCGCAGGAATGTTCTCGGTCGCCGGCCCATGAACGCACGCGGCGGTCTGCGCCTTGAGCCGTTCGACGCCGCCGACGTGGTCGTGATGGTGGTGGGTGATCAATATGTCACTGAGCCGCCAGCCCGGGTGGTCGTGCAGCCAGTTCAGGACAGGCGTGGCATCACCGGGGTCGACGACGGCGCAACGTTGGGCCGCCTCGTCCAGAAGCAACCAGATGTAGTTGTCGGTGAAGGCGGGCAGGGCTTCGATCTTCAACATGGGCGGGTCGCCAATTGAGTGACAAAGGCGCATCCTAGCAGTCCCATGGGAAAGTTGAACCCGAGCGAACTCAGCGCCGCGCAGATCGCGCAGCGAACGGAGCCTAGCGATGAACGATCGACCGTCCACCCAAGGCAGCGACCATTGGCTGTCCATGATCAATGAGGCGTCCGCCTGGTTCGAGGGGCCGCTGGGCCAGCAGCTGCTGGTTCAGGAGAAGCAAGTCCTGACCGAAGAGCTGGCGCGTTGTTTCGGCAGCTACCTGGTGCACAACGGTCCGTTCAGCGGCGAGCCGGTGCAACCACAGAACATCAAACGCAGCGTTCGCCTCGGTGCGCCGCTGCCTGGCGTGGAGATTCATTGCGAGGAGCAGGCCTGGCCGCTCGGCGAGCATGCCGCTGATGTCGTGGTGCTGCAGCATGCATTGGATTTCAGCCTGTCACCCCATGGGTTGTTGCGCGAAGCGGCGCGTGGCGTTCGTCCGGGCGGGCATCTGCTGATCGTCGGTATCAACCCTTGGAGCGCCTGGGGCCTGCGTCATCTGGTCTCGCGCGAGGCGTTCCGGCAGGCGCGTTGCATTCGTCCTTCAAGGGTCGGAGACTGGTTGAACCTGCTGGGATTCGCGCTGGAGAAACGCCGCTTCGGATGCTATTGTCCGCCGCTTTCTTCGAGCGACTGGCAGGTGCGGTTGTCTCGTCTGGAGTCCGTCGGGCAGCAGTTGCAGACGCCAACTGGCGGTTTCTATCTGTTGGTGGCGCGCAAGTTGATGATCGGCCTGCGGCCCTTGCGCCAGGAGCGCCGCGAACGCATGGGCAAGCTATTACCGATGCCAGTCGCCAAAGTCAGCCGCCGCGAAGCCGAACAACACCGGCTCCCTTGACGTTCCGAGCCTGCCGGCAGACAGAGTAAGCAATCCACATGAGCGACGATTGGGTCGAGATCTACACCGATGGTGCCTGCAAGGGCAATCCCGGCCCGGGCGGCTGGGGGGCGCTGCTTATCTATAAGGGTGTCAAGCGTGAGCTCTGGGGCGGCGAGCCCGACACCACCAACAATCGCATGGAGCTCATGGCGGCGATCCGTGGGCTCGCCGAACTGAAGCGCTCGTGCAAAGTCCGGCTGGTGACCGACTCGCAGTACGTCATGCAGGGTATCAACGACTGGATGCCCAACTGGAAGAAGCGCGGCTGGAAAACCGCGAGCAAGCAGCCGGTGAAGAATGCCGACCTTTGGCAGCAGCTCGATGAGCAGGTCAACCGCCATCAGGTGAGCTGGGAGTGGGTGCGCGGCCATAACGGCCATCCCGGCAACGAGCACGCCGACCTGCTGGCCAATCGCGGCGTGGTACAGGCAAAACGACAACCGATAGTGTAAGTGAGCTGAACGATATGCGCAGCGTAGTGCTGTTCCACCCAGTGCGCATCACTGTAAACGTGCGCTGAGCCCCCTCTTTTGATCTCTACTCCTCTAAAAATGCGGGTTTAAGGCTGGTGTTTTGGTGGATCAGTTTCTTTCGTTAAGAGCTGGCAGGGGAAAATGTAAACCGTGCGCCTCTAATTGGGCCCATCGTTTACATTTTGGATTTGGGGGGCGACCCCCAGTGTTTCAGATACTCATCGCCATTAGGTCATGATGCATAGGCAAGGTAAAAGCCTCAATGCTTTTTGCGCCTGAGGCTCACCTGGGCCTAGGTTTGAGGTCTTACAGGGACGGTCTCAGGCTGGGGTTTTCAGTTTTCTACCTGTGTCGATCTGACTGCGGCGGTTTTAGATCCTGCCTTGGGTTTTAATTCAACGTGCACCAAGGTTGCTTTGATGGACATCTAACTCAGCTTGGATCTGCGAAAGTAACGCCTGCGCATCAAGCGAGGGGTCCTTTCTCAGGTAGGCGAGAAGAAGGAGTGTTGCGGGATGAAGGGTCAAAATTCCTGCGATTTGCTCCACCTTATCTAGTGATGCTTTCCACTTCCCTCGCTCAAGCGCACTGATATAGCTCTGGCTTGGGCCAAGGCCCTCCTGTGGCAGCCCGCGCGATTGCCGAATGTCTTTCATTACCAATCCAAGTGCTTTGTTCAGTTCCACTTTGCACTCTCGCAAAGGGAACGATGAAGCCTTCTTGGTGATAATTCGGCTATGCTATATATAGCTTAATTTCGAGTATCCACAGATGTTTACTACCTATAGGCATGCTGAAATCCCGTTCGAGCCTCTATTTGGGGACCACTATCAAATGTGGCAATACGTGGAGCACAGGCAGCATCGTCCATGGTTCTACGTGACGGTTCGCGAAGCCAGCGATGGTGTGTCCTGGGACACGATGCTCTTGATCCCGAACGAGGATGCTTTTGAGTCACTTCTTGGGGAGCAGTCTCCAGATCTGCAGATTGCGTCGGTCGCATTGGTTGTACCTGCGCGCTTGAACGGGACGGACAGCTGGAGCATGGAGCCGCTAACCGAGCTGGTGAAAGTTCACGATCAAGCAAAGCAGGTGTTTGGCTATGAGTTCAAAACCGGCACGGGGAGGTGTTACGTGGAGAGTCGCCACGAAGGGGCGGTAGGGGGAACTAAGGCGAGAATATATTGTTCGGCAGCGCCTAGCGCGGTCGCTGAATCTTGAAGCAGCCCATGCTTAGGCATGACACAGGGTCCCGTCATGATTCTGACTGATCTCTTGAACTGCACGATTCGGATTGTTCTCGGCGCCGGAGAGTTGTTAGCAGCGGAATGTGAGCTTGCATCGGGTCCACGTGGATATGGGGACAAGGCGGAGGTCGACGTAGAGATTGAAGCCCTGCTGAGAGAAGAGCTTCTGGCTGCTCTGGACTGCGATTTTTGGGGGAGGAAACGGGCTCAACATTGACTGGTGCTGAGTATTGTTGGGTAGTTGATCCTAACGACGGCACCCGGGATTTCCTTCGGGGCTTCAGAGGGACAGCGCTCTCTGTCGGCCTATTGAGGGGGGCAGAGCCTGTCCTCGGCGTGGTTCATGCGCCGGTCACGAACGGGAGAGGACCAGACTGTATCGCTTGGTGCGAGGGGCTGGCCGGCATCAGTAGAAATGGACAGATTTTGAAAAGCTCGATTAGTACACTCCAGCTAGGAGCGGACAGCAACGTGCTGGTAAGTACGGGAGCTTTGGCGAGGCCAGAGGTCAACGCAGCGCTTTGCGCTCCTTCTGTGTGCTTACCGATGCCTAGTATTGCCTACCGACTGGCTACGGTCGCCGTTGGAGATGGTGTTGCGGCAGTCTCAGTTGTTCCTGTATCTGCTCATGATGTGGTGGCTGGACACGCAATTCTGCGGGGAGCTGGCGGCGTCCTGATCAATCAATCTGGCGAACCTATTACCTATGACTCTGTTGCGAAGCTCTCAAAGGTTTCGAGTCGATGTTTCGGTGGAGCGCCGCAGGCATGCACTGTCCTAGTAGATAGAGATTGGAGTCAGGTTTTCGCTTAGACGGTGAGATTAGGCATCGCGGGCGCGTAGCTGATAACAGCTTCTAGCGAGTTGTAGCTATCGGCCAATAAGTGCCGCACAAATCCCGGCGGGTGCAGATTTCCGGGCGGTTTGCGCCAGATCAGTTGGAGACGCTTTTCAAGCCCCGGGATGGGAAGAGCTACCAGCGCGCCACTGCGAACTTCGTCTTGTACTGCGGAAGCCATCACCAACGACACGCCGAGTCCCGCCCTGACTGCTTGTTTGACTGCCTCGGTGCTGCCTAGCTGCATACCGCTGCGAGGCACGCCCAGCTCGCCAAAGTATTCGGTCAGAAGCCGTCCGGTACCGCTACCCGGTTCACCTCCCAGCATCGGCAGGTCCACCAGACGATCGCGTTCTATGCACCCTGCTTCAGCCAGCGGATGGTCGGGGCTGACGATAAGTACCAGCGGCTCGACCCGCCAGAGGCGGTGTTCGAAGTCGGGGTGAGGTAGCCACCATTCCATGATCGCGGCGTCGAGCTGGCCCGCCAGTAGCTGGTCGGCCACATCCGGGTTGGCGGCGATGCGCAGATCCACCTCGCCCCTCTCATTTGCGGTCGTCAGATAGCTGCGCACGAATGGCTGGAGAAGGTAGGTGCCGATGTTGGAGCTGGCCCCGACGCGCTCACTATTTCCATGCAGGGCTTCTAGCGCCCGGGCGTGCATGTCGAGCAAGGCGGTCGCATGCGGCATGAAGGCCAGCGCACGTGTGGTAGGCTGGCAGCCTCTACGACTGCGCTGCACCAGCGTTACGCCGACCTGCTCTTCAAGCTTCTGCAAGTGCTGCGACACCGTCGGCTGGGCCAGCCCCAACGCCCTCGCCGCGCTCTGAAAACTGCCTGTTTGAACGATCGCTACCAGGCTCTTCAGCCAGACCGGATTCAACATGCGGCAGGCTCGGCCTGGGGCAGACGGTTCGCAGCGTTGATTGGGCGCGCACCTGCCAACGCCTGGATGATGCTCTGCGCTGCACAACGTTCAATCTCCAGGCGCACCGCGCGCACTGCCGACCCTATGTGCGGAGTGAAGAGCGTATTCGGATGCGCGAGCAGCGCAGGATCGATCAGCCGCGGCCGGTCCGCGCGAGCCCAGTCTTCCATTTCGAATACATCCGCCGCATACCCGCCGAGCTGGCCTCGCTCAAGCGCCGCGAGCACGGCGGCTTCATCCACTACCGAACCACGACAGGGGTTTACAAGCAGAGCGCCCGGCCGTACGAGGGCAAGCAGCTCGGCGTTGACCAGATGCTCAGTATCGGCATTCAAGGGAAGCGCCAGCAGGATGAAGTCCGAGCTGGCGAAGAGTTCGCTGCACGCCACCTGGCGCAGGCCGAGCCGTTGCTCGGTTTGTGTATCCAGAGCCTTCGCCTCGTGGTACTGCAGGGTCGCGCCCCATCCCTGCAAGCGCTCAGCCATGGCCTGTCCGATGGCGCCCATGCCAAGGATGCCGACCGTCGCGTTATCCAGCCCCGTGCCGTAGAACTGTGGTTGCCAGCCCTGGAACTCGCCAGAGCGGACGAACGCATCTGCTGCGCGCAGATGCCGCCCCAGCCCCACCGCCAGTCCGATCGCCAGCTCGGCAGTCGGGACCGTCAACAGATCAGGCACGAAGGTCAACCAGACCCCGCGGGCAGTACAGGCGTCCACATCGAAATTGTCGAAGCCCTTGAGCGCGCAGCCGACCACACGCAGCTCGGGGCAGGCTTGGAGAAATTCTGCATCGACCCGATCGGGCATGAACGCCATCATCGCCTGAGCATCGCGGCAGCGGCGCAGAATTTCCTCGCGCGTCAGCGTGCTGTCGCTCTGGTTGGTCATCAGCTCGCAATGTGGCGCCAGCAGTTGCAGGATCTCATCGTGTACTCGGTGAGTTATAACGAGTTTCGGCAGCATGGTTTGTCCTATTTGAAACGTTTGCGCAGCACGCCACTGAAGGCGTCTACTAGCGTGACCATGGCCAGGATGACCAGCAGGATTGCTGCAACCTCCTGGTACTGCATGATGCGCAGCGAGCCCATGAGTTCGAAGCCGATACCGCCGGCGCCAACCATGCCCATCACGGTGGAGGCGCGAAAGTTGTATTCCCAGCGGTAGATCGCCACGTCGGCGAACTGCGGAGTCACCTGTGGCAAAACCGCGTGCAGCAGCACTTGCATCGGCGTAGCCCCCGCCGCCCGAGCGGCTTCCACCGGCGCTTCGTCGACGTGCTCGATGGCCTCGGCGAAGAACTTGCCGACCATGCCGATCGAATGCAGACCCAGGGCAAGCACGCCCGGCAAGGCGCCGAACCCTACGGCTGCAACGAAGATGATGCCCATGATCAGCTCCGGCACCGACCGCAGGGCATTGAGCAGCACCCGGGCAACACCGAACACAAGGGGGTGCGGCGCCGTATTGCGCGCTGCAACGAAGGCCACCACCAGCGAGAACACCACTGCGATGGCCGTGCCGGCGATGCTCATCGCCAGCGTGTCGATCAACGGGCGAATCCAGCTTCGATAGCCCGAAAAGTCTGGCGGCATGGCCTCGCCTGCCAGGGTCGCGATGGAGGGCAGCCCGTTCAGCAGCGTGGTGGCATCGAGCAGCCCCACGTACCAGCAGGCCAACAGCACCACTCCGAGTACAATTGCCACCTGCCCCAGCTGGCGCCACCAACCGAGGCCGAAGCCTCGAAGGATGTGCTCGCGTTGCTCTGCAGGCAGCGCCTGCACGTCATGATGAGTAGACATATCGGTGCTCACATCGTGGCGAAGTCGAGGCCGAGCAGCGATCCCATGTTGCGAATCACATCGTAGTCGGCGTCGGTGATTGGCGCGAAGGCCTCGGCTTTGAAGTTGCGCAGCACTTCGGGATCGTCGATACCGACGAATACATCCCGCACCTTGGTTTTCAGCTCGGGGCTCAGGTTCGAGCGCATCGCCCAGGGGTATTGGGGATATTCGCCGCTGTAACCAAGTACTTTCACCTTGCTCGGATCGATTAGGCCACGTTCGGCTACTTGATTGAAAATTACCTCCGACAGCCCACCCGCATCGGCGTTTCCGTTCGCCACGTTGACGGCAACGGCGTCATGCGTGCCCACAAAATGTTGTTCGTAGTCCTGCCCACCCGTCAGCTCGGCCGTCTCAAGAAGCACGGTTTTGGGAATCAGATGGCTGGACGTCGATGCCCGGTCACCATAGGCCATCTTCTTGCCCTTAAGGTCGGCATACTCATTCACGCCTGACGCCACATTGGCGATAATCACTGAGCGATAGGTCGGCTTGCCGTCGATGACCATGGCAGCGAAGGGCTCGATGTCGCTTTTGCTTTTGGCCATGACGTAGGACAGCGGACCGAAATACGCCAGGTCGATACGGCCAAAGCGCATCGCCTCAATCATCGAGGAATAGTCGGTGGTTACGATCAGCTGCACCTTCTTGTCCAGATGCTCTTCCAGATAATCCTTCAGCGGCTGGTTTCGCTTGATCAACTCCGAGGCGTTTTCGTCCGGCAGCAGCGCAACCTTTAGCACATCCGGATCGGCATCGGCCGCTACGGCGGACAGACTTGAAACAGCGGACAGCAAACAGGTCAATAAGAGAGCGGATAAGCGTTTCATCGGGACATCTCCAGTGAAGGTGCGAGCATGACAGGGGTTTCAGCCGGAGCAGTTGCTGGCTGAGTCGTAGAGCGGCCTGCATAGATGCGCTCAAGCTGCGCATCGGTGAGTTCCGAGGGCGCGGCATCGAAAACGATCTGAGAATCGGCCAGCCCGACGACGCGATCGGCGAAGCGGCGGGCATATTCGAGTTGATGCAGCGAAACGATGGCGGTGATGCCGTCTTCCTTGCAGATGTCGCGCAGCAGTCCGAGAACACGGACCGAAGTGGCCGGGTCGAGACTGGCTACCGGCTCATCGGCAAGAATGATCGCGGGCTGTTGCGCTAGCGCACGCGCGATGCCTACCCGCTGCTGCTGGCCACCGGACAGTTTGTCCACCCGGCTTAGCGCCTTGTCTGCCAGACCGACCCGAGCGAGGCAACTGAGCGCAATCTCCTGATCGGCACGCGGCAGAGGAAACAGCGAGCGGAGCGTGTTGTGAAAGGCCAGCCGACCGGTAAGCACATTAGCCAGTGCACTTTGACGTTCGATTAGCTGGTGGTGCTGAAAGATCATGGCGGTACGCCGACGATGCTGACGCAAGGCCGAGCCGCTGCCGAGCTCACCGAGCTCGCTGGTGACACTGCCGCGAGTGGGCGTGACGAGTCGATTGAGGCTACGGAGCAAGGTCGACTTGCCTGCGCCCGAGAGACCAAGCAGCACGGTGAACTCACCACGCCGAAATGCAATCGAGGTATCGCGTAGGGCTGTCACGCCGCCTGGGTAGACGACGCTCAACCGGTCGACCCGCAGCACGGCGTCCTGTATCGGATGGGGCGTCATTTGATCACCTTTCGCAAATTTGCTGGCCGCACAATTGCGGTTCGCGATGCAAAGGGTAGAAATTCCTTGTTAACGCACTGCTTCTAAATGATGACATTTCGATGAATGCTTCGAATCTGCCGTAGCGGGGCGGCAAGCGAAGCCGTGGAAGAACGGGCGCAACGTAGCGTCTTTCTTCACGCGGGATACAGGAGGCTTTGATTGATACTGCTGCGGATTCGCTACAGTAACGTTGGGCCAGAACGTAATGCCATCCAAGCAAGAGAGCGCACACTAGCGGCCAGAAGCAGTCATACCCCAAGAGCTGTTTCGGCCCCAAGATGGCGGATCTATAGATGCGTACCTACCGCTGCGCGAAAGCCAACCTCCGTGAGGACTTGGCTTGCGCCCAGCTTACATTTAAATCAAGGCCCGGAAAGATATCTGCATTATTGAATGCGCTGTTTCCAGCTCCCTGCTTGCGCAGTGACGCCATCTTCAGTCGGCACGAGCGTCCAGATCTTGGCCTCAATTCCGTCGTTTTGCAGCTTGCGCATGAAGTAACGAGCCTGCAGAGCATCATGGGTAGCGATAACGACCTGGAAACCATGATCAACGATGTAGTCACGCAGCAAATCGAAAACCGCAGAGGCATGTACCAGGTCGTGATGCTGAGTCGGGTCATCCAATAACAGTGCTTTCCAAGGAGACCACTGATGACTCATCGCCATTGAGAGCAGGAAGGTCAGTTGAAGATCCGTCAACTGTGCCTCACTCGCGATATCAGGTACCGGTACCGCTTTATTGCCAAGCGGTACAGAAACGCCGGCACGATCCTTGTTATACGAGTTGAAGAATTTCAGGCTTGCCTCGTGGAACCTGGACTCTCGCACGACACGCTTTAGCAGCGCCTGCCAGCGGGGTACCACCTTGCCGACATGCTTCTGAACATTCTCAATTTCTTTCTTGAGTGAGCCGTCCAGCAAATCCATCGCGTCCGAGATCAAGGACAACTGCAAGAAGCTGGAGCGTGCCGCGTTGATGCTGTCATTGAGGTACGCTTCGAAGGCCTCTTCTGATCGGTCAAGACGCTGAGCATCAATCAACCGCTGAGCCAGTTGTGAATCGTTCAGCTTGGCCCAAGCAGAGATCTCCACCCCAATGCCTTCGAGTGCTGAAACATACCCCTCCAGGAGGGTCAACGTAGCGCGCAGTGTCGCTTCACGGGCCTGCGCAGCTTCCGCAAGTGGGTCGCCGGTCAAATCCTGCTCTTGCCAGCTCGCGCGGATTTGAAGAAGGAGCGTTTGAACCCTTCGGATTTCTTCCTCGATCTCCTTGACTGCGGTTAATGACTCAACCAACTGATGCTGCTGGGTGTCTAGGGCGGATTGCACAGTCTCAACCTTCCCGTTCAGATCGCTGATCTGCTGTTCCAGCTGCGCTTTTTCTGCAGTGAGTTGCTCAAGCGTACGAGCCAGCGGTTCTCCAGAGGTGAGCGCGGCCAGTGCGGCAACTGCTTGATCCAGCCGCGTAGACGCTTCGCTCTGTTGAACTCGGGCCAAGTCGAGCATCTGCTGTGCCGAGTTGAAGGCCCCCTCGGTTTGTTCAAAGGCTTCAGGGGAAGGGAGAGCGTCCAAAGCCGCTCGCTGATCAGTCAAACGCTTTTTGGCAGGAGCAATACTATCGAGTTGCTGCCTGAGCGACTCCCTTGCCAATGGGAGCGAGTCACTAGCCAAAATCGGATCGGTACGAAACTGCGCAACTCGTCTTCCCAGATCCTGGCGGCTGGACTCCAAAGCACCCAGCTCCATTCGGCTGAAGTCTAGTGCTTGCTGCGCTTTCTCAACCGCGACCTCACTGGCCGTCAACGCTTCCACAGCAGCTCGCAATCGCTGCTCAGCTGCAGTCAAACTCGGATTGATCGCTTCAAGGGCTTGAGCCACACGGGACTGAAGCTTGGTTGCACCATGCGGCTCCAGGCAAAGCGGGCATTGATCTTGGTCAGCGGGAAGATGTTGCGCTATGGATGCAACGGCCTGACGGATTGCGTCGGCGGAAGAACTGAGCATCTCATAAAATGATCGGGCAGTGGCCTCCGCAGCTTTACACGTCTCATACGAGGAACGTTCGGCATCCCGATCGATGCTCTGTTTATCGATGAGCACTCCGAGATCCGTGATTTGCTGAACAACCTCGCTGATTTGCTGCTCAGTGGCCTGCCAGTCGGCAAGCATTAGACGGCTCGCCTCCAAGCGCTGCTCAGTCTGGTTGATGCCATGAAGCTGGGCGTCAATCTGAGCATGCTGGTTGCGAACCCGTTGGTTGCGCTCATGCTGCTCGCGAAGTACACGAGAATTTTCTTCAGCCTCGCGTAGGGCAGCAATCGCTGACGTCAACGCGTCATTTCGGTGAGCGATCTCCTGTTTTGCAGTGGTTTCTCCAATCAGACGCTCAAGTTGCTGCCCGATGCTGGTAAGTTCTTGCTGTGCAGAGTGGATACTGGCCTGATGCTCCTGCAAGGCGGCATTGCCGTCAGCCCTCGTGTTCGCGTGTTTATCGAGTGTCTGACTAGCTGCCGCGAGGTCTTCATTGAGCTTTTCGAGCTGCTCCTGCGCCGCAACAAAGCTTTCAACAAGATCGTTTACCAAGGCAAGGCTTGAATATGCGCCCGAGTCCGTTCGACCTTCCCTTGCAAGATCTCGGTCAGTGCGGAGTGTGCAATCGTCAGCCCCTCCTGGCTTGCAGGCCCGGTCAATAAGCCAGGTGGAATCTGGCTCAGGCTTTGCGTCTGGTTTGCAGCGTCAGAGAGAGCGTCGGCAATTCGATCGAGCGGTCGTAATGCACCTACTGCACCGGCAGCAGCTATGTCACGCTCCTGAAGTAGGCGAGTCCACTCGCTCAAATCAGTCTCATGCCCAATCAACACTTCTTCCGCACGGGCTTTTTGCTCCGTCAGCGACCGTCGAACGGCAGCGAGGTTGGCGCGAGCTTTAGAACCGTCGCGACCAATCGGCAGCTTCGCCAACTGGGTTCCGGCTTCCTTTTCTTCTGCATTAACGATCCACCCGTTCTCCCTCTGATCCAAGAGGTGAGTTAGACGCAGCAAGAATGGGATGTCATTTGCAGACACATTAGGGAAGACGCTGCTCAAGTCTCCGTCCCGGCTGACCTCGCCCGCTGCAGTCACGCGTGATGTCGCAGTTAACTCAGAAAAACTCAGACTGACTGTCGCTGCCGCCTGATCATCACGAATGATGTGGGCAAGGTCGTCACGGAGACGCGCGATTTTCCCGGTTAGGCCAAACTCGATCGCCTCAAATACCGTTGTTTTGCCAGTACCATTGGGCGCGAGCAAAATAGTCGCTCCGGGACTCAGCTCGATGGTGACTTCCGACCCGAATTTGCGCAGGTTCGACAGGGTGATTGAATTCAACTTGCTCACGACTGAACCTCGCTTTCACCCAGCGAGTCGGTAAGAACACGCACCACATCCGCTCCGTTTTGGTTGGTCAGAAACTGCGTTTTCCAAGCAGCGATGTGTGGAGCAGACCAAGGGTATGCATTGGACAGCGTGTTCAGCGCCGACACCAATGGATCGCTCAGCGTCTCGACATCGCCAGCGGGATCCAAGGCCGCCAAGAATGTCCGGTTAAGAAAATCACCAGCTGCTTCAGATTCGCGCACAACAACCTTGCGGCAAAATCTGTCATCCGTCTCAATCCGTGCAGCGTCATCCTTGGCGATACCGCTGATCATCAGAAACATATAGAGGTCTGCAGTCTCAGGTTCGGGCAGCACATCCCGGACATCGGCTGCCCACTGGTTGGCTGCCTGAAGGGCCGTCAGTGGAAGCTCGATGAGCAGAACCGTCCGCCAGCCCGCCCGTTCGATGTGGGAGCGCTTGAGTCGAAGAACATGCGAGTCGTAGTCGACCTCAGGCAGCATTAGCTCCGTTACGTCCCGGGGACACACGTCATACCGACCCTCTACACGCTGAATGATTGCGCCAGCCACTTCCTGCAGTGTCAGCATGATTAGTGTCCTTCCCTATAAGCTTCGATTGCTGCTTCACGCGCGTCGCGCCAAGCATCCCAATGACGTTGGAATTGCTGCTTTAGCTGGGCGAGTGTCCCGTTACGCAAGTGCTTGAGCACCCCAAATCGTGTCACCAGCAATCTGGGCTGGCGCTCAGCCGCCATGCTGTTACTGGTCTCAAAATCATCAGCCATACCGGACTCGAGTAGGCTCGTGGGAGACCCTTCGACTCCCGCGAGAATGACTACCGACGCTGGCGAAGGCCCCAAAATGGCCATCAGGTCATCGGCAACAGGCCTGGCGCCACTGTGATCGCCTGAAGCGCCTGACCAGTTCTGCAATGCAATGCTGAGAACATCCCCAACGTCAGGGATTTCGCGCCAATTGCCATCGTCGTTACCGATTGCGACGCAAACCAGAAGCAGCATCAGAATGGCGGTTTCCAGCAGGTCTGCAGTACGAGGCCCGACGCGCAGCGCGTGTTTCCCGTCTAAGCCTTCTGTTTTGGGGTACATGAGTTGTTCTAACAGTGACTCACGCGCAGCGGCGTCGGCTGTTAGCTCAGCGGCCCAAGAGCGCCACTTCGGTTCCAATGCTGCCAGTAATGGCATGTCGGATACCGAGTTCAACCTGGCCGTGATGCGGGCTTGTAGCTGCTCCCACACAAGATTGTTCATTGCCCGGTGAAGTGCTGAAGATTCATCTCGCGCCTCCAGGATCGACGAGATTTCGCGACCCGACGCGCAGGACAGCGCCTCTGAATTGTCTATCCAAGGAAGCTCATCAAGATCACTCTCGCTGATCCCAAGCGTTCTACCCAACTCGTTCCCAGCGCCTTGGCGCCAAAGCGGCTCACCCAGAAGCAGGCAATGGCTCCCGCTCTTCAAGTGCAGGGCCAGCCGAAGGATGGCCGAGTGGAGGGCCACGGTATTTGGCGTAGGCGGGCAATAGGTAGCGTGCAACCGCAGCCTTCTGTTGTTACCGCCCGCTGTCCAGTGGTGACCGACAACTTCCGCGGCAGCATGGGCCGCTGGCAAGCTCGTCGTACCATTCAAGCTGTGGGTACCGGCGACCATCCAACTGGATCCAGCCTGCGGCCTCATGAGGTATTGCGTCCAAGTCACAGCATCTGACCGGCGTGCGTCTTTGAGATGGTTAGCCATCGCATGACAGCTGATGGCGTTAACATCCGTGGTACTTGTAGAAATGTACCCCACTAGCTTCTCAAGGGTTGCCCGCGAATCATTAAAGTGCCGTCCTAACGACTCGCACGCACGCTCTTCAAGGTTCTCTTCGCTCCCTACGGCATGGATCGTAAGTGTCCGCATGGTTTGTCGAACATGATCCCAGTCGGTAAAGCCACACCAGGTCGTCAACCATTTATAGACGTTTTGCGTTGGGGTATCGGGGCGGCTAGATAGGGCAGCCAGATCAAGACCGTCCTGCTTGCAGAGTCGACAAAACTCGTGCAGGTGATTGGCGGTGATGGAGTCACTTGGCTTGCCCTTGATGACAACTTCCAGGCCGAGCAGGATGAGTGAAAAAGCGCGGACTGGCGGCTGCTTGGACTGGGGTGTGAGACTCCAGGCAGACAAGCTCTTCATGGCCTTATCGAGCTCAGAGTCGATGGCGCTATCGGACGGGACAACTGGCGTTGCACTTGCTGCTGCCTTGTTGCCGGCCTTGGGTTTATAGGACTTTATGTAGTCGGCTTTATCGATGTGCTTATCGCTGAAGGGGGTCGTCTGCCGCTTGATCTGGAAGTGCTCATAATGCTCATCCGCATGGTAGATGACCACGTCATCCCATTCGCCGATACCACCTTGTTCGGCACCGATCAGCAACGGTGCAGGGCGCCCATCCAGGTAGTTGTCCACCATGTCCGACAAACGTTGAGCTATTACCAGCTTCTCGTAGCGGCCTTTTTGCTCAAGCCGGAACCTTCGGATCATTCTGAATCCCTTCAAACATTTCGGCACCCAAGGCACCAGTGGCAGGTGTCCACATACTAGCGAGACGGTTTGGCCGAAGAAACAGGGCTCCCGCCGTCTCCCCGTATTCAGTGGCAGCTGGCTTTAGAGTCCAGCCGGCGAGCAGTCTGTAAGAAAGCTGCTGGTTCAGGCTTGTTACGACAGGCTGCTTTTGGCCGGTGGCGGACGCTAGTGACACGCAGCTATCGGCCAATTGCGAGCAGTCAAGAACTAGCTTGGCTGGTCGGACTGGTGAGGCATGCAGGCTATTTTCTGGGCTTGAGCTTTTTCTTTGGCTCATGGACTGTAGGGAGCGGGGTCATGAGTCTCTCTCGTGAAAGTCCTGCTATAGATGCGTTATAGATAAGTCGGTTGGCGAGTTCAGCCATTGTGGAAAGTTGTGCCTTCAGAGCGTCATTCTCAGCTTGAAGTCGGGAAATTTTTTTCATCGCATCTAGTGTGCTTCTTGGTTTCGACATCCCATCGAGTTTTGTTTCGACGGACTTGAGTTGACCTTTCTTTGCTTTGTAGGCGCTTTTAATCAGCAGTTTTTTATTGAGTGCTTGACGAGTTGGTGGGGCTCCCCAGCCTAAAATTTCTTGAGCACCAAGGCAGATGCTGTTCCAGTTCAGTGAATGATCAGTCGGCCAGTTTCTAACAAGTTGCGCGATCTGCCTTTCATTCTTGTCAGAGATGATCTTAGGCATTGTCGGTGCTCCGGAGAAGTTCTAGGCAAGCTAGAAGGTCATCGCCATAAGTTATTCCAAGCATTTGTTTGTCAGGCAGCCTGATCGCGGCTGCTTCGGCTTTTTCGGAAACAATTGTCTGTTCATGGCTGAAGTCCCTGCCCTCTATTTCGATGGGACTCCCATCCGGGATCGATATATCATTCAAAATTGAAAGCAAATTAGTGATTTGCTTAATTTGTGCGGCCGTAACAAGCGTCCAGCGCGACGCCGACCTTTCTCCATCTGATATCGCCTGCTGTGCGGCATCGTACGTCTGTCTAAGGCTATCTAGATCATGTTGAATCGTATCAGTGGCCAGCCTATCTCCTTTACACATCAATAGCTCAGAGCAATTAAGACAGTCTGCGAATTTGTTGCAAGGGCCAGCTCGCCAGCTACGACGACAAATACCGTAGCGGCTGCGATGGAATGGACCATGGCCATATTTTTCTGCATGTTCTTCAGTAACCGGTTGAAGTGGCTCATTTTTCTGGACCGTACCTAGTATGTCTGCTCCTTTGGCGACGAACGTGAGCGGGTCATCATTCAAATATGTGCGCGTCTGCCGACTGGTGGCGCGACTGCTCCACTCCGTGATCAGATCCAATGAAATGCCGCTGCTGCGAGCGAGTCTATTAATTAGGTGGCGAATGCTGTGTGACTTTAACTTAAATGCCTTGTATCCGTGATAGGCGAAAAAGTTAATGGACTCGGCCGCGGCGTTTCCAGTGTCCAGGCGCTTCCCATAAAAACTAGGATCAAATGGCGCTAACAGAACGGGACTTGCAGTGCTCCGCAAGCGCAATTGGTTGCGACGAAGGCATAGCAGTGACTCAGACATTTTCAATGGAGGATTGGTAGATCCCTGGTGTGGCTCCTGGTAGGGGAAATATGGGTTGGTGGCTTTGTGCTCTATTAGTATAAGTTTCCAAAGCGAGTCTAGAGTAAATCCGGACAATGACCAACTACCGGTTAGTCTATGGATAAGGGATTGGCAGCAGGTTCGATCGGTAAAACCTAGAGCCTGCATTACTTGCTTTACCGAGAGTGGCTCGTTGTCTTGAACATTAGGGCAATTGGCGTGGCGGTAGAATCTCGATGGGTTGGTTTCCATGTAACGGGCCAAGGAGCGGCCTTCGTCAGTGATTTTTACTAGCCGATTTATTGCGTCTGTAGTGATATTTATTAGTGTTTTCGGAATTGGTTTGCGTGCAAACTCTTTGGTCTTTGGGACCCAGTAGACTAAATAGTATTGAATCTCCCCGTTTTTGTCGTGATCGTCTCGCAAGCAATCAATGCGAAAGCGCAGGGTCTCACCTATACGCATGGGTGCACTTAGTAGTAAAGCGGTAATGCAAGTGACCATAACGTCATTATCAATCTGCACTTCATAGGCGCCACGTGAGAATACCTCTGCAATCGCAAGTAGCGCATCCTGATCAGGAGCTTTCTGAGCCTTTACTTCAGCAGGTGCTTGAGAACCATTTAAGTAATCGTAACTGCGCGCACCTAGGTAAGGGTGCCTCCAAAAACGCGGGTCGACCTGTATTATGAAGAGATCTGATAACGATTTTAGAATGGAAAGCACTATGTTGCAGAGCGATTGCCGTATAGTGCTTGACTCCAAAGTGCAGACGATTATTTCCCAATGCCGCTGGTCAAATTTAGTGATGTCGGGTGTTGCCATGTTTTGGCGCAACGAAAATTCGATCAGTCGTAATGCAGCGATGTCTCTGCTTATTCCCTTGGTTGGGTGCAGGGTGTGTTTGTATCGGAGAAATGCCTTGGCGAATTCGATAAAGGATGGATGCATCAAATGGATTGGCTGGCTTCGGGACTTGGGTGGTAGGTCTTTATTTTCAAAGTTTATAAAACGGATGCCCGTGTGCGTTGTTTGCCACCTATCAGCTGTCCAAGTAAAGCCGCGCAGGTCGGACCAAAGCGTTAATTCGTTATGAGCAAAATTGATGAAGTCGTCTAGGTTCTGATTGGCTGATATTTCGTGCTTTGGAATAAATTGGATAATCTGGGTCATTGAGTTAGCCCCAGTTCGACAATTCGGTTGTTGCAGCGGGTAATGCAATTTTTTACTGCAAGAATGTCGGCAGAGAGATCAATGGGAATAAGTAGATTTCGCTGCCCGCCAATTCTTAACGCTTGATTCTCCTCAGACTGCCTCTGTAGCAGAGCATCTAGTACTTCATGGTGTGGCGCATGTACGAGAGGTTCGAAATGCTTGCAGCGGTAGCAGGGTATAGGAACCGAGGTCGTAGCGCAGAAGCTGTGCTTGCCACAGCGTCCGACGCTAAGTAGCTCTCCAGGGCGTGAGAACTCGAGTTTGCTAGTCGGATCGGTGGCTCTTGTGGCCTGCTCATCTGAATCGATCAAAGCTCCAGCAAAAGCCATTGCTAGCGGTGCCAAGGCCGGACCCATGGCCTCGTCTATGACACGGGCCTGTTCCGCTGGGTCGTTATAATAGGCTTCGAGTGCTCTTTCTGTTGTGTGGCCCAGCCAGTGCGAAAGCAAATTTTTTGGTACGCCCTTTCGCGCAAGTTGACGTGCTCGTGTATGACGCATTCGGGTCGCATTAATAATCATTACCCGACTGGTGCGGGGGCTGATTGGTGCCTTCGGGCATTTAGAGTACTGACCCTTAGCTGCGCCATATGCGCAGGACGGGGTGTTTCTCTTCCATCTTAATATCTCAGTAATTGAATGCCGTTCAAGATGGAAATGAGGAGAGTCTAGGCTGTCAAGAAGCTCTAGTTTGAGGTGGGTTTCAATCAGGCTGCGGGCTTCTTTAATGCGTTCTTCACTGCAGAAGAAAGGTAGTAGATTTAGTTGGTCGTCCGTGAGAGAGAGGCCGAGAGTATGCTCATAAAGTTCTCTGACTTCTTGGCGCTGAATTTGGCAAAGCCCCCATACGTGATCTGCCAGTGGGTGTGGTTCGAATTTGCTGTCTCGAAAGCCAGTCTCGGCTGCTTGGTCTTTGATTCCTGGGAAATCGATGATTCGGCCCGTTAGTCCGATTTCTTTTGATTCATCAAAGCCCCTTATATCGCCAGCTTTTAGTAGCGCGATTTGATTTGGCCTTCGCGCGTATTGCATAGACAAGATTTTAATTAGTGTTACTTGGGTGTCAGAGACTCCTGTGTCGTAGTTGTTCCAAGTGGACATCAACAAGGACTCGTATTCATCCTCGGTTAGCCAGCTCTTCTCAGGGTCGTCTGAGAGCACGTTACGTGGGCCGTTAGGGCGAGCAGCTGTTTCTTGCAGCAAGTGCAATGCGTCTATCTTAATGGCTGAATCGTAACGCTCCTTCCAGTGCAGGAAAAATTCGATGGCGACTCTTTTCGCGCCATGGAATCCCGGTCTGGCAATGGAATGCGCTATCCAGCCTGCGTTGAATTCTTCAGGAGGGTTGGAGTTCAATGCTGCCCTGAAGTTCATGAAGAAAGTCGTGCAGGAGGTGGCTGAATAAGTTCCCTGTTTGCTGAAGGAGATTAGGTGAAGTTTGAAGGAGGTCTTGATTGATGAGAGTAATCGCGACAGGCCATGGGTCATGTCGATCCGTTTTTGACCTGTTCTAACTAAAGTGTCATTATCCCAATAAAACAAATCTCCATGAGGCTCAGGGCGATCCGTGCGTTGTAGATCGATGTCAAGCTCTGTTGAGATGTTTGCATGTGTTGGCGTGCTATTCACTGTAGGCCCCTCGCTGAGTCAGATGCAATGGATAAGCCGACTTCGAGCGATTTTTCTTGCACATGTCGATAGTTGTAGCGGTTTGACATGGCTGAGCCGGGGGCCCAGCCCATTAAATACTCTCTTAATTGTCGTTCTTCTTCAAATGACATGCCGATCGCATCTACTTTCATTGAGAATCGATAGTTCCAATCGTGGCGTAAAAGGTGCGGGTGAATCGGTGTTAGTGCCGGAAAGGATTTTTTGAGGTTAGAAAGTCCGGAGTCGAAAGAACTTTTAGGGAGTGCTTGGCCTAGGGTTCGCCCGGCTCGATGGATTACAAAAATGAAGTCTTCGTCAGAGAAACCGACACCTTCGACTTCAGCTCGCCAGTTGTTGCAGTATTCATCAAGTTGTGCCTCGAGGCTTTCCGATATTGGAAGCGTACGGCCGAGTGTTTTAGCAACTGGCTGGTTCAGTCTTGAATCGAATTCATCATGGTGATTGCGGGTGATCTCTAAGGTGGCACTATCCTCGCCAGTTGCATTGCTAAAGTTTTTTAGCTTGAGGCCTAGTAGCTCGCCGACGCGCATGCCAGTTTCGTAGAGAATACGGAGCATTACGATATTCCGTATCCTGGATCCTAGATCTTGAGTGCGCGTTATGCCTTCGAATGGTTGCTCGAACAGGCTCAATAATTTGCCGCTGGAGGCAGTGGTCAGGCTTTTGGTAACTACACGACGGTTTTGCGAGGATTTTGAACCGCTTTTTCGGATTTTCTTTTTTAAGAGCATATCGCTTTGAGCTTCGATTGATGCTCTTACGTTTACTGTGTTCCAGTCCGTAATAACCTCTTGGGCAAGCCAGCGAAGATACTCTGTTGCATAGGCGACATAGGTGTTGTACTTCGGGCTTCCGATGACTTCGCCTTTTCCTCCGAGCTTGCTGGCTCTTAGATGGTTAGCAAGGTCATCAATCTGGGCACAGGTGAGAAACTTACTTCTATGGAAACAGTTGGCGAGGTCCACCTGTTTGGTAAATTCCCATTCGCAGATGCGCTTGATCACGGCCAGATAGACTTTCTGCGTCTCGTGAGTGGCTGAGCGGAGGAAGCGAGCGACAAAGGCTGTCGGGTAGAATAAAGGGAGGCCTGGCGTCTCTGTGTCGTAAAGCTGGGAAAACCGCTCGCCGGACCTTGTCATGAAGGTTTTGATTGTGTAGGGCATGTTTACATTTTTGCGCAGTTGAGTGGAAGACGATTTTTGGTTTACATCTTTGCGTTGGGCATCGCGAGCAATTTTGAGCTGGATGCCAGTGTTTGTGACTACTTTGGGGCAAGTGCGCTATGACGATTTACAAATCGAATACTGACAGGGTGGTAGTGCTGGATACCGAAACGACCGGCATGCCGGTGACCGATGGCCACCGGATCATCGAGATTGGCTGTGTCGAAGTCATCGGCCGCCGCCTGACCGGGCGGCACTACCATGTCTATCTGCAACCCGATCGTGAAGTGGATGAGGGCGCGATCGCCGTTCACGGCATCACCAACGAGTTTCTTGTCGACAAGCCTCGGTTCCGCGACGTCGCCGACGAGTTCTTCGAATTCATCAAGGACGCGCAGCTGGTCATCCACAACGCCGCGTTCGACCTTGGCTTCATCAATAACGAGTTCGCCCTGCTCGGTCAGCAGGAGCGTGCCGAGATCACCGACCATTGCTCGGTGCTCGATACCCTGCTGATGGCTCGGGAGCGTCACCCGGGCCAGCGCAACAGCCTCGATGCCTTGTGCAAACGCTACGGCGTGGACAACTCGGGTCGCGACCTGCACGGCGCTCTGCTCGATGCCGAGATTCTCGCCGACGTCTGGCTGACCATGACCGGCGGGCAGACCAATCTGTCCCTCGCCGGTGATGGTGAAAGTTCCGACGGCGGTCGGCCCCAGCCCACGCCGATCCGCCGGCTACCGGCTGATCGGCCGCGCACTGCGGTGCTGCGCGCTACCGAAGAAGAAGTTGCTGCGCACATGGCGCGGATGGCCGCGATCGAGAAGGCCGCCGGCGCGGCTCCGCTCTGGACTCAGCTCGACGGCTGAATGGCTCGGCATTGCCGCCGACTTGCGTCGCTGCCCCACAACCGCTCGTTTCAATGCACTGTTGCTTTGCTGCGGACGCTTCTACCCTGTAGGTGGATCGTTCGCAGAGAGTGCGCATGTACAAAGACCTGAAATTCCCCATCCTCATCGTTCACCGTGACATAAAAGCCGACACCGTTGCCGGTGAGCGAGTGCGTGGCATCGCTTCCGAGCTGGAGCGCGACGGCTTCAATATCCTGCCCACAGCCAGCTCGAACGAGGGACGAATCGTCGCCTCGACTCATCACGGGCTGGCCTGCATCCTGGTCGCGGCGGAAGGTGCTGGTGACAATCAGCGCCTACTGCACGACGTGGTGGAGCTGATCCGAGTCGCTCGTCGCCGCGCGCCGCGTCTGCCGATCTTCGCGCTGGGCGAGCAGATCACCATCGAGAATGCGCCCGCTGAGGCAATGGCCGACCTAAACGAGTTGCGTGGCCTGCTTTACCTGTACGAGGACACCGTGCCGTTTCTGGCGCGCCAGGTCGCTCGGGCCGCGCGCGGTTATCTCGAGGATCTGCTGCCGCCGTTCTTCAGTGCGCTGGTCCGACATACCGGCGAGTCCAACTACTCCTGGCACACGCCCGGCCACGGCGGCGGTGTGGCCTATCGCAAAAGCCCCGTGGGGCAGGCTTTCCACCAGTTCTTCGGCGAGAACACGCTGCGCTCTGATCTCTCGGTCTCGGTGCCGGAACTCGGCTCGCTGCTCGATCACACCGGGCCGCTGGCGGCAGCGGAAGCCCGCGCTGCACGCAACTTCGGCGCTGACCACACGTTCTTCGTGATCAACGGCACCTCCACGGCGAACAAGATCGTCTGGCATTCGATGGTCGCGCGAGACGATCTGGTGCTGGTGGATCGCAACTGCCACAAATCCATCCTACACGCGATCATCATGACCGGCGCGATACCGCTGTACATGAGCCCGGCACGCAACGAGCTGGGCATCATCGGTCCGATTCCGCTGGAAGAATTCACCCGAGAGTCCATTCAGGCGAAGATCTCTGCCAACCCGTTGGCGCGAGGTCGGCCGCCGAAGGTCAAGCTGGCGGTGGTGACGAACTCGACTTACGACGGCCTCTGCTACAACGCCAACCTGATCAAGCGCACCCTGGCTGACAACGTCGAAGTGCTGCACTTCGACGAGGCCTGGTACGCCTACGCGGCATTCCACGAGTTCTATGACGGCCGCTACGGCATGGATACGCGGGAGCAGGGTCCGCTGGTGTTCACCACTCATTCAACACACAAGCTGCTGGCGGCGTTCAGCCAGGCGTCGATGATCCATGTGCTCGACAGCCAGACCCGGCAGCTCGACCGCGATCGCTTCAACGAAGCCTTCATGATGCACATCTCCACTTCGCCGCAGTACGGCATTCTCGCGTCGCTGGACGTGGCGTCGGCGATGATGGAGGGCCCGGCGGGACGCTCGCTGATTCAGGAGACATTCGACGAGGCGCTGAGCTTTCGCCGGGCGCTGGCCAATCTGCGCCAGCACATCGATGCCGATGACTGGTGGTTCAGCATCTGGCAGCCGCCACTGGTCGACGGCGCCGAGGCGCTGGTGACCCCGGACTGGCTCCTCGAGCCAACGGCCGACTGGCATGGCTTTGGCGATATCGCCGACGATTACGTACTGCTCGATCCGATCAAGGTCACGCTTGTCACGCCAGGCCTTACCGCGTCCGGCGCACTGGGCGTAAGCGGCATACCGGCGGCGGTGGTCAGCAAGTTTCTCTGGGAACGCGGTCTGGTGGTGGAAAAGACCGGGTTGTATTCGATGCTGGTGCTTTTCTCCATGGGCATCACCAAGGGCAAGTGGAGCACTCTGCTAACCGAGTTGCTGGAGTTCAAGCGTCACTACGACGCCAATATCCCGTTGGTCGAGGCCTTGCCATCGATTGCGCGGGCCGGCGCAGCGGCCCATGCGGGCATGGGGCTGCGTGATCTCTGCGATGCATTGCACGCCTGCTATTGCGAGAACGCCACGGCGCGGGCCATGCGCAGGATGTACATGACGTTGCCGGAGCCCGCGATGACTCCGGCTCAGGCCTATGACAAGTTGGTTCGCGGCGAGGTCGAAGCGGTGCCGATCGAGGCGCTGCAGGGCCGGATCGCTGCGGTCATGCTGGTGCCGTATCCGCCGGGTATCCCGTTGATCATGCCGGGCGAGCGCTTTACCGAAGAGACTCGTTCGATTCTCGATTACCTTCGTTTCGCCCGTGATTTCGCCGAACGTTTCCCGGGGTTCGATGCCGACGTTCATGGCCTGCAACATGAGGCTGGCGCGGATGGATATGTGTATACCGTCGACTGTATCCGCGAAGGATGATGCGTCGATGCTTCCCGCTGTCTATAACGGCATGAGCAGGTCGTCTGCCGGCGTGGTCTGTATCACATCGTCTGCATCGACATTCACTCGTCGTGGTGGCAGTTGTTATAGTTGCCCACCGTCGTACGGATTTGCCCGCCACGGCGCTCCCTATGCGCCCCTGCTGTCGAGGATGATAGCGTGACCGAATACAAAGCCTTCCGCGTAGAGTTGGCAGACAAGATTGCCCGCGTCGTGATCAATCGCCCTGAAAAGATCAATGCGATGGACGCTGCGTTCTGGTCGGAAATCATCGATATCTTCAACTGGATCGATGTAACCGACGAAGCGCGCGTAGTCGTCCTCAGTGGCGCCGGTGACCACTTCTCTTCCGGTATCGACCTGCAGATGCTGGCTTCGGTTGGCAGCCAGCTTGGCAACGACGTCGGCCGCAATGCCGAGCAACTGCGGCGCAAGATCCTTTCCCTGCAGGCATCGTTCAATGCCGTGGACAGCTGCCGCAAGCCGGTCATCGCCGCGATTCAGGGTTACTGTCTGGGCGGCGCCATCGATCTGATCTCCGCTTGCGACATGCGTTACAGCACGGCGGACGCGAAATTCTCGATCAAGGAAATCGACATGGGCATGGCAGCCGATGTCGGCACCTTGCAGCGGCTACCTCGCATCATCGGCGATGGCATGATGCGCGAACTGGCCTTTACCGGCCGCACGATCAGTGGCGAGGAAGCGTGCAGTATCGGTCTGGTCAATCGCAGCTATGCCGATCAGCAAATGCTGATGGACGCCGTCCTGGAGCTGGCCCGCGAAATCGCCAGCAAATCACCGATCGCCATTCGCGGCACCAAGGAAATGATCCGTTACATGCGCGATCACCGGGTCGACGATGGGCTCGAGTACATCGCCACCTGGAATGCGGCCATGCTGCAATCGGCCGATATCAAGGTCGCCATCGCCGCTCACATGAGCAAACAGAAGCCGGACTTTGCCGACTGATGCGTCAACACACGTTTGCGCGGGAGGCGCACTAGGCATGGTTACTGGAGCTACTTCACTCGGTCTGGTCCGTGACGAGCTGTTCGCCACCATGGAAGAGGCCGAGCAGAGCCTCGAACATTTCATCATCGATCGCAACAATGGCGGCCTGTTGCAGCAGGCCGTGGAAAACCTCAAGCAGGTGCGCGGCACGCTCAACCTCATCGAGCTGACTGGCGCCGAGTTGCTTGCGCAGGAGATATTGCAGCTGGCTACCGACATCCCGGTCGGCGCCGGCGAGGACCGCGACGTACAGCTCGCCGCGCTGAGCAACGCGCTCTACGTGCTGCGACGTTATCTGGAAAGCGTCGATGCCAGTCGCCAGGAAATACCCGAACTGCTGCTTCCAGCCATCAACGCGCTGCGCCAGGCCTGTGCACAGCCGCCGTTGCCGGAAAGTTTCTTTTTCAGCGTCCGGCTCGACCTTGCCCGTCCTGCGTTGGACGTGCCGGCTCGTTCGGGAGCTGCGCCAGTTGCCGAGGCCCGGCGGCTGCGTCAGATGTATCAGGTCGGGTTGCTCGGCTTCATTCGTGAAGAGAATCTGCCAGCCAGCCTGAAACTAATGGGCCGCGCCTTGACGCGTTTGGATCATCTGTTCATCGAATCACCGGCCAGCCGGCTGTGCTGGATCGGCAGCGCAGCTGTCGAATCGCAATTGGACGGCCAGCTGTTGCCGCGCAAATCGCGCAAGCAGCTGTTTTCCCGCTTGGACCGGGAACTCAAGCAGGTCATTGGCAACCCTGCATACGAGGCTCCACGCAGCTTGCTCAAGGAGCTGCTGTATGTCGTCGCGCTGGCCGACACCCATGGGCCTATTGCCAGCCAGGTCCGCGAGGTGTTTTCGCTGGGTTCGCTGCCGTTCACCGACCACCTGCTGGAAGACGAATCCCAGCGCCTGGCCGGCCCGGGCCAGGCCGTCATGCGTTCGCTGTCCTCGGCGATCCGTGAGGAACTGGCGAGCCTGAAGGATCTGCTGGATCTGATCGAGCGGGGTACCGCCCAGGCGGAAGCTTACTCGAACCTGCATAACCTGCTCGGGAAGATGGCCAAGACTCTCGGCATGGTTGGCCTTTCCTCTGCGGCCAGCACGCTGCAGGCGCAGCTGGGCGACGTGTCTGGCTGGAGTCTGGAGCATGCGCCGGAACCGCATGTCATCCAGCGTCTCGCCGATGCCGTGCTGTATGTCGAGAGCATGGTCGCCAGCCTCGAGCGCGGCGATCGACGCGATACCAAGCCTCAGGTCGCCCGACCCGGAATGGAAGCGGAAGCCTTTGCCAATCACCAGCTCACCGAAGCGTGCATCGTGGTAATCGATGAGGCGAGCGCAGGTCTGGCGCTGGCCAAACGGGCGATCACCGCTTATCTCGAGTCAAACGGAGAGAAATTGCACCTGGCCAACGTGCCGTTCAGCCTGCAGGCCGTGCGCGGCGGCCTGCGTTTCCTTGAGCAGGAACGCGCGGCGGACCTGATCGGCGCTTGCGCTGATTTCATTCAGAAGCACATGCTCGAATCGAACCAGATGCCTCCTGAGCAACTGCTCGAAACCCTGGCCGATGCGCTGACCAGTCTGGAGTACTACCTCGAAGGTGGCGCAGTATTGCGACGTGACGATTCGCGCGTGAGCGTGCTTGATCTGGCCAGCGAGAGCGTACGCGCGCTGGGTATGCCGGTCGCCGCCTGATGAGCTTGCGCTGGCAGGCGGCGCTGCTCGATCCCTCGGTGGCAGGGGGTTGGGCGGTGGTGCACTGCCGGCAGCAGTTTCTGCTCGATGGCAACGGCGCGCTCTTTCCGCGGGACTGGCTCAAGCGTCTGGATCTGCCGCTGCTCAGCGAACAGGGTCTGGGACATTTCGATGGAGAGCCGGTGTTTCTTTTCGAACTGGACTTTCCGGCCGATGTACCAGGCGCGCGCTGGCAGGGCCTGCGTCAGTTCATGCAGGAGGATGATCGCGATCTGTTCCGGCTCCTCGGCTATGCCACGCAGATCGGTACCTGGGTCAGCCAGCATCGTTTCTGCGGCAGCTGTGGCTCGCCGATGCAGGCGCGAGCCGGTGAGCGCGCCATGTACTGTCCCGCTTGTGGCGTTCAGCACTACCCGCGTCTTTCGCCGAGCATGATCGTCCTGGTCACCCGTGGAGACGAATTGTTGCTGGCACGCTCACCGCGTTTCGCGCCTAGTGTCTACAGCACGCTGGCCGGTTATGTGGAGCCGGGTGAGTCGGTGGAACAGTGCGTCGCACGCGAGGTTCGAGAAGAAGTCGGCGTGGCCATTCATGCACCGCAATACATCGCCAGCCAGGGCTGGCCGTTTCCCCATTCCCTCATGCTCGGGTTCCACGCGGAATATGCCGGTGGCGATATCGTGCTGCAGCCCGAGGAAATCGAGGATGCCCGTTGGTTCGCCATCGATAACCTGCCGGCGCTGCCCGCGCGTCAATCCATCGCCCGCTACCTGATCGAGCTTTATCTGGCCCGCCGGCTAGGCCACCCCGAACCAGTGTTGCCAGGCTAGCCGCAGACTCATCGCCAGCACCACCAGAATGAATACCGGACGGATGAACCGCGAGCCACCGCGGATCGCTGTACGCGCGCCGAAGTAGGCCCCAGCCATCAGGGCCAATCCCATCCCAACGCCCAGCACCCAAGCGACGTGGCCGCCGATGATGAATACCGCGAGGGCCATGGCATTGCTGACGAAATTCATCGTCCGCGCCACGCCGCTCGCTCGCAACAGGTCGAGCGGGTAGAGCAGCATGCTGCTGACCGTCCAGAAGGCGCCGGTTCCCGGACCGGCTACTCCGTCGTAGAAGCCCAGAGAGAGGCTATGTGGCCATTGGCGCTTACGGCCGATGACCACTGTATCGCTGCCGGACTTGGCCGGCATATGGCTGAAGAGTAGGTAGATCCCGCACGCAGAAACCACCAGTGGCAACAGCTGGTTAAGCCAGCTCGCCGGCATGAATTGCGCGACTACTGCGCCAAGTGCGGCGCCGATCGCCGTGCCGGTTAGTGCTCTTCGCCACAGGCCCGGCTCGAATAGCCGACGGCGATAGAAGGTGTAGCTGGCGGTGCCCGAGCCGAATGTGGCGCACAGCTTGTTGGTGCCCAGTACGAGATGCGGTGGTAGGCCGGCAGTCAGCAGGGCTGGGATGGTCAACAACCCGCCGCCCCCGGCGATGGCGTCGATGAATCCGGCAGTGAAGGCAACGGCGAACAGAATCACCAATGTGGCAGGATCGAGCGCGAGCTCAAGTGCGAAGGGCATGCGAGCCTCAATAGGCAGAACGACAGCGGAGGATAATGCGGCTGGCCATACTGGCGAAAGAGCTTGCCCGCATGACAGACATCCTGCTCCTACGAATAAGAGTGCGAGCCCGTGATCGCCGTCCCATGCCGGCGCTGGCTGCTCTGATCGCTCCCGCGGATAATGACGCACTCAATGAAAAGGACGCTTGGTTATGCAATATCTGGGGCTTGCGATCGTGATTGCGCTGCTCGCTATCATCGTTTTGCTGGTCGCGTTGCGCTTGCTGCTGGGAGGTCACTGGTTCATGGGCTGGCTGCGCGGGACCTGCGGCTTTCTGGTCCTGGTGTTCGCCGGGTTGATTGGCCTGATTGGCTACGACGTCAGCACCTATGCTGCGCTGTCTGACAAGGAGCCGCTGGTCACTTTGAGTTTCCAGGCCCAGGGTTCGCAGCGTTACGAAGTCAGCCTTGAGCAGGGCAATGAGACGCGAACGCTGATGCTGGAAGGCGATCTATGGCAGCTCGATCTCCATCTGCTTCGCTGGAAGAGCCTTGCCGAACTGATAGGTCTGGAGTCGGGGTATCGACTGGAGCGGCTTTCCGGGCGCTATCTCGCCGTGGAGCAGCAGAACCTCTCCCGCCATGGCCGCGTTGTGCTCAGCGAGAACCCTCTGGGGCTGGACATATGGGACGCGCTGCAGCTCGAGCGCCGCGACCTGTACTTCCTGGAACCACAAGTGCTGCGTGTCGACTACATGCCGATTGCCGATGGGGCCGTCTATGCCGTGGAACTGGCGCCGACGGGGCTGCTGGCGAAACCGCTGAACGCCGCTGCGACCGAGGCACTGAAGAACTGGTAAGAGTGGACAGACAAAAAAGGGAGCCGTTTGGCTTAACTGACCGGCATTAGCCAAATGGCTCCCTTTTTTGTGCGGCGAATGCTCAGGCCAGATACCCACCATCTACGTTCAGTGACACACCGGTGGTGTAGCTGGATGCGTCGCTGGCCAGATAGAGCACCGCACCGGCCATTTCGCTCGGCTGGGCGACCCGGCTCAACGGGATGTGCTGCAGCGCCATCTCCAGGATGGATTCGTTCTTGACCAGCGCTGAGGCGAACTTGGTATCGGTCAGGCCTGGGAGCAGGGCATTGCAGCGAATACCGAACTGCGCGCATTCCTTAGCGAAGGCCTTGGTCATGTTGATCACGGCGCCCTTGGTGATCGAATAGATGCCCTGGAAGTTTCCGGGCGTCACACCATTGATGGAAGCGACGTTGATGATGCTGCCGCCGCCGTGCTCGCGCATCAGCTTGCCGGCTTCGATGGACATGTAGAAGTAGCCACGGATGTTCACGTCGACGGTCTTCTGGAAGGCCGAAACATCGGTATCCAGCACATGGCAGAACTGGGGATTGGTCGCCGCATTGTTGACCAGGATATCGAGGCGGCCGAACTGTTCGCGGATCTGGGCAAACACTGCCTGGATCTGTTCCATCTCGCCGATGTGGCAGGCAACCGGGGTCGCCTTGCCGCCTTCAGCGATGATCGCGTCGGCCACTGCCTGGCAGCCTTCGATCTTGCGGCTGGATACGATCACATGGGCGCCTTGTTGCGCGAGCAGTTTGGCGATGGCTTCGCCGATACCGCGGCTGGCGCCGGAAACGAAGGCGATCTTGCCGTCTAGGTCGAACAGGGTGGTCTTGGACATGGTCGTTCCTCTTTTCTTGTTCGGTCCTGTGGCGCGCCACAGGGTTTGGATGGCTTCAGAGCTTCGATTGCCCGATCACTTGCAGCGCCTTGTGTTCGAGCAACTTGTTCATGTGGATGAATGAGGCGAAACGTTGGTCCTGGGTCTGGCCGTGATAGAAGCGGTAGTAGATCTGCTGAACGATTCCAGCCAGGCGAAACAGGCCGTAGGTGTAGTAGAAATCGATGCAGGGGATTTCGATGCCGGCTCGTTGTGCGTAGTAATCGACGAAGCCTTGCCGGGTATGCATGCCGGGCAGATGGCTGGGTTGGCGACGCATCGCCTGCATTGGCTGGGGATCATCGGCTTCGATCCAGTAGGCCAGCGTATTGCCCAGATCCATCAGTGGATCACCGATGGTGGTCATTTCCCAGTCCAGCACACCGATGATCTCCATCGGGTTGTCCGGGTTGAGGATGACGTTGTCGAAACGGTAGTCGTTGTGAATGATCCCGGGCTTGGGGTGATCCGCCGGCATCTTCTCCTTCAACCAGGCCCTCACCGCCTCCCAGGCGGGTGCATCGGGGGTGATGGCGCGTTCGTAGCGCTCGCTCCAACCCTCGATCTGGCGCTTCACGTAGCCTTCCGGCTTGCCCAGGTCACCGAGGCCACAGGCCTGATAGTCGACATTGTGCAGGTCGACGAACTTGTCGATGAAGCTCTCGCAGAGGGCACGGGTCTGGCCTTCATCGAGGCTCAATTCCGGCGGCAGCTCCGAGCGCAGGATGATGCCGTTGACGCGCTCCATCACGTAGAACTCTGCGCCTATCACCGAATCATCGGTGCAGTACACGTACGCTTTCGGGCAGTAGGGAAAGCCTTCGTTGAGCTGATTGAGAATGCGAAACTCACGGCCCATGTCATGGGCTGATTTGGCTTTGTGTCCGAAGGGAGGGCGGCGCAAGACCAGATCGCGATCGGGGTACTGCAGCAGGTAGGTCAGATTCGATGCGCCGCCGGGAAACTGGGAAATCTGCGGTGTACCGTTCAGGCCAGGGATATGCGCCTTCAAGTACTGGTCGATGATATCGACCGGCAATTCCTCGCCTACACGGACGCGGGTGGTTTGATCTGTAAGCGCCATTGTTATCCCTTCTACTTATGTTCGGTGCCCAAGATGATTCAGTAATCTAATGCTCGAGGTTGTGTAGACCAAGCGCTGCCCGCTGTTATTGGCCGGAGTGTTGCTAGTTAATCAAACTCCTTGATTCGCCCTGCAGCGAATCGCTGGCATAAAAAAACCGAAGTCTGTGACTTCGGTTTTTTGCATCTCAGCGTTCAGCTTCCGTCTCAGCCGGGGAACAGTTCGCTGAGTTTCATGGCCAGCATCATGTCGCCTTCGGCGCGCAGCTTGCCGGCCATGAAAGCCTGCATGCCGTCGGTTTCACCGCTGACGATGCCCTGCATGGTTTCGCTGTCCATGATCAGGGTGACGTTGGCGTCGCTGGAATCACCCTGTTGCAGATCGCAGGTGCCATCCTTGACCACCAGGTAGTAGTTTTCGGCATCAGTGATGTTGAACTGGAAGACCAGATCCAGGCCGGCAGCGGCGCTGGGGTTGAACTTCGACTGCATGCCTTTGAAAGTCTCGGCGACGTTGCTCATGAGGGTTTCCTTTTTTGGTCGTTATGGGTACACGCAGCTTTTGGCCGCTTGGGGCTGGGCTCATCTATGGGTGACGAGCTCCGGATTCTTCAGGAGTTGCAGGTGCGCATGGCTGTTGAACGAAGCCAGCGCGACATCTCGATCACGAAATTTCAACAGGCTGAGCGAGGTATTGACGATCTGCCAGTTCATTTCGAACGCCTTGATCGGCGGTACGCCTATGATCAGTTGCAGCAGTGCGGTGATAGTTCCACCGGAGGTGAAGATGGCGATGCGGTCGCGTTTGCCGGCTTGATCGAGAATGCGCTCCAGACCGCCACGTACACGGTCGAGAAAGTGCTGCCAGCTCTCCAGGTTGTCCTTCTCGTGTTCACCGGATATCCAGCGATGCACTACATAAGTGAACAGGCGCTGAAAGTCGGCACGATGATCCGCGGCGTTGCGCAGGATGTGCATCGCATTCGGCTCGACTTGGAGCAGGTCGGGAAGATGCGCGCGGATAACCGCATCGGCGTGAAACTCATTGAAGGCAGCGTCGACTTCAAGCTCAGGCTGAACGCCCAGCCTCGCCAGTGTGGCGCGGGCGGTATCCTGCTGGCGATCCAGCTCGCCGCTCAGGCATCTATCGAAAGACACATCGAGTTGCGCCAGGTAGTCACCCAAGGCTTCGGACTGGCGATATCCCAGCGGGGAGAGCACGTCGTAGTTTTCTGCGCCGAAAGACGCCTGACCATGCCTGATCAGGTAGATACTGCCCATGCTTGCTGCTCCGGCCGGCACTGTTTTTCGCGAGGGTAGGGACATCGTTCGGGAGTGTCAACGATAATTCGAACGTTTGTTTGAATCGGTCGTGCTGGCTCAGCCACAGGCCCGTCGGTATGCTGGCGGCATGCCGCCGAAGGTAGCTAGTCGGCGGCCGGAACTCATCGAGGGGGATACGTGGAATTTCTTGTCGACTATGCCGGCTTCCTGGCAAAGACCGTCACGTTGGTCGTGGCGATCGTGATCGTGCTCATCGCGCTCGCTTCGATGCGGCGGGGACGCAGCAAACACAGTGGTGGGCACCTCGAGGTGCACAAGCTCAACGAATTCTATAAATCGATGCGCGAGCGGCTGGAGCAAGCCGTAATGGAGAAGGACGCGTTCAAGGCATTGCGCAAGCGTGAGGCGAAGGCGGCCAAGCAGAACAAGAAGGCCGAGTCTCCAGCTCGAGTCTTCGTTCTCGATTTCGATGGCGATATTCGCGCGTCTGCAGTAGACAACCTGCGCCATGAGATCACCGCGTTGCTGACCATGGCGACGCCCCAGGACGAGGTGGTTCTGCGCCTGGAAAGTGGTGGCGGCATGGTCCATGGCTACGGCTTGGCAGCTTCGCAGCTGGTGCGCATTCGCGATGCCGGCGTACCGCTGACCGTCTGTGTCGACAAGGTCGCAGCCAGCGGCGGCTACATGATGGCCTGTATCGGCAACCGCATTCTCACCGCACCGTTCGCCATCCTCGGCTCCATTGGCGTGGTGGCACAGCTGCCGAATGTGCATCGACTGCTGAAGAAGCACGATGTCGATTTCGAAGTGCTGACCGCTGGCGAGTACAAGCGCACGTTGACCGTGTTCGGCGAGAACACCGAGAAGGGCCGCGAGAAGTTTCAGGAAGACCTGGAAACGACCCACGAGCTGTTCAAGAACTTCGTCGCGCGTTACCGACAGAACCTGTCGATAGATGATGTGGCGACGGGTGAGGTATGGCTAGGCATTGCCGCGTTGGGCAAGCATCTGGCGGACGAGCTCAAGACCAGCGATCAATATCTCGCCGAACGAGCCCAGGAAGCGGAACTGTTCCAGCTGCATTACATACAGAAGAAAAGCCTGCCCGAGCGCTTCGGCATGGCGGCCAGCACGGTTATGGAGCATGGCTTGCTGAAAGGTTGGAGCCGACTGAACGAACAACGTTTTTGGCAATGAAAGGGGAACCGCGATGAGCAGCTTCAAGGCACTACAAGTCAGCGAGACGGCCGAGGGCCGTTTCGAAACCCGTATCGTCGAACGTACTACCGACGAGCTGCCAGCCGGTGAGGTGCTCATTCGGGTGCATTACTCCTCGCTCAACTTCAAGGATGCGCTATCGGCGAGCGGCAATCGCGGCGTGACCCGCTCATTTCCGCATACGCCAGGCATCGACGCCGCGGGCGTCGTGGCTTCGTCCAGCGTCGCTGAATTCGCCGAGGGCGATGAGGTGATCGTCACGGGCTACGACCTGGGCATGAACACCGCTGGTGGCTTCGGCCAGTACATCCGCGTTCCGGCGGCCTGGGTGATCAAGCGCCCGCAGGGGCTTTCACTGCGCGAGGCAATGATCCTCGGCACTGCTGGGCTGACGGCGGCCCTCTGCGTCGACAAGCTGGAGCAGGCTGGTCTTGAACCAGGCGGTGCGCCCGTACTGGTGACGGGTGCGACTGGTGGCGTTGGCAGCATAGCGGTGGCGCTATTGGCCAGTCTTGGCTACAAGGTTGCGGCAGTCACTGGCAAAGCTGATCAGGCGGACTTCCTCATTCGCCTGGGGGCTAGCCAGATCGTCGAGCGCGCCGCGCTGCAAGCTGGCGTGGAGAAGGCGTTGCTCAAGGAACAATGGGGCGGGGCAGTGGACACCGTGGGCGGGGACATCCTGTTCAACGTGGTGAAGTCGCTGCAGCGCGGTGCCAGCGTGGCCTGTTGCGGCCTTACCGCCGGGACGCATTTCCAGGCCAGCGTGCTGCCGTTCATTCTGCGCGGTGTGAATCTGCTGGGTGTGGATTCCGTGGAGATCCCGCTGGTGGTCAAAGCCTCAATGTGGGACAAGCTCTCGCTGCAGTGGAAGCTGGCCAATCTGGACGAGCTCTCGCAGGAGGTTGGGCTGGAGGAGTTGCCTAAGGCGATCGAGCGCATTCTGGCCGGCGGTCAGGTGGGTCGAGTGCTGGTTCGTGTGGACTGAATGCCAACGCGCGTTGGATTATCGCCGCGATAGCGGCAATGAATTTCCTCGGCAGCGGCAATTGGCGGAATCTAGCGCCACTCCTGATCGCAACCGAGGAAATCGTTCATGAAGAAGCTCGCCGAAAAGATCAAACAGATCGCTTCCGGAAAAAAAACCGATGTAGTCGCCACGCCAGTCGAACACCCTAACTTCTGGATGTATCAGTGAAGCAATAAAAACCCGCCAATAGGCGTAAATGCTGTTCACTTAAGCATTTGAGCCCCAGCGGGGCTTCCCCGAAATCCGATGCCAGGCTTCTGGCATCGGATTTTTTATGTCTCTCCAACAGCAACTGCTCGACTTGGGTGAACTGTTCAACTTCGCCGATCTGAGCACCTTCACTCAGAACATTCCAATCGAGTGGGTCGCGTCCGCGCTGGACCTCTCCGCCCAGGCCTCCATCCGGCGGCGACTGCCCGGCGATCAGGTGCTCTGGCTGGTGCTTGGCATGGTTTTGTTTCGCTACGAGCCAGTCCATGAAGTAGCGCGGCGCCTGAACATCTGCGCTCAGGGCCTGGCTTCTCACGACTTGCTGGCCAGAAGCGGTATACGGAGGCGCGCAAACGACTGGGCCGATCCGGTGGAGTGGCTGTTCCGCCAAACGGGTAGCCAGTGGGGTCGCGAGCGCTACGACGGCGATACCTGGCAGGGTCTGCACGTATTGGCTATCGATGGTGCCCTGCTGCGCATCCCGGATACTCCCGAACTTCGAGAGCATTTCGGCTCTGGCAATACACCCAATGATCGCCAAACGCCTTACCCCATGCTGCGACTGGTAGCGCTGATGAACGTGCGCTCGCACCTGATTCTGGATGCTCAGCTGAGTCCGCGCCAAAGCCGTCGCCCAGCTGTATCAGGCGCGCTGGGAAATCGAGCTGGGCTTCCGGGATATCAAGAGTTCTCTGCAACAGAATGCGATGACCCTGCGGAGCAAGGCCAAGGAGTTGATTTACCAGGAGGTCTGGGGGCTATTGCTGGCCTACAACATCATCCGCCGTGAAGCCGGTCAGGCGGCAGTCGCCCTTGGCCATGCGACATCTGCTTCAAGCCCGTGGCCCAATACATCGCTGTGCAATTGATCGTGATGGCTGCGACCAACCCGATTTCAGCAACAGGAAGGCGGTTGTCGGAGTTGAGGGCGGGAATCGGCGGACTGTTCCTGGACCACCGTCCGAGGCCATCAAGGCCAAGGACGGTGAAGATTTCCAAGACCCGCTACCCAGTGGATCGGAAGGCTGCTCCGCTTAAGTGAACAGCATTTACGCCAATAGGCGGGCTTTTCATTTGCCGGTATCCGACGGGGCTGGAATCAACCCTGACGACGGCGGAACAGCGGACGCTCATCGTCGGCTGCGGCCTGGTAGGTCACCGAAAAGTCCTTCAAGCCTTCCAGCGCGTCGACCGGGTCCCGATCGGCACGAATGGCGAATGCATCGAAGCCGCAGCGACGCATGTAGAACAGTTGGTCCCGCAGTACGTCGCCGATGGCGCGGATCTCGCCCTTGTAGCCGTAGCGCTCGCGCAAAAGACGGGCGCTGGAGTAGTGGCGGCCGTCGGTGAAGCTCGGGAAATTCAGCGCGATGACCTGGAAGTGCGCCAGGTCGTCCGCGATGTCCTCGACCTGCTCGTTGGCATCGAGCCAGACTCCGAGGCCGCCGTCGCGGGCTTTCAGCGCATGGGCGTGGTCCAGCCAGAGATGCAGCGGCACGATCAGGTCGTCACTGTTGCACAGGTCGTCGAGCGTCTGCTCCTTGGGCAGCAGGTGCCAGGTTTCATCGACCAGCTGATCGTTCTTAATGATTCGCTGCATAGACGCGCTCCTTGAAGGGATCAATGCCGATGCGGCGGAAAGTGTCGATGAACTGTTCATCTTCAGTACGCTGCTCCACGTAAACGCTGATGATCTTTTCGATTACATCTGGCATCGAGTCCTGAGCGAAGGATGGGCCGAGGATCTGGCCGAGGCTCGCGTCACGGCTGGAACTGCCGCCCAATGAAACCTGGTAGAACTCTGCACCTTTCTTGTCCACGCCCAGAATGCCGATATGGCCGACATGGTGGTGACCGCAGGCGTTCATGCACCCTGAGATGTTCAGGTCGATGTTGCCCAGGTCGAACAGGTAATCGAGGTTATCGAAGCGACGCTGGATGGATTCGGCGATCGGGATCGACTTGGCGTTGGCCAGCGAGCAGAAGTCGCCGCCGGGGCAGCAGATGATGTCGGTCAACAGACCGATGTTCGGTGTGGCCAGACCCAGCTCGCGCAGCTCGTGCCAGAGTTCGAACAGCTTGGCCTGCTCGACGTCGGCCAGGATCATGTTCTGCTCGTGGGAGTTGCGCACCTCGCCGAAACTGTAGCGATCGGCCAGATCGGCGATGGCGTCGAGCTGCTTGTCGGTGACGTCGCCGGGTGCCACGCCAGTGCTCTTCAGCGAGAGGGTGACTGCCGCATAGCCGGGCTTCTTGTGTGCGACCACGTTGCGTTGGCGCCAGCGGGCAAAGCCGGGATGCTCGGCATCGAGCTGGGCGAGGGCGGCGCCCTGGTCTTCCAGCACCTTGTATGCCGGGTCGACGAAGAACTTGCTGACACGCTGAACTTCAGCCTCGGTCAGCGTCGTCGGGCCGTCCTTCAGGTGCGCCCACTCGGCCTCGACGCGTTCGGCGAACACTTCTGGCGTGAGTGCCTTGACCAGGATCTTGATGCGGGCCTTGAACTTGTTGTCACGACGGCCATAGCGGTTGTAGACCCGCAGAATGGCGTCGAGATAGCTCAACAGGTGCTGCCAAGGCAGGAATTCGTTGATGAAGCTGCCGACGATGGGGGTGCGGCCCAGGCCGCCACCGACCGAAACGCGGAAGCCCAGCTCTCCGGTCTCGTTCTTCACAGCTTCCAGGCCGATATCGTGCACTTCAATCGCCGCGCGGTCGCTGACCGCGCCGTTGACGGCGATCTTGAACTTGCGCGGCAGGAAGGCGAATTCGGGGTGGAAAGTCGACCACTGGCGAATGATCTCGCACCACGGGCGTGGGTCGATCAGCTCGTCCTTGGCGACACCGGCGAACTGGTCGGTGGTGGTGTTGCGGATGCAGTTGCCGCTGGTCTGGATGGCGTGCATCTGCACGGTGGCCAGCTCGGCAAGAATCTCCGGCACGTCTTCCAGCTCGGGCCAGTTGAACTGCACGTTGGTCCGGGTGCTGATGTGTGCGTAGCCCTTGTCGTAATGACGTGCGATCTCGGCCAGCTTGCGCACCTGGGTGGAGGACAGCAGCCCGTAAGGCACGGCTACGCGCAGCATCGGCGCGTAGCGCTGGATGTACAGGCCATTCTGCAGACGCAGCGGGCGGAATTCTTCATCAGCGAGTTCGCCAGCCAGGAAGCGGCGGGTCTGGTCGCGGAACTGTCGGACCCGATCCTCGATGATGTGTTGGTCGTACTGATCGTAAACGTACATAAATGTCCTGTTTTCAGGCTGTCTACAGCATTCGCGCGCACGGCCGCGCACCCATTCAGGGAGGGCGGCACGATACCAGCTAGTGGTTATGCGCAAAAGTGATGTTTGGGAATATGTTTAGAACTAAACCAAGCGAAATGGACTTATAACCTACTGCCCTTGAGCAACGCACAACCGTGGTCTTAACTGCCTGAAAGAAGCTGTCGATATCATCGAACCCGCTAGAGGAGAACTTCCATGAGAAACGAACAGCGCGACAGTGTAGTGGACGCCGCGGCGATCTTCAGTCTGATCATGCTTGCGGTGGGCACCGCGATCTTCTGGGTCAGCCACCAGTAGTAAGGGCTCAGCCCCCAACCAGATAGAGCACCAGTTTCACCAATCCCAGAATCACCAGCACGAACAGAACGGTGAAACCCACGCCGAGAATGATGAAGTGGCTGGGTTTTCCATGGCTGAAATCCCGGGCTCTGTTCTTGCCGCTCTGTACGCCCAGCGCCGCAGCCAGGACGCTGCTCAGCATTTCGCGAAGCGTCAGGGTCTTTTCCTGATCGTCTTTCATCGGTTCTGACATGGCTGCCTCGGATCGCGGTTTCTCCGAGTCTAGCTGAGCGATCCATTCTCGCCGCATCGTTGCGGCGGGATCCGTCTACAGACTCTCTTTGAGCCAGTCCCAAAGCCCCAGCGAGAATCCCGGGAAAAGATTGATTCCCAGCGCTGACTTGAGCAGATACAGGATCACCAGCCCCAACAGCGCAGAGAACAGAAGGAACAGGGTTGCCAACGCAGCCTTGGCCATCAGCGAGAGATTTTGCTGGGGGCGCGTCAGGTTACGTTTGTTGCGCCCGGCGACGATTGCGAAGTAATAGCGGTCGCGCCACACCTTCACCGTACCGCGCAGATCGACGCGGTGTTTGACCCATGACCGCGCGCCGAACACCCCGCGCAATGCATTGAGCTGCTCTTCGCTGAAGGAGTCACGCAAATGCTCGGGTAGGCGCTGTTTCAAACCACGGATGAATGGGTCCTGGTCAACCGCCGCATCCGAGTAGGGTTTAGGGTAGGGCGTATGTTCTTCGTCTGCTTTGGGTGAGTTCATTGCGGGGGTCGCTCCGGAAAGCGCGTCAGAGCGCGGCGAGAGTAGTGTGCAATTGACTGAAGTTCGGGCGGCCTTCTGGCTGCTCGGACATGCACTGGTCCTGTAGCTCGAACAGAATGTGTCGGCGCGAGTCGTTTTCGAGGTCTGGGCAGCGTTGCAGCAACTCTTCCAGCAGGCAACCGAAAGCGCGCGTTTCGATGCGTTTCAGCGCTTGGCCAGTGGCACTGTCGGGCTCGAAGAACGAGGCAGCGCCGAAATCGCTGAGCAGGCATTCGCCCTTCGGGTCGACCAGCAGATTATGGGCGTACAGGTCGCCATGGAGGATGCCGCGCTCATGTAGGTGAGCGACTGCCGAGGCGGTGCCGCGGGCAATGCGTAGCGCCTGTTCCACGGTGAAGGTTCGAGCCTCGGCGTAGCAATCGCGCGTACAGCTGGCCAGCGAGGGCGGGCCAGCCAATGGCTGATACGCAGGTTCGACCAGATCCATCAGCAGCCCCGGTGTTTGCCCCGGCTGATCAGCCAGCGGCCCGGCAACATCGATCAGGTTTGCATGGGCGCCAGCGGATACGCAGGCGGCCATCTCACTGTGGGGCAGGCCGTCGCTGGTGACATGGCCCTTGAACAGCTTAGCGGCCATTTGCTTGGGCGACTGTCCGCTCGGCTGCCACGCGGCACGGTAGATGATGCCCGACGCCCCCTGGCCCAGTTGCTCGTGCAGGACGACCTGTTCGCGCGGGATCGCCGGTAGCGCATGGCGAGCGAGGCTCATCGCTTCGTTGGTATCGCTGAACGGGTTGCCGGCAGCGGCCAGCCAGCTGAGGCGTGGCAGTGTCAGCAACCAGGCGGGCAGCGCTGGCAGGTGGTTGGCGGCGATGCGCAGCAATTCGAGATTGACGCAATTGGCCAGCGTATCCGGCAGCGAAGACAGCTGGTTGCCTGCCAGCATCAGCTTTTGCAGGCGCCGGCAGTTGCCGATCTCATCAGGCAACGCCTGCAACTGATTGTCGGTGAGGATCAGCCAGCGCAACGCCGGCGGCAACGCGGTGGCGGGCAGATGGCGGATCTGGTTGGCCTTGAAGCCGATCATCTCCAGCTGCTCGCAGTCGCCAAGGCAACCCGGCACCTCGATGAAGAGGTTGTCCGAGCAGAACAGAATGCGCAGCTTGTGCAGACGGGACAGGTCGGACGGCAGGCTGTTGAGTCGGTTGCCGGAGAGATTCAGTACTTCCAGCGTATCGGCGAGAGCGAAGATCGCCTCCGGAAAGCTCTTCAGGTCGGCCGAGAGATCGAGACGGCGGATTCCAGCCAGCTCGCCACGTTCCAGTTGTTCCAATGTGTGCATGCGGATTCGCGCTTTCCTTGCTGTATGAGGCCGGGCGGGCCGTCGATCGTATTGCGCTGGGACAGTGACCGGGGCTTGCGGGTTCAGGCGCCGCGATCAACACGTCGCTTGCGATCGAGCACCTGTTCGGCCCGCGCACGGAGCTGGCCGCACCCGCCGTCGATGTCCTGGCCGGCCGAGTTGCGTACCTTGGTCAACACGCCGCGGCTGTGCAGGTAACGCACGATCTGCACGATGCGTTCGCCATCGGGCCGCTGATATTCGTCGTCTTCCAGGCTGTTGTAGGGGATCAGGTTCATCACCGCATACTTGCCCTTGAGCAGCCGCAGGATGCCATCCATCTCATCCTTGTTGTCGTTGATGCCCTTGAGCAGTGTCCACTGGTACTGGATCGGGAATCCGGCCGCGCGGGCGTAGGCCTCGCCGAGCTCGATCAGTTCGTCGGGTGCGATCTGCGGCGCCCGCGGCAGCAGCGCCTGACGCAACGTCGCATCGGTGCTGTGCAGGGACAGGGCCAGCGCCGGCTTGACCCGCTGCTGCGGCAGACGCTCGAACACGCGCATATCGCCGACGCTGGAGAACACCAGATTCTTGTGGCCGATACCGCCGTCCGTGCCGAGCAGATCGATGGCCTCGAGCACATTGTCGAGATTGTGGGCGGGCTCGCCCATGCCCATGAACACCACCTTCTTCACCGGGCGGAAGCGCCGGGCGAGGGCGACCTGGGCGACGATCTCGGCACTGCCCAGCTGACGCAGCAGTCCGCTCTTGCCGGTCATGCAGAACACGCAGCCCACCGCGCAGCCGACCTGGCTGGACACGCACAGTCCGTCGCGCGGAAGCAACACGCTTTCCACCATTTGCCCGTCGGCCAGTTCCACCAGCAAGCGCGCCGAACCGTCGGCCGCTGGATGTTCGGAACGCAGCCGCGCCAGTCCGTCGATTTCGGCGCTCAGCGCCGGCAGCCCTGCGCGCACGCTCAGCGGCAGGAAGTCCTCAGCCTGTTGCTGGCGCCGGCCGACATCGAGCGGCAGGCCCTTGAGCCAGGCGCGGGTCATTCGCCCGATATGACGGGGCTTGGCGCCGATGTCGGCGAGGCGTTGCTGGAAGTCTGGGATTCGCATAGGGCGCGCATTCTATCCGGGGTCACGCGGTGAAGCGACGGCAGAACGGCACGATGCCGGCCAACAGGACGGCGAGCAGTGCAAAGGCCATGCCCAGCGAGCTGAAATGGGCGACTACGCCCATCATGGCCGGACCCGCGAGGACTCCGGCGAAACCGATGGTGGTCGCCACGGTGACGGCCAGTTGCACCGGCATGCCGTCCTGCCGGCTCAAGGACGAAATCAGCACCGGCGAGACGTTGGCGCAGCCCAGCCCGCACAATCCGTAACCGATCAGCGCCACGGCCCAGTGCTGGGCGGCCAGACTCAGGCCGATGCCGAACGCAGCGAGCAGACCACCAAAGGCGATGACGCGGGCCGTGCCGAGTGCATTCACCAGCGGGCCGCCAGCGAAGCGCGCAATGGTCACCATGAGGGCGAAGGCTGCGTAACCCAGGCCGCCCTTGGCCACTTCGAGGCCTTTCTCGCCGGTCAGGTAAAGCGCGCTCCAGTCCAGCACGGCGCCTTCGGCCAGATAGACGACAAAGCACATCAGGCCCACCAGCAGCACCACGCCTGTGGGCCGTACGAACGCGAAGCCGCCGCCCGGCGCACGATTCGGCAGAAAGCCGCGGGCCAGAACGAGATTCGCCGCAACGATCAGCCCGATCATCAGAAAGCTGCCGATCTCCGGCGCCAGGCCGAGGGTCAGCAGACCGGTGAGCATCAGTGCACCGCTGATGGCGCCAAGGCTGTACATGCCGTGGAAGTTCGACATCAGTCGGCGGCCGACCGCAGTCTCTACCAACACCGCCTGGATATTCATGATCACGTCGATGACGCCCAGACTGCCGCCAAAGCAGAACAGTGCCAGGGCCAGCAACAGCATCGAGTCGGTCAGGGCCATGCCGGCCAGAGACAACGCCAACAGCACGACGCTGCACAGCTGCACTGGACGGATGCCCCAGCGGCTCACCAGCACGCCGGACAGCGGCATCCAGGTCAGCGAGCCGATGCCGATGCAGAGCAGCAAAAGACCGAACACTGCATCGGTCATCTCGATGCGTTCGCGCACATAAGGCACCAGTGGCGCCCAGACGGACAGGCCGAAGCCGGCCATGAAGAAACCGCAACGGGTTGCGTTGCGCACGATAGGGGCGTCGATCTGAACGGTGTTGCGGACCGCAAGCATGGGCGGCATTCCTCGATGAATCGGGTTGGCGATGGGTTGAGTGCGCGGCGAGCCGCGTTTCACCACAGGGCCAGCAATCCGGTATCGAAGAGAAACAGCAGTCGGCTTCCCGCGGGCAGGCTTGAAGAGCAGGGGAGTGACGTGCTGAGCATGGAAGGAGGGCAGCTGTTGGATAGGTACACAGAGGATACACAACCCGGGCTACGGAACAACTCGAGCGCATGCCGGTACCATGGTGCGCCTCCCGCGTGGGGCACAACCGGCCCGATTCGACGGGTGCGCATGCTATTGTTGGCCGCTTTGCCGCCATGTGCGCTGCCGGAGCAGTCGATGAAGTTCATACACCAGCGCGAGCACCTCAACGAGGACGATATCGTCGTCATCGAATGCTCGCAGACCTGCAACATCCGCCTGATGAACGATGCCAATTTCCGCAGTTTCAAGAACGGCGGTCGGCACACTTACCATGGTGGGGCGTTCGATAAGTTCCCGGCGAAAATCGTCGTGCCGAGCACTGGCTTCTGGAACATCACCATCGATACGGTCACCCGCCGCCCGATCAGCGTGACGCGCAAACCGAACCTCAGTCACTCGATCAGGGTCATTCGACGGTCCCCCTCGCATCTGTAATTGCCCCATGGGCTGCGAGGCAATTCACAGGGAGCGATTTTTTGAACCGCAGTCAGCATCCGCACGCCATCAACAGCAGTCTGGACAAACACACGCCGGAGACGCGCATGAGCGATAGCCGTGGCGGAACTACCCGCGCGCATCTGGGCATGCTGTTCTGGGCACTTTTTGTCGGGTTGTCCTTTCCCGCGGTGGGTTTGCTCAGTGACGGGTTGCCGCCACTGTTGCTGACCGCCATGCGCTTCGGCATCGCGGCATTGGTCCTGGCGCCGCTGGCCTGGAGCCAGAGCGAGGGGCGACCGCATTGGCGCACGCTACTGCTGTACGCCGCCATGGGGCTATGCCTGGCAGGCTTTTTCGGCACCATGTTTTGGGCGGCTCATCGGGTCAGTGCATTGTCGATGGCGACGCTGTTCGTCAGCGTGCCGCTGCTGGCTTACTGCCTGGGCCGTGGCCTCGGCGTCGAGCAGCCTGCCGGGCGTCTGCTGGCTATCCTGGCGCTTGGCGCGAGCGGGGCGCTTGGACTGGCATGGGCCGAGAACGGCGGCGATTTCTCCAGCATGCAGCTTGGCCTGGGCGAGCTGGGGTTTTTCTTCGGCTGCGTCGCTTCGGCGTTGTACCCGGTGCTCAGCAAATGGGGACTGGCGAACGGCACTTTGCCGCGGCAGGCGGGTTTGCGCACCTTCTGGAGCCTCATCGCCGGCGCGTTGCTGATAGGCCTGATGGGCTTGATCTGGGAAACGCCGGTCACGCTGCTGCGCATGAATCTGCTGGATCTGCTGCTGGTGACCTACCTCGGCGTGTTCTCCAGCGCCATGACCTTCTTCCTGCAGCAGCGAGCGACGTCCGTTCTCACGCCTGGTGCGGTCACGGCCTACAGCTATCTGGTGCCCTTCGTCTCGATGTTGCTGCTGTTCTTCGATCAGCCAGCACGCATGGGCGTGCACTGGTTGCCCGGTAGCCTGTTGGTCGTGCTCGCCATTGGCCTGTTGCTACGTCGCGACCGCCAGCCATAGGGCTTGCAGCCTGTCATTCGCCTAGCAGTGCGCGGGTATGTGCGATCGCCTGCCGCTCGCGTTCGGTCCAGCTGCCGCCAACCTCGACGAAGGGCTGGTCCCGCTGCACCAGCCAGCTGCGGCATGCCTGAAAGAAGTCCATCCGTTCGCTGAGATCAGGCTGACAGCGCTGGCCGTCGGCATGCCACTCGATACCCCCGGGCGAGAGCAACAGGTGCTGGTGGTAATCCCGCGCCAGCAGCTCGTCCTCGAGCCAGACGGGGCAGTCGCCAAAGAGCGTGCGACTCCAGAGCATGTTGCTCAGCAGATGGGTGTCGAGAATCAACAGGTGCGGCGCGCGAGCGCGCTCTGCATCCTCCCAGGCCAACTGACCGCGGGCGATGGTCGGGATGTCGACAAGCGTCGTGTCGCGTTGCGTCTGTTCGATGTAATGGCGAACGTATTCGCCCACCATCGCTCCGCCAAACGCACTCAGCAGCCGCCCAGCGAGCCAGCTTTTGCCGGTGGACTCCGGCCCGGTTAGCACCAGCACCTTCATCGCGTCGCCACCAGCGCCGTGCGCCACTCTCGCAGCCCCATGACCGCGAGCCCGGTGAACAGCGCGTAGAGGCCGGCCGTCAGCCAGTAGCCTTGATAGCTGAAGAAACCGATGAACAGCACATCCACGACGACCCACAAAATCCAGCACTGCAGTCGCTTGAGCGCCATCCACAGCTGTGCGAGCAGGCTGAATGCGGTGAGGGTGGCGTCGATCCAGGGAAATGCAGCCTCGGTGAAGCTCGCCATGGCGCTGCCGAGCAGCAGGCTGACAAGCACCGCGCAGGCGATGCCGATAGCTACCTCGCGCGGGCTGCCTCGGGTTACGGGCCTACCGTGTTCGCCTGTGGCACCTTGCGTCCAGGCCCACCAGCCGTAGAGCTGCATCGCGGCGAAAACGCTATGCAGCAGCACCTGTGAATACAGCTGGGCCTGGAAGAAAAACCAGGCATACAGCGACACCATGCCCAGCCCGATCGGCCAGCACCACGGGTTCTGACGTACCGTCAGCCATACGGCGATCACGCCGAGTAGCGAGGCGATCAGTTCGAGTGCAGACATGGCGTAAGACCAGCTTTGCGAAAGAGGGCGCGATCATAGCGGACGTCGCCGCCTAGGACTGCACGTGTTGCGCCGCTTGATGATTGAACGCCTCCTGTATCCACTGGTCATGGTTGAAGCAAGGGCGCAGCGGGAGGCTCGCCGAAGTTGAACCAAGCCCCCGAGGAGAGGAGATGCTCCTGAGTGACCCTGGCAATGGCCGGTAGTCGCGGCGGCTTGCGGATATCGGACGGCTTATGAGTGATGCCGGAGCGCGGCACGGCAAGAATCGCAATATTCAATTTCTACGTGGGCTGGCAATCATGATGGTGCTGCTGGCCCATGCCTCGGTGATGCTGGTCGGCACGCAGGCGCAGTGGTGGGACGGCTTGCTAAAGCATTTCCTGCCTGGTGTCGGGGTCGATCTGTTCTTTCTTATTTCCGGCTACCTGATGGGCGCGACCTTTCTGCGCAAGCAGCAGGGCTTCGAAGCCGAGTCGGTGTATGCCTTCTACAAGAAACGCATTCGCCGCGTGCTACTGCCGACCTGGTTCTGGGCGGCTGTGGTACTGCTATTCAGCCTCATCGAGCCACCGCGTGGTGCGCCGGGCTACTCGCTGGATACGCTGCTCGGTGTGACGGTGAGCGCCGCGTTCTTCCTCGCCAATGTCTTCAACGGACTGCACGAGACGGATTTCGGCTATTTCTGGTCGATCGCTCTGGAGGTGCAATTCTACCTGCTGTTCCCGCTGCTGCTCTTGCTGCGCCGGGCGTTCTGGCCTGCGGTGATCGGTATCGTGCTCTGGTTCAGCTTCGCCAATCCTTTCGCGCCCGAGTGGCTGTTTCGGGCGAACGGCCTGTTCATGGGGCTGCTGCTATGGAAGCTGTCGTCGCTGGATCAGTTTCGTGTCGTCGAGCGCGACATCGAGGCGATGACCGCTACCAGCAAAGTGCTGCTGATCGGTCTGGCGGTGGTTTCGGCGAGCATTCTGGCTATCGCCCTGGAACCGCTTGCCTCGTTCCGCTGGGCGGCGGCGACACTGGTGCTGGCCGTTCCATTCATGCTGGCGGTCTGTTCCAGCGAGGCGATTTTCGGCGCCGTGTCGCGTCCGTTGGAGGCAGTCGGGCAGCTGTCGTTCTCGCTGTACCTGTGCCATATCCCGGTCTGGCTGCTGTGCATGATTTGGCTCGACGAGCAGCCGCTACTGCCGCGCGTGATGGTTTGCGTGACGATGTCGCTGATCGTCGCAGGCCTGAGCTATCGCTATATCGAACGGCCGTTGATGGCGGGCGGGAAGCCAGCGGCAGCCACCGGAGAAGGGACGACTGTGGGTCCAATAGCCGCCGTCCGCGCAGGGCGAGGCGGCTAGATAGGCGTTACTCGTCCTCGCCGCCGATGGCGTTGAGGCACTGCAGGCGATGCGGGCCTTCCAGCAGCCAGCTTTCGCCATCTGGCTGAAGTTGGGCCTCCATGATCTGGTTATAGCTGAACTGCCATTGGCGACGCGTGCGGCCGTCGACCAGATCGATGGTCAGCAGGATGTCTTCACTGGCGAATGGCTGATTGGCTTCGGCCGCGGCGTCGGCATCGTCGAGCAGCGCCTCGTTCAGCGCGAACTGCCAGGCATGCAGGTCGTCGATGATCAGCATGTCGGCGGTTTCGAGTTCGTCGATCAGCAGCGGTGTTTCGGATGACATGGTGCAAGCTCCATTGAGCGGAACGACGGCGGGCGCTCAAAGGCGCCCGCCGCGGGATCAGTTGTCGTAGCCCAGGTTGGGCATCAGCCAGCGTTCGCTGACGGCGATGTCTTCGCCCTTGCGCTTGCTGTAGCTTTCCACCTGGTCCTTGTCGATCTTGCCGACGGCGAAATACTGCGCCTCGGGGTGGGCGAAGTACCAGCCGCTGACGGCGGCGGTGGGCAGCATGGCGTAGTGCTCGGTGAGCGTGACCTGGCTGACGCCGTCGGCATCGAGCAACTGGAACAGCGTGCCTTTCTCGGTATGGTCCGGGCAGGCCGGGTAGCCGGGGGCAGGGCGGATGCCCTTGTACTGTTCCTTGATCAGTTCCTCGTTGCTCAACTGTTCGTCCCTGGCGTAGCCCCAGTACTGCTTGCGCACCCGCTCGTGCAGCCATTCGGCGCAGGCCTCGGCCAGCCGGTCGGCGAGGGCCTTGACCATGATCGAGCTGTAGTCGTCGCCCTTGTCCTGGTAGGCCCTGGCCAGCTCCTCGGCGCCGATGCCGGCGGTGCAGATGAAACCGCCCACATAGTCGGTGACGCCACTGTCCTTCGGCGCGACGAAGTCGGCCAGCGACAGGTTGGGCTTGGCGTCCGGCTTGATGATCTGCTGGCGCAGGTGGTGCAGGGTGGCCAGCGTCTCGCCGTGCTCGCCGTAGACTTCCAGGTCGTCGTCCTGCACCTGGTTGGCGGGCCAGAAGCCGAACACGGCGCGGGCGCGGATCAGCTTCTCGTCGATGAGTTTCTTCAGCATCGCCTGGGCGTCGTTGAACAGCGACGTGGCGGCTTCGCCGACCACTTCGTCCTCGAGGATGCGCGGGTACTTGCCGGCCAGGTCCCAGGCGATGAAAAAGGGCGTCCAATCGATATAGTCGACCAGCGTGCGCAGGTCGATGTCCTCCAGCACCTGGCGGCCGGTGAAGGTCGGTGCGACCGGCAGGTAGTTCGCCCAGTCGAACCGCGGCTTGTTGGCCACCGCCTGCTCGTAGCTCAGGCGTTCGGTGCGCGCGCTGCGGTTGGCGGTGCGCTCGCGGATCACGGCGTATTCCTCGCGGGTCTTGGTGATGAACGCCGGCTTGAGCTCGCGCGACAGCAGGGTGGTCGCCACGCCGACCGCGCGCGAGGCGTCGGTGACGTAGACCACCGCGTCGTTGCTGTACTGCGGGTCGATCTTCACCGCGGTATGCGCCTTGGAGGTGGTGGCGCCGCCGATCATCAGCGGCAGGTTGAAGCCCTGGCGCTGCATTTCCCGGGCGACGTGGACCATCTCGTCCAGTGACGGGGTGATCAGCCCGGACAGGCCGATGATGTCGCACTTCTCGGCAACGGCGGTCTGCAGGATCTTCTCCGCCGGCACCATCACGCCCATGTCGACCACGTCGTAGCCGTTGCAGCCGAGCACCACGCCGACGATGTTCTTGCCGATATCGTGCACATCGCCTTTTACGGTAGCCATGAGGATCTTGCCCTTGGCTTCGGGCTTGTCGCCTTTTTCCGCCTCGATGAAGGGGATCAGGTGGGCCACCGCCTGCTTCATCACCCGCGCGGATTTCACCACCTGCGGCAGGAACATCTTGCCGGCGCCGAACAGGTCGCCGACCACGTTCATGCCGCTCATCAGCGGGCCTTCGATGACCTCGATGGGGCGCGCGCACTGCTGGCGGCATTCCTCGGTGTCCTCGACGATGAAGGCGGTGATGCCCTTGACCAGTGCATGCTCCAGGCGCTTGTCGACGGGCAGCGAACGCCATTCCTCGTTTTCCACTTCCTTGGCCGCGCCATCGCCCCGGTAGTTGTCGGCGATGGCCAGCAGCGCCTCGGTACCGTTCGGGGTGCGATTGAGGATCACGTCCTCGACCGCGTCGCGCAGCTCCTTGGGAATCTCGTCGTAGATTTCCAGCTGGCCGGCGTTGACGATGCCCATGGTCAGGCCGTTCTGGATGGCGTAGTAGAGGAACACCGAGTGGATCGCCTCGCGCACCGGGTTGTTGCCGCGGAACGAGAAGGACACGTTGGACACGCCGCCCGAGCTCAGCGCGTAGGGCAGGTGGTCGCGGATATAGGCGCAGGCCTCGATGAAGTCGACCGCGTAGTTGTTGTGCTCCTCGATCCCCGTCGCAACGGCGAAGATGTTCGGGTCGAAAATGATGTCTTCCGGCGGGAAGCCCACCTCGTCGACCAGGATGTCGTAGCTGCGCTGGCAGATCTCGCGCTTGCGCGCGGCGGTATCGGCCTGGCCCACTTCGTCGAAGGCCATCACCACCACGGCGGCGCCGTAGCGCTTGCACAGGTGGGCATGGTGCTTGAACTGCTCGATGCCTTCCTTCATGGAGATGGAGTTGACGATGCCCTTGCCCTGGATGCACTTCAGGCCCGCTTCGATCACCTCCCACTTGGAGGAGTCGATCATGATCGGCACGCGGGAGATGTCCGGTTCGCCGGCGATCAGGTTGAGGAACTTCACCATCGCCGCCTTGGAGTCGAGCATGCCCTCGTCCATGTTGATGTCGATCACTTGGGCGCCGGCTTCCACCTGCTGCAGGGCCACTTCCAGGGCCTCGGTGTAGTTCTCCTCGCGGATCAGCCGGGCGAACCTGGCGCTGCCTGTGATGTTGGTGCGTTCGCCGACGTTGACGAACAGCGACTGGCGATCGATGGTGAACGGTTCCAGTCCCGACAGGCGGCAGGCCCTGGGGATCTCCGGGATCGCGCGCGGCGGGTACTTGGCCACGGCTTCGGCGATGGCCTGGATGTGCGCCGGCGTAGTGCCGCAGCAGCCGCCGATGATGTTGAGAAAGCCTGCGGCGGCGAATTCCTCGACCACCGTGGCCATTTCCGCCGGGGTCTCGTCGTATTCGCCGAAGGCATTGGGCAGGCCGGCGTTGGGGTGGGCCGAGACATGGGTGTCGGCCTTGTTCGACAGTTCTTCCAGATAGGGACGCAGGTCGGAGGCGCCCAGGGCGCAGTTCAGGCCGACGGAAATCGGCTTGGCGTGGCGTACGGAGTTCCAGAAAGCCTCGGTGGTCTGTCCGGACAGGGTGCGGCCGGAGGCGTCGGTGATGGTGCCGGAGATCATGATCGGAAGCGTGACGCCGTCTTCCTCGAACACTTGCTGCACGGCGAAGATCGCCGCCTTGGCGTTGAGGGTGTCGAAGATGGTCTCGATCAGGATCAGGTCGGCGCCACCCTCGAGCAGCCCGCGGGTGGCCTCGGTATAGTTCTCCACCAGTTCGTCGAAGGTGACGTTGCGGTAGCCGGGGTCGTTGACGTCCGGGGAAATCGAGCAGGTGCGGCTGGTCGGGCCGAGGACGCCGGCGACGAAGCGGGGGCGATCCGGCGTTTCCAGGGTCTTGGCGTCGCAGACCTCGCGGGCCACGCGGGCACCGGCGACGTTCAGCTCGTAGACCAGCGACTCCATGCCGTAATCGGCCTGCGACACCTGGGTGGCGTTGAAGGTATTGGTTTCCAGAATGTCGGCGCCGGCATCCAGATAAGCCTTCTCGATGGCGGCGATGATCTGTGGCTGGGTCAGCAGCAGCAGGTCGTTGTTGCCCTTGACGTCGCTCGGCCAGTCGGCGAAGCGCTCGCCGCGGTAGTCGGACTCCTCCAGCCTGTAGCTCTGGATCATGGTGCCCATGCCGCCGTCGAGAATCAGGATGCGCTCTTTGAGCGCTTGCTGAAGGGCCTGAAGACGGGAGCTGCGAGTGGACATGGGGACTACCTGAAAAGCTGGGACAAAAGAGCGCGAATGATAGCAAAGCTGCATGCTTTTTTAGCCTTCGCGCTTTTGCATGAGGATTATTCAGGTTGGGCAACATTGGCCCTGACCCGGAACAGCCGCATAGAATGCTCGCTCACCTCAAGGCGCTCGTTGCATGTCTTTCCGTTTCTGGCTTGGTTGCTTTCTATTTCTCTCGCTCACCTCTGCGCGCGCCGAACCCCTTTCCTATGAGCGTGATATTCAGCCGCTATTTACCGCGAAATGCGTCGCTTGCCACGCCTGCTATGACTCGCCCTGCCAGCTCAATCTTGGCAGCGGCGAGGGTGCATCCCGTGGCGCGCACAAACTGCCGGTCTACAACGGCGCCCGTGTAAAGGCCCAGGAGCCGACTCGCCTGTTTCTCGATGCGGTAGGCGAAGAGGCGTGGCGGCGCAAGGGCTTCAATTCGGTACTCGATGCCAAGGGCACCCAGGCCGCGCTGATGGCACGAATGCTCGAACTCGGCCGCAGCCAGCCGCTGATGCCCAATGCCAAGCTGCCGTCGACGCTGGAGATCGGCATCGGCCGGGAAAACACCTGCCCGCTGCCGGACGAATTCGACCGCTATGCGCGGCGCAACATGCATGGCGGCATGCCTTTCGCCGTAACCGGGCTGAACGATGCGGAGTACGCACTCCTGCAGCGTTGGCTGGAGCAGGGCGCATCAGTCGAAGCGTCCTTACCGCCCGAGCCGTCGACGACCGAATCCTTGCAGATCGACGAGTGGGAACGCTTGCTCAATACGCCCGGTGCACGCGGCAGTCTGGTTGGCCGCTGGTTGTATGAGCACCTCTTCATCGCGCATCTGTACTTCGAAGGGGCGCAGGGCGGTCGCTTCTACCAACTGGTTCGTTCGCGCACGCCCAGTGGCGAGCCGGTCGATGCCATTGCGACGCGACGGCCGAACGATGATCCGGGTACCCGGTTCAGCTATCGCCTGCGACCGATTACCGACGTGATCGTGCACAAGACGCACATCACCTATCCACTCAGTGCCGCGAAGCTGGAGCGGGTTCGCTCGCTGTTCTTCAGCGGCGACTGGAAGGTCGATGCGATTCCCGGATACGGCGCAGGCCACAGAGCCAATCCGTTCAAGACTTTCCAGGCCATTCCCGCCGAGGCCCGTTACCAGTTCATGCTGGATAACGCCGAGTATTTCGTCCGCACCTTTATCCGTGGGCCGGTGTGCCGCGGGCAGATCGCCACGGACGTGATTCGCGACAACTTCTGGGTGTTCTTTCAGGATCCGCAGCACGATCTGTACATCACTGACCGGCGCTTTCGCGAACAGACCACGCCGCTGCTGGCGATGCCCGGGCAGTTCGATGAAATGGGCGACCTGCTCGCGTTCTGGAAGAGCTACCAGGTCAAGCGCAACCAGTACGAACAGCTGCGCATGAGCGCGTATGCGGGCAAGCCCGCGCAGTGGGAGCAGATATGGTCCGGCAATGACAATGCCTTGCTGAGCATCTTCCGCCAGCATGACAGCGCCTCGGTGCGCAAAGGGCTGATCGGCGAGATTCCGCAGACGCTCTGGTGGATGGACTATCCGCTGCTCGAGCGCACCTACTACCAGCTTGTGGTCAATTTCGACGTGTTCGGCAACGTCTCCCATCAAGGCCAGACACGGCTGTACTTCGATCTGATCCGCAACGGCGCGGAGCTGAACTTCCTGCGGCTGCTACCGGCTGCCTCCCGCCAGGCCATCCTCGATGACTGGTACGAGCAGGGTGGGCAGCTGAAGCTGCTTCTGGCCTACACCTCCATCGACGATTCGACGCCGTCGCTGCTGACGCTGAACAGGGCTGATCCGAAGCGCGCGTTCGCTCGAGCGATGCTGACAAGGTACGCCGGCATCAACGCAGCCCTCGATCCGATCAACCGTTGCCAGGGCACCCATTGCTATCGCGCAGGGCAGCCCGCGAGCTTGCAACGGGCCGAGCAGGCGCTCAGTCGCCTGACCAATCGGCTCGCCGGAGGCTTGCCGGCGATCCAGCATCTGCCGGAAGCCACGCTGCTGCGTGTCGAGTACGATGGCGATCGGCGTGAAATCTACAGCCTGCTGCGCAACCGGGCGCACAGCAACGTCGCCTTCATGTACGGCGAATCACTGCGCTGGCAGCCGAGGTTGGACACCCTGACGGTGTATCCAGGCGTTCTCAGCAGCTATCCGAATTTCCTCTTCAATGTACCTGCCGCCGAGGTGCCGACATTTGTCGCAGCACTGGAGGAGGTGAAGGCGAGTCATCAACTGGAGCGCCTGGTCGAGCGCTGGGGTGTGCGGCGCAGCCATCCGCGTTTCTGGGATTACTTCAACGATCTGACCCGCTATCTCGAAGAAACCGAGCCACTGGAAGCGGGCGTACTGGATATGAATCGCTATGAAAACCTTTGATTCGTCGCGAGCGGCGCCCCCGGCTGGAACTCGATCACGGCTAACCCGACTAAAATACTAGGACTTAACCGCGGCAGTGGTTTGGCGTACACTGCGGCGCATGTCTGCGAGGAGTTCCCATGAGCGCGATCACCATTACCGAAGCTGCACACGATTATTTGGCCGACCTGCTCGAGAAGCAGAACACCACCGGCATCGGCATTCGCATCTTCATTACCCAGCCGGGCACCCCGTATGCTGAAACCTGCATCGCCTACTGCAAGCCGGGCGAGGAGAAGCCGGACGACATCGCACTGGCGCTGAAGAGCTTCACGGCCTGGATCGATGGCACCAGCGAGCCTTTCCTCGAGGATGCGCTGGTCGACTACGCGACCGACCGGATGGGTGGCCAGCTGACCATCAAGGCGCCGAATGCCAAGGTGCCAATGGTCAATGAAGACAGCCCGATGAACGAGCGCATCAATTATTACCTGCAGACCGAGATCAATCCGGGGCTGGCCAGCCATGGCGGGCAGGTCACGCTGATCGATGTGGTCGAGGAAGGCATCGCCGTGCTGCAGTTCGGCGGTGGTTGCCAGGGCTGCGGGCAGGCGGACGTCACCCTCAAGGAAGGCATCGAGAAGACCCTGCTGGCCCGGATTCCGGAGCTCAAAGGCGTGCGTGACGTGACCGATCACACCAATCGCGAGAACGCCTACTACTGATCCGGAGCAGTCCGGCGGAGCAGCACCGTTGGGCCGTTCGGCAGTTTTTAAGGTGAAATGCCACTATTTTGCCTTCATTGCGCGCACAGCGCGCCTTTCCTGCGATAAGCTCTCGTGCCAAGGTTGATCGGGTAACGAGAGCTCGTACCACATGTCTGCCATTTCCCTGTTGATCTGCGATGACTCCGCGCTGGCGCGCAAGCAGCTTCTCCAAGCGCTGCCTGCCGGCTGGCCGGTCGACGTCAGTCAGGCGGCCACCGGCCTCGAAGCGCTGGAGCAGGTCCGCCAGGGCGGCGTCGACGTCCTCTTGCTCGACCTCACCATGCCCGAGCTGGATGGTTATCAAGTCCTCGCGCAGCTGCGCGAAGAGCAGCTGCAGTGCAAGACCATCGTGATTTCCGCCGACATTCAGGATGAGGCCGTCCGGCGCGTCCTGGCCCTCGGCGCGCTGGCCTTCATCAAGAAACCCGCCGATCCGGTGCATCTGCACCAGACGCTGGCCAGCCTTGGCCTGCTGGACGATGTCTCGTCACTGATCGCTAGGGTCGCGGGAGAAAAGATCGGTTTTCGCGATACCTTTCGTGAAGTGGTCAACATCGCCATGGGACGGGCTGCGGCGCTGCTGGCGCGTGTGCTGGGTGTGTTCATCCAGTTGCCGATTCCCAATGTAAATATTCTCGAAGTCGGCGAGCTGCATATGGCACTGGCCGATGCGGCGCGTGGCGAGAAGCTGACCGCCGTCTGCCAGGGCTACATCGGTGGCGGTATCGCCGGCGAGGCGCTGCTGCTGTTCCATGACTCCGAAGTGGCCGACATGGCGCGTCTGATGCGACGACAGGACTACCTGGAGATGGAGATGCTCCTGGATCTGTCGAGCCTGCTGATCAGCGCATGCCTCAGCGGAATCGCCGAGCAGATCGAAGTGGTGTTTTCCCAGGGACACCCGCAGGTGCTGGGGCAGCACGCATCGATCGACGAGCTGATCAGACTCAATAGCGCCCGATGGAAGAAGACCCTGGCAGTGGAGATCAGCTACAGCCTGGAAGGCCACGATATCCACTTTGACCTGCTGCTGTTGTTCACGGAAGATTCGGTCGAGCTGCTGACGCGCAAGCTTGCCCACCTAATGGATTGAGCATGAGCAATTCTGCCGAGTTGAACGAGCTTCACTGGTTGCTGGCGATCGTCCAGAGCATCGACGTGGGCGTCGTCGTGCTGGACCGCGACTACCGTGTCGAGGTCTGGAACACCTTCATGGAGAACCGCTCCGGCTTGCAGCCGGAGAATGCGCGCAATCGGTCGTTCTTCACGCTGTTTCCCGAAGTCGATGAAGACTGGTTCCGCCGCAAGGTGGAAAGCGTGATGACCCTCGGTACGCCTTCTTTCACCATCTGGGAGCAGCGCCCTTATCTGCTGCGCTTCAAGAACTACCAGCCGATCACCGGACTGGAAGACTTCATGTACCAGAACACCACGCTGCTGCCTCTCAAGGGCGTCAATGGCAGCATCGACCAGGTGTGCCTGATCATCTATGACGTCACCGATGTCGCCGTGAACCGGCGCCAGTTGCAGGCGGCGAATGCCGAACTGCAGCGTCTTTCCAGCACCGACCGGCTGACCGGGCTCTATAACCGCGGACACTGGGAAGAGATGCTCCGCCTCGATTACGCCCGTCATCGTCGCTATGACAGCCAAGCGGCTTTGGTCATGTTCGATATCGACCACTTCAAGGCGATCAACGACACCTATGGACACCAGGTGGGCGACACCGTGATTCAGCAGGTCGCGGAACTGATTCGCGAGAATCTGCGCGATTCGGACGTGGCTGGCCGCTACGGCGGTGAAGAGTTCGTGGTGCTGCTGCCGGACACCGACAAGCAAGGTGCAATGACCTTTGCGGAACGTTTGCGGCATGCGGTGGAAAGCCGCGAGGTTCAGCACGAGCAGCACCGTATTCGCTTCACCATCAGTCTGGGTGTCGCGGACCTCAGCGTCCCCACCCACAGTCATGCGCAACTGATCGAATGGGCCGATTCGGCGCTCTATGCATCGAAGGCGGCCGGTCGCAATCGCGTCACATTGCATCAGCCCTAGGGTCTGTTCCCGTTTCGTCGCAAGCCGCGTTGCTGCGCCAAATGGCGCCATGACCGGGCGGCGTTCCGCAAGGCGCGGGACGCAGGTAATGGTGGTTCCCTTGCCAAGTCCCGCAACGCCGCATGGCTCCGGCGCGGCCGCGTGCGAACGGGAACAGACCCTAGCGCTTCAGCCTGCCGCTTTGCGAAGGAAGACCAGCAAAGAGACCTCTTCGGCACTGAGCCACTTGCGTTTGCGCGCTGTGCGCAGATCAGCCAGCCCGCCTGCACTGAAAGCTTGCAGAATCGCCGGGTGGATGTAGCACTGGCGGCAGACCGCAGGGGTGTTGCCCAGTTGGCTGGCGACCTGCTTCACCGTCTCGACCAGATTCTGCTTGGCGATGGCTTCCGTGGATGCGTCCAGCTTGCGTAGCCGTTCCAGTGCCAGCGCGCTTCCCGCCCAGGTGCGATAGTCCTTGGCGGTGAAGTCGCAGCCGGTCATCTGGCGAAGATAGAGGTTCACGTCGTTGGAGCTGACCGCGCGGCGCTGGCCGTCTTCATCCAGGTACTGAAAAAGCTGCTGACCCGGCAGCTCCATGCAGCTGCGCATCAGCCTGGCCAGCCGGCGGTCGCGCAAGGTGACTGCGTGCTCCACGCCACTCTTGCCTCGAAAGTGGAAGCGGATCGAGGTTCCTTTGACATCCACATGCCGCGTACGCAGGGTCGTCAGCCCGTAGGAACGGTTGTCCCTCGCATAGCGAGAATTGCCGATCCGGATCAGGGTCGACTCCAGCAACATGACCACCAGCGCCATGACCTTCTCACGCGTCATGCCGGGGCTAGCCAGGTGTTTTTCCAGATCGCGGCGCAATTTCGGCAAGGCTTCACCGAATTCGAGCATTCGTTCGTACTTGTCGCTGTCACGAATCTCTCGCCAGCGGGCGTGATAGCGGTATTGCTTGCGGCCACGGGCGTCGCGGCCGGTCGCCTGAAGATGTCCCTGAGCATCGGGACATATCCATACGTCACGATAAGCGGGCGGAATCGCCAGCTTGTTGATACGACGGATTTCGTCCTCGTCGCGAATGCGCTCGCCGTTGGGCTCGAAGTAAACGAATTTGCCGCGCTGTCGCCTGCGGCGGATGCCTGGCTGGGAATCATCGACGTAATGCAGGTCCGGCGGCAGTGTCGGGCACAACAGCGTACCGGTGTCGCCGGTTTCGTCGGCAGGAACAGGGCGAGCGCCCTCGGCCAGAGGCACCGGGTCGTCCATCAGGGTGTCGTTGCGCATGTATGACCGTTCCCGCGATGGCCTCGCCGGGGTAGCTACCGGCGAGGCTGTTGGATGGGATCAACTGTCCTTTTCATTGCTGTTGCGCATCAACAATCGAATGGCTGCGACCAGCTCGTCGATGGCCTCGCGATAGAGCTCGGGTTTGGCTTCGGTTTCAGCCTGATCGGCATGTTTGCGCGCGGTGTCGAGGTGATCGTTGATCGATGAATAGTCGCCAAGCATGGTGTGCTCCTGCTGTAGGTAGTAGAGAAGGCGTACCCCGGAAGCGGGTTCCGGCGCCTCTAACAACTGACCGGCCAGCTGGATGGCGGTTCTGACCGTGTATCAGCGCGATCTCAGCGTGGAAAGCGCCTTCGACCAGGTCGGATTGGAACACCGCGGACATTGTTGGGTTTGCTGGCTATCCAGCGCCTGGGGGAAGCCGCAGCGGCTGCAAGCGTACATGCCGGCCGCCGGCACCTGGTGGAAGCTCGGTCTGTATTCCGGCGGGAGGACGGACAATCCTGGGCGTACTGCATGGTCTTCATGGAAAAACAGGCTGACGTTGCCATCGTTCTCGAGAATGCCGAGCCTGACCTGGCCAAGATGCTCGACCCCTTGCTGGCGCAGTTCCATGAAGAACTCATCGGCAGAAATGTTCAGACTGTCGAGGCTACGCAGCTCATAGATGCCATCGCGAATGATGGTGACGGGACGGCCTTCGAGCCAGGTTCCGAATCGCGGGCTGCGATTCATGAAGAACACGGTGAGGCGGTACAGCGCCAGTAGGGTGGCGAATACCGCTGCGACCGGCAGCAACGGCACGTCTTCGTAGAATGAAACGTCGCCGGCGGCGGAACCGAGGGTCAGGATGATCACCAGCTCGAACACCGAAAGCTGGCGAATGCCGCGACGGCCGCTGACCTTGAGAAAGACGAATACGGCGACGAAGGCAAGCAATGCCCGCAACGCGACTTCGGCGACGAACATCAAGGGAAATTCGTGCAGAAGCATGCGCTGCATGTCGAAGGGGGTCATCTTGAATCGTCCCTCCAAGGGCTCCGGTGCGATCTGTCAGGCCCGGCTCGTAGCCGATGTCGGTGCCCATCATGCTCAGCTCGCGGCTGCTATCTCGAATTCCAGGTTGATTCCGTCACCGCTGCCGTCGCCGACAACCGAGCCGGTTGCGGGCTTGTGGCTGACAGTCCGACCGTCATAGAAATCGCTCAGGTGCCGCTGTGCGATGTCGCCGATATGCGTGATCAGGCCCGGAATCTGGGCATCTCGCGGCACGATGAAGTGCAGTGTGACGGTATGGGCGCCAGGGTCTTGCGGAAGGTCGGCGAGGCCGCAGCTTTGCCATTGATCGTTGACGTACGCTTCTGCACCTTTCATGAGCTTCTCCTGTTTCGCGTGTTGCTGTTAGGACCGTCAAACACGTGAATGGATCAGTAGAGCAGTTGGCGTAGCCGAGTTCAGGGCATGAAAAAAGGCCTGGGGCACCGCCGCAGGCCTTTGTTCGTGCAAGCCACGGTTACTCTGGCATGTGCCAGGGCGACAGGTGCGCGCCGTCGCGGCTCAGCTGTGCGCGAGTCTGTTCCAGGGTTTCGCCGAGCTTCACTGGATCGGTGAATACGCTGCTGGACATCTTGCAGCGGCCTAGCAGACGGGCCTCGTCGCGGTCGACGACGGTGATGCTGACTTCACCGTTTCCTTCGGGCAGGGTCCAGGCAACGCACTGGAATGGCTTGAACGCGCGGTCGGTGATCAAAAGGGCTTCGTTGATACGCAGCGGGGTGTGCATGGGGCATGTCTCTCTGTGTGATACCCAAAATACCTGCAGCCAAGCTCGTTGGCGTTGGCCTTACATTGCAGTTGATGTACCCAGAGGACTGACGAGTCACATGCGAGTTCGAAAAAATTTGAAGGGCTTTGCAATTAGCCAAAAGTATAACGTTGACGCCTGGCCGGGTCGGCTTAGTACCTTGGAGCTAACTCCCTGTAAATATTGAAGAACTTCGCAACGCCTCATGCAGCGTGGGGGAAACCGGTCAGGCGCAAAAAAATCCCGTGCGACAACCTGTCGCGACGGGAAATGTGTCGAATCTCGAAGGGCGTGCTCCGCGGTGGAGCGTGGGGCGGGGCGCCTGCTTCGTCGAAGTGCCTGCGGCCTGCTCATCTGGCGGGTCGCAGGCAGGCGGTATCAGACCTTGAACTGGCTCAGCAGACGGTTCAGCTGGTCTGCGAGCTCGCCAAGGCGCTTGCCGGCTTCACTGGACTGCTCGGCAGCCAGGGTGCTTTCCTGTGCCAGTCCGGCCGCCTGGGTGACGTTCTGGTTGATGTCTTCGACCACGTGGGACTGTTGCAGCGTGGCGCTGGCGATCGATGCGTTCAGACCCGAGAGGTTGCGCAGTGCCTGGGCGATCTCGCCAAGGCTCTCGCCGGCCTGGCTGGCCTGCTCCACGGTGAGCTGGGAGGCGCGATTGCTTTCCATGATCACGTTTACCGCAGCGCCGGAGTTCTTCTGCAGGCGTTCGATCATGCTGTGGATCTCGGCAGTCGATTGCTGCGTGCGTTGCGCCAGCAGGCGAACTTCGTCGGCCACCACGGCGAAACCACGGCCCTGCTCACCGGCGCGGGCAGCTTCGATCGCGGCATTGAGCGCGAGCAGATTGGTCTGTTCGGCGATCGAACCGATCACCTCCAGTACCGACCCGATCTTGGTGGTTTCATCAGCCAGCGACTGAATCACGTCGACAGCCTGGCCGATGGTCGCGGAAAGCTCGTCGATCTGCTGCAGACTCGTTTCGATATTGCGCTGACCCTGGCCCGCCTGGTTTTCGGCGCTGCCGACTTCGCTGGAAGCGTGCTCGGCGTTCTTCGCGACTTCCTGTACGGCGTAGGTGACCTCGTTGACGGCGGTGGCGACCTGCTCCATTTGCAGCATCTGCTGCTGGCTCTGCTCATGGGCCTGACCGGAAAGCTGGCTCAGCGAGCGGGAGGATTGGTCCAACGCGCCGGCTGTCTCGAACAGCTGGCCGACCACGGTGCGCAGTTTCTGGGTGAAGCGGTTGAAGTCACGACCAAGGGTGCTCAGCTCGTCGTTGCCGGATACATCCAGAGTCCGCGTCAGATCGGCTTCGCCACTGGCGATATTCGCCATGGCCGACATGGTGTGGCGCAGGGGGCGCACGATGCTGCGGATCAGGATCGCCACCAGCACGGCCATGATTGCCGAGATGAACAGGCCAATCAGGGAGAAACGAGTCAGATAGTTCCAGAATTCCTGCTCGACATCGTCCACGTAGATGCCTGAGCCGATGATCCAGCCCCAAGGCTTGAACAACTGCACGTAGGAGATCTTCGGTACCGGATCTTCTTCACCAGGCTTGGCCCACATGTAGTCGACCAGGCCAGCTCCGTCGCGCTGGGCGATCCTGACCATCTCGTTGAACAGTTCCTTACCTTCCGGATCCTTGATCTTCGAAAGATCCTGGCCGTCCAGCTTCGGCTGCATCGGATGCATGATCATCGTCGGGCCCAAGTCATTGATCCAGTAATAGTCCTGGCCGTCGTAGCGCAGCAGGCGGATCTGCTCCATGGCTGCCTTCTGTGCTTCGCTCGTGGTCATGGCGCCACTGGTTTCCAGTGTCCGGTAGTACTCGAGCACGCCGGAGGCAGCTTCCACAATGTTCCGTGTAGCTTCCTGCTTGCCACGATACAAATCGGAGCGGACCTGCTGGATCATCAGCATGCCGAGGATGAACAGCATGACGACGGCGACCACGGGGATCAGCCAGAGGCGCTTGCTAATGGGGACGTTGCGCAGCAGATTCATGGATAGAGCTCCTGATGGGACTTTCTTATCGTTTTTCGTTTTGTTCTGGCTGATCGGTGGGTCTATCGCGCCGCTGTCGACCTTTTGGTCCCGGTCGTTTCGCGGCACCCTGTATAGCTTTTCGGCCGCCCGTGACTAAAAATGAGCCCCGTTTCGTTTGCAGAGGAATTTAGTTCTCTCGAGCGAGTCAGAACAGCCGGCCAGATGGCTTTCTGACATATACCTTGGTTGCATTGAGTCGCGATGGGTTGCATCGCTTTAGGGGAATAGATGGATCTTTGGGTTGCGATTCAGGCGCTGATTCTGGGTGTGGTCGAGGGTGTAACCGAGTTTCTGCCGGTATCCAGTACCGGTCACCAGATCATCGTCGCGGACCTGATCGGTTTCGGTGGCGAGCGGGCGCTGGCCTTCAACATCATCATTCAGCTCGGGGCGATTCTTGCGGTGATCTGGGAGTATCGACGCAAGATTCTGGATGTAGTGATTGGCCTGCCCCGGGAATCCCAGGCGCAGAAGTTCACCTTGAACCTGCTGATCGCCTTCATGCCAGCAGTGGTCCTCGGTGTCGCTTTTGCCGATCTGATCCACGAATACCTGTTCAACCCCATCACCGTAGCGACGGCGCTGGTGATCGGCGGTGTCGTGATGCTCTGGGCCGAACGGCGTGATCACACCATTCGTGCCGAGACCGTCGATGACATGAACTGGGCACTGGCGCTGAAAGTCGGCTTCGCCCAGTGCCTGGCACTGGTGCCCGGCACCTCGCGGTCAGGCTCGACCATCATTGGCGGCTTGCTGTTCGGCCTGTCGCGCAAGGCGGCTACCGAGTTCTCGTTCTTTCTGGCCATGCCGACCATGGTCGGTGCGGCGGTCTACTCCGGCTACAAGTACCGCGAGCTGTTTCAGCCGGGCGATTTCGCCGTGTTCGCGGTCGGATTCGTTACCTCGTTCATCTTCGCGATGCTTGCCGTGCGGGCGCTGCTCAAGTTCATCGGCAATCACAGCTACGCGGCCTTCGCCTGGTACCGGATCGGCTTCGGCCTGTTGATTCTGGCTACCTGGCAGTTCGGGCTGATCGACTGGGCCAGCGCCCAGGGTTGATCAATCAGCGCGATGTTGCGGCGTTCGCCCTGCTGATACAGCGCACACGCGTGCCTGGCTTTGCCATAGTGAAGCCTCCAGTCAGGAGGCCTCATGAACAGGACCGCGGACCATTTTCAGCTCGACCTGAACGGTATTTCCCTCAGCCTTTATAGCGCCGGCCCCGAAGAGGGCAGGTCTGTTTGGCTGCTGCATGGCTTTCCCGAGTGTTGGTATTCCTGGCGCAATCAGATCGATTCGCTGGTGGCGGCGGGTTATCGCGTGTTCGTTCCCGAGATGCGTGGCTACGGGCGCAGCAGCGCACCAGACGACGTCTCGGTCTACGATGTGCTGACGCTGTGTGGAGACGTTCGCGCGGCCATGGATCGTTTCGGTCACCGGCAGGTAGCGCTGGTCGGGCACGACTGGGGTGCAATGGTCGCCTGGTATCTCGCGTTGCTGGAGCCGGAGCGTGTCACCGCGCTGGTGACCATGTCGGTGCCGTTCGCCGGAAGACCGCGGCGGCCCGCGACCGAGATCATGCGCGAAGCCAGCGGTGATCGGTTCAACTACATCCTCTATTTCCAGCAGCCCGGTCGCGCCGAGCGTGAACTGGATGCCGACATTGATCGTACCCTGCGCCTGTTGATGTATTACCAGGAAAGGAACCTGTTGCTGCAGAACAAGCCTGCCGGCGGCACCTTGTTCGAGAACGACATGCAGCCGGGGCCGTTGCCCGACTGGTGCTCGGAAGAGGACCTGGCGGTGTATCGGCAGACGTTCGCCGAGCACGGTTTTCGCGGTGCGCTGAACTGGTATCGCAACTTCGAACGCAACTGGCAGGTCACCGAGCCACTGCAGGGGCGCAAGATCACTCAGCCGACCATGTTTCTGATCGGCGACCACGATCCGGTAGGCGAGCTCGAGGCCTATACGCTGAAGAAGATGCCGGAATGGGTGCCGGATCTGGAGCGGCACGAGCTGGCGCCTTGCGGCCACTGGATTCAGAACGAGCAGGCGGGGAGGGTGAATGCGCTGTTGCTGGACTTTCTCGCCCGGCGCTTTGCCAACTGATGCACGGCGTCACGCGTTACCGGGAGTTGCCTATGAACCTGCAGCGCCCTCTCTGAAGGCGCTGCGATACGCGGAGGAGGCTGAGGATCAGACCAGTACGCCCTGGCTGCGCAGGTAGTCGTCGTAGCTGCCGCTGAAGTCGGTCACGCCGTTCTCCGACAGCTCGATGATGCGCGTTGCCAGCGAGCTGACGAATTCACGGTCGTGGCTGACGAAGATCAGCGTGCCCGGGTAGTTCTCCAGCGCCAGGTTGAGTGCCTCGATGGATTCCATGTCGAGGTGGTTGGTCGGTTCGTCCATCACCAGCACGTTGGGCTTCTGCAGGATCAGCTTGCCGAACAGCATGCGGCCCTGTTCGCCACCGGAGATGACCTTGACCGACTTGAGGATCTCGTCGTTGGAAAACAGCATGCGGCCGAGGGTGCCGCGCACCAGCTGCTCGCCGCCCTGGGTCCACTGACCCATCCAGTCGAACAGACTAACGTCATCCTCGAAATCATGCGCGTGGTCCTGGGCGTAATAGCCGTAGTCGGCGCTTTCGGTCCACTTGACGCTGCCGCTGTTCGGGATCAGTTCGCCGACCAGGGTGCGCAGCAGGGTGGTCTTGCCGATACCGTTGGGGCCGATGATCGCCACACGCTCGCCGGCCTCGACGGTGAAGCTGAAGTTCTTGAACAGTTCCTTGTCGTCGAAGCCCTTGGACAGGTGCTCGACGGTCACTGCCTGGCGGTGCAGCTTCTTGGTCTGCTCGAAGCGAATGAACGGGCTGATACGGCTGGACGGCTTGACCTCGGCCAGCTGGATCTTGTCGATCTGCTTGGCGCGGCTGGTGGCCTGCTTGGCCTTGGAGGCGTTGGCCGAGAAGCGGCTGACGAAGGTCTGCAGTTCGGCGATCTGCGCCTTCTTCTTGGCGTTGTCCGACAGCAGCTGCTCGCGCGACTGCGTGGCGGCGGTCATGTACTCGTCGTAGTTGCCCGGGAATAGGCGCAGCTCGCCGTAGTCCAGGTCCGCCATGTGGGTGCAGACCGAGTTGAGGAAGTGGCGGTCGTGGGAAATGATGATCATGGTGCTGTTACGCGCCGTCAGAATCGTTTCCAACCAGCGGATGGTGTTGATGTCCAGGTGGTTGGTCGGTTCGTCCAGCAGCAGCACATCCGGATCGGAAAACAGCGCCTGGGCCAGCAGCACACGCAGCTTCCAGCCGGGAGCGACTTCGCTCATCGGGCCGAAGTGCTGTTCCAGCGGAATGCCCAGGCCAAGCAGCAGTTCGCCGGCGCGGGATTCTGCGGTGTAGCCGTCCATTTCGGCGAATTCACCTTCGAGTTCGCCGACTTTCATACCGTCCTCTTCGCTCATTTCCGGCAGCGAATAGATGCGGTCGCGCTCAGCCTTGACCTTCCACAGCTCCTCGTGGCCCATGATCACCGTATCGATCACATTGAATTCTTCGTAAGCGAACTGATCCTGGCGCAGCTTGCCCAGGCGCACGTTCGGCTCGAGCATCACCTGGCCGGCGGACGGTTCCAGATCGCCGCCGAGGATCTTCATGAAGGTCGACTTGCCGCAGCCATTGGCGCCGATCAGGCCGTAGCGGTTGCCACCGCCGAACTTGACGGAAACGTTTTCGAACAGCGGTTTGGCACCGAACTGCATGGTGATGTTGGCGGTGGAAATCAAGAGGCTCTATCTCGCGGGTTTCAGAGGTGGGAATTTACGCTTGGTCCCGTTTTGGTCCCATTTTCAGCTTTTCCATCTCGTTCCAATCGCCTTCTCCGTCGAGCCAACGGGCATACCGGGATAGGAGAATTTGTAACGAATGGCAAGCTGTTTAGCGATGAAGGCAGGGTGCATGCCGGCCATCAGGCACATGGTTGCGTAGGTGTGTCGGGCGTCGTATCGCCGGCGCCTACGGATACCCAGGGCATCCAGCGCGGCGTGAAAGGGCCTAATGGTAACACTTGGCTGCTTGGTCCACAGCCCACCCCCGCTGGGCAGAGGATTGATGACTTGATGCGCCTTGGCTTCGGCATGGCTAAGGATGCTGGGGCCCATTAGCGACGGGTGGAGCGCGCATGCCTGTCGTTCCGGCGGACGTCATCCCTGGTCGAGCGGTTCGAGCACGCCCATCGCGCCGCGTCGATAGCGCGCGATGGCGGCGTGGATGCCCAGTTCGTCGTTCATGATGAAGGGGCCGTGCTGGAACACCGGCTCGCGCAATGCGCGGCCGGCCAGGACCACGACCCGGGCGCCGTCTTCGGAGGCAATGCGCACGTCGGCTTGCTTATCGTGGGCAGTGGCCGCCACGGCATGGCCCGTCGTCAGCGACGCCTCGCCGCCGTCGGCGCGCACCTGTGCCGCGCCGCTTTCGACATAGACCAGCATGTTCCAGCCGGCCGCGAGCGGCAGGACGACTTCGTCGCCAGCGACCAGGCCCAGGTCGAAGAGGCTGGCCGGTTCGGTCGGCGTCAGCGCGGAGGCGATGCCCGCATGTTGGCCGACCACCACGCGCAGGCGGCTGCCGCGCGGGCTGTTCCATGCCGGCACCTGGTGGGCGGCCAGGCGCAGCACCCGCGGCGCACTCTGCTTGTTGGCCGCGCCGAGGTTGACGAATATCTGCAGGCCATGCACCTGTCGGCCGGTCTCGGCGGGCAGTTCGTCGTGGATCACCCCGGAACCGGCCTGGGTCCAGACGATGCCGCCCGGCTCGATCACGAAATCGTGGCCGAGCGAATCGCGGTTGCGCAGCCCGCCCGGGCTGTCCTCGAACAGATAGGAGACGGCCGAGAACCCGGCGTGCGGATGCGGCGCGAAGGTCACCGCGTCCATGCGGTAATGGTCGAAGCCCATGATCGGGTCGGCGGCCCCGCCGAAGCGCTCCGGCACGATCCGGCGGGCGGAAAAGCCATCGCCGAGGCGGGCGCTCTCAGCGGATATCACCGGCGTCAGCAGCAGGCTCATTGCGGATATACCCCCAGTTTCTGCAGGTTCTCGCGCATCTGCGTCTTGTCGTAGGAATGGTAGTCGGTATCGGTCGCCTTGGGGTTGGCGGCGATGCCCACCGTGACCAGCCCGACCTCCTCGTTGGCGACCCAGTCCGGTTCTACGTGACGGCGTGCGCGGGTGACGACCGGGCCGAGGATCTGCGCGGCGACGCGGTGGCGGTCGCCGGCCTCGGCCGACAGCACCCGGCGCATCATCAGCAGCGCGGCCTGCTGCAGGTTGATGATCGAGGCGCCGGGCACCGGCTCGACCGCGCTGCCGCCGAGGATCAACTGGTAGCTGCCGGTACGCGGCAGCCGCGGGCTCCAGGCCCGGACGCTGGCGACGTGGGCGCTGGCCGCGTCGATGAAGTAACGCTGCCAGTCATCCTGGGCGATGTCCCACAGCGGCTCGCCCTGCCACCAGCCGCCGATCGCGGCGACCACGTCGGTGACCGGGCCATGTTCGGCGACGATCCGTTCGGCCAGCGTCCTGGCCGAATCGAAGCTGCCGTAGTCGCCGACCGCGAACGCCAGGCGCTCGGGCTGGCCGAGGTCGGACAGCACCTGGCGAAAGGATTCGACCCTGGATTCGCTGCGCGAGGGCACGATGACCTCGGCACCGGTCTTGAGCCAGGCGCGGACGATGCCTTCGCCCACGTCGCCGGTGCCGCCGGCAATGACGACGCGGCGGTCGCTCAGATCGGGGTAGCTGATTTTGTCTGGATCGATGGTGGCGTTCATGAGACAGGAGGCTCCATAGGCGCTGGTACGTGTGTGGGGCTGGATCAGGCCTTGAAGAAATCCAGCAGGATGGCGAGCAGGGCCTCGGGCTGTTCCTCGGCGGGGAAATGACCGCAGTCGGGGATGATCGTCGCCTGCACGTCGCTGGCCAGGTTGCGCTGTTCGTTCTCCACCATGGGGCCGCAGGCCAGCGCGCCGGCGAAGGCGAGCACCGGCACTTGGACCTTGTTCGCCATGTGCACGCGCACCTGCGGGATGGTCTGGTCGATGGCGCGGTAGTAGTTGAAGCTGGAGGTCAGGGTTCCCGGCACCCGGCGCAGCAGTTCGATGTAGAAGTCGCGCGCGTACTTCGGCACGCCGTCCGGCGAACCGGCCTTGGAGGCGAACTGGTAGTTGAAGTAGACGTCCTCGCGCCCCTGCACCAGCCGCTCGTTGACCTCCAGCGCGCGGTTGAAGTTGAAGTGCCAGAGGAAGTCGCTGAGGATGCGGTTGTCGGGAATCAGTTCCGGGGACGGCGAGGCGCCGGGGATGGTGCCCTCGCCGAGGGCGAGGCGGGTCAGCCGTTGCGGCTGGAGGGCGGCCATCGCATAGCCGACCATGACGCCGATGTCGTGCCCGGCCAGGGCGAAGCGCTCGTGCCCGAGCACGTCCATCAGTTCGAACATATCCGCGGCCAGCGTATCCACGTCGAAGCCGTCGACCGGCTTGTCGGAGATGCCCAGGCCGCGCGGATCGACCGCGATCACCTTGAAGTGCCGGGCCAGCGGCAGCATCAGGTAGCGCCAGGCGTACCAGCTCTGCGGCCAGCCGCAGTGCAGCAGCAGCGGCTCGCCCTCGCCGCCGATCACCGCGTGCAGGCGGAGCTTGCCGGTGTCGACGCTGTGGCTCTGGAAGACGTTGGCGAAGCCTTCCGGCAGTCGGGGAACGTTGGAAACCGAGCCGAAGCCGGACAGGGGCATGATGCGTGGGGAGGCGCTGGCCATGTGTTCATCCTTCTCGTGCTGATTTATATGCTGGATGACACACAAATAACATGAGCACAGGGCAACGGCAACGTCGGGCCGGCCGGGACGATGGGCGGCATGCCGCCGGAGAAGGCTTGCGGGCCGTGAGCCGGGCTGGTGGGGTCTAGGTTCGGGGCGCGAACAGGCGCTGACAGAACAGTTGCGCGGACTGGCGAAGCGCGGATTCCGGCACGCCGTCCACCGCTTCGATCGCCAGCCCGGCGAAGAACGTCAGGACGCATTCGGCAAGCGCCGCCGGATCGCTGTCCGGGCGCAGGTCGCCCTCGGCGACGGCACGCTCGAGGCGCGCCACGAGGCGGGCGCGGAAGCGGCGGCGCTGCTCGCGCAGGAAGCCGCGCACGCTGTCGTCGGCGCTGCCCAGATGCGCGGCGCCGAGCACGATGAGACAGCCGCGCGGCGGATCGGTCGCGACGAAGGCGTCGATCGATGCGAAGAGCAGGCCCCGCACCGCCTGCCGGGTGTCGTCGATCCGCTCCAGCGCCTGCCATGCCGACTCGGCTTCCGAGGCGATGTAGAAGCCCACCGCCTCGCGGAACAAGGCCTCCTTGGAGCCGAACGCGGCGTAGATGCTGGGCGAGCCGATGCCCATCGCCTCGACCAGTTGCAGCATCGACGTGCCCTCGTAGCCATGCGTCCAGAACACCTGCATGGCCTGGCGCAGTGCCTGGTCGCGGTCGAAATTGCGCGGGCGTCCGCGCGGGCGCGCGGGTGGCGTGTCGGTCATGGCTGAAATCCTGGCGCGTTCGCTGCGCTCATGCTGTCCCGATCACGGCAGTGCGGAGCGATCGCCGAGTAACGCATTGCCTTGGGTGACCCGGTGGGTGTGCCCGGTACTTGAAAGCCTGGAACACACGCGATCCACGGTCCTGCGGCGCCCGGGTGGCGTTGCAGGCGGGAGCACGGCGTCCATGTTTTCATGCCTGTCGATCCTGGCCGAGCATCTCGGGCAGGTGCAACTCCACCCAGTCGGCCAGGGCCTCGACCCGTTGCGCGGCCTCCCGGCCCAGCGGGGTGAGCCGGTAGTCCACGTGCGGCGGCACGACCGGATAAGCGGTGCGTTGCACCAGGCCGTCAGCTTCGAGCCATTGCAGGGTTTGCGCCAGCATGCGTTCGCTGACGCCGCCGATCTTGTGCCGCAGCTCGCTGAAGCGGTGGGTGCCGCCGAGCAGGGCGATCAGCACCAGTACGCCCCAGCGGCTGGTGATGTGCTTGAGCACTTCGCGGGCCGGGCATTTTTCCGAAAACAGCTCGCCGCGTGCCATATGTTCGGACAGGGTGAGGGGAGCGGAGGGTGTTTGACGCATCGGCACTAACCTTTGTGTGCGTACTTACTGAAAGTACGCATGGTTGCTAGTCTGCCAGACATCCCCATGGTTCCCCAAGGAGCTTTCAACATGATTGCCATCACCGGCGCTACCGGCCAGCTGGGCCGTCTCGTCATCGAAGCGCTGCTCGACCGCGTGGCGCCCGGGCAACTGGTGGCCGTGGTACGCGACCCCGCCAAGGCGGGCGCTCTGGCCGAACGCGGTGTGCAGGTGCGGCAGGCCGACTATGCGGCGCCGGCGGCGCTGGAAGCGGCCCTGCAGGGAGTGGACAAGCTGCTGCTGATTTCCTCCAGCGAGGTCGGCCAGCGCGTCGCGCAGCATCGCAACGTGATCGAGGCTGCGCGACGCGCCGGGTCGGGCTGATCGCCTACACCAGCATCCTGCATGCGGATACTTCGCCGCTGGGGCTGGCGGACGAACACCGGCAGACCGAGGCCTTGCTGAAGGATTCGGGGTTGCCCCACGTACTGCTGCGCAACGGCTGGTATACCGAGAACTACCTCGCCAGCGTGGCGCCGGCGCTGCAGCACGGCGCGCTGTTGGGCAGCGCCGGAGCGGGCCGGATCGCCTCGGCCGCGCGCGCCGACTACGCCGCGGCGGCGGCCGCGGTGCTCACTGGCACTGGACAGGCGGGCAAGGTCTACGAACTGGCGGGCGACGAGGCCTACACCTTGGGCGAGCTGGCCGCGGAGATCGCCCGCCTGACGGGCAGGCCGGTCGCCTACCACGACCTGCCAGTTGCCGATTTCCAGGCGGCACTCGAACAGGGCGGCCTGCCTGCTCCGCTGGCGGCACTGCTCGCCGATTCGGATACCGGCGCGGCCCGCGGCGGGCTTTTCGACGAGGGGCGGCAGTTGAGCGCGTTGATCGGCCGGCCGACCACGCCGTGGCGCTCGATGCTCGCCGATGCGCTGCGTGCCTGAGCCGAGCCACAACGGCGCTGCCAGCGCCGATGAACAGCGTAACGAAGTCAACGGGAGAACAGCATGAAAGCGATCCAATACAGCGAATTCGGCGGCCCCGAGGTCCTGAAGGTGGTCGAGGTCGGCGAACCCCATGCCGGGGCGGGGCAGGTGCGCATATCCGTTCGCAGCGTCGGCGTCAATCCCGCGGACTGGAAGCGCTTCACCGGCCGCTTCCGTGACTTCATCCCGATCGAATTCCCCGCCGGGGTGGGTTTCGAGGCCGCCGGGATCGTGGACGAGGTCGGTGACGGCGTGACCGGCGTCGCTGTCGGCGATGCCGTGTTCGGCCTTGGCAGCGCCACGCTGGCCGAGTACGCCGTGCTGTCGAGCTGGGCCGCCAAGCCGGACGACATGCCGTTCGAGATCGCCGGCGGCCTGGCCGTGGTCGCGGAAACCGGATTGCGCAGTCTCGAGCAGGTGGGCGTGCAGGCGGGCCAGACCCTGTTGGTGAACGGCGCGGCGGGCGCGGTCGGCTCGGCCGTGGTGCAGTTCGCGCGCCAGCGCGGGATCACCGTCATCGGCACCGCCAGCCCGGCCAGGCACGACTATCTGCGTGGACTCGGCGCCATAGCGACGAGCTACGAGCCAGGCCTGGCCGAGCGCGTACGGGAACTCGCGCCGCAGGGCGTGGACGCCGCGCTGGATCTGGCCGGCTCGGGGATCATCCCCGAACTGATCGGGATCGTCGGCGAGCCTTCGCGGGTGCTGTCCATCGCCGATTTTTCCGCGCCCGAGCACGGCGCGCAGTTTTCCACCCAGCCCCTGGAACACCCGGAACAGGCCCTGGCCGAGGCGGCGCGACTGTATGCCGAAGGCGCCCTGCGGGTGCAGCTCGAACAGGTCTTTGCGCTGCAGCAAGCTGCGGATGCCTTCGCGCGCAGCATCGGCGGGCACCCCGCGGGCAAGCTGGTCATCCGCGTGGGCTGAACCGCATGGCGCGGGCAACGCAATCATCGACCCCGCCGGGCTTCCCCTCCAACCGAAGGACATTGCAATGAAGATCGAGCTTTCCGGCAAGACTGCCCTGGTCACCGCCTCCACCGCCGGTATCGGCTTCGCCATCGCCAAGGGACTGGCCGAGAGCGGCGCCAGTGTGATCCTCAACGGTCGCAGCGACGCCAGCGTCGCCCGCGCCAGCGAACGGCTTCTGGCGGCGCTGCCGCGGGCGCAGGTGCGTGGCGTGGCCGCGGACCTCGGCGGCGACGCGGGCACGCGGGCGCTGGCCGAAGCCGCCGCCGGCGTCGATATCCTCGTCAACAACGCCGGCATCTATGGGCTGCAGGACTTCTTCGAGACCGACGACGCCACCTGGGAACACTTTTGGCAGACCAACCTGATGTCTGGCGTGCGCCTGTCGCGTGCGCTGCTGCCGGCGATGGTGAGCAAGGGATGGGGCCGGGTGGTGTTCATCGCCTCCGAGTCGGCGCGTAACATTCCGCTCGACATGATCCACTATGGCGTTTCCAAGACCGCGCAACTGGCGCTGTCGCGCGGTCTGGCCAAGCGCGTGGCTGGCAGCGGCGTCACCGTCAATGCGGTGCTGCCGGGGCCGACGCTCTCCGACGGCCTGGTCGAGTTGATGCAGGAGCAGGCCGAGCATAGCGGCAAGTCGGTGGAGCAACTGGCCACGGAATTCGTCCTGGAGCACCGCCCCAGTTCGCTGATTCGGCGCGCGGCGACGGTCGAGGAGGTCGCCAATATGGTGGTCTACGTCTGCTCGCAGCAGGCCTCGGCCACCTCCGGCGCGGCGCTGCGGGTGGACGGTGGCGTGGTCGACGACATCCTTTGAGGCATCGTCCCGGACCGTGTCGCAGGCACGGGTTGGTGCTGCTCGCCGGCACGCGAAGCCTGTGCCCACCGGCAACGCACGCAGGAGCCTAGCTGGCGAAGAACTGCCGGTTGACCTTTTCCGGATCGGGCCCACCGCGCTCGCCGCTGTCCAGGGCGCAGAGGGCGGCTACCTCGTCGGCGGCCAGGCTGAAGTCGAAGATGTCGAAATTCTCGACGATGCGCGCCGGCCTGACCGACTTGGGAATCGCCGAGACGCCGAGTTCGATGTGCCAGCGCAGCACGATCTGCGCCGGGGTCTTGGCGTACTTCTGCGCCAGCGTGGTGATCAGCGCATGGCTCAGCGGTTCCTGCCGTGGCCGCTCGCCCTGCCAGTAGCGGCGGATGCCGCCGATGGGCGACCAGGCCTGGGTCTGGATGCCGCGCTGGGCATGGGCCTCGCGCAGTTGCGGCTGGGCGAAGAACGGGTGCAGTTCGACCTGATTCACCGCCGGTACCACCGTTGCCCGCTCGCCCAGCCGCTGCAGATGGCCCGGGCCGAAATTGCTGACGCCGATGGCGCGCACGCGCCCCTCGGCCAACAAGGCCTCCAACGCCCGCCAGGCTGCGACGGTGTCGTCGAAGGCGCTGGGGACCGGCCAGTGCAGCAGGTACAGGTCCAGGTACTCCAGGCCGAGCAGCGACAGGCTGCGGTCGAAGGCGCGCAGCGCCGCCTCGTAGCCGTAGTCGGTGAACCACAGCTTGCTGGTGACGAAGAGCTGGCCGCGCTCGATGCCGCTCTGGCGGATGCCTTCGCCGACCTCGCGCTCGTTGGCGTAGCGGGCGGCGGTGTCGACCAGCCGGTAGCCGTCGGCGAGGGCGCTGGATACCGCCGCGATGGTTTCTTCGGGAGAACTCTGGAAGACGCCCAGCCCGAGGGCCGGCATCTGCACGCCATTGTTCAGGGTGTAGGACGGACTTGGATTCATCATCTGGCGCTCCGCATGGTTACTTCTCAGTGGGCACGATGCGCGGAGCGCACCCTACGCTGCCGTACCGCTAGAGCCAGCCTTTTTCTCTGTAGTAGCGCTCGGCGCCCTCGTGTAGCGGCGCAGTCAGCCCGACGCGAATCATGTCTTCGGCCTTGAGATCGGCGAAGGCCGGATGCAAGCGCTTGAACCTGTCGAGGTTGTCGAACACCGACTTGACCAGCTGATAGACGACCTCCGGGTCGGTCTTGCTGGTGGTCGCCAGCACAGCCTTGCCGCCGATCGACGGAATGGCGCCGTCCACGCCCGGGTAGAGTCCGGCGGGAATTTCCACGGCGCTGTAGTAATCGGCCTTGGCCAGCAGGCTGTCGATCTCGGCGCCCTGCACTGGAATGATCCTGGCCTTTACATTCGTCAACGCCTCCTGGATCGCACCGCTCGGATGGCCGACCACGTAGGTGATGGCGTCCAGGTTGTTGTCACCCAAGGCTGAAGCCATTTCCGCTGGTTTCAGTTCGGCGGCAAGAGAGAAGCTGGCGTTCGTCCAGCCCTTGGCCTGCATGACTTCCTCGAAGGTGTCGCGACTGCCCGAGCCGGGTACGCCGATGTTCACCCGCTTGCCCTCGAGTCCAGCCAGATCGGTGATGCCGCTGTCGCTGCGAACGACCACGGTGAGAATTTCCGACTGCAGTGAGAACACGGCGCGTAGTTCGACGGCGCCTTCCTTGTCGAAGGGCGCCTGGCCCTGCAGCGCCTTGTGCTGATGGTCGGACTGGATGAAGCCGAAGTCGTACTCGCCTTTGTGCAACGACACGATGTTGGTCACGCTGCCCGCGGTCGAGGGTGCGTTGCATTTGATGGCGGGCTTCACCTCGGCACGATTGAGGAAGCGGCAAACCGACTGGCCGGCGGTGTAGTACACGCCGGTCTGCCCTCCGGTGCCGATGGTGACGAAACGTTCCTGTGCCAGCACGCTGGTGCTGGCCAAAGTGCTGGCGAGTGCGCCGGCCAGGGTGATGCCGAACAGGCCGTTACGGATCTGGTGGTTCATTGCGGTTCCCTCTTGTTTGTATTGTGGGTGGTTGCAACTGCGGTTGGCCGGCGCTGGAACGATAGACCGCCGTGGTCAGGCGCGCGCGGCGATCACCATGATCTCGACCAGCACCTCGGGTGAGGCCAGACGCGCCTGTACCGTCGCCCTTGCCGGTGCACAGCCTGCTGGCAGCCAGTCGATCCAGACCTCGTTCATGGCGGCGAAGTCGGCGTCGATGTCTTTCAGCCAGATCTGCGCGCTGAGCAGGTGCTCGCGATTCGAGCCGGCGGCGGCCAGCAGTCGGTCGATCTTCGCCAGCACCTCGCGGGTCTGGCCGGCGGCATCCAGGCCACGGTCGTCCGGCACCTGGCCGGCGAGAAATACAAGGTCTGCATGAATGACCGCGGCGGACATGCGTGGATTACTCTCGATGCGTTGAACGGGCATATCGCTTTCCTCGTTGAGTGGTCAGGCGGGTAGGCTCAAGCCGGCCAGGGACACAGCGGGTGGCGATCCGCCGATTAAGCTGGTGAGCAGGTCGGCGCTGCCGCAGGCCAGGGTGAAGCCGAGGCTGCCGTGGCCGACGTTGAGCCAGAGATTGTCGAATCCGCTACGGCCGATCAGCGGCGTACCTTGGGGCGTCGCCGGGCGCAGTCCTGCCCACTGCTGCGCGTGTTGGTAGTCGCCGGCCCCGGGGAAGGTCGCGCCAGCCAGACGCTGCAGGGTGGCGATGCGTCTCTGATTGAGCCCGGCATCCCAGCCGGCGATATCCACCATCGCCGCGACGCGCAGTTGCTCATCGAGGCGGGCGTAGACGACCTTGTTGTCGTAATCGGTAACGTTGGTCTGCGGCACGCGGTCCTGGTTGGCCAGCGCAACGGTCAGGCTGTAACCCTTGAGCGGGTAAATCGGCAGGTCGATACCCAACGGCCGAAGCAGCCCGACACTGCCGGTGCCGGCCGCCACGACTAGATGATCAACGGCGACTTCATCGTGCCCGAGCACGACCGCGCGGACGCGCTTGCCTTCTGTGCGCAATGCGTTCACCGATTGCCCGATATGCAGACGAAACTGAGCTGATGCGCGCAGGCGCCGCAGCAATTCAGTGCAGAACAGATGGCAATCGGCAACCTCGTCGCCGGGCGAATAGATGCCGCCCTGCAGCGATGCCGCCAACGGCGCCAGCGCCGGCTCGACGTCGACGCACTGCGCGGCATCCAGCAGCCGCTGCCCGGAAGCGTCGTCGATGGCCGCCGCGCCTTTGTGCAGGCTGTGTTGATCGCGATAGATCACCAGCTTGCCGTTGGCGCGCCAGGCGAAGCCGTCCAGTTGGTCCTGCTCGCGCCAGTTGCGCAGGATCTGCTGGCTGTGCAGGGCGAGCCGCAGCAAGTGAGCCGCGTTGCGCCGGTTGACAGAGCGCCGGCATGCCAGCAGGAATTTCAGGCACCAGCGCCACTGGTGCAGGCTCGCCTGCGGTCGAAAGCGCAGCGGGGCATCGGCTCCGCGCAGCATCCAGCCAATCGCCTGCAGCGGCACGCCGGCATCGGCCAGAGGCGAAACGTAGCGGTAGCTGAGCTGCCCGCCATTGGCGAAGCTGGTTTCCAGGGCGACGTCGTCGCGCCGTTCGATCAGCTCGACACTATGCCCCTGGCGCAGCAATGAATAGGCGGTGGCAAGCCCGATGACACCTGCGCCGATGACTGCTACCCGCATGCAATTGCTCCTGCGACTCGATCAGCGCAGCCTAGGCCGCGGGCCAGCGAGGCGGCCAATGAAAGGATGGAGCGCTCCCATAACCTGCGGTTATGCTCGATTGACTGAAGGAGGGCAGTGCATGCGGTTGCGTCATATCGAACTGTTCCAGGCGATCCTGCAAACCGGCAGCCTGACGGCTGCGGCCGAGCTGCTGCATATCTCCCAGCCGGCGGCGAGCAAGATTCTCAAGCATGCCGAGCAGCAACTGGGCTTTGCGCTGTTCGACCGGGTGCGCGGCAAGCTACAGCCCACCGCCGAAGCGCGGGTACTGCAGCAGCAGACCGAACGCCTGGCCATCGACCTGCAGAATCTGCGGCGGCTTGCAGACAGTCTCGGCCGGGGCGAGGAGTGCGCATTACGTCTGATCTGCACGCCGGCCTTGGCTCAGGCGCTGCTGCCACAAGCGCTGCGCGTCTGGCGCGAGCGTTTTCCGCGCACGGTCTGTCAGCTCGCCACGCAGCACACGACGGAAATCGTCGAAGCCCTGTTGCTGCGTGAAGCCGATCTCGGGTTGACGTCACAGGCGGTAGAGCATCCGGGGCTGACCAGCCAATTGTTGGCCGAGGGCCGTATGCGCGTGATCGCGCCACCTGGCTGGTGGCAGCCCGACGAACTGCACAGCCCGCTGCGGCTGCAGGCATTGGCGGGCAAAGCGCTGATCGGTATCGACGCCCGCGATGCGCTGGGCAGCCTGTTGCGTGGCCACATTGAGGAGCTCGATCCGCCGCCGCACGTCGTTACCTGGGTGCAGACCTACCAGTTGGCGCGGCAGCTGGTGTCATCGGGACAGGGGGTGGCACTGGTCGATCCGTTCACCGCGCTGGCGGCCAATGGTGGCGAGGTACAGACCCGCCTGCTCGAGCCGGCCATCAGCGTGCCGGTCTATGCGCTGAGCCGTGTTCACGAGCAGCCGCTGCCGGCGCAGGCGATGCTGCTCGAGCAGCTCGGCACCCAGGCCGAGCGACTGCTGCAGGATGGGCACAACTGAGCGGTCACGCGCTACCATGGCGGCTTTTGCGCCGGACGATCATGCACCTCGAATCGCCCCTTGAACGCTACCAGCAGGCCATCGCACAAGAAGGTTTCGTTGCCGATGCGGCGCAGCAGCGCGCCGTTGCACGGCTTCAGGCCTGTCATGAGGCGCTGCTTTCAGGTGCGGGCCTGCCGCTTGGCGTCTACCTATGGGGACCGGTCGGGCGTGGCAAGACCTGGCTGATGGACCTGTTTCACGCAAGCCTGACGGTCCCGTCGCGTCGGCAGCATTTCCACCATTTCATGCGCTGGATGCATATCCGGCTGTTCCAGCTCAACGGCACGGCAGATCCGTTGCAGGCCCTGGCCAAAGAACTTTCGCAAGAGATTCGTGTGCTCTGCTTCGACGAGCTGTTCGTCGGCGACATCGGCGACGCGATCATTCTGGGACGCCTGTTCCAGGTGCTCTTCGAGCACGGCGTGGTGATCGTCGCGACCTCCAACCAGCCGCCGGAGCAGCTGTACGCCGACGGCTTCAACCGCGAGCGTTTTCTGCCGGCCATCGACGCCATCGTGCAACACATGCATGTGGTGGATGTGGATGGTGGCGCCGATCACCGCCTGCGTCCCGGCGCTGCACTGCAGCGCTACTGGATCGCCCCGCCCGACAGTGGCAGTGCACTGGTCGCGACGTTCGAGGCGCTGGCCGATGGAGCGTTCAGCATCGAGCCATTGGCCCTCAGCCGTCGCCAGCTCGACGTCGTGCGGCGTAGCGAATCGGTGCTCTGGTGCCGCTTCGCCGATCTGTGCGAGCAGCCGTTTTCGGCGCTGGACTTCATCGAGCTGTGCGACCGTTTCGCAGCGATCCTGATTGGTGGCGTGCCGAGGTTGGGCGGCACGCAGCGCGATGGGCGCATTGCCCGCGGCACCGAGGATGGAGCCGCGCGGGTCGAGACGGGCGACCGTCAACTGCCCAGGCTCGCCGCGCGGGATGATGCCGTGTGCCGCTTCATCGCGCTGGTGGACGAGTGCTACGACCGGCGGATTCCGCTGTATATCGAAGCCGAGGTGGCCCTGGACGAGCTGTATACCGAGGGGTATCTGGCGTTCCCGTTCCGCCGCACGCTCAGTCGTCTGCGAGAAATGCAGCTGCAACGCTTTGGCTAAGCGCCAGCTCAGTCGCGGTAGAACACCTGCACCAGGTGGTAGCCGAACTGGCTCTTTACCGGGCCGTGCACCTCACGCAGCGGCTTCTTGAAAATCACCTGATCGATGCTGCGCACCATCTGCCCTGGGCGCACTTCGCCGAGATCGCCACCTTTCTTGCCGGACGGGCAGGTCGAATATTTGCGCGCCAGCACGTCGAACGCCTCGCCATTGGCGATGCGCTTTTTCAGCTGCGTGGCTTCGGCCTCGGTCTTGACCAGAATGTGGCGGCACATGGCTTTGGGCATGCTCGGTGTCCTCGATTGCACAGGGGCGCGATTGTAGTCGCGCCACCGCGAATGTCGACCGCAATGCCGCAGCGAAACAACCGTTTCGTTGGTGCACGGTCGACGAGCGGTAGTTTTATCGTGTTGCGTGATAGCGCTAACATCTGGCCAAACAAGCAAAACAATGGGTTCTTCGCATGCCTTCAGTGCACACCTCAAAGGCTTCCGCGCTTCCGGTGTTGGTCGTCATGGGCGTCAGCGGTTCCGGCAAGACGGACACCAGCCACGCCGTAGCCGATGCGCTCGGCCTGCCGCACATCGAAGCAGACAACTTTCACCCGGCAGAGAACGTGGCGCGCATGCGCGCCGGCACGCCACTGTCCGATGCCGACCGCGTGGAGTGGCTGCATGCGCTGATCGCTGAAATGCAGCGCACTTTAGCGGCGGGCAGCGGCTTCGTGCTGGCTTGCTCGGCGCTCAAGCGCAGCTATCGAGAGTTGCTGCGCAGTGCGGTTCCAGAGCTGCGCTTCGCCCATCTGGCCATCGATTACGAAACCGCCGTGCAGCGCGTAGGCGGACGGCCGGGGCATTTCATGCCGATCTCCCTGGTCGACAGCCAGTTCGCCACCCTCGAATCACCCGAGGGTGAACCCGGCGTATTGACGGTGGATGCCAGTCAACCGCGCGAGGTCGTCTTGCGCCAGATCGTTGAATGGATGCAGGGCGCCGGTCTGGATGAGCTCATCGAAACCCGTGTCGATCTTTCCTCGCGTCCGTTTGATAGCGCTACCACGGCGCCGCTTTGACCAACGAGCCGATCTACAGCGGCACGGTCGCTCAGCACTTCGACCGCCTGACCGACTGGCTGATGGCCGCGCTGATGGCCTTCATGGTCATCGTGGTGTTCTCCAGCGTGGTACTGCGCTACGCCTTCGGCACCGGCTGGACCGGTGCCGAGGAGCTGTCGCGGCTGGCGTTCGTCTGGCTGGTGTTCGTCGGCGTCGCTTCCAGCATGCGCCGCGGCGAGCTGATGAGTTTCTCCATGCTGCGCGACCGTTTCCCGCGATTCTTTCGCCGCGTCGTCGACTCCCTCAGCTGGCTGCTGGTGGCAGCTGCGAGCTGCTTGGCGGCCTGGGGCGGTTGGAACCAGATGCAGTTCGGCTGGACCATCAACAGCCCGGTGGTCGGTTATCCGCTGGGCCTGGCGATGCTGCCCGTGGCCGCCAGCATGGTCGCGCTGGCGGTACTGGCGCTGGTGCAGCTGGTGAATGTCTGGCGGCGCGATCAGCCATCGGCCACTGCCGCTGCGAATGTCACCGCGGACTGAAGCGACGCCGCATTCAGAACAATACGGGCACTGCCCAACCGAGGACCTTTCATGACCGTCGTCGTCTTCCTTTCATCGCTGCTGGGCTTCATGACGCTTGGCATGCCCATCGCCTTCGCGCTGCTGCTCACCGGCTCGGTGCTGATGTGGTACCTGGATTTCTGGGACGTGCAGCTCTTGGCGCAGAACCTGCAGGCCGGCGCTGACAGCTTCCCGCTGCTGGCGGTGCCGTTCTTCATTCTTGCCGGCGAACTGATGAATGCCGGCGGCATCTCGCGGCGCATCATCGCCATGGCGCAGGCCTATTTCGGTCACAAGCGTGGCGGCCTGGGCTACGTGGCGATTGCCGCTTCGGTGCTGCTGGCCAGCATGTCCGGCTCGGCGTTGGCCGATACCGCCGCGCTGGCGACGCTGCTGCTGCCGATGATGCGCGAGCGCGGTTACCCGCTGAGTTCGTCATCGGGCCTGGTGGCGGCGGGCGGGATCATCGCGCCGATCATTCCACCCTCCATGCCGTTCGTGATCTACGGCGTGGTGACCGGCACGTCGATCAGCCAGCTGTTTCTCGCCGGCATGGTGCCTGGGCTGATCATGGGCATGGGCCTGATCGTCGCCTGGACGTTGATCGCCCGGCGCATCGACGAGCCGAAGCAGGAAAAGGCCAGCGCCGCCGAGCGCCGTCGCGTGCTGGTGGATGGCGCGGCCGCACTGATGCTGCCGGTGATCATCGTCGGCGGGTTGCGTGGCGGTCTGTTCACTCCGACGGAAGCGGCGGTGGTCGCCGCCGTCTATGCCCTGGCCGTTTCGACACTGCTGTATCGCGAGCTGAACTGGGTCGGGCTGGTCGAGGTGCTGACCCGGGCCAGCCGCACCACGGCCTCGGTGATGTTTCTCTGCGCCGCAGCGACGGTGTCGGCCTACATGATCACCCTGGCGCAACTGCCCGACGAGATCGCGGCAATGCTCGGCCCGCTGGCGCAGGACCCGAAACTGCTGATGATCGCCATCATGCTGCTGATGATCGCCGTCGGCATGGTGCTGGACCTGACGCCGACCATCCTGATCCTCGGCCCGGTGCTGGCGCCGATCGCGATCAAGGCCGGCATCGATCCGGTGTACTTCGGCGTGATGTTCGTGCTGATCGGCTCCATCGGGCTGATCACGCCACCGGTGGGCACGGTGCTCAACGTGGTTGGCGGCATCGGCCGACTGCGCATGGAAACCCTGGTGCGTGGCGTGATGCCGTTCTTCCTTATCTATCTGGTGATCGTCGGGCTGCTCATCGCCGTGCCCTCGATCATCACCGTACCCCTGGCCTGGCTGCGGTAACCGCCGGTCATGCAACCCCCAGCGCTCAACAATCCAACGTCCAACAACAAGAAGGTACCGCGACATGAAACGACTCCTCATCAGCACCCTGGCCGCCGCCTTGCTCGGCAGCACGCTCAGCCTTGGTTACGCGCAGGCGGCGGACGACATCCGCCCACGCATGATCCGCTTCGGCTACGGGCTCAACGAAGACAGCAACCAGGGCAGGGCAGCCAAGCTACTGGCCGAGGAAGTGGCCAAGGCCTCGGGTGGCAAGCTGAAGGTGCGCACCTTCGCCTCCGCCAGCCTCGGTTCCGACGACCAGATGCAGAGCGCGCTGATCGGCGGCGCGCAGGAGATGATGGTCGGCTCGACCGCGACGCTGGTCGGCATCAGCAAGGAGATGGCGGTGTGGGATACGCCGTTCCTGTTCACCGATCCGCGCCAGGCCGATCAGGTACTGGACGGCCCGGTAGGTCGGCAGGTGATGGACAAGCTCGAGGAGAAGGGCCTGGTCGGACTGGTGTACTGGGAGAACGGTTTTCGCAACGTGACCAACAGTGCGCGGCCGATCGAGAAGCTCGAGGATTTCGAAGGCATCAAGCTGCGCGTGATGCCCAATCCGGTGTTCATCGACACCTTCAAGCGCATGGGCGCCAACGCGGTGCCGCTGCCGTTCTCCGAGCTGTTCACCGCGCTGGAAACCAAGGCGGTCGACGGTCAGGAAAACCCCTACAACACCATCCTGTCCTCCAAGTTCTATGAAGTGCAGAAGTACCTGAGCGTGACCAATCACGTCTACAGCCCCTGGATCGTCACGGTGTCCAAGCGCTGGTGGGACGGACTGTCCGAGACCGAGCAGGGCATTCTCATGGACGCTGCGGAAAAGGCACGCGACGCCGAGCGCGAGGACACCCGTCGCGAGGCCAGCCAGGCGCTGGCGGCACTGAAGGAGCGTGGCATGCAGATCAACGAGGTCAGTCCCGAGGAAATCCAGCGCATGCGCGAGCAGGCGCAGCCGGCGATCCAGACGGTGATCGATACCGTCGGCCAGGAGCTGTTCGATCAGGTGCAGGCCGAGGTGGAAAAGGTCGCGCTCTAGGCGCGACCTTTTCCTGCCCGCTGCTAGAATTCGCCGCCTTCAATACGCTGGATCGACCATGACCACACGCCGTCGCCGCTCTGCCGAGCGGATAACCCTCTCGGATGTCGCGCGCAGCGCCGGCTGCTCGCTGATGTCGGCATCCCGCGCGCTGTCGCAACCGGAGCTGGTTTCCGATGCGCTGCGTGAGCGTGTCGAGCAGGCGGTCAAAACGCTTGGCTATGTGCCGCATCCGGCGGCGCGCAGCCTGGCCAGTTCGCGCTCCAATCTGGTGGCGGTGATCATCCCTTCGCTGTCCAACGCGGTGTTCGTCGACACCGTCGAGGCCATCCAGCGAGTGTTGATGCCGGCGGGTTACGAAATGATGATCGGCGTCAGCCACTATCGGCCCGAAGAGGACGAGCGGCTGCTGCGCGCCTATCTGGCCCATCAGCCGGCCGGCCTGCTGATCACCGGGTTCGAGCGCAGCGACGCTGCGCGTGCGGTGCTGGCCAATTACACCGCACCGATGGTCACCCTGATGGAGCTGAGCGACCGGCCGGACGACTACTGCGTAGGCTTCTCGCAACTGGAAGCCGGCGCGGCAATGACCCGTACGTTGCTCGAGCGTGGCTACCGTCACGTCGCTTTCGCCGCCGCGCAGCTCGACCCGCGCACCCTGCAACGCGCCAAAGGCTATCGTCAGGCCATGCGCCAGGCGGGTCGCTATGAGCCGACTCTGGAGCTGCTGACGCCGCAGCTGTCATCCATCGGTCTTGGCGCAGAGCTGCTGGATCGGCTGCTGGCGCAGCATCCGCAGATCGACGCGGTATTCTTCAACAACGACGACCTGGCCCTTGGTGCGCTGTTTCGCGCGCATCAGCTGGGTTTGGATGTGCCGGGGAGGCTGGCGATTGCCGGTTTCAACGACCTACCGGCGGCGGCCTGGATGCATCCTGCGCTGAGCACGGTACGCACCCGGCGTGGCGAGATTGGTGAGCTGGCGGCGCAGGTGCTGCTGAGCCTGATGCGGGGTCAGCAGCCGGCCGAGCGTTGTATCGATGTGGGCTTCGAAGTGGTGATGCGCGACAGCGCCTGAGGCGGGCTCACGCCCGCCGGGACATCAGTGATCCTGCTGTGCCGCGATCTGCTGGGCGATCTCGATCATCTGCTCGCGCATCCAGCGGTTGGCCGGATCCTGATCGGTGCTTTCATGCCAGTAGATGTGGGTTTCCAGCGGCATGATGTCCACCGGCAGGTCGACCTGATGCAGGTTATGCCGGCGGGCGAAGCGCTCGGGTACGGTCACCACCATGTCGGTCTGGTCGATCACCTGGGTCGCCATCAGGTAGTGCTGTGAGCGCAGGGCGATCTTGCGCTGCAGGCCCATCTTGCCCAGCGCCAGGTCCACCAGGCCGAGGCCGCTGCGGCGGCTGGAAATGTGGATGTGCGACAACGACAGGTACTGCTCCAGGGTCAGCTTGTCCTTGGCCAGCGGGTGGCCACGGCGCATGGCGCAGATGTAGCGATCTTCCAGCAGCTTGACGTGACGCACCTGCGGATCGGTATTGAGCGGTGCATCCATGGCGAAATCCAGGCGGCCGGCAGCCAGTTCCTTGGTGGTTTCGCGGCGCTTGGCCAGCATGCTCTCGATCTTCACGTTCGGCGCCAGCCGGCGCAGGCGCTGGAACAGCGGCGGCAGCATCACCGCCTCGGTGAGGTCGGTCATGCTGATGCGAAAGGTCTTGTTCGCCTGCGCAGGGCTGAAGGTGCGGCTTTCCTGCACCGACACCCGCAACAGCTGCAGGGCATTGCGCACCGGGCCGATGATGTTCTGCGCCATTGGCGTCGGCACCATGCCTTGGGCGGTGCGCACGAACAGCGGGTCATTGAAGGTCTCGCGCAGACGGGCGAGGGCGTTGGAAACGGCGGGCTGGGTGATGCCGACGATCTGCCCGGCGCGTGTCAGGTTCGCTTCGGTGTAAATGGCGTCGAAGACGATGAATAGATTCAGATCGACCTTGTTCAGGTTCATTGTTGTGCTCTCCGGCGTGTATCGGAATTCGCCGATCATATATCGGTGATGAATGTTTATACACGAGGAAAATAGCTTAGATAAATCATCAGGCCTCCTCTAGCATCCAAAACTACAAAACATTACCTGCCAGAAGGTTGTCGCCCATGAATTTCGCCTACTCCCCGAAGGTTCAAGAGCTGAGAGAGCGCGTGCAAGCGTTCATGGATGCTCACGTTTATCCCGCCGAAAAGGCTTTCTACCAGCAGGTCGCCGAGGGTGATCGCTGGCAGCCGACCGCCATCGTCGAGGAGCTCAAGGCCAAGGCCAAGGCAGAAGGGCTGTGGAACCTGTTTCTGCCGGAGTCGGAACTGGGCGCCGGCCTGACCAACACTGAATACGCGCCGCTGGCTGAAATCATGGGTAGCTCGGGCCTCGGCCCGGAAGCGTTCAACTGCTCGGCGCCGGATACCGGCAACATGGAAGTGCTGGTGCGCTATGGCAGCGAGGCGCAGAAGCGCGAATGGTTGGAGCCCCTGTTGCGCGGCGAGATTCGTTCGGCCTTCGGCATGACCGAGCCGGGTGTGGCCTCGTCCGACGCCACCAACATGGAAGCCCGCGCGGTGCGCGAGGGTGACGAGTGGGTCATCAACGGCCGCAAGTGGTGGACCTCCGGTGCCTGCGATCCGCGCTGCAAGATCATGATCTTCATGGGCCTGACCAACCCGGACGCACCGCGCCATGCCCAGCACTCGATGATCCTGGTGCCGATGGACACCCCCGGTATGAAGGTGCTGCGTCCGCTGCCGGTGTTCGGCTACGACGACGCTCCGCATGGCCACGCGGAAGTGCTGCTGGAAAACGTGCGGGTACCGTACGAGAACGTCATCCTCGGTGAGGGCCGCGGCTTCGAGATCGCCCAGGGGCGTCTTGGCCCGGGCCGCATCCACCATTGCATGCGCTCGATCGGTGTCGCCGAGCGCGCGCTCAAGCTGATGTGCGAACGAGCCGTCAGCCGTACCGCCTTCGGCAAGCCGCTGGCGCGACTGGGCGCGAACTTCGACCACATCGCCGAGTGCCGCATCGAGATCAACATGGCGCGCCTGCTGACGCTGAACGCCGCGTACATGATGGATACCGTGGGCAACAAGATCGCCGCCAGCGAGATCGCGCAGATCAAGGTGGTCGCGCCCAACGTGGCGTTGAAGGTCATCGATCGCGCCATCCAGATCCACGGTGGCGCCGGGGTTTCCGAAGACTTCCCGCTGGCGCACTGGTGGGCGATGCAGCGCACCCTGCGCCTTGCCGATGGCCCGGACGAGGTGCATCGGGTGGCCATTGCTCGTCACGAGCTGGGCAAGTACGTGCCGCGCGAGGCGCTGCGCAGCCGCTGAGGCCTCCGCTATCGGGCAACAGCTGAAAGCAAGGCCACGTGAGTGGCTTTGCTTTTTTTCTGCTCGGGTAGACGGCCCCGCGTCATTCGCGCGCGAGCTCGAACCGACGAAACGCTCGGATCTCCGTAGGCGCGAGCTTTTCCACGAAGAGCGCGTGAGCTCAAGCCGCAGCCATGTTCGCTCGGCGTGTTCTAGGGCACGACTGTGCGCAGATCCGGCGGCGTTTGTTGACCATGGGTGTCGATGACCAGCTGCCTATAGCGCCGATAGGCCTGTTCATAAGCCCGAACCGATTCCGCCTGCGGCTCGACCGCTGTGCCTTCATCGACCCGCACGCAGCGCGCGCACAGCGCCGCGAGGCTGGCGATGGGGTTGCTTTGTCGTGCATGGCACCACGCCGCCTGTATCGCGCCGCCCAGCGCCGCCGCTTCGCTATGGGTGGTGCAGACGACCGGGGTTTCCATCATGTCGGCGACGATCTGGCGCCACAGTGGATTCTTCGCGCCGCCGCCGATCAGCTGGATGCGTTCGCTGCGGATTCCGCTTTCGCGCAGCAGGTCCAGGCCGTAGCGCAGGCCGAAGGTCACACCCTCGACAACGGCCCGGCAGAGGTTTGCTCTGGTTAGGTTTTCCGTGGTCAGGCCGTGCAGGCTGGCACTGGCCTGGGGGAGGGCGGGGACGCGCTCGCCGTTGAGGAAAGGCAGCAGAGTGACGCCGTCACAGCCGATTGGCGCCTGCGCTACGAGTGCGTTGAACGATTCGAGATCGAGCTGCAACAGGTCGCGGATCGCGGCGTTAGCGTTGGTCAGGTTCATGGTGCAGATCAATGGCAGCCAGCCTCCACTGGACGAGCAGAAGGTGGCGACTGCTGGCTGGGGGCTGATGCGCGGCGTGTCCGAATAGGCGTAGAGCGTGCCGGAGCTACCCAGGCTCATGGTGATGGCGCCGGGGCGGATGTTGCCGGTACCGATGGCCCCCATCATGTTGTCGCCACCGCCACTGGATACGATGGCGTCAGGGTTCAGCCCGAGCTGTCCGGCGATTTCCGGACGCAGCCGGCCCACGGCTTTGTCCGGTGCGATCAGCTCGGGCAGTGCCGCCTCCAGCCGACCGTTCGGGTCGATATGGCGCAGGATGCCAAGGTCCCACTCACGGGTTCGTACGTTGAAATAGCCGGTGCCGGACGCGTCGCCGTACTCGGCGCAGGCGCGCCCGGTGAGCCAATGATTCAGGTAATCGTGCGGCAGCAGAATGTGCGCAATCTGCTCGAAGAGTGCGGGGTGCTGCGCCTTCATCCACAAGAGTTTCGAGACAGTGTAGCCCGGCGCGATGACGACGCCAAGGCGCTCGAGCGATCCCTGTTCCCCGCCCAGCCAGTCGAGCAGCGCGGCGTTTTCCGTAGCTGATTCCGTGTCGCACCAGAGCTTGGCCGGGCGCAGTACCTGGCCGTCGCGATCGAGCGTGACCAGCCCGTGTTGCTGCCCGGACACACCGATGCCCAGCACCTCGCGACCGTTTACTCCGGCCTCGGTAAGGGCAGCTCTCGTCGCGGTGGCAAACGCGGTCGTCCATTGCGTGACGTCCTGCTCGCGACGGCCATTGGGCCCGCTGATCAAATCGTGGCCGGCCGAGCCCTGGCCGAGTACGCGCCCGTTGCTGGCGTCGAGTACCAGCGCCTTGGTGCCTTGGGTGCCGCAATCGATTCCGAGAAACATGCCGGGCCCCGTCACTGCGTCAGCAACAGATCAAGGGTGCCGCTAACCCCCAACGTGCACAGCCGCAGCAGGTTGCGCTCGAAGGCCTCGCGGAAGGCGAGCGAACGTGAAATCCGCGTGCCGAAGATTTCCTCGCAACCGAGCAGGCGTTCGGCGAGGCCGTCGTCCTCCGCGACAAGGGACTGGCAGAAATCCGCGCGCGGATCGGGGATGCGGTACTGCTCGCCGTTCTCATCGACGCCTCGCAGATACAGCGCCCAGGCAGCGACCACTAGGGCCGCCCGGTCCAATGCGGTGTTATCGGCGATCAGGCGGTTGATGGTCGGCACGGTGAACTTGGGAAACTTCGACGAGCCATCGGAACACACCCGCTCCAGCTGATCGGCGATGGCTCGGTTGGAGAACCGCTCGATCAGGGTCTGCTTGTACCGCGCGAGATCGATGCCCGGCACCGCTGCCAATTGTGGGGTGACGTCCTCATCCATATAGCGGCGGATGTACTCGACGAACAGCGGATCGGCCATGGTTTCGTGAACGAAGCGATAACCGCGCAGGTAACCGAGATAGGTCAGCGCGAGGTGGCTGCCGTTGAGCAGCTTGATTTTCATCTCCTCGTAGGGCGAAACGTCGTCGGTGAACTGCACGCCGACCTTTTCCCAGGCTGGGCGGCCGGCGACGAAGCGGTCCTCCACTACCCATTGCACGAAGGGTTCGCAGACCACCGGCCAGGCGTCATCGAGGCCGTGCTGTCGCTCCAGGTCCTGGCGATGGGCCGTGCTGGTCATGGGCGTGATACGGTCGACCATGGCGTTGGGAAAGCTGACGTTGCGCTCGATCCAGCGGGCCAGGTCGGGGTCGACCAGGCTGGCGAAGGCCAGCGTGGCCCTGCGGGTCACATCGCCGTTGTGGGGGAGGTTGTCGCAGGACATCACCGTGAAGGGGCCGACGCCATGCCCACGACGCTTGGCCAGGGCCGCGCAGAGCAGGCCGAACACGCTGATCGGGCTGCGCGGGTTTTGCAGGTCATGTTGAATCTGCGGCAGTTGCGCATTGAACTGGCCGGTGCTGTCGTCCAGGCAATAGCCGCCCTCGGTGATGGTCAGCGAGACGATGCGGATCGCCGGATCGGCCAGGCGGGCGACCACCGCCTCGGAACCATCCTCGCCCACCAACAGCATGTCGCGAATGCTGCCGATCACCCGGACCTCGGTGTCGGGCCGGTCGTCGAGCTCCACCAGGGTGTAGAGGTAGTCCTGGGCGGCCAGTGCGTCGCGCATCGCGCGTTCTTCGGCGCGTGTGCCGATGCCGCAGATGCCCCATTCCAGCCCCTCGCCGGTATTCATCAGCGCATCGGTGTAGGCCGCCTGGTGGGCACGGTGAAAACCGCCCACGCCGATGTGGGCGATGCCGCTGGTGGCCTCGGCCAGGCGGTAGTCGGGGCGTGCGATAGGGACCGGCAGCCGTGGCAGATTCGCTTCGTTCAACTTCATCTCGGGCCTCGCGGGGCTTGAATGTGGGAAAGCCGGGGGCCGGATCGCTGCCATTGCGGGCCGCAGCGATCTGCCGGTAAGTCAGGGCTCGGGTGGCTATGTGTCGGTCAGGCCGCCTGCTGCAGCGACTGGCCGACCGCAACGCCATTGCTGTCGAAGAGGTGGCAATGTTCGGCTTCCAATGTCAGCGACAGCGACTCGCCATAACGCGGGGTGAAGTCGCCACGGATGCGCATGGTCAGCTGCTCGCCGTTGCCGGTGATGACGTGGCAGTAGGTATCACTGCCCAGCCGTTCACTGACGTCGGCCTGCACGGTCAGCTGGCAGTTGCCTTCGCTGCCGCGGTTGAGGTGCTCCGGGCGGATGCCGAGGGTGACCGGATCGCCCGTCTTCAGCGTGGCGCCGCTCAGCGGCAGGAACAGACGGCAACCGGCGTCGAGCTCGACTTCGCAGCCGCTGGCTTCGACACGGCTGGCGCGGCCCTTGAGAAAGCCCATCTTCGGTGTGCCGAGAAAGCCCGCGACGAACAGGTTGGCCGGATGGTGATAAAGCTCCATGGGCGAGCCGACCTGCTCGATGCGCCCGCCGTTGAGCACCACCACCTTGTCGGCCAGGGTCATGGCCTCGACTTGATCGTGAGTCACGTAGATCATCGTGGCCTGCAGTTCCTGGTGCAGGCGCGAAAGCTCCAGGCGCATCTGCACGCGCAGCGCGGCATCGAGGTTGAACAGCGGTTCATCGAAGAGAAACACCTTGGGATTGCGTACGATGGCGCGGCCGATGGCGACGCGCTGGCGCTGGCCGCCGGACAGTTGCCGCGGCTTGCGTTCGAGCAGCGGTTCCAGCTCCAGGGTGCGCGCGGCGGCTTCGATCTTGCGCGCCACTTCCTGCTTGTCGGCCCCGGCTAGATCCAGGGCGAAGGACATGTTCTTGCGCACCGTCATGTGCGGGTAGAGCGCGTAGGTCTGGAACACCATGGCCAGGTCGCGTTTGGCCGGGCTGACATCGGTGATGTCGCGCCCGTCCAGTTCGATGCGCCCGCTACTGACCTCCTCGAGCCCGGCGATCAGGCGCAGCAGGGTGGACTTGCCACAGCCGGAGGGGCCGACGAAGACGACGAACTCGCGGTCGCGGATGTCCAGGTCGATGCCCTTGATGATCTCGTTGCCGTCGAAGCCTTTCTTCAGGTTGTGGATCTTCAGGTCTGCCATGTTCGAATCCTCCGTTGTTCTTGATTGTCAGGCGGCGCTCATTTCACGGCGCCGAACGACAGGCCGCGCACCAGCTGCTTCTGGCTGATCCAGCCGAAGATCAGGATGGGGGCGCAGGCGAGGGTGGAGACGGCCGAGAGCTTGGCCCAGAACAGGCCTTCGGGACTGGAGTACGAGGCGATCAGCGCGGTCAGCGGCGCGGCATTGGACGAGGTCAGGTTCAGCGACCAGAAGGCTTCGTTCCAGCACAGGATCAGCGACAGCAACATGGTCGAGGCGAGCCCGCCCTTGCTGATCGGCAGGAGCACGCGAAGCATCTCCTGCAGCAGCGTGGCGCCGTCCATGCGGGCCGCTTCGAGGATGTCGCGGGGGATGTCCTTGAAGTAGGTGTAGATCATCCACACCAGAATCGGCAGGTTGATCAGCGTGTAGATGATGATCAGCACCGCGCGGCTGTCGAGCAGGCCGAACTGCTTGGCCAGCAGGTAGATCGGCACCAGCACGCCCACCGGCGGCAGCATCTTGGTCGAGAGCATCCACAGCAGCGTGCCCTTGGTGCGCTTGGTCTCGTAGAAGGCCATCGAGTAGGCAGCGGGAATGGCGATCAGCATGCCCAGCGCGGTCGCGCCGAAGGAAATGGTCACCGAGTTCCAGGCGTACTTGAAGTAGCCGCTGCGGTCCTGGATGTGCAGGTAGTTTTCCAGCGTGGGCGTGAAGATGAATTGCGGCGGCGTGGCGAAGGCGTCGATCTCGGTCTTCAGGCTGGTCAGCAGCATCCAGAAGATCGGGAAGAACAGCAGCAGCGCCACGGCCCAGGCGAGCAGCCCGACCACCAGGGTATTGAGGCGGCGACTTTGTTTGAGCGTCAGCATCGGTCTGTCCTCAGTATTTTTCGGTGAGATTCTTGCCGAGCATCCGCACCAGGATGATCGCCGCGATATTGGCGATCACCACCGCGATCAAGCCGCCGGCCGAGGCCATGCCGACATCGAACTGCAGCAGCGCCTGGTTGTAGATCAGGTAGGCGAGGTTGGTGGATGCGTAGCCGGGGCCCCCGCTGGTGGTGGTGAAGATTTCGGCGAATACCGAAAGCAGGAAGATCGTCTCGATCATCACCACCACGGCGATGGGGCGCGCCAGGTGCGGCAAGGTCAGGTGCCAGAAGATCGCGATGGGGCCGGCGCCATCGAGGCGGGCGGCTTCCTTCTGCTCCTGGTCGAGGGACTGCATGGCCGTCATCAGGATCAGGATCGCGAAGGGCAGCCATTGCCAGGACACGATGATCACGATGGACGCCAGCGGATGCTGTGCGAGCCAGTCCACCGGCTGCGCGCCGAAGAATTTCCACACCGCCGCGAGAATGCCCGAGACCGGGTGATAGATCAGGTTCTTCCAGACCAGCGCGCTGACGGTGGGCATGATGAAGAACGGCGAGATCAGCAGCACACGGACGAAGCCGCGGCCGGCGAAGTCCGCCGCCTCCAGCAGCGCGGAGATGAGCACGCCGAATACCACGCTGATCAGCAGCACGCTGCCGACCAGGATCAGGGTATTGGTCATGCCGGGCATGAAGCCGGCATCGGTCAGGAAGTAATGGAAGTTCTCCAGCCCGACGAAATCGTTCTCACCGGGATAGAGCAGGTTGTAGCGGATCACCGAGAAATAGACGGTCATCGACAGCGGAACCAGCATCCACAACAGCAACAGTGCAACGGACGGGCTGACGAGAAACCAGCTGGGGCCGAAGCGGCGTGGCTTGCGCTCGCTCGGCTCGCTTGCCGTATCGGTGACAGGTGCCTTGGGCAAGGCTGCAGATGGGGTGGCCATGGTGTGCTCCGGCTGAAAGAAGGCCTTGAGGGCTCGGGCGAGCCCTGTCCGGTTTCATCTTCGGAAGAAAATGCCTACTTGGGATAACCGGCGCGCTTCATTTCCCGCGTCGTGGATTGCTGCACCGCGGTGAGCATCTGCTCGACCGGCATCTGCCCGGTCAGCGCCGCGGAGAACATCTTGCCGACCTGCGTGCCGATGGCCTGGAATTCCGGGATGGTCACCAGCTGGATACCGACATAAGGTACCGGCTTGGCCGAAGGCGAGGCGGGATCGGCCTGCTTCAGAGACTCCAGCGTGATTCTGGCGAACGGCGCTGCGGCCATGTACTCGTCGTTATAAGTCGATTCACGAGTGCCCGGTGGCACGTTGGCCACGCCGTCGGTTTCGGCAACGAGCTTGGCGTAGTCCTTGGAGGTCGCCCAGGCAGTGAACAGCTTGGCCGCGTCCTGCTGCTGCGAGCTGGTGGGGATCGCCAGTGCCCAGGAGTACAACCAGGCCGAGCCCTTGTCGGTTTCTTCCTGCGGGGCGAAAGTGAAACCGACCTTGTTGGCGACCTTGCTCTGCGAGGTGTCGGTGACGAAGGAGCCGGCGACGGTCGCATCGACCCACATGGCGCACTTGCCGCTGTTGAACAGCGCCAGGTTTTCGTTGAAGCCGTTGCTGGAGGCGCCGGGCGGGCCGTACTTGCTCAACAGGTCCACATAGAAGTTGGCGGCCTTGGTCCATTCGGGACCGTCGAATTCGGGTTGCCACTTCTCGTCGAACCAGCGCGCGCCGAAGGCGTTGGCGACGGTCGTGACCAGCGCCATGTTTTCGCCCCAGCCGGCCTTGCCGCGCAAGCAGATACCGTACTGGTCCTCGCCAGGCGAGTGCAGCTTTTCGGCGAACTCGGCCATCTGCGACCAGGTCGGGTGCTCGGGCATGTCCAGACCGGCCTGTTCGAACAGGTCGGTGCGGTAGTAGGTCATCGAGCTTTCGGCATAGAACGGCAGGGCGTACAGCGTCCCGTCCACCGACAGGCCCTCGCGTACCGAGGGGAATACGTCGTTCAGATCGTAACCTTCGGGCAGGTCTTTCATCGGAGCCAGCCAGCCCTTGTCGCCCCACAACGAGGCTTCGTACATGCCGATAGTGAGCACGTCGAACTGGCCGCCCTGGGTGGCGATATCGGTGGTCAGGCGTTGGCGCAGCACGTTCTCTTCGAGTACCACCCAGTTGAGCTTGATGTCGGGATTCTGCTGTTCGAAGGTCTTGGAAAGGCGCTGCATGCGGATCATGTCCGCGTTGTTGACGGTGGCGACGGTGAGGGTTTCGGCGGCCTGGGCCAGCGCAATCGAGGCCATGCAGGCGGTACCGAGCAGCAAGTTGAATGCTTTCATCGTGAACTCCTCTTCCAGATCGGGGCCTGGAAGCACTTATTGTTTTTGTTGTTACCCGCGTACTGCGCTACGAGCGTCTGGCAGGCATTACAACGCCGGCAGTGGTCGTGCGACAAAGCCGTGACTGCACTCGCTTCGATACTTTTTTGCACTCGGTTGAGCGAGGCGGGCTGCTCGCAGCGGCACCGACCAGACCCGTCGCCGGGGCTCAAGAATGAGGCTTTGCCACAACCGTAATGGCGTGAACGCAGAGACAGTCCAGGAAGAGGGCGCTGAACCCGCCCGGCCGGAAGCGTATCAGCTGGCCAGGTTCTGCTCGGTCAGGCGTTGTTCGACCAGGCGTCGATAGCACGACGGGGTCATGCCCTTGAGCTGCTGGAAGCGGCGATTGAAATTGGACAGGTTGTTGAAGCCCGATTCGAAACAGACATCGGTGACCGGCTTGTCCTGATCGAGCAGCAGTTCGCAGGATTTGCTGATGCGCAGGCTGTTGACGAACTCGACGTAGCAGCGCCCGGTGGCGCGCTTAAAGAAGCGCGAGAAGTAGGTGGGCTTCATGCCGAGATGGCTGGCGACTTCCTCCAGCGGCAGCTCGCGCATGTAGTGTTGGAAGATGTAGTTGACCGCCATGTTGGTCCGGTCGGCCTGCTGCTCGTCGCTCAACTGTGCCGAGGTGGCGCCGGAGAGCAGCTGGTAGTCGTCGCACCTGGCAAGCAGCTCGAGCATGATCAGGAAATAGCCGAGGCGGGTGGCGCCGCGGCTGTCGGCGATCTGCTGCATCAGCTGGCGTGCCTGGGCGATGGTCTGCGGACAGCGAAACTCGATGCCGTAGCGCGAGCGCTCGAGCATCGGCGTGAAGGTCCGCAGCTCGGAGAAGACGGCATGGCCCGCCTCGAGCATCTCGTCCGTGAAGTTGACCAGCATGTCGCGCTTGGCCACGACCTCGCCGTCCTCGACCTGACTGATCCAGTTGTGCGGCAGGTGCGGGCCGGTGAGAAACAGGCTGTCCGGGCCGAAATTGCCCACGTAGTCGCCGACGAAGACCTTGCCGGAGCTGGCGACGATCAGATGCAGTTCGTATTCCTTGTGGTTGTGCCACCGCACCAGCGGGCAGGGGAAACCATGTTCGCGATAGATCAGCGAGTTGCCGTGGTGGTCGTCCATCAGCTCGTAGGACGGGTCGGTAATCTTCAACGCTCTCATGCAGGGTCCGTTGTCGTGAAAGGCCACGAAGGGTTATAGCCGCTGAAGGCGCAACGGCCAAAACGGTCAGGCAATTTCGTATCGGTAGGGTAGGTCCGGACCACGCCTTGAACAGGTGATGGCGGCGGCGCTGCTGGCGAAGGCGAGCATGGCCTGCAGTTGCGCAGGCGCCATCTGTGCGAGTCCGTGCGGCGAGTCCAGCTGCTGTTCAGCCAGGTAGGCGAGCAACGCGGCCTGGAAGGTGTCGCCGGCGCCCACGGTGTCACGCACCGTCACCGCCTGCGCTGCCACGTGCAACTGGCCGTGCTTGCGGCTGAAGAGCTGTGCGCTTTCGGCACCTCGGGTGAGCACCACCAGCTCGGCGTGATGGTCCAGCCAGCGCTGGGCGATGCTCGCTGGCGCCATGTCTGGATAGAGCAGGGCCAGGTCCTCGTCGCTGACCTTGATCAGATGTGCGCGTTCGGCGAACGCCTCGACCCGCTCGCGCCAACGTTCGAGGCTGGGTTCGACGTTGAGGCGAATGTTCGGATCGAGTGAAATCAGGCGCTGGGCATGCTCGCGATGCAGCAAGGCCAGCAGCGTATCGGCAATCGGCGGCGTCACCAGCGAATAGGAACCGAAATGGATGCCGCGAATGCCAGCAGGCAACGGCTGCAGCTGTTCGGTGTGCAACAGGCGATCGGCACAGCCTTCACCGCGAAAGCTGTAGACCGGACTGCCATCGGCACCGATGGCGACCATCGCCAGGGTGGTCGGCGCATCGAAGATGGCGAGGTGCTCGGTGGCGATGCCTTCTTCCTGCAGCAGCTCTAGCAGGCGCTGACCGAAATGATCGCGCGAGAGCCCACCGAACAGCGCGGCCTGCGCGCCCAACCGGGCCAGCCCGACGGCAACGTTGAACGGCGAGCCACCTGCGACGGCTTCCAGATTCAGGCGACTGCGGCTGTCAGTCGAGGCCGCGAACACATCGAAAAGCGCTTCACCACAGACGAGGTACATGGACGATTCCTGCTGGCGGAAATCGCCCGAGCTTAAACCCGACGCCTGCACCGGGACAGTACGCCCGCGGCTGGCGGCCGATACGATCTTGCACTCGTTTCAGTACACCCAGACTTCGACGCGGCGATTTTTGATGCGACCAGCTTCGCTGTTAGATGCCACTGGAAGTTGATCGCCCAAGCCGTTGATTTCCTTTACAAGGATGCCGCCACGCGCCAGTTCGCGACGCACCGCCATGGCGCGCAGCTTGGACAGCAATGCAGTCCGCGCGGGATCGTTGCGGGCGTCGCCGAAGCCGACCAGCACCGCCGCGTTCATCTGCTTGTCGTGGCTGTTGAGATAGTCGATCAAACGCTGCACATCGCGCTGGGCCTTGTTGTCCAGCTGCGCGCTGCCTTCGGCGAAGCGGAAGTTGACGGTCAGTCGCTGTGCCTCCTTGGCCAGCTGCTGATAGGCCTCGGGCATCGTCGTTTGCAGCGGCAGCCGGATCGGCGCGATAGCCTGGGCCACGTAGCCGGATTTCTCGACGATGGCCTGTCCTTCCGGGCTGTGCACGAAGCTCAGGAATTCGCGGGTCCATGCGGACTGCTTCTTGGGGTCGGCATAGAGGAACAGCCGGCGTGACAACGGGTAGTCCTCGGTGGCGACCAGCGCCTGGCTCGGTGGCATGGGTTGGGAATCGCCGTCGGTGATTGCCAGTGCTTTCGACTTGCCGACAGAAGCGAGACCGACGAAGCCGATGGCGCCGCTACGGCGGCTGACCGCCTGGGACAGGGCGTCGTTGGATTCATAGCGCACGGCGCTGGTGGCCAATGCCTGCCCCTGACTGTTCAGCACCAGCTCCTTGAAGGTGTCGTAGGTGCCGGACTGGTCATCACGCGCGTGCAGCTCGACGGCAACGTCCGCGCCGCCCAGCTCCCGCCAGTTGGCGATCTCACCGGCGAACAGGCGTGCCACCTGCTCCACGCTGAGGGATTGCACAGGATTGTCGGGATGGACGATCACCGCCAGGCCATCAATGGCGATGACCTGTTCGCTCTCGGCGCTGCGCATGTCGCCCAGGGCGGCGAGGCTTTGCGCTTCGCTCTGTTTGATCGGTCGCGAAGCAGCGGCGAGGTCGGCAGCACCGTCTTTCAGCCCGGAGAAGCCGGTACCGGTGCCATGCGCGGCGACCAGTGCCTGCACGGTCCTGCCGCGCTCGTCGAGGGCGGTGACGCGCTGCTCGTTTTCCTGGCCGGCCGGGGCGATGCGGACCGACTGCAGGCCCTTGGCCTCGAACAGGCCGGCCACCAGCATCGGTGCCAGCTTGGCCCCCACGGTGTTGGAGCCGTGGATACGCAGTACGGCCGATCCGTCTGGCGGGGTGGGTGGGGCGGCGAGGCTGTTGCCGGAGGCGCCGCCCAGCGTGAGCAACAGCAGGGGCAATGCCCGATTCCAGAACCGTCCAAACACTCGTGGCGTCATCTCGCGACCTCCTTGTAGAAGGCCGCGAGATTAAGACGGTTCGGTTACCAATAAATGACAGCGCGGGCGGCGCAGGCGGAATTGCGCAGCGGTCGTCAGCGCAGCTCGATCCACACCGGGCAGTGGTCCGAAGGTTTCTCCATCGCGCGGATGTCGTAGTCGACGCCGCAATCGGTCACGCGCTGGTGCAGCGCTGCGGTGGTGAGGATGTAGTCGATGCGCAGGCCGCGGCGCGGGTCGTCCTCGAAACCGCGGCTGCGATAGTCGAACCAGCTGAAGCGGTCGACGACTTCCGGGTTGAGGGTGCGGAAGCTGTCCTGCAGCCCCCAGGCCTTCAGGCGCTCGAGCCACTCGCGCTCCTCGGGGAGAAAGCTGCACTTGCCGGTGCGCAGCCAGCGCTTGGCGTTCACTTCGCCGATGCCGATGTCGCAGTCCTGCGGGGAAATATTGAAGTCGCCCATCAGCGCGAGGGATTCCTCGGAGCGGAACTGCTGTTCGAGCAGTGCCTGCAGGTCGGCGTAGAACTTGGTCTTGGCGGGAAACTTCACCGGGTGGGCGCGGCTTTCGCCTTGGGGGAAGTAGCCGTTCATCACGGTCACCTGCTGGCCATCGGCATCGGCGAAGCGGCCCCAGATGAAGCGCTTCTGCGACTCCTCGCCGTCGCTGGGAAAGCCCTTGTGTATTTCCAGCGGAGCCTGGCGCGAGAGCAGGGCGACGCCGTAGTGGCCCTTCTGCCCGTGATAGTGCACGTGATAGCCGAGCGCCTCGATCTCCGCCTGGGGAAACTGTTCGTCAGAAACCTTGGTTTCCTGAAGGCCGATGACGTCCGGTTGGTGCTTTTCAATGATCGCAGAAAGTTGGTGAGGTCTTGCGCGTAATCCATTGATATTAAAGGAGACGATTTTCATGGGATTCCGTGAAGTCTGGCTGAGGCTCAAGTGGAAGGGCACCCGGCACGGCGCTGCCGATGCCGATCTGCCATGGGCAAAGAAGGCCGATTCTAGAGCCGTGCCACCGTGCTTTCCACGTTTCGCGCTGAAACGGACGGCTACCGCATTGCCTTTCGAGGAGCTTGAAAGGCGGGTGATCCGGCGGCGTGGCGGGGCGGGCGAAGCGCTGCTAAGTTGCAAGCATCCCTCTGGAAAAAGCCGAGAGTTGCCATGCCGATGTCTGCCGAGGTTCGCACACTCGATAGTGGTTATGACCGCGAAACCCGCTCGCTGCTGTATCACGCCTACCGTCACGAACCGACCTTCGCCTACCTGTTCGAGGCGGACCGGCCCGGCTATCAACAGCGCGTGCGCGCCACGGTGCGGGAGTTGGTGAACCAGCATTTTCTGCAACAACAACCTGCGCTCGGGCTGCTGCTGGACGACCGGCTGATCGCCGTCGCGCTGATCGCACCGCCGCAACGGCGGCTGGATGTCACCGAAAGCTGGGCCTGGCGCGCGCGTATGCTTCTGACCGCTGGGTTCCGCTGCACCAGGCGCTATCTGGACTACCACGCGGCGGTGCTGGCGTGTCTGCCGACCGGCGCGGTGCATCTGCTGCCGTTGCTCGGTGTGCATCCGCAGTTTCAGGGACAGCAATATGGTGAGCATCTGCTGCAGGCGGTGCACGAGTGGTGCGCCGAGGATGAAACCTCCCAGGGGCTGGTGATCGATACTGGCAACCCGCGCTATCTGAATTTCTACCAGCGGCAGGGCTACGAGGAGATCGGCCAGATCGCCGTCGGCCCGGTGGTCGAACACATCTTCTTTCATCCGGCGCCCAGGCGGATGGAAGCGGCGCGCTAGGTGTGGCCGAATTTTATCCGGGCGGGCCAGTCTGACTGGTCAGAAGCCACGCGATGTCAGCCGATGCCCGCCCCACCGCAAGATTGCCTTACACACTGTCTAGCCCGCACGTTCGGGCTTGCTCGGAAACACGTGCTAGCATCGCTGGCCATGTGCAAATCGAACCGAATCGGCCCGCTGGTAGCCGCACTTTTTATGTTGAGCGGTATCCATGCCAGCGCCGCTGAGCTCGACGTTCGCATCGAGCCCGAGAACCGGGCGCTCCGAGAAAATATCGAGAACTACATAGGCGACCTGGGCGACCGCGACGCGCGCGAGCTGCTGCGCTACAGCCGGGTCGCGCAGAGTCAGGCGGAAAAGGCACTGCAAGCGCTGGGCTACTACCGCAGCCGCATCCGTACCGACGTGCGTGAGGGTGACGAACCGGCACTGGTGTTGCGCGTGCGTACCGGCGAGCCGGTGCGGCTGCGCAATATCACCGTCCGGCTGGACGGGCCGGCCGCGGAGTTCTCCGGCTTTCGCGTCGCCGAGCGTACCCTGCGTCAGGGCGATGTGTTGAACCACGGACGGTACGAGGAGGTGAAACAGCAGTTTCTCAACCAGGCCTCGCGCTTCGGCTATTTCGATGGCCGCTTCACTCAGCAGCGGCTTGCCGTCGATCCGCGGGAGAACGTCGCCGACGTCGAACTGGTGTTCGACAGCGGGCCACGCTACCGCCTGGGCGACGTGCGTTTCGAGGGGGATTCGCCATTCGATGACGACCTGCTCGCGCGCATGGTGCCGTTCGAGGCGGATACCCCGTACGACTCCGAACTGATCGCCGAACTCAGCCAGGCACTGCAATCGAGCGGCTATTTCGAGGGTGTGCGCGTCGATGCCAATCCGAGCGGCGCCAACCAGCAGCGCATCCCGGTTTCGGTCGCGCTCACCACGCGCAAGCCGCGCACCTTTGGCTTCGGTCTTGGTTATTCCACCGACGTCGGCCCGCGGGTCCGGCTGGACTGGACGCGCCACTGGGTCAACCCGCAAGGCCATAGCTACGGTGCCGAGGCGGAACTGTCGGCGCCGCGGCAGAACGTCGGTTTCTGGTACGACATTCCGCTGGACCCGCCACTGACCGACAAGCTGCGCTTCGTCGGCGGCTACCAGTACGAAGAGATCGCCGGCACCGACAGCCTCAGCCGCCTGCTCAAGGTCGGCCCGGAGTGGCACAGTCAGCTGCCCAGCGGCTGGTTGCGCGTGCTGTCGCTGAAGTGGCAGCACGAGGAATATCGCCTCGGGGACGATTCCGGAATCAGCACCTTGCTCATGCCCGGCGTCGCCTACAGCTACCTGCGTAGCGACAACCGTATCGACCCGAGCCGCGGCTATCGCCTGCAGTTCGAAGTGGCCGCCGCGAAGGCCGGGGTGCTTTCCGACGCCGACCTGGTCCACGCCAACGTGCAGCTGCGGGGGCTGACCACGCTGGCCCAGCGGCATCGCTTTCTCGGTCGCGTGCAGCTTGGTGGCAACTGGACCGATGAATACGTCAACGTGCCGCCTTCGCTGCGCTATTTCGCCGGTGGTGATCAGAGCGTGCGTGGCTACGATTACCAGAGCCTGTCACCGACCAATTCCGATGGCGACAAGATCGGCGGCCGCTATCAGTTCGCGGTCAGCGCCGAGTATCAATATTCCATCGCCGAGAAATGGCGTGTCGCGACCTTCGTCGATCAGGGCAACGCCTTCAACTCGTTGGAAATTCCCACGCTGAAAAGTGCCGTCGGCGTCGGTGTGCGCTGGGTATCGCCGGTCGGTCCGATTCGCGTCGATGTCGCTCATCCGCTGGATGGCGACGGTGGCGTCCGCCTGCATTTCTCCATGGGGCCGGAGCTGTGATGCGGGTATTGCGTGGGCTGGGCTGGACGCTGCTTGGGCTGATACTGCTCGTGCTCATCGTCACCACCGTGCTGCTCGGCACTGCCAGCGGTAGCCGCTGGCTGCTGGGGCAGGTTCCGGGGCTGACGGTCGAAGCGTTCGAGGGCCGGCTCGGCCAGCGCTGGCAAGCCGACCGGTTGATCTGGGAGCAGGGCGGCAGTCACGTCGAAGTGCAACAGCCCCGTCTTGCCTGGTCGCCGGCATGCCTGCTCAAGCGCACGCTGTGCATCGACGAGCTGGTGACCGGCGACATCGTCCTCAGCTTTCCGCCCAGCGAGCCCGACCCAGCGGCGGAGCCCTTCAGCTTGCCGGAGCTCGATTTGCCGCTGGCACTGCAAGTCGAGCGCGTCGAAATCGGCCGGGTGACGCTCAATGAAAGCGAGCAGGTGCGAAGCCTGCGCCTGCAGGCGAACTGGCGCGCGGATGGCCTGGATATCCAGCGCCTCGACCTGCGCCGGACGGATGTGGATCTGTCGGTGACTGGCCGGCTGCAGCCCAGCGGTGACTGGCCGCTGACGCTGGAGGGGCAGGCCGCGCTGCAGTCGCCGGATGAACAGCCGTGGGCGCTGATGATCGCCGTGGATGGCGATCTGCGCGAGCAGCTGCAACTCAAGGTCGAGAGTCAGGGCTATCTGGACGGCAGCCTCAGCGGTCAGTTGCGGGCCCTCGATGAGCAATTACCGGCGACGCTCAGGCTGAATGCTGATGGGTTCAAGGCGCTGCCCGATCTGCCGGACACCTTGCGCCTGAACGATCTGGAGCTGACAGCGAGTGGCAACCTGCAGGACGGCTACCGTCTGCTCGGCACCACCGAGCTGCCAGGCGAGGGCGGCGCGGTGCGGCTGGCGCTGGAAGGTGTCGTCAGTCCGAGCGGAGCGCAGATCGAGATGCTCGAGCTCGATGCTGGGCAGCAACGCGATGTGCGGCTGAGTGGCGATGTCGACTGGCAGGACGGTCTGACCGCGAATGCCGATCTGCTCTGGCGCGATTTTCCCTGGCGACGGCTCTACCCGGCGATCGAAGAGCCACCGGTGACGTTGCGCGAGCTCAAGGCGCAGATTCAGTACGACGACGGCAACTATCTCGGCAACTTCGAATCGGCCATGACCGGCCCGGCCGGAGATTTCACACTGAACAGCCCGGTCAGCGGCAACCTCGAAGCCGTGCATCTGCCACAACTGCAACTGCAAGCCGGGCAGGGCAGTGCGACGGGTTCGTTGAGCATCGGCTTCGCCGAGGGCGTCGACTGGAAAGCCGACCTGACGCTGAGCGAACTCGATCCGGCGTACTGGCTGGCCGAGCTGCCGGGCAATCTCGGTGGTTCGCTGAAAAGCCAGGGCGCTTTGCGCGACGAGCAGCTGCAGGCCGAGGCGAGCCTCGATATCGCCGGGCGCCTGCGCGATCAGAACACCAGCCTGCAGCTGCAGGCCAACGGCGAAGGCGAGCGCTGGAACCTGCCGGTCATCGACCTGCGCATGGGCGATAACCGCGTACACGGCAGCGGCACCTGGGCACAGACGCTGGAGGGTCGATTGCAACTGGAACTGAGCCGCCTGGCGCAGCTGTGGCCCGGCCTCCGGGGGCGAGTGAGCGGCGAGGTCACGCTGGCGGGAACCGCAGCGGCGCCGAGCGGGCAGCTCGAGCTCAGCGGTCGCAACCTCGCTTATCAGGACAATCGGCTGCGTCGTCTCAGCGTGCAGGGTCAGCTATCCGATGGGGAGCGCGGTCGGCTGGCGCTAGATGCCGAGCGAATCCGCGCCGGCGAAACCGATCTTGGCGCGCTGCGGATCAATGCCGAAGGCACTGCGGAACGGCATCAGGCCGAGCTGCAACTGCAAGGCCCATCGCTCGACCTGGCGCTGGCCTTCGATGGCAGATTGCGCGGTGAGGATTGGCTTGGCCGGCTGACACGTGGCGAACTCAGCGCGCAGCAGCAGGATTGGGCCCTGCAACGGCCGGCCACGCTGCAGCGTTTCGCCGATGGCCGAGTGGAATTCGGTGCGCATTGTTGGCGCTCCGGGCCCGCCAGCCTCTGCGCGGAGAATCAGCGCCTGCTGCCGGAGCCGCAGATTCGCTATCGCCTGCGCGATTTCTCGCTGCAGACCCTGGCCGAGTATCTGCCCGAAGATTTCCGCTGGCAGGGCGAGCTGAATGCCGATATCGAGCTGGACCTTCCCGCTGGCGGACCCAATGGCCGGGTTCAGGTCGATGCCGGCCCCGGCGTGCTGCGCATTCGCGATGTGGACGAGTGGCACGATTTCCCCTATCAGACCCTGGCGCTGAACAGTCGCCTGCTGCCGGAGCGGATCGACAGCCAGCTGCGCTTCCAGGGCGGTGAGCTGGGCGAGCTTGACGTGCAGCTGCAGATCGATCCGCGGCCCGCAGCCAAGCCAATCGACGGCGAATTTCGCCTGAGCGGTCTCGATCTGTCGGTGGCGCGCCCATTCGTGCCAATGGTCGAGCGCTTGCGTGGCGAACTGAATGGCAGCGGCCAGCTGGCCGGCAGCCTGCAGCAGCCGACGCTCAACGGCCAGCTGCTGTTGAGTGACGGGGAAATCGCCGGCAGCGAACTGCCGACGACCTTCGAAGATCTGCGGGTACGCCTGCTGATCGAAGGTGAGCGACTGAACATCGACGGCAACTGGTGGGCCGGCGAACAGGGGCGCGGCAGCCTGAGCGGCGCACTGGACTGGCGGAACGAACTGGATTTGGACCTCGCGATCAAGGGCAGTCGCCTGCCGGTGGTGGTCGAGCCTTACGCCGACCTCGAAGTCGAGCCTGACCTGCGCATCGTACTCAGCGGTCAGGACCTGGCCGTCAGCGGTCGGGTGGAAGTGCCGCGCGGCGCGATCACGGTTCGCGAGCTACCGCCGGCGACGGTGAAGGTCTCCGAGGACACGGTGATCATCGGTCGTGAAGCCGAGGAGCCGGCGACACCGCTGGCTGTGAAGATGGACATCGATGTCGAGGTGGGCCAGGACCGCCTGCGCTTCTCCGGCTTCGGCCTGACCGCGGATCTCGCCGGTTATCTGCACATCGGCGACAACCTGGATGCGCGCGGCGAGCTGCAGCTGAAGAACGGCCGCTACCGGGCCTACGGCCAGCGGCTGACCATCCGCCGTGCCGAATTGCTGTTCACTGGCGTGATCAGTCAACCGTTCCTCAACATCGAGGCGATCCGGCGGATCGAGGCGGACAACGTGGTCGCCGGCCTGCGCATCACCGGCAGCGCCGAGCAGCCACGCATCGACGTGTTTTCCGAACCCGCCATGAGTCAGGAGCAGGCATTGGCCTATCTGGTGCTGGGGCGACCGCTGGGTGCCGATACCGGGGACAGCAACCTGCTAGCCCAGGCGGCGCTGGGCCTTGGCCTGGCGGGTAGTTCGTCCATCACCGGTGGCCTGGCGCAACGCCTGGGCATTCAGGATTTCCAGCTGGACACCGAAGGCACCGGCGTCGGCACCAGCGTGGTCGCCACCGGACGGCTGACGGAACGGCTGGCATTGCGCTACGGCGTCGGCGTGTTCGAGCCTTCGAATACCATCGCGCTGCGCTATCAGCTGACGCGGCGGATCTTCCTCGAGGCGGCCAGCGGATTGGCCAGTTCGCTGGACCTGTTCTATCGCCGCAATTTCTGAGCAAGCGCACCGCACCGGCACCCGGCTGGTGCGCGACGAGCGAGTCGCGAGCAACGCCCCTGACGAAACATGGATGCCGTCCTCAGTCGTGCGCACCAAACGGCATCAATCCGCACTGGCAGGCGCACCAGAGTGGGCTACGCTGATTTCGCTTTCCATGTCATTTCTGGCTCGACCGGGTTGAGTTGACGGGGTCTGACCGTTCGGTCTGGTTTTCGCGACGATTCGATCATCGAATCTGGCGCGATTGCCCCGAGCCCAATGGGCGAATGCAGTGGTAGCATCCACGCTTCCGAACGTCGCGGTCATAACTGCGCAACGCTCTAGCACGAGTCTTGCAAAGCGCTCGCGGACCTCAGCGCAGCGCAAGCTCCAGAGGCGTATCGGAATCGCCGTTACCTGGTCGCTGAAAAACCACCGCCACAAGCGCCATGTTTTTCAACGGCTCCACGGTAGCGCGACCCTAACGCGAGGGAACTCGCCTATAAGAAATAAGGTGCTCGAATGGAATTTCTGAATAACCTCGTCAATAGCGTCAACGGCCTCGTCTGGGGCCCACCCATGCTGGTGCTGATCCTCGGTACCGGCCTGTTCCTGATGATCTTCCTCAAATTCATGCCGCTGACCCGCATCCCGACCGGTTTTGCGCTGATGTGGGGTGGGCGTGCCAAAGGCGACGAAGCCACTGGTGAAATCAGCCCGTTCCAGGCATTGATGACCTCGCTGGCGGCGACCGTGGGCACCGGCAACATCGCGGGCGTGGCCACGGCCATCTTCCTCGGCGGGCCGGGTGCGCTGTTCTGGATGTGGTGCACCGCGCTGGTGGGTATGGCCACCAAGTACTGCGAAGTCGTGCTGGCCGTTCACTACCGCGAGAAGGACGACCGTGGCGAGCACGTCGGCGGCCCGATGTATGCGATCAAGAACGGGCTGGGCAAGAAGTGGGTCTGGCTGGGCACGGCCTTCGCCATCTTCGGCGGCCTGGCCGGCTTCGGCATTGGCAACATGGTGCAGGTCAACAGCATGGCCCATGCGCTGGAAACCACCTTCTCGGTGCCGCTGTGGGCGACCGGCCTGATCACCATGGTGATCGTCGGCCTGGTAATTCTTGGCGGTATTCGCCGCATCGGTGTGGTCGCCGCGTCGCTGGTACCGTTCATGTGCCTGGCTTACCTGATCGCTGCTGTAGTGGTGCTGGTAGTCAATGCATCGGCCATTCCGGCGGCGTTTGACCTGATCTTCACCCACGCCTTCACCCCGATCGCCGCTACCGGTGGTTTCGCCGGCGCTGCGGTCATGGCGGCGATTCGCTTCGGTGTTGCCCGCGGCATCTTCTCCAACGAGGCGGGCCTTGGTACCGCCGGTATCGCTCAGGCGGCCGGCACCACCACCAGCTCGGTGCGCTCGGGCATGATCGGCATGCTGGGTACGTTCATCGACACCATCATCGTCTGTTCGATGACCGGTCTGGCGATCATCTGCACCGGCGTCTGGACCAGCGGCGAAAGCGGCGCAGCGCTGTCTGCGGCAGCCTTCGAGTCGGCCATGCCGGGTATCGGTGGCGTCATCCTGACCATCGCGCTGGTGGTCTTCGCCTTTACCACCATCCTTGGTTGGAGCTATTTCGGCGAGAAATGCTGGGAGTTCCTGGTCGGCACGCGAGCCATCTGGCCGTTCCGCGTGATCTGGGTTCTGGCGGTGCCGTTCGGTGCCATCGCCCAGCTCGACTTCGCCTGGCTGTTGGCCGATACCCTCAACGGCCTGATGGCGATCCCCAACCTGGTTTCGCTGTTGCTGCTGAGTCCGGTAGTGGTCAAGCTGACCAAGGAATATTTCGCACGCAGCTGATGTCCGATGGCGACCGGTGCAGGCCAACCTGCGCTGCATCGGTCGTGTGTAGGAACAAGGCCCGTGTCGACCACCCAGGTCGTGGAGCTCTGCGTTCCACGACCTTTTTTATGCCCATGCATATCGAGGAGCGAAGCAAATGACTGAAATCACCCTGAAAGGCACACCGATCCAAGTAGCCGGTGACTTCCCGCAGGCCGGCCAGCAGGCCAATGCGTTCCGCCTGGTGGGCGCTGACCTTTCCGATGTCGAGCTGTCGAGCCTTGCCGGCAAGCGCAAGATTCTCAACATCTTCCCAAGCATCGACACGCCGACCTGCGCCACCTCGGTGCGCAAGTTCAACGCGCAGGCCAATGCCCTGGAAAACACCGTGGTGCTGTGCATTTCCGCCGACCTGCCATTCGCGCAGAAACGCTTCTGCGGCGCCGAGGGGCTGGAAAATGTCATCAACCTGTCCACCATGCGCGGTGCCGAGTTCCTCAAGGATTACGGCGTAGCGATTGCCAGCGGTCCGCTGGCCGGGGTCGCGGCACGCGCGGTAGTCGTGCTCGATGAGCAGGATCGCGTCCTGCACAGCGAGTTGGTCAGCGAAATTGGCAGTGAGCCGAACTACGAGGCAGCCATCGCCTCGCTTGGCTGATCGGCCTTTTTGGGAACGAAACGGCGAGTCGCTTTCAAACGCGCTCGCCGTTTCGTTTCTGGCGACAGAAATCCATCGATAGGTGCAAAACCGCCCGTCGTCGTCAATTAGCGCTAACCCTCCGAGGCAACTACTTTCATGCATGCCGCCTGGCTTCAGCGTTCCGGGTGTGGAGAAGTCTGCAAAAGTGGCAAATAGGCAGCTTTTCAAAAATCTTTTCGCTCAGCTGCTGTCATAGCGCTGATGCCCATTGAATGGATTCAGTTATGCCTACCTCAGAGATCAAGAAAATCGGTGTATCCGGAACCGGAATGATCGCCCGCGGCTTCGTGCGGCTAATCAAGAAACACTATCCGGACATGGAAATCTCGCGCGTCCTGACACGCCGACCGCTCTCAACGATGGCTGACTTCCCGCTGGCAGACGTACTCACCAACTCGCTGGACGAGCTGATCGATCATTCCGATCTGATCGTCGAGTGCAGTGGTGACGTGTTCCATGGGACTTCAGTCATCGAACGTGCTTTTGAAGCCGGTTTGCAGGTCGTAACGGTCAATGCAGAGCTGCAAGTGACCACGGGCTCCTACCTGGCCGGCAGAGGCTTCCTTACCGAAGCCGAGGGCGACCAGCCGGGTTCCCTTGCGGCCCTGCATGAAGACGCGCTGCAGATGGGCTTTCAGCCGCTGGTGTACGGCAATATGAAGGGCTATCTGAACCATGATCCGACTCCGGAAGACATGGTCTACTGGGCCAATCGGCAGGGGATCAGCGTCGACCAGACTACGTCCTTCACCGACGGCACCAAGGTGCAGATCGAGCAGGTGATCATTGGTAACGGCCTGGGCGCCACCATCACCCGTCAGGGCATGGAAGGTCTGGCCTCGACCAACCTGGACGACAGTGCCAGCCTGCTCGGCATGATGGCCGAGCGCGCCGGGCAGCCAATCGTCGACTACGTCATTCCTTCCGGCTACCCGGCCGGCGGCGTGTTCCTGGTGGGCAGGCATGACGAGGATCAGGCGCAGGCAATCGAATACTTCAAGCTGGGCCGCGGGCCCTTCTACACGCTGGTGCGTCCGTTCCACCTCTGCTCGCTGGAAGTGGGCAAGACCGTACGCCGCGTGCTGAATGGCGGCGGTGTGCTGCTCAACAACTCGACCGAACCGACCCTCGGTGTCGCGGCCATCGCCAAGCGCGCCATGAAGCCGGGCGAACTGATCGAGCGTGGCATCGGTGGTTTCCAGTTCCGTGGCGAGGCGATCAAGCTCGCCGAGCACTCGGATCACGTGCCGATCGGTCTGCTGCGCAAGACTGCGCTCAAACGCGCCGTCGAGCCTGGCCAGATCATCACCTTCGACGACATCGACATTCTGCCGAGTCGCGCTCTGGATATCGTGCTGGAGCAGCGCAAGCCGCGCATGAGCGAAGTCGAGAGCAAACCGTCAGACTGTGCTGAACCTGGCATCAACACCAACACCATGGGGATGCTCGCCTTCGGCGGTTGAACGACCCTCGAACCAACAAGGCCGCTGTCCGATGTCAGCGGCCTTTTTGTTTTTGCTGTCAGTGAGGATCGAAAGAGCGGCGATGCAGGGACCGCCGCGCTGCCGTCAGGCTTTGCGCATGGACCAGTAGTGTCGCTTGAACAGGTCGCGCTCGCCGAGCAGAGTCACGCCGGCGGCGAAACCGATCAGCACCAGCCCGATATAGACGCAGAGTTCGATAAAGCCTTGTGGCTGGGGCACGAAGTGCAGCGCCGTGGCCAACACCGTTGCGGTCGCAGCCCAGCGCGCGAGCACAGCCACACCGGCGCCCTTGGGCGAAGCGCGATAGACGAACAGCCCCATGAACAGCGCCTGCAACGTGACACCGCAGGAGAAGGCCAGCGCCAGGCCTGCAGCCCCATAGGGCTTGTAAAGCGCGGCATCCAGGCTGATGGTCATGGCCGAGCTGATCAGCGTGATCACCAGAAACAGGCGAACCTGGTGCTGGGCGAGCAGGGCGCGGCCCCAGAGCAAGGCGAGCCCCATCGACGGCAGACCGAGCGCGTAGATGACCATCAGCGAGGCCGTCGCCTGGGTTTGCGTGGCGCCGAACTCGCCGCGTTCAAGCAGTACCGCGACAACCGCTTCCGGGAAGGAGCACAGCACGACGGTGGCCGGCACCAGAAACAGCAACGTCGCCAGCAGTCCCTTGCGGATAACCGCGGCATGAGCACTGTGATCCTGCTCGTTCCAGCTGGAAGAGAATTGCGGGAAAAGCACGGAAAGCACGGACATCGCGTACAGCGTCAGCGGGATAGTGACGATGCGGAAGGCGAACGACAGCATGGTGATGCTGCCTTCCTCGAGGAACGAGGCGAACATCCGCTCGGCCAGGATGCACGCCTGCTGGGCACCGGCGGCCAGCAGTACCGGGGCGAATGCCAGGCCAAACTGACTGCCGTGGCCTTTTTCCAGCGGTTGCGCTTCTCCTCGCAGGTAACGAATGCGGCGGTGCTGCACGACGATCAGGGCCAGCTGCGGCAACAGCATGCCGAGGAAGATCACCATGCCGCTGGGTTCGAACAGCAGAATCCCGATGATTGCTCCGGCATTGAGCAGCAGGGTCCGCGTCATCGGCATGACGAACACGTTGTCCATGTTGAGCAACGCGCCCTGGCAGTACAGCGCGGCCTGTACGCCGATCAGTAGTGCACCGATGCAGAAGACCAGTTGTCCGTTGGCGACCTGTTCCGGTGTCCAGCCCGGCGCCAGGGCGTTCAGCACCCAGTAGCTGGTCAGCAGTATCAGCAGGCAGGCCGCCCCACCGAGCAGCATGATGCGCCAGTACAGCCAGCGCGCGACCGCCTCGAACAGCGATTGCGACTGGCTGCGCAGCTTCTGCAGGTACGGGATCATGGCGTCGCGCAAGGCGAGACCGAGGAAGTTCTCGAAGAACAGCGGCAGGATCAGGGCGACGAAGATGAGGTCCGCTTCCCAGCTGAGGCCGAAAGAGCGGGCGATGAACAGATCGCGAAGAAACCCGAGAAGAAAACTGGCGACGGTCAACGCCAGAATGACCAGCGATACATTCATTCCTTGATCCTTGCTGGCCATCGATGATGGCCCGTTAGCGACACGACAATGTCCGATTCGACGTGCTGGCAGACCATACGGCCTGCTTACAGCTCTTCCCCTCGCAGCTCGCTGGCCCGAGAAGAACGCTAAATAGACTTAAGACCCGGCACATGGTTCCGACGCGCACAGGTCGGTCTGGGGCTCTTCATACATGCCGATACGTAAAAATGCCGTAAAGGCACTTTGCGAGCGGTTCGCGACTGCTTATGGTTCACGCTCCTTTTCAAGCGAACCCCGTTCATGACCGTGGCTCATCCTTCTTCCGCACGTTCCAGCCTTCGTTGGCTGCTCATCATCCTCGCCATAGCTGCCATCGGGCTGTTGGTCTGGTGGCTGTGGCCTGCACCTCAGGAAACCCCTCAGCGTCCAGGCGGGCGGCCAGGCTTCGGCGCATTTGGCGGGCCAGTGCCCGTGCGCGTGGCCAAGGTGGAGCAGGGGGAGTTCGAGGTCTTCAACAAGGCGCTCGGCAGCGTGACGCCCTTGAACACGGTGAATCTGCGCAGCCGGGTAGGCGGCGAACTGGTCGAGCTGCGTTTCGAGGAGGGGCAGCGCGTCAAGCAGGGCGATCTGCTGGCTGTCATCGACCCGCGCCCTTACAAGGTCGCGTTGCAGCAGGCAGAGGGCACCTTGCAGCAGAACCGCGCCCAGCTGAAGAACGCGCAGGTGGACTTCGAGCGATATCGCGGCCTCTACGCCGACGACAGCATTGCCAAGCAGACGCTGGATACCCAGGAAGCGCTGGTCAGCCAGTACCAGGGCACGCTGGCTGCCAATCAGGCGGCGGTCAACGAGGCGCGCCTGAATCTCGAGTTCACCCAGATTCGCTCACCCATCGATGGTCGGGTCGGCCTGCGTCAGCTCGATGTAGGCAATCTGGTCACGGCCAACGACACCACGCCGCTGGTGGTGATCACCCAGACCCAGCCGATGTCCATCAGCTTCACCTTGCCCGAGGGCGAGTTGCTGCCGGTGCTCACCCGCTATCGCCAGGGCGATCAGCTGGCCGTGCAGATCTGGGATCGCGGTGAAAAGATCCAGTTTGGCGAGGGCGTGCTGGAGAGCATCGATAACCAGATCGACGCGGCCACCGGCACACTGCGCCTGAAGGCGCGTTTCGACAATGAAGCGGAGCTGCTCATCCCCAACCAGTTCGTCAACGTGCGCCTGCGGGTGGAGACCCTGCGCGATGCCGTGCTGATTCCGTCTGCGGCGCTGCAGTTCGGCTCGCGCGGTACCTTCGTCTACGTCGTCGGTGACGACAACAAGGTGGAGCTGCGGACGCTGCAGGCCGGGCCTACCAACGGTGCGACCACGGTAGTGCTCGAGGGCTTGAAGGTGGGCGAGCGGGTGGTGATGGAGGGCACCGACCGACTGCGCGATGACGCTGAAGTGGAGGTCGTGGGCAGTCAGCGCATGGCCGAACAGGCCGCGGAAAATCCGGTACTCGGGGGCGGTGAGGCTGCGGAGCGCGAAGAGCGATGAACATCTCGCGGTTGTTCATCCTGCGACCGGTTGCGACCACGCTGAGCATGATCGCAATCCTGCTGGCAGGGCTGATCGCCTACAAGCTGTTGCCGGTGGCGGCATTGCCACAGGTGGACTACCCGACGATCCGCGTGATGACGCTGTATCCCGGGGCCAGCCCCGAAGTCATGACCAGCGCCGTCACCGCGCCGCTGGAGCGCCAGTTCGGGCAGATGCCGGGCCTCGAGCAGCTGTCATCCACCAGTTCCGGCGGCGCCTCGGTGATTACCCTGCGTTTCTCGCTGGATGTGGCGCTGGATGTGGCCGAGCAGGAAGTGCAGGCTGCGATCAATGCAGCGAACAACCTGCTGCCCAACGATTTGCCGGCGCCACCGGTGTACAACAAGGTCAACCCGGCCGATACGCCGGTGCTGACCCTGGCGGTGACATCCGAATCGCTGCCACTGCCCAAACTGCATGATCTGGTCGACACGCGCATGGCGCAGAAACTGGCGCAGATCAACGGCGTCGGCATGGTCAGTATCGCCGGTGGCCAGCGCCCGGCGGTGCGTATCCGCACCAACCCGGAAGCACTTGCCGCGTACGGTCTGTCGCTGGCCGACGTGCGCTCGCTGATCACCAGCTCCAACGTCAATCAGCCCAAGGGTAACTTCGACGGCCCGACCCGGGTGTCGATGCTCGATGCCAACGACCAGCTGAAGACGCCAGAGGAATATGCCGAGCTGATCCTCACCTACGAGGATGGCGCCGCGCTGCGGCTGAAGGATGTCGCCGACATCATCGACGGCGCCGAGAACGAGCGCCTCGCGGCGTGGGCCAACGACAGCCAGGCGGTGCTGCTCAATGTCCAGCGCCAGCCCGGTGCCAACGTCATCGACGTGGTCGAGCGCATCCAGGCGCTGCTACCGGAAGTGACTGCCAGCATGCCGGCCGGCCTGGATGTGGTGGTGCTCACCGACCGTACCCAGACAATCCGCGCGGCGGTCACCGACGTGCAGCACGAGCTGATGCTCGCCACCTTCCTGGTGGTGATGGTCACCTTCGTCTTTCTCAAGAAACTCTCGGCCACGGTGATCCCGTCGATTGCCGTGCCGCTGTCGCTGGTCGGCACTTTCGCGGTGATGTACGTCTGCGGTTTCTCCCTGAACAACCTGACCCTGATGGCGCTGACGATTGCCACCGGCTTCGTGGTGGACGATGCCATCGTCATGCTGGAGAACATCGCGCGACACCTGGAGGAGGGCGAGACACCGCTCAACGCCGCGCTGAAGGGCGCGAAACAGATCGGTTTCACCTTGATCTCGCTGACTTTCTCGCTGATCGCCGTGCTGATTCCGCTGCTGTTCATGCAAGACGTGGTTGGCCGACTGTTCCGCGAGTTCGCCATCACCCTGGCGGTGGCGATTCTGATCTCGCTGGTGGTGTCGCTGACGCTGACGCCGATGATGTGCGCCAAGCTGCTCAAGGCGGAAACCGCCGCCGAGGCCAAGCCGGACTGGGTCGAGCGGCTGATCGGCGGCTATTCGCGCTGGCTGACCTGGGTGCTCGGGCACCAGATGCTGACCCTGCTCGTCGCCGTCGCGACCCTGGGGCTCACCGTCGTTCTCTACCTGGCGGTGCCCAAGGGCTTCTTCCCGGTACAGGACACCGGTGTGATCCAAGGCATCAGCGAGGCACCGCAATCGATTTCCTTCCGCGCCATGAGCGAGCGCCAGCAGGCACTGGCGCGGGTGATTCTTGCCGATCCGGCGGTGGACAGCCTGTCGTCCTACATCGGCGTGGATGGCGACAACGTCACGCTCAACAGCGGCCGCCTGCTGATCAACCTCAAGCCCCACGGTGAGCGCGATCTGACTGCCAGCCAGATCATCGACCGGCTGCGACCGGAGCTGGCCAAAGTGCCGGGTATCGAGCTGTACCTGCAGCCGGTGCAGGATCTGTCCATCGAGGACCGGGTCAGTCGCACCCAGTTCCAGTTCAGCCTGGAAACGCCGGACAGCAACCTGCTGCAGGAGTGGACGCCGCGGTTGGTCGAGGCGCTGCGCGAGCGCCCGGAACTCACCGACGTCGCCAGCGACCTGCAAGGCAACGGTCTGCAGATCTATCTGGACATCGACCGTGACGCCGCGGCGCGCCTGGGCATCCAGGTCGCGGATATCACCGACGCGCTCTACGATGCCTTCGGCCAGCGGCAGATCTCGACCATCTTCACCCAGGCCAGCCAGTACCGCGTGGTGCTGGAGGCAGAGGCAGGCAACCGCCTAGGCCCGCAGGCGCTGGAGCAGTTGTTCGTGCAGAGCGAAGGCGGCACGCCGGTGCGATTGTCCAGCCTGGCGACGCTGGAGCAACGCAACGCGCCCTTGCTGATCAACCATATCGGCCAGTTCCCGGCGGTGACCCTGTCGTTCAACCTGGCCAGCGGCGTCTCGCTCGGCAAGGCGGTTGAAGTGATCGAGGCAGTGGAGCAGGAGATCGGGCTGCCGGCCGGTATCCAGACGCGCTTCCAGGGTGCGGCCGAGGCGTTCCGCGCCTCGCTGTCGAGCACACTGCTGCTGATTCTCGCCGCGGTGGTGACCATGTATATCGTGCTCGGCGTGCTCTACGAGAGCTATATCCACCCGATCACCATCCTCTCGACGCTGCCGTCGGCGGCGGTCGGTGCCTTGCTTGCCTTGTTGCTGACCGGCAACGACCTCGGGCTGATCGCGATCATCGGCATCATCCTGCTGATCGGCATCGTCAAGAAGAACGCGATCATGATGATCGACTTCGCCCTGGAGGCCGAACGGCAGCAGGGCATGAGTCCGCAGGATGCGATCTACCGCGCGGCGCTGCTGCGTTTCCGGCCGATCCTGATGACCACTCTGGCGGCGCTGTTTGGTGCGATTCCGCTGATGCTGGCATCCGGCTCCGGCGCCGAGTTGCGCCAACCGTTGGGTCTGGTGCTGGTCGGCGGTCTGCTGCTCAGCCAGCTGCTGACGCTGTTCACCACCCCGGTGATCTATTTGTTCTTCGATCGGCTCGGCCAGCGCTTTGCCCGCAAGGACGAAGTGGGACAGGGGGTTGGAGCGTGAGTGTCGAGCTGGAAGCTGGAAGCTGGAAGCTGGAAGCAGAGCAATGCGTGCATGCTGGAAAGCGCCCGATATTGGCCAAAACGGGTGGTCGCTCCGTTCGGTCGGCAGCAGGTATTGTCACGAGCCGTGCTTTTAGCTTCCAGCTTCCAGCTTCCGGCTTCCAGCTCTCCTCTGGAGCGCACCCATGAACCTCTCCGCTCCCTTTATCGCCCGTCCCGTGGCGACCATGTTGCTCAGTCTGGCGATCCTGTTGCTGGGTGGCGTCAGCTTCGGCCTGCTGCCGGTATCGCCGCTGCCGAATATGGATTTCCCGGTGATCACCGTGCAGGCCAGCCTGCCGGGCGCCAGCCCGGAGATCATGGCCTCCAGCGTCGCGACCCCCTTGGAGCGCTCGCTGGGCAGTATCGCCGGGGTCAGCCAGATGACCAGTCGCAGCAGCCAGGGCTCGACGCGGATCATCATCCAGTTCGATCTGGATCGCGAGATCAATGGTGCCGCCCGCGATGTGCAGGCGGCCATCAACGCCGCGCGCAACCTGCTGCCCAGCGGCATGCGCAGCATGCCCACCTACCGCAAGATCAATCCGTCCCAGGCGCCGATCATGGTGCTCTCGTTGACCTCGGACGTGCTGGACAAGGCCGATCTCTACGACATCGGCTCGACCATCCTGGCGCAGAAGCTGTCGCAGGTGTCCGGCGTCGGCGAAATTCAGGTCGGCGGCAGCTCGCTGCCCGCCGTGCGCATCGAACTGCAGCCGCAGCAGCTGGAACAGTACGGCGTGTCGCTGGACGAAGTGCGCCAGACCATCGCCAACGGCAACGTGCGCCGGCCCAAGGGCATGGTCGAGGATGCAGACCGTCACTGGCAGGTTCGCGCCAATGACCAGTTGCACGATGCGGCCGACTACACACCGCTGATCATCCGCTACCAGGAGGGCGCGGCGCTGCGCCTGGGTGATGTCGCGAAGGTGCGCGATTCGGTGGAGGACCGCTACAACAGTGGCTTCTTCAACAACGAACAGGCGGTGCTGCTGATCGTCAACCGCCAGGCCGGCGCCAACATCATCGAAACCATCGAGGGCATCCGCCGCGAACTGCCGGCGTTGCAGGCGATCATGCCCGGCAGCGTCGATCTGAACGTTGCCATGGACCGCTCGCCGGTGATCCGCGCCACGTTGCACGAGGCCGAGCGCACGCTGCTGATCGCGGTAGGGCTGGTCATCGTGCTGGTGTTCCTGTTTCTCGGCAGCCTGCGCACCTCACTGATCCCGGCGCTGGCGGTACCGGTGTCGCTGGTCGGTACCTTTGCCGTGATGTACCTGTTCGGCTTTTCGCTGAACATCCTCTCGCTGATGGCGCTGATTCTCGCTGCCGGCCTGGTGGTGGACGACGCCATCGTGGTGCTGGAGAACATCGCCCGGCATATCGACGACGGCATGCCACCGTTGAAGGCCGCCTACGTCGGCACCCGCGAGGTCGGTTTCACGTTGCTGTCGATGAACCTCTCGCTGGTGGTGGTGTTCGTCTCCATTCTCTACATGGGTGGCATCGTCGAGCGCCTGTTCCGCGAGTTTTCCATCACCCTGGCGGCGGCGATTCTGGTCTCCCTGCTGGTGTCGCTGACCCTGACGCCGATGCTCTGCGCGCGCTGGCTGAAGCCACACCAGCCGGCGCAGGAAGGCCGCCTGCAGCGCTGGAGCCACCAGGCCCATCAGTGGCTGCTGCGTCACTACGACCGGTCGCTGAGCTGGGCACTGCGGCATCGCCGCATCACCCTGTTGAGCCTGCTGGCGACCATCGCGCTGAACGTTGTGCTCTATGTGCAGGTGCCCAAGACCTTCCTGCCGCAACAGGACACCGGCCAGCTGACCGGCTTCATCCGCGGTGATGACGGCCTGTCCTTCCAGGTCATGCAGCCGAAGATGGAAGTCTTCCGCAAGGCGGTGCTCGCCGATCCGGCGGTGGAGAGCGTGGCGGGCTTCATCGGCGGGCAGGGCGGTATCAACAACGCCTTCATGATCGTGCGCCTCAAGCCGCTGAGCGAGCGGAAGATTTCGGCGCAGAAGGTCATCGAGCGCATCCGCAAGAACCAGCCCAAGGTACCTGGCGGACGCATGTTCCTCATGGCCGATCAGGACCTGCAGTTCGGCGGTGGTCGGCAGAGCAGTTCGGCCTATTCCTACACGCTGCTGGCCAGCGACCTGAATGATCTGCGCACCTGGGTGCCGCGGGTCACCCAGGCACTGTCGGCGCTGCCGGAACTGACCAGCATCGACGCCAATGACGGCGAAGGCGCGCAGCAGATCAGCCTGAAGATCGATCGCGACGCGGCCAAGCGTCTGGGCATCGACATGAGTACCGTGACCACGCTGCTGAACAACGCTTTCAGCCAGCGGCAGATTTCTACCATCTACGAATCGCTCAACCAGTACCAGGTGGTGATGGAGATCGATCCGAGCTACGCGCAGTATCCCGAGGTGCTGGAGCAAATCCACGTCGTCACCGAGGATGGCCGGCGCGTGCCGCTCGCCGCGCTCGCCCGCTACGAGCGCAGCCTGGAGGAAGATAGGGTCAGCCACGACGGGCAGTTCGCTGCGGAGAACATCGACTTCGACCTCGCTCCTGACGTCAGCCTCGATCAGGCGACCCTGGCCATCGAGCGCGCCGTCGCCGCCATCGGCATGCCGAGTGAGGTGCAGGGCCGCCTCGGTGGCACTGGCAGCGCCTTCGAAAGCACTCAGCAAGGCCAGCCACTGATGATTCTCGGTGCCTTGCTGCTGGTCTACATCGTGCTGGGCATCCTCTACGAGAGCTATATCCATCCGCTGACCATTCTCTCGACACTGCCGTCGGCCGGGGTCGGCGCGTTGCTGGCGATCATCCTCACCGGCGACCAATTCAGCCTGATCTCGCTGCTCGGGCTGTTCCTGCTGATCGGCGTGGTGAAGAAGAACGCGATCCTGATGATCGACCTGGCCCTGCAGTTCGAACGCAACGACAGCCTGTCGCCCACCGATTCGATCCATCGCGCCTGCCTGCTGCGTTTCCGGCCGATCCTGATGACCACCATGGCCGCCATCCTCGGCGCGCTGCCGCTGCTGCTCGGCGGCGCGGAAGGCGCCGAGATGCGCCAGCCGCTGGGGCTGACCATCATCGGCGGTCTGCTGCTGAGTCAGATCCTGACCCTCTACACCACGCCGGTGGTCTATCTGTACCTGGACCGCCTGCGTCATCGTTTCAACAGCTGGCGCGGTGTTCGCACCGATGCCGCCCTGGAAAACCCGCTATGAATCCGTCGTCGCTGAACCCCTCATCGCTGAAGCATGCCCTGCGGCCCCTCGCGGCTGCCGTGCTGACCCTGTCGTTGGGCGCCTGCACCCTGGGCCCGGACTATCAACGTCCGGAGCTGCCCGTGGCTACCGAATTCAAACAGGCCGAAGGCTGGAAAGCCGCGGCGCCGGCCGATGTGTTGGCGCGTGGCGAGTGGTGGCGGCTTTATAACGATGCCGATCTGGACGCCCTGGTCGCCCGGCTGAACGTCGACAATCAAAACCTGGCCGCCGCCGAGGCGCAGTTCCGTCAGGCGCGGGCACTGGTGCGTGGTGCACGCTCACAGCTATTTCCGATCCTCTCCGGCAGCGCCGGGGTGACCCGCTCGGCGCAGGGCAGCGGTAGCTCGGACACCAGCGGCGGCTCGTTCGGCAGTGGCGTCAGCGAAAGCTACGAAGCGGGCCTGAGTGCGTCCTGGGAGGCGGATATCTGGGGCCGGCTGCGGCGCAATCTGGAAGCGAACCGCGCCAGCATGCAGGCCAGCGCCGCAGACCTGGCCGCAGTGCGACTGAGCCTGCAAGCCGAGCTGGTGCAGACCTACCTGCAACTGCGTGTGATCGACGAACATCAGCGCCTGCTTGATCAGACCGTCGCGGCCTACGTGCGCTCGCTGCGTCTGACCGAGAACCAGTATCGGGCCGGCATCGTGCCGAAATCCGACGTCGCCCAGGCGCAGACGCAACTCAAGAGCACCCAGGCCCAGGCCATCGACCTGCGCTGGCAGCGGGCACAGATGGAGCACGCGATCGCCGTGCTCATCGGCGTTGCACCCTCGGAACTGGACATCGCGGTGCGCGCGGATATCCCGGCGTTGCCAGGCGTGCCGCTGGCCGTGCCGTCGCAGCTGCTGGAGCGGCGTCCCGATATCGCCTCTGCCGAGCGCCAGGTCATGGCGGCCAATGCCAACATCGGCGTCGCCGAAGCGGCCTGGTACCCGGACCTGACGCTCTCCGCCAGCGGTGGCTACCGCAACAGCAGCTTCAGCGACCTGTTCAGCGTGCCCAACCGCTTCTGGTCGCTCGGCCCGCAACTGGCGCTGACGCTGCTCGACTTCGGCAGCCGCCGCGCCGAACTGGAGCGTGCCGAAGCCAGTTACGACCAGACCGTGGCCACTTACCGGCAGACCGTGCTCGACAGCTTCCGCGAGGTGGAGGATTACCTGGTGCAGTTACGGGTGCTGGAAGAGGAGGCGGTGGTGCAGCGCGAGGCGCTGGAGGCGGCCCAGGAGTCCCTGCGTCTGATCGAGAACCAGTATCGGGCAGGCACCGTCGATTTCCTCAGCGTTGCCACGGTGCAGACCACCGCGCTGAACAACGAGCGCACCAACCTGACCCTGCTAGGCGATCGACTGACTGCCAGTGTGCTGCTGATCGCCGCGCTGGGCGGTGGCTGGGACAGCCAGCAGCTGGATCAGCCACCGACGGCGGCGACCGTGCCGGACGCGCGCTGACTCCATCCGCGAAGCCGCTTCCGGAAACCAAAAGCCCCGCTTGATCGCGGGGCTTTTGCGTTCTAAGCGGCGTCGCTTAATTGCGTTGCTTGCGATTGACGGTCTGGGCCGCCTTGATGATGTCCGCGCCGATCACCGGCTCGAACTGCTGCCACACCGGACGCATCGCTTCGCGCCAGCGCTCGCGCTCTTCCGGAGTCAGGCTGACGATCTCGGTCGTTCCCGCCTGGCGAATGCGCTCGCGGTCGGCCTGATTCAGCTCTTCGGCTTCGCGATTCACCATGTAGCTCACCTCGTCGAGGATGGCTTCCAGCTCGAAACGGATCTTGTGCGGCATGCCCATCCAGAAGCGGGTGTTGCTGACCACCATGTAATCGAGCACACCGTGATCGCTCTCGATGATGTAGGGCTGCACGGTATGCATCTTCTTGCTGTAGATGTTCGACCAGGGATTCTCCGCGCCCTGTACGGTGCCGGTACGCAGGGCGTCGTAGACATCGGCGAAGGGGATTTTCTGGGTCGATGCGCCGACTGCACCGAACTGCGCTTCGAGCACGGCCGAGGGTTGAATGCGGAAGCTCAGCCCCGATGCATCGCTCGGCAGGCGCAGCATACGGGTCGCCGAGAGCTGCTTCATGCCGTTGTGCCAGTAGGCCAGGCCGGTGATGTTCTGGTCTTCCATCGAGCGCAGCAGCTGTTTGCCCTTGGTGCGCTTCTGGAAGCGGTTTACCGCGTCGATATCGTCGAACAGGAAGGGCAGGTCGAATACCTGCAGCTGCTTGGTGTATTGCTCGAACTTGGCCAGTGACGGCGCCAGCAGCTGCACTTCGTTGTTGCGCAATGCCTCCAGCTCCGTGGCATCACCGAACAGCGTCGAATTCGGGTAGACCTCGACGCTTACCTGGCCGGGCAGACGCTCCTCGGCCAGGCGCTTGAACATCAGTGCACCCTTGCCCTTGGGCGTGTCCTCGGCCACTACGTGAGAAAACTTGATGACGATGGGCTCAGCCTGGGCGAATGCGCTGGTGACCGCCAGCACAAGCCCGGCAAGGGTAATGATCGGCTTCATGAAAGACTCTTTATTCTGGTTGGTTGGCAGTTCGTCCAGGCGGACCGACCGCAAGGACGCTTCTAGGCTTTCAACCGCTTCTTATGCCAAAGATAGGTGACGACTGAAAGCGCTTTCCCCAACCAACCCAGCGGGAGCGGCACTACGTCACATTTGCGGTGGCGGCATAACAGAGTGGAGTGCACTGCCTGGCCCGGCTCTCCAATCCGCTGGTGGCTTAATCCAGATCCAGCAATAGCCCTGATTGCAGGCGTTTCGGTAGCTTGCGTACCACCAACTGGTGTGCGCGGGTCAGCAGGTCGCGCAGTTCTTCGTCGGCTAGAGGAATCTGCCGACCGCTCATGCTGATCCAGTGCGCCCGGGCCAGGTAAGGAGCCGGGCGGATGCCGGGACGGTCCACGAAACCCAGAAACAGGTCGCTATGGACCTTGAATGCCAGGTGCTCGCCAAGAAAATCGAGGACGGCGAACATCTTGTTGTCCGCTACCGAGAACACCCGGTTGCTGCCCCACTTGAGGTCTTCACGGGTGCCGGGAAGCGTCAGGCAGAAGGCGGCGATCTGATCCGTAGTCATCATCGGTCCGCTCCTGTTGGTTGCGGCAGCTGCAACTGCGCGCGCGCATGCCGGATGAACGCCTCCACCGCCTGTGGGCGCAGGGCAGCTTGTTCGATCGTGTCGCCCCGATAGGCCTGGCGGGCTGTCTCCAGTACGGCACGGTGCTCGTCCGGCAGACATTCGAGCAACCAGGCCGCTGCGACGTCCTTCGGGGCGATGGCGTCCGTGGTCAGGGTCAGCCAGATGCGCGCCACGGCCAATACCACGTTGCACTCATCGCCTTGCCAGTCGGCAGGCTCGCACCATTGCGCCAGCGTGTCGTGCAAGGCTTGGCGCATGTCTCGCTCGGGCACCGGCTCGAACAGCTCGGCCGCGCTTGGGCCAAGCAGGCTGATGCCGTGCTTGCGCACCTGGTGCAGAAGAATGGCCAGGTCGTGGTCTTCCTGGGGCGGTTCGATGCGGCCGGCTTCGATATCGGCGCGCAGCCATTCGCCGAACTGCAGCTCGCGCATTGCCGGATAGCGCCAGGGCCATACCGAGCTGCGTACCACCCAGGTGACTTCCAGCGGACGCAGACGCTCGCTGGCCGGCCAGGCGGAAAGCATCAGCAGCTCGTCCATGACTGTGCGGCGCGTGGCCTCCGGCAGGGGGGCTGCAACCGTAACAAGCAGGTCGAGATCGCTGCCGGGTTTCAGCCCACCGACAACGGCCGAGCCGAACAGATGCACGGCCAGCAGGTTCCCGCCCAGGTGACGCTGCAGCAGGGCCAGTACCTGCTCGACCTGGCTGGATACCGATGTATTCATGAACGCTTCTAGGGGCATCAGAGTCAGACCGGATTAAGAGGCAAGAGGTGGTTGCCCGGCTCCGACAATACAAACAGGGCGACGATAGCGCTATCCCGGCGCATTCATCGGGAGCGTACGTTGCGGGAAATGGCTGAGGCGTTCAGCCCCCAAGGTGGTCGACTGGATTGCGTGCTGCCGAACAGGCAAAAAATGCCCCGTGGCGTTGCCGCACCCGGGGCAGAAGTGATCGACCAGGAGGCGATCCAACGAGAGAGCCGGTATCAGGCGCTCGGCGTCCAGCCGCCACCGAGGGCCTTGTAGATGGCAACCACGCCGCGGTAGAGCTCGACTTCGGCCTGAGCCTGAGCGTCTTCGGCCAGAAGTCGTTCGCGCTCGGCATCGAGCAGTACGAGAAAGTCCGCCGTGCCTTCGCGATAGCGGATTTCCGCTTGCTGTGCGGCGGCGCGGCTGGCCGTCGATTGGCGGATCAAGGAGAGCAGGCGCTGCTGGGCGTTGGCGTAATCGCTGAAGGCGTTTTCAGATTCCTCCAGCGCCAGTAATACCTGTTGCTCATAGCTGGCCAGCGCCGCATCGGCGTCGGCCTCGGCGCCACGCAGGCGGGCCCGCACGCTGCCGAGGTCGAACGCTGCCCAACTGATGCTCGGCGCCACGCCCCAGGCCCGCGCTGCGCTGGAGCCGATCTGCGAGCCGCGCCCGGCAACGAAGCCGAGAAAGCCCGACAGACTCACGCGCGGAAACAGATCGGCTGTCGCCACGCCGACATCGGCAGTGGCCGCGGCCAGCTGGCGCTCTGCTGCACGAATGTCCGGGCGCCGGCGCAGCAGCTCGCCTGGATCGCCAATCGGTAGCGACTTGGCGATTGCCGGCAGATCGCGCGGAGCGAGGTCCACGGCGAGTTGATCGGCGCGCTGGCCGAGCAGAGTAGCGATGCGGTTGCGCGCACGCGCCTGCTGCGCCTGCAATTGCGGCAGGCTGGCTTCGGTGGCCGCCAGACGGGCATCGGCGCGCAGGACATCCAGCTCACTACCGACGCCCGCTTCGCGCAGCTGCTCGGTCAGTTCATGGGAATTGCGCTGGTTGGCCAAGTTGTCGCGGGCGATCCGCTCGCGTAGTTGGGCACCGCGCAGCTGACCGTAGGCATCCACCAGCTCGGCGATCAGGCTGACCTGCAGCTGGTAGAGCTCGGCTTCGACGGCATCGGCCTGCGCCTCGCTGGATTCCAGGCGGCGCTGGATACGGCCGAACAGGTCCAGTTCCCAGGCCATGTCCAGGCCCAGATCGTAACGCTCGGCGTTCACCCGCTCTTCACTGAAACCCGGTTGCTGGGCCTTGCCGATATCGGCGCTGGCGCCCGCGGTGACGGTGGGCAGACGATCATTGCTGACGTCATCGCGAATCGCCCGTGCCGCCCGCAGGCGGGCATAGGCGATGCGCAGTTCGCGGTTCTCGGCCAGGGCTTCGCCAACCAGGGCGTCCAGCGTCGGATCGTCGAACTGCTGCCACCAGGCCGCTTCGAAGCGCGAGCGGTCGTAGTCGCCAGCCGATGCGCCGCCGATACGCGCCGGTTCCGGCTGCGGTGCCCGGTAATCGGGGCCGACCGCACAGGCGCTCAGTGCCAGAGTGAGCAGGGAAAGGGCAAAGAACTTCATGCGCGGGCCTCCTTGTAAGCCACTTTGCGGGCTTCGCGTTTCTCGACGAAGGCACGAATCACCAGATAGAACACCGGGGTCAGCAGCAGACCGAAGAAGGTCACCCCAAGCATGCCGCTGAACACCGCAACACCCATGGCATGGCGCATCTCGGCGCCGGCCCCGCTGGAGAGCACCAGCGGCACCACGCCCATGATGAAGGCGAAGCTGGTCATCAGGATCGGCCGCAGACGCAGGCGGCAGGCTTCGAGGATGGCGGCCAGCCGGTCCATGCCTTCCTCCTGCTTGTCCTTGGCGAACTCGACGATGAGGATGGCGTTCTTGCACGCCAGGCCCACCAGCACGATCAGGCCGATCTGGGTGAACACGTTGTTGTCGCTACCGGCCAGGATCACCCCGGTGATCGCCGAGAGCAGGGTCATCGGCACGATCAGGATCACCGCCAGCGGCAGGCTCCAGCTCTCGTATTGCGCCGCCAGCACCAGGAACGCCAGGAGCACACAGAGCGGGAAGACGAACACCGCGGTGTTGCCGGCGAGGATCTGCTGGTAGGTCAGCTCGGTCCATTCGTAGCTCATGCCGTTGGGCAGCTCGGCCTGGAGCAGACGCTCCATGGCGGCCTCGGCTTGCCCCGAGCTGTAGCCCGGTGCGGCGGCGCCGTTGATCTCGGCGGTGAGGAAGCCGTTGTAGTGCATCACCCGATCCGGGCCGGCGCTATCCGTGACGTTGACGAAGGTCGACAGCGGGACCATTTCGCCGCGGTCGTTACGCACTTTCAGCTGGCCGATCTGCTCCGGGGCCAGACGGAACTTCTGGTCCGCCTGGACGTTGACCTGATAGGTACGACCGAAGCGGTTGAAGTCGTTGGCGTACAGCGAGCCAAGGTAGACCTGCATGGTGTCGAAGATCTCGTCGATAGCCACGCCGTGGGTCTTGGCCTTCTCGCGGTCGATGTCGGCATCCACCTGCGGCACGTTGACCTGGTAGCTGGTGAACAGGCCGGCCAGCTCCGGATAGTCGGCGCTCTTGGCGATGACGTTCTGCACCTGGGTGTACAGCTCCTCGTAGCCGAGGTTGCCGCGGTCCTGCACCTGCACGCGGAAACCGCCGATGGTGCCCAGGCCTTGTACGGGTGGCGGCGGGAAGATGGCGATGAAGGCATCCTGAATCTGCGCGAACTGGCCATTCAGGTCCGCCGCGATGGCGTTGGCCGAGAGTGACGGGTCCTTGCGCTCATCGAACGGCTTGAGCGGAGTGAAGACGATGCCGCTGTTCGGGCTGTTGGTGAAGCCGTTGATCGACAGGCCCGGGAAGGCCACGGTGTTCTCCACGCCGGGGTGCTTGCCGGCGATTTCCGACATGCGCTTGATCACGTCCTCGGTGCGGTCCAGCGTGGCGGCGTCCGGCAGCTGGGCGAAGGCGACCAGGTATTGCTTGTCCTGCGGCGGGACGAAACCGGTCGGCGTGCTGGCGAAGCCCAGGTAACCGAGGCCGACCAGGCCGACATAGACCAGCAGCGCAATGCCACTGCCGCGCAGGATGCGTCGTACCAGACCGACATAGCCGTGGCTGGCGTGATCGAACATGCGGTTGAACGGCGCGAACAGCCAGCCACCGAGCATGCGGTCGAGCAGTCGCGAGAAGCCGTCCTTCGGCGCGTCGTGGGCCTTGAGCAGGCTGGCCGCCAGCGCCGGCGACAGGGTCAGCGAGTTGAATGCCGAGATCACCGTGGAAATGGCGATGGTCAGCGCGAACTGCTGGTAGAACTGCCCGGTGAGGCCGGAAATGAACGCGGTGGGGATGAACACCGCGCAGAGCACCAGCGCGGTGGCGATGATCGGCCCGGTCACTTCCTTCATCGCCTGACGGGTCGCTTCCTCCGGCGACTTGCCGAGGCCGATGTTGCGCTCGACGTTCTCCACCACGACGATGGCGTCGTCCACCACGATGCCGATCGCCAGCACCAGACCGAACAGCGACAGTGCGTTGAGCGAGAAACCGAGCAGGTGCATGACCGCGAAGGTGCCGATCAGCGACACCGGCACGGCGGCCAGTGGAATGATCGAGGCGCGCCAGGTCTGCAGGAACAGGATCACCACCAGCACCACCAGCACGATGGCCTCGAGCAGGGTGTGCACCACCGCCTCGATGGAGCCGCGCACGAAGATGGTCGGGTCATAGACGATCTCGTAGTCCACGCCTTCCGGGAAGTCGCCTTTCAGCTCCGCCATGCGTGCTCGCACCGAGTCGGAAATCTCGATGGCGTTCGAACCCGGGCGCTGGAATATCGGAATGGCGACGGCGGGCTGGTTGTTCAGCAGCGAACGCAGCGCGTACTGGCTGGAACCCAGTTCGACCCGGGCGATGTCCCGCAGACGGGTGATCGAGCCGTCTTCGCCGGCGCGGATGATGATGTTCTCGAATTCTTCTTCGGTGACCAGCCGACCCTGGGTGTTGATCGACAGCTGGAAGTCCGTGGCACCCGGTGCCGGCGGCGCGCCCAGAGAACCTGCGGCGACCTGGCGGTTCTGCTCGCGGATCGCGTTGACCACGTCCGATGCGGTGAGGTTGCGCGAGGCGACCTTCTCCGGGTCGAGCCAGACGCGCAGGGAGTAATCACCCATGCCGAACAGCTGCACATCACCGATGCCATCCAGCCGCGCGAGCTCGTCCTTGACGTTGAGTGTGGCGTAGTTGGACAGGTAGAGCATGTCGTAGCGCTGATCCGGCGAGGTCAGGTGCACCACCATGGTCAGGTCCGGGGAGGCCTTGTCCACGGTCACGCCGAGGCGCTGCACCTCGGTGGGCAAGGTCGGCATGGTGCGCGTGACGCGGTTCTGCACCTGCACCTGGGCGTTATCGAGATCAGTGCCCAGTCCAAAGGTGATGGTCAGGGTCAGCTTGCCGTCGGCGGTGGCCTGGGACGACATGTAGAGCATGCCCTCGACGCCGGTGATGGCCTGCTCCAGCGGGGAGGCGACGGTTTCACCGATCACCTTGGGGTTGGCACCGGGAAACTCGGCGCGCACCACCACGGTGGGCGGGACGACTTCGGGGTATTCGCTGATCGGCAGCTGGAACAGCGAGATGGCCCCGCCGATGAGGATCACCAGCGACAGCACGGCGGCGAAAATCGGCCGCTTGATGAAGAATTGCGAGAAATTCATGGCGCACTCCGGGGTAGGGCGCGCGTCTGGCGCCCTGGCGGATCGATCGGATTGGCGCGGCAGGCGCGCCGGAGTTCAGGGCAGTTGCGGGGGTACTCAGCTGCTAGGGCGCTGGGCCAGGCTGCGCTCGACGACCTGTGGTTTCATCGCCTCGCTGATCGCGCGGTTCTGCTGGCGCAGGGTGGCCAGCGTCTCGGCGTCGGCCATGGGCACCGACTCCGGCTGCACCGGGCTGCCCGGGCGTACGCGCTGCAGGCCGTTGACCACGATGCTCTCGCCCTTGGCCAGACCGCTGCGAACGATGCGCAGCCCTTCGAGCTTGGGACCGACTTCGACCGGGCGGTAGGCGACGGTGCCGTCCTCGGTCAGCACCAGGACGAACTTCTTGCCCAGGTCGGTACCGACCGCGGCGTCCTTGATCAGCACGGCGTCGTAGGTGGCGCTGCCGACCAGCTTCAGGCGCGCATAAAGGCCGGGGGTGAAGCTGCCGTCACGGTTGTCGAACACAGCGCGACCACGGATGGTGCCGGTGCGCGGGTCGACCTGGTTGTCGACGAAGTCCATGTGGCCCAGGTGCGGATGGCCGTCATCGCTGGACAGGCCGAGATAGACCGGGGTCGCCTCGCCACGGTCGCCATTGCGTGCCAGCTCGCGATACTTGAGGTAGGTACGCTCATCGGCCTCGAAATAGGCATAGACCCGGTCGGTGGAGACCAGCGTGGTCAGCAGCGCCTCGCCGGCGTTGACCAGGTTGCCGGCGGTGATCAGCGCGCGGCCGACGCGACCGTCGATGGGCGCGGTCACGCGGGTGAAGGAGAGATCCAGCTGCGCGCGGTCCAGTTGCGCCTGAATCGCCGCGGTTGCCGAGCGGGCTTCACTGGCGGCACTGACGCGGGCGTCGGCGAGCTCGTCGGAAATCGCGTTCTTCTTGCGCAGGCGCTCGCCGCGTTCTGCTTCGGCGACGGTACGTTGCTGATTGGCGCGAGCCTGTTGCAGTTGCGCCTGCAGGCGCTTGACCTCGGCCTGGAACGGACGTGGGTCGATCTGGAACAAGAGGTCGCCTTTGTTCACCAGCGCACCTTCCTCGAAGGCCACCTTGTCGATGAAGCCGGATACGCGCGGACGAATCTCCACCGACTCCGGCGCTTCCAGACGGCCAGTGAGTTCGTCCCACTCGGTCACCTGCTGTTCGATGACTTCCGCGACGCTGACGACGGGCGGCGGCGTGCCCGACTGGGTGGCCTCCGGTGCCTTGCCGCAAGCGGCGGTGATCAGCACCGTCAGGGCGATAAGAGGAAAACGCAAGGCGTTGAACGAACGTTCCATGCTTGACTCCGCAAGTCGGATTTGTTGATGGCGGGAGTCTGCGTGGTCAAACCGTTCAGCAAAAATCGAACGAGGCAAAGGTGAATATCATTGGCGGTGATGGTTGCGCGCTCGTCATCACGTATACGCGAGGCCATTCACCGACGATCCGTGATCTCGTAGGTTGGGTTGAGCCGCTCCGCGGCGAAGCCCAACGCGACCGCGCTTTCGGCCCACACCACGTCCGTTGTCGAAGTTCAATACCATGGCGAATGCGTTGCCGGATACCACGCTCGTTGGGCTTCGCTACGCTCAACCTACCGCGGTCAGAGGCTATCCGGATCGCCGACGAACATCTGGATGCGCGAGCGCAGCCAGCGCTCGGCGGGGTCGTTGTCCTGGGCGCCGCGCCAGGCCATGGACAGCTCGAAGTCCTGGCTGGTCTGGAAGGGCAAGGGTTCGGCGCGCACGCCGCCATTGGCCGCCAGTGCCGCGGCGGCGTAGTCCGGAACGGTGGCGATGATGTCGGTTCCGGCAAGCAGGCTGGCCAGACCGTTGAACTGCGGCACCGCCAGGACCACCTTGCGCTTGCAACCGTGCAGGGCCAGTTCCTCGTCTATATAGCCGTTGAGATCGCCGGCAAAGGAGACCATCGCATGCGGGCGGCTGCAGTAATCCTCCATGCTCAGCCGGCCGGGAATGCTGTCGGCGCGCAGCAGCATCGGCCTGGGCCGGCGCAGTACCTTGCGTTTGGCATTGGCCGGCAGCTCCTCGGTGTAGCAGACGCCCACCGAGATCTCGCCGGACGCAAGCAGGCCGGGCATCAACAGATAGTTGGCGCGGCGCACCACCAGCACCACGTCCGGCGCTTCGGCGCGCAGGCGACGCAGCAGCGGCGGTAGCAGGGCGAACTCGACTTCATCGGTCAGGCCGATGCGAAACACCTGGGTGCTGGTGGCCGGGTCGAAGGTCGAGGCGCGGCTGACGGCGGTGGAGATCGAGTCCAGCGCCGGTGAAAGCAGCTGGGCGATCTCCAGCGCGCGCGCGGTCGGCTCCATGCTGCGGCCGGTACGGACGAAGAGCGGGTCGTCGAACAGCGTGCGCAGTCGTGCCAGCGCGGCACTGATCGCCGGCTGGCCGAGAAACAGCTTTTCCGCTGCGCGGGTCACACTGCGCTCGTGCATCAGCGTTTCGAAGACGATCAGCAGATTGAGGTCAACACGGCGGAGGTCGTTGCGATTCATACCTGGTTCACGTCGAGCCTGCAGCCGGGCGTCCGGCTCTGGAGGGTGGTCTGCATTCTAGACAGCTTCGCCTGCCAACGGCATGCCCGATCCCGCTTTCGAAATGCATAAAGCTGCAATGCGCCCGGCAAGCATACATACGCAGTTCCATCATTGCTGCGCATGGGAACTATCGATGGGAATCCACGCCGTGCGCTGGAGTTGTGACGATACTGACGATAGAGTCCGTTCGCACAAGTAGTAAGTGAGGGGTCGAAATGTCCCGCATCATCCGTTTTCATCAATTCGGCCCGGCCGACGTGTTGCGCCACGAGGAACGCGCAATGCCGGTTGCCGGCCCAGGCGAGGTGCTGATTGGCGTGCGAGCCATCGGCGTCAGCTGGAATGACGTGCTCTGGCGCCAGGACCTCGCGCCACGACACGCGCGTCTGCCTGCCGGGCTCGGCAGCGAGGTGGCGGGCGAGGTGCTGGCGGTGGGTGAGGGCGTTCAGGGCTTCAGCGTCGGCGATCATGTTGCCGGCTTCCCGGCCCACGACCTCAATCAGTATCCGCTCTACGCCGAGCATGCACTGTTGCCGCAGCAGGCGCTGGTGCGTTACCCGGACATGCTCAGCGCCAGCGAGGCGGCGATCCACTACACGCCGATGCTGGTCAGCTACTTCGCGCTGGTCGAACTTGCTCAGCTGGAAGCCGGCCAATACGTGCTGATCAACCAGGCGGCGCACTGCACCGGGCCGGCAGCCGTACAGCTGGCCAAGGCGCTGGGTGGACGGGTGATCGCCACCTGCGACACCAGCGAGGACCGCGACTACCTGCGCGAGCTGGGCGCGGAGACCGTGATCGTCACCGAAGAGGAAGACCTGGTCGGACGCCTGCAGAAGGTGACCGAAGGCCGCGGCGTAGACGTGGTGCTGGATGCCTGTGGCGGTTCGCAGATGAAACTGCTCGGCGACGTCATGGCGCCACTGGGCAAGCTGATTCTCTATGGCATGAACGGCGGCAACGAAACGGCCCTGCCGGTGTGTGCGGCTTTCAAGAAGAACTTCAAGTTCTTCCTGCACTGCCTGTGCGACTTCACCGGGCAGCCGGAGCTGGGCATCGAGCAGAACCGTGAAGCCGTGGAGCGTGCGCTGCAGCATATCAACCAGCTCACAGTGGACCGGCTGATCTGGCCGCAGCTCGACCGACAGTTCCCCTTCGAGCAGGCAATCGAAGCCCACCAATATGTCGAAAGCGGCGTACCTCGCGGCCGCGTCGTGCTGACGCTGAACTGATTCTTCGAGGGCCCGGTACAGAGTCCTCTCATCACCCCGCAGAAACTTTTCTCGCACCGTTCCAGTCCTCCGAAGACAGGCTCACAACCTTGACGGAGGATCTTCCATGGCCGAAGACAAGCAGACCCTACCGCCGCAGGAGCAGCCCGAGCCCGGCAAGGAAGGGCTGATGAACCCGCGCCCGGAATACCGCGGCGAAGACTACAAGGCGGCGGGCAAGCTCGAAGGCAAGGTCGCGATCATCACCGGTGGTGACAGCGGCATCGGTCGCTCGGTCGCGGTGCTGTACGCCCGCGAGGGCGCCGATGTGACGATTCTCTATCTCGACCAGCATCAGGACGCCGAGCAAACCCGCAGCGTGGTCGAACGATACGGTCGCCGCTGCCTGACCTTCGCCGGCGACGTGGCCGATCGCGAGGTCTGCCGCAAGGTCATCGACGAAACCCTCGCCGCGTTCGGCAAGCTCGACATTCTGATCAACAACGCTGCCGAGCAGCACCCGCAGGAAAAGCTCGAAGACATCAGCGAAGAACAGTGGGAAAAGACCTTCCGCACCAACATCTTCGGCATGTTCCAAATGACCAAGGCGGCGCTGCCACATCTGGGCAAGGGCGCTTCGATCATCAACACCAGCTCGGTCACCGCCTACAAGGGCAGCCCGCAGCTGCTGGACTATTCGGCAACCAAGGGCGCCATCACGGCCTTCACCCGTTCGCTGTCGATGAACCTCGCCGAGCGCGGCATTCGCGTCAACGGCGTCGCACCGGGGCCGATCTGGACGCCGCTGATTCCTTCGACCTTCGATGCCGACAAGGTGGCCGAATTCGGCTCCAATACACCGATGAAACGCCCCGGCCAGCCCGATGAAGTGGCGCCGGCCTACGTCTACCTGGCGAGCAGCGATGCGGCCTATGTCAGCGGTCAGGTGCTGCACGTCAATGGCGGCACGGTGGTTAACGGCTGAGCCAACCCATGCTGGAGAACGACCATGCCACGCACGATCTGGAAAGGCGCAGTCAGTTTCGGACTGGTACACATCCCGGTGGCGCTAGTACCGGCCACCACCCGCCAGGGCATCGATTTCGACTGGCTGGACAAACGCAGCATGGACCGGGTCGGCTACAAGCGCATCAACAAGACCACCGGCGAAGACATCGACAGCGAGAACATCGTCAAGGGCGTCGAGTACGAGAAGGGTCACTACGTCGTGATCAGCGATGACGAGATCAAAGGCGCGCATCCCAAGGCGACCCAGACCGTGGATATCGTCGCCTTCGTTGATGCCAAGGACATTTCCTTTCTCTACATCGACACGCCGTATTACCTGACGCCGGACCGCCGTGGCGAAAAGGTCTATGCCTTGCTGCGCGAGACACTGATCCAGACCGGTAAGGTCGGCATCGCCAACGTGGTGCTGCGCAACAAACAGCACCTGGCAGTGCTGATGCCGCTGGGCAAGGCGCTGGTGATGAACACCCTGCGCTGGGCCGACGAGGTACGCGGCGTCGAGTACCTGGAGCTGAAGGACGAGGCCCTCGATCCGGAGCTGGCCGAGCGTGAGTTGGACATGGCCAAGCGCCTGGTCGAGGACATGACCGAGAAGTGGAAGCCGGAACAGTACAAGGACACCTTCCAGGACCAGATCATGGCGCTGGTGGAGAAGAAGGCCCGCGAAGGCAAGCTGGAAGCCGTCGGCGGGCCGGAGGAGGCGGTGGATCGTCGCTCGGCGGATGTCATCGACCTTACCGAATTGCTCAAGCGCAGCCTTGCCGGCAAGTCGGGCAAGGCCAGCAAAGACGAAGATGACGAGGAGAAGGAAAAAGCGCCGGTCAAGCCCAAGACTGCGAGCAAGGCCAAGACCAGCAAGTCCTCCTCGTCGGCTTCGCGCACGCGCAAGGCGCCAGCGGCGGGCAGCAAATCCAGCAAGAAGGCGAGCTGATCGGGGTAACCCATGCCAGAACAGCGCAAGAGCGGCAGCCGCCCGCTGGTGGGCGGCGTCGGCATCAGCAATCCACAACGGGTGATCGACAAGGCCAGCGGGGCAACCAAGCTTGCGCTGGCCGAATACTACCTGGGAATCGCCGACCGACTGGTGCCGCAACTGGCTGGCCGGCCACTGTCCATCGTTCGTGCGCCCGACGGTGTCGACGGCGAGAGCTTTTTCCAGCGCCATTGTGGTCGGTTGAAGATGCCGCACATGCGCGCACTGCCGAAAAACCTCGACCCTGAGCATGCGCGGCTGATCCAGGCGGACAACATCACCGCGGTCATCGAGGCCGTGCAGATGGGTACCGTCGAGTTCCACACCTGGAACGCGCGCAGCGATCGCGTCGAGCGGCCCGATCGAGTCATTTTCGATCTCGACCCCGATCCCGCATTAGCCTGGTCGAGCATGGTGGAGGCGACCGAGCTGACCCTGCAGCTGCTGGACGACCTGGGACTGCAGGCCTTCCTCAAGACCAGCGGAGGCCGCGGCATGCATGTCGTGGTGCCGCTCGACCGTCGGCACGACTGGGACCTGGTCCGGCAGTTCGCTCGCTCGGTCACTGAGCGGCTGGCGCGCGAGGCGCCGGAGCTGATCGTCGACAAAATGGGGCCGCAGAATCGGGTCGGGCGAATTTTCGTGGATTACCTGCGCAACCAGCGCGGGGCGAGCACCGTTGCCGCCTACTCGGTCAGGGCACGTCCGGGGCTGGCGGTATCCGTACCTATTGAGCGTGAGGAGCTGGCGCAGTTGGAAAGCGCGGACTGCTGGAACATCGGCAACCTGGATGAACGGTTGCAGGCATTGCGCAGCGACCCCTGGGCGCGCTACGGCGCCGTTCGCCAGGGACTGACGCAGGCACTGCTCAAGCGCCTGGAGAAGGGTTGATGCAACGGCGTGGCTGACGAGCGATCAGGTCGTCTGGGGATCGTCGGTGTCCGCCACGGTCTGGTTCCCGTATGGCGCGCCGGGCTTGTGCTCGTCCAGCTCCTCGGCACAAGGCACCTGCGGCACATCGCCCGGCTTGTCATGCACGATCGGGTCGGGTTGCGGCACATCGGGTCGCACGTGAGTCATGCTCGTTCTCCTGGTGTTCGCCCGCCAGCGTAACCTTGGCGGCCGTTCTGCATTGATCGGCCTGTATGGATGGGGTTCCGGCCAATCGTCGGCGCTCGCGGCACTGACGACAGTCGGCGTGGGCGGGTTCGGTACCCGCTTGCCGAGGCTTGAAACCGGTAACCGCAGCATTCCCTCGACCGGTCGCCGGACGGGCTGGCTAACGGCCGCGCGGGGCTGAACTTTCCAGGGTCCCTTGGCTCGGAAGAAAGAGCCGACGAAAACCGTACCGGTCGCCTCCCGAACCGACGATGACGCGTCCAGAGGCGGCTCGGGCAACCCGAACCCATGCGCCCCAGGAGCCCGTTCGATGAGCGATGCACAGCCTACCGCGACGATTCACCCTCGACTCGAAGAAGCCCTGCAGATGCCGCGCATCGCCATCGAATCCACCTTGCCGGTGTTGGATGAGGGACGCTTCGCTGCCAAGGCGGTCATCGGCCAGCCAGTGGTCGTGACCAGCAAGATTTTCGCTGACGGCCACGACCAGCTCGCCGCCGCCGTGTGCTGGCGTGAAAAAGGCGAAACCAGCTGGCGACGGGCACGGCTGAAGCTGCTCGGTAACGACGCCTGGCAAGGCCAGTTCACGCCCACCCAGGTCGCCGAACATGAGTTCGTCATCGAGGCCTGGTGGGACGTATTCGAGAGCTACCGCTACGAGCTGTCGAAGAAGCACACGGCCGGTGTTCCGGTGCATCTGGAGCTGGAAGAAGGGCGTCTGCTGCTGGAGCAGGCCACCGCACGAGCACAGGGCGAGAATCGCGCGGTGCTCGACGATCTGATGCACCGCCTTGGCATGGCGCATACCGATGACGAGCGCGTGTCGCTGTTGCTCGCACAGGAGACGGCCGTGGCGATGGCTGCGGCAGACCCACGCGAGCACTGCAGCCGCAGCCGTGTGTATCCGCTGGATGTGGAACGCCCGCTGGCACAGTTCGCCAGCTGGTACGAGCTGTTTCCACGCTCGGAGACCGACGATCCCAATCGCCACGGCACCTTCCGCGATGTGCACAAGCGCCTGTCGGCGATTCGCGACATGGGTTTCGACGTGCTGTATTTCCCGCCGATCCACCCGATCGGTCGCCAGCACCGCAAGGGCCCGAACAACAGTCTGCAGGCCGGCCCGAACGATCCGGGCAGCCCTTATGCCATCGGCAGCGAGGACGGCGGTCACGATGCCATCCATCCCGAGCTGGGCACGCTCGACGATTTCCGCGAGCTGGTCGCCGCGGCCCGCGAGCATGGCCTGGAGATCGCCCTGGACTTCGCCATCCAGTGCTCGCAGGACCACCCGTGGCTGAAAGAGCACCCGGGCTGGTTCTCCTGGCGGCCGGACGGCACGATCAAATACGCCGAAAACCCACCGAAGAAGTACCAGGACATCGTCAACGTCGACTTCTATGCCGAAGACGCCATGCCCGAGCTCTGGCTGGCGCTGCGCGACGTGGTCTGGCATTGGGTGGAGCAGGGCGTGAAGGTGTTTCGGGTCGACAACCCGCACACCAAGCCATTGCCGTTCTGGGAATGGCTGATCGCCGATATCCGCGAGCGCGACCGCGACGTGATGTTCCTCTCCGAGGCCTTCACTCGCCCCGGCATGATGGCGCGTCTGGGCAAGATCGGTTATAGCCAGAGCTACACCTACTTCACCTGGCGCAACACCAAGACCGAGCTGAGCGAGTACCTCACCGAACTGAACGAGCCGCCGCTGCGCGACTGCTACCGGCCGAACTTCTTCGTCAATACGCCGGACATCAACCCGTTTTTCCTGCAGGACTCCGGCCGCGCCGGGTTCCTGATCCGCGCCGCGCTGGCGACCATGGGTTCGGGGCTGTGGGGCATGTATTCGGGCTTCGAGCTGTGCGAGTCGGCACCGATTCCGGGCAAGGAGGAATATCTGGACTCGGAGAAGTACCAGATTCGCGTCCGCGACTACCGCGCACCGGGCAATATCATTGCCGAGATCGCCCAGCTCAACCGCATCCGCCGGCAGAACCCGGCACTGCAGACGCACTTGGGCTTCAAGGCCTACATGGCCTGGAACGACAACATCCTCTACTTCGGCAAGCGCACACCAGACCTGTCGAACTTCATCCTGGTGGCCGTCAGCCTCGATCCGCACAACGCCCAGGAGGCAAATTTCGAGTTGCCGTTGTGGGAGCTCGGCCTGCCGGATGACGCCCATACCCAGGGCGAGGACCTGATGAATGGCCATCGCTGGACCTGGTACGGCAAGACCCAGTGGATGCGGATCGAACCCTGGCATCTGCCGTTCGGCATCTGGCGCCTGACCGCACAGGAGCCGGACCCGGACCTCAAGTGAATTCTCGAGCGCAGCTGCTAACCCAAAACATATCAAAGACTTATGAAGCTTTGTTGATGTGGCTTCAGCTGTAGCTCTGCCGTTGCCTTACGCGCCGATCCGGCTTGGGGCCTTCACACCGCGACAGGAATGAAGAACATGGCAAAACCGCGCAAGCCCGCCGCTTTCATCAAGGACCCGCTCTGGTACAAGGACGCGGTGGTGTATCAGGTGCACCTGAAATCCTTCTTCGATTCGAACAACGACGGCGTCGGCGACTTCCCCGGCCTGATCGAGAAGCTGGATTACATCGCCGACCTCGGGGTGAATACCATCTGGCTGCTGCCGTTCTATCCGTCGCCGCGGCGTGACGATGGTTACGACATCGCCGATTACCGCGGTGTGCATCCCGAATACGGCAGCATGGCCGACGCCCGTCGCTTCATCGCCGAGGCGCACAAGCGTGGGTTGCGGGTGATCACCGAGCTGGTCATCAACCACACGTCCGACCAGCACCCCTGGTTCCAGCGTGCACGCAAGGCAAAGAAGGGCTCAGCGGCCCGGGATTTCTACGTCTGGTCGGATACCGACAAGAAATACGACGGCACGCGAATCATCTTTCTCGACACCGAGAAATCCAACTGGACCTGGGACCCGGTGGCCAAGCAGTACTTCTGGCACCGCTTCTATTCGCACCAGCCGGACCTCAACTTCGACAATCCGCAGGTGATGAAGGCCGTGCTGGCGGTGATGCGCTACTGGCTGGACATGGGCATCGACGGCCTGCGTCTGGATGCGATTCCTTACCTGGTCGAACGCGACGGCACCAACAACGAGAACCTGCCGGAGACCCATGCGGTGCTCAAGGCGATCCGCGCCGAAATCGACGCCAACTACCCCGACCGCATGCTGCTCGCCGAAGCCAACCAGTGGCCGGAAGACACCCAGCTGTATTTCGGCGGCGAAGACGGTGGGCCGGGTGACGAATGCCACATGGCCTTCCACTTCCCGCTGATGCCGCGCATGTACATGGCCATCGCTCAGGAAGACCGCTTCCCGATCACCGACATCCTGCGCCAGACGCCGGACATCCCGGACAATTGCCAGTGGGCGATCTTCCTGCGCAACCACGACGAGCTGACGCTGGAGATGGTGACCGACAAGGAGCGCGACTACCTGTGGAACTACTACGCCTCGGACAAGCGTGCACGGATCAACCTGGGCATACGCCGGCGCCTGGCGCCGCTGCTGGAGCGTGACCGGCGGCGGATCGAGTTGCTCAACAGTCTGCTGCTCTCCATGCCCGGTACGCCGGTGATCTACTACGGCGACGAGATCGGCATGGGCGACAACATCTTTCTCGGCGACCGCGACGGCGTACGCACGCCGATGCAGTGGTCGGTGGACCGCAACGGCGGTTTCTCCCGCGCCGACCCACCGAACCTGGTGCTGCCACCGGTGATGGACCCGCTCTACGGCTACTACACGATCAACGTCGAGGCGCAGCAGCGCGATCCGCATTCGCTGCTCAACTGGACGCGGCGGATGCTGACCATCCGCAAGCAGTTCAAGGCCTTCGGCCGCGGCACGCTGAAGATGCTCGCCCCGAGCAACCGGCGCATCCTCGCCTACCTGCGCGAATTCACCGGAGCGAACGGCGAAACCGAGATCATCTTCTGCGTCGCCAACGTCTCGCGCTCCGCCCAGGCTGCGGAGCTGGAAATGTCGCAGTACGCCGGCATGGTGCCGGTGGAGATGGTCGGCGGCAGTGCCTTCCCGCCCATCGGCCAACTGCCGTATCTGCTGACCTTGCCGCCCTATGGCTTCTACTGGTTCCAGCTCGCGCTGACCAACCAGATGCCAAGCTGGCACCAGGAGCCGGTGGACACCATGCCGGACTTCCAGACGCTGGTACTCAAGCGCCTGGATACCCTGACCGCTACCAATCGGCGCATTCTGGAAACCGAAGCGCTGCCGGCCTATCTGCCGAAACGGCGCTGGTTCGCGGCCAAGGACGTAGCGATCGAGTCGATCCGCATCAGCTATTGCGTGCCGTTCGGCGATCCGAACCGCCCGGTGCTGCTCAGCGAGCTTTGTGTGGAATCCGCCGGGCGCAGCGATCTATACCAGCTGCCGCTGGGTTTCCTGGCCGAGACCGAGTTCGAGGTCGCATTGCCGCAGCAACTGGCCCTGGCGCGGGTGCGCCGCGGGCCGCAGGTCGGCCTGATGACCGATGCCTTCGCCCTCGAGCAATTCAGCGCCGCAGTGATTCAGGGCCTGCGCGATGAATTGGTGCTGCCTTGCAACGACGGTGAGATCCGCTTCGTGCCGATGCCGCAGCTGGCCGACCTGCAATTGCCGGCGCACCCCGAGGTGCGCTTCATCTCCGCGGAGCAGTCGAACAGCTCGGCGATCATCGACAACAAGGTGATGATCAAATTGCTCCGTCGCGTGGCACCGGGCATCCACCCTGAACTGGAAATGGGCGGTTTCCTCACCGAACGCGGCTTCGCCCATATCTCCGGCATGCTCGGCCAGGTCAGCCGCATCAACAAGCAGGGCGAGCCGGTGGCCCTGATGGTGATCCAGCACTTCCTCGACAGCCAGGGCGACGCCTGGGTGTGGACGTTGAACAACCTCGACCGCGCGGTGCGTGACGAGATCGCTGGTGGCGTGTCGATGCACGAGAACCAGTTCAGCGCCCTCGACGAACTGCAGGCCTTCAACCGCCTGCTCGGCCAGCGGCTCGGCGAGATGCACATGGCGCTTGCCACGCCGACTGAAGATCCGGCCTTTGCCTACGAAAGCACCAGCAAAGCCGACGCCAAGCAGTGGGAGCAGAGCGTCAGCGCGCAGCTGGAGCAGGCGCTGCAGCGCCTCGAGGAACATCGCTCGAGCTTCGATCGCAAGGAGGCCACCGCGCTCGGCCAGCTGCTGGCGCGGCGCGACGAACTGCTCGAACAAGTGCAACGTCTGGCTGCTAGAACCGTTGGTGGCGTGCGGACCCGTGTCCACGGCGATCTGCACCTCGGCCAAGTGCTGGTGGTGCAGGGCGATGCCTACTTCATCGACTTCGAAGGGGAGCCGGCCCGCTCGCTGGATGAACGGCGTGCCAAACATAGTCCGTTCAAGGATGTCTCAGGCCTGCTGCGTTCGTTCGAATACGCCGCGGCCATGACCATTCGCGGTGCGCAGATCAGCGACAGCACGTCCGAAGCCGATCAGGCGCGGCAACGTATCGCGGCGAGCTACCAGAGCAGTGCGCAGACGGCCTTCCTCGAAGCCTATCGCCAGGCGACCGCCGAATTGCCGCACGACTGGCGCGACGCGGATGGCGCGAATGCTGCACTGCTGCTGTTCAGCCTGGAAAAATGCGCTTACGAGATCGTTTACGAAGCGGAGAACCGACCCACTTGGTTGCCCGTCCCGCTACAGGGATTGCTGGCCCTGGCACAACAGCTTTTCGATGGAGGCTCCAATGACTGATCGCCCGGTTCTGACCATGCCAGGGGAAACCCTGATGCCCAGCGACGCCGATGTGGACGCGCTGGTGCGAGCCGAGCATGGCAATCCGTTTTCCATTCTCGGGCCGCACCCGGACGGCGAGGGAATGGTGATTCGCGCCTACCTGCCCAACGCCCTGGGTGCCGAAGTGCTCGATCGCGATGAGCAACTGCTCGCCGTGATGGAGCAGGGGCAGGTGCCCGGGTTCTTTTTCGTTCGCCTGCCACATCAGCAACCCTACCTGCTGAAGATTCGCTGGGCCGGCGGCGAGCAGATCACCGAAGATCCCTACAGCTTCGGCCCGCAACTGGGCGAGCTGGACATGCACCTGTTCTCCGAAGGCAATCACCGGCAGATCGGCCGGGTATTCGGCTCGCAGGTGCTGGAAGTCGACGGTGTGCAGGGCGTGCGTTTCGCCGTCTGGGCGCCCAATGCTCGGCGCGTGTCGGTGGTCGGCAGCTTCAACGGCTGGGACGGCCGCCGTCATCCGATGCGGCTGCGCTTTCCGTCCGGCGTCTGGGAGCTGTTCATTCCGCGCTTGCAGCCCGGTGACACCTACAAGTACGAGATTCTCGGGCCGAATGGCATCCTGCCGCTCAAGGCCGACCCGATCGCCCTGGCAACCGAGCATCCGCCGGGAACCGCTTCGGTCATCGCCCGTCCGCTGGATTACCAATGGAAGGACCATGGCTGGCTGCAGCAGCGCGCGGCGCGCCAGTCGATCAAGGCACCGATGAGCATCTATGAGCTGCATGCGGGCTCCTGGCGACGTGACGGCGGTGACGATGGCCGCCTGTATGACTGGCACGAGCTGGCCGAGCGGCTGATCCCCTACGTGGTGGACATGGGCTTCACCCACATCGAGCTGATGCCGATCATGGAGCATCCGTTCGGCGGTTCCTGGGGTTACCAGCTGCTTTCGCAGTTCGCACCGAGCGCGCGCTACGGCAACGCCCATGATTTCGCCGAGTTCGTCGACGCCTGCCACAACGCCGGCATCGGCGTGATCCTCGACTGGGTGCCGGCGCACTTTCCCACCGACGCCCATGGCCTCGGCGAATTCGACGGCACCGCGCTATACGAATACGCGCACCCGTTCGAGGGCTTCCATCAGGACTGGGATACCTACATCTACAACCTCGGCCGCACCGAGGTGCATGGTTTCATGCTCGCTTCGGCGCTGCACTGGCTGCGTGAATTCCACGTCGATGCCCTGCGTGTCGATGCGGTGGCGTCGATGCTCTATCGCGATTACTCGCGCAAGGAGGGCGAGTGGATCCCGAACCGCCACGGCGGGCGCGAGAACCTCGAGGCGATCGATTTCCTCCGTCATCTGAACGACGTGGTGGCCACGGAAACCCCCGGCGCGCTGGTGATCGCCGAGGAATCGACGGCCTTTCCAGGGGTCAGCAAGCCCACCAGCGAAGGTGGTCTCGGCTTCTCCTACAAGTGGAACATGGGCTGGATGCACGACTCGCTGAAGTACATCCAGGAAGACCCGATCAATCGGCAGTACCACCACGACAAGATGACCTTCAGCATGGTCTACGCCTATTCCGAGCACTTCGTGCTGCCGATTTCCCACGACGAAGTGGTCCACGGCAAAGGCTCTCTGGTGGACAAGATGCCCGGGGATCGCTGGCAGAAGTTCGCCAACCTGCGCGCCTATCTTTCGTTCATGTGGACCCATCCGGGCAAGAAGCTGCTGTTCATGGGCTGCGAATTCGGCCAGTGGCGCGAGTGGAGCCACGACCGCGAACTGGACTGGCACCTGCTGGAAGAGGCCGATCACCGTGGCGTGCAGAACCTGGTGCGCGATCTGAACCGACTGTACAGCCAGGAACCGGCTTTGCACGAACTGGACAGCGACCCGCAGGGCTTTCAGTGGCTGATAGGCGACGACCGCGCCAACAGCGTGTTCGCCTGGCTGCGCAAGAGCTCGACCGGGCATCCGCTGCTGGTGCTCGCCAACTTCACGCCAGTGGTGCGTGAGGCCTACCGCATCGGCGTTCCGGTGGAGGCCAAGTGGCTGGAGGTGTTCAACAGCGACGCGGCATGCTACGGCGGCTCGAACACCGGCAATGGCGGCGGCATGCTGGCCGAGCCGATCGAGAGCCACGGCGAGAAGGTCTCGCTGTCACTGACCCTGCCGCCGCTGGGCGTGCTGGTATTGCGGCCGCAGGTCTGAGACGCAGCGATCAAGCGCCGCTCGGGGCAACCTGAGCGGCGTTTTTTTGAGGGAAAGGAGAGGGCCTCTTGGGGCGTGCCTTTGCTTTCTTGAGTGCCTGGAAGATGCGTCGTAGACGCCGTTACGTACCCCGATTCTCGGTCAAGGCCACTTCCACAGATACCGCGATCGAGCATGTCGCTGACAGAGCCGTCAGGCGGCTAGCTCCGTTGGAGCACCCGCCCTTGCGGGAGCGGCCTTCGCGTCGAACGGAGCACATCTGAAGTCGCGGTCTTCCCAGAAAGTCGCTTCGCTAACCCTCAGCTCGTTTCCTGGGAGGCAGCCTGCTGGTCGCCGGCCTGGTTGCTGCTACGCAGTTTCTTCGCCCGTGCTTCGAGCACCACATAGACCAAGGTGGCGAACAGTAGCGGGATCAGGAAGTAGATGACCCGGTAGCCGATCAGACCGCCGACGATGGCGCCTTTGCTCATCTCGTCGGCGAGCATCGCCACGAATACCGCCTCGATGACCCCGAGCCCGGCCGGGATGTGGGTAACCACGCCGGCGATGCTGCTGATCATCAGGATGCCGAGCACTTCGGGATAGGCGGCCTTCTGGGAGAGCATGAAGTACACCACCAGCGCCATCAGCGACCAGTTGGCTGCGCCCAGCACCAGCTGAATCAGCGCCAGGCGCAATGAAGGCAGCTGGATCTCATGGCCGCGTATGGTCCACGAGCGGCGCTTGGAGAAACCGCACAGCCACAGATACACCACGCACGCGACCAGCAGGCCGGCACCGAGCACCCGCAGGGCGGTGAAGCCGATTTCCCAGTTGGCCGGCGGCTGGATCCAGCCCATGGCAAAGATCACCCCGGCCAGCCACATGTAGCCCAGCCAGTTGGTCAGGATGCTCATGGTGAACACCCGCGTGATCTGCGATGGCTTCAACCCCAGACGCGAATACAGGCGGAAACGCAGGGCAATGCCGCCGACCCAGGCGCTCAGGTTGAGGTTGAAGGCATAACAGACGAAGGTCACCGGCAGGATCTGCCGGACCGGCAGGTCATGCCGTGCGTAGCGCTTGCCCAATACGTCGAAGAAGCAGTACACGAGGTAGCTGCCAAAGGCGGCCGCGCCGGCCATCCAGAGCGTTTTCGCCTGGTAGTTGCGCAGGGTCTTGTAGACCTCTGCCCAGTCGAGGTTGCGCGCCAGGCCGATCAGCAGGCCGACGATAAGGGCGAAGAAGACATAGGTGAGGATCTTCTTGATCAGCGGCCAGCGTCGGCGCCAGCCGCTTTTCGCCTCGGCCGGGGTGGTCTGGCTCATTGGTGGTCTCGCTGCAAGGGGGAGGGTACGGGGTCGAGTGGGCGGTTGTCCGGGTCGATCAGCTCCAGGCGCGGCTTGTGCTCGGGGAACAGGCTCACCAACCCCGGGAAATGCCGCAGGAAGTGGAAGATCAGGAAGGCCAGCGGCGCGCGCCACCAGAAACCGCGGATGATCCGCTCCAGCGGAATGCGCCGACAGTCGGTCTGCAGCAGATGGTCGAGGCGCTCGTGCAGGTGGCGATTGAACACATGATCACGAATGATCAGGTTGGCCTCCAGATTGAGCGACAGGCTCAGCGGATCGAGGTTGCTCGAGCCCACCGTGGACCACTCGTAGTCGGCCAGCGCGACCTTGCCATGCAGCGGGCGGCGGCAGTACTCGTGGATCTCCACGCCATCGCGCATCAGGTAGTTGTAGAGCATGCGCGCGCCGAACTTGGCGATGGGCATGTCCGGCTCGCCCTGGAGGATCAGCCGCACCCGTACGCCGCGCCGCGCGGCATTGCGGATTTCCCGCAGCACGCGATAGCCAGGAAAGAAATAAGCGTTTGCAATCAATAGTCTGGAGCGTGCATCTCGAATCGCCTGCAGGTAGTGTTGCTCGATGTCGTTGCGGTGCTGGTCGTTGTCGCGGATGACGAACAACGCTCGCGCCTCGCCGCGGCTGACGCCACCGTAACCCGGCGTCTGATGGCGCATGCGCCGCCGCCACCAGCGATGGGTCGGCTTGTCCGGTGCGATCTGCGCCAGTGCGAAGTGGTGGATATCACGCACCACGGGACCTTCCACCTGCAGGGCATAGTCCTGCTTGGCAGCCGGGCCGAAGTCGCCCAGGTGATCGGCGGAGAAGTTGATACCGCCGATGAAGGCGATCTCGCCATCGACCACGACGATCTTGCGGTGCATGCGGCGGAACACGTTGAGTCGGCGGCCGAGCAGGCGCTTGCCGGGGTCGAACATGTGGATACGCACGCCGACCCGGGTCATGGCGGTGACGAATTCACCATGCAGGTCCGCCGAGCCGTAGCCGTCCACGGTCACATCGACGCTGGCGCCGTTTTCCGCGGCGGCGATCAGCGCTTTCTGTAGCTCCGTGCCTACCTTGTCCTGGAACAGGATGAAGGTTTCCAGCAGCACTTCTTTCTTGGCCTGGGCGATGACCTCGAACACTCGAGGAAAGAACTCTTCGCCGTTTTCCAGTAACTGAAGGCGATTTCCGTCTCTCCAGTGGTAACTCATAGATGTATCTCCACCGCTAGGGGCAGATGATCGGACAAGTGCGTCCAGGGTTTGTTACCGAGGATTCGCGCGTCGTGGCTGCTGGCATTGCGCACGTAGATACGGTCCAGGCGCAGCATCGGCCAGCGTGCCGGAAAGGTTTTCGCCACCCGGCCCTGGGACACGGCAAAGACCTCATGCAGGCCGGCGCAGCGGTCCAGCGTCTTGGTGGCCTTGAGTCGCCAGTCGTTGAAGTCCCCGGCGACCACCACGGGCGCACCTGTGGGCAGCGAGTCGAGCAGGTTGCAGAGCAGCTCCAGCTGCTGCTGGCGGTGCGCCTCACGCAGGCCGAGGTGCACGCAGATGGCATGGAACTCCTCGTGGCCCGGCACCTGCAGCACGCTGTGCAGCAAGCCGCGCCGTTCGGGACCGGCGATGGAGATGTCGAGGTTCTCGTAGCGGATGATCGGAAACTTCGACAACAGGGCGTTGCCGTGGTCGCCGTCCGGGTAGACCGCGTTGCGGCCGTAGGCGAAATCGGTCCAGATGCTGTCGGCCAGGAACTCGTACTGCGGCGTGGACGGCCAGTTGTGAAAGCGCAGTGCGTGCTTGTCGTGCGTGCCGAGGACTTCCTGCAGGAACACCACATCCGCCGAGACGCTGCGTACCGCCTCACGCAACTCGGGGAGGATGAAGCGACGGTTGAGTGCGGTGAAGCCTTTGTGCGTATTGACCGTGAGAATGCGGATCGAATTGACCGCTGTGGCCATATGGGCATCGAGGTCGGCGCTTTCGATCGGGTGATTTTTGTCCAGAGTCAAACCATTGCTCCTTCCAGTTGGCCAGGCGTGGCCTGCAGATGTTCATCCAGGCCGAGCCGGCGCAGCAGTTGCCGCGCGTCATAGGGCGCGCGAACCTTCACGTCGTTGTCGAAATAGCAGTACACCGCGCGGGATTTTCGCGGCCGTGGCTTGCGTGGGCTGGTCAGGCGCGCGTCATCGGGCTGCTCGCCGTCGCTCCAGCGCTGGATGCGATGGCACCAGTGGTCCAGCGCGGTATCGGTGTAGCCGCTGGTATAGAGCTCTTCGGCGCCATGCAGGCGGATGTAGACGAAGTCGCTGGTGAGGTCTTCAAGGTGCGGCCACTTGCCGGCGGTGTCGGCCACCACCAGCGCGACCCGATACTTGCGCAGCAGGTCGATGAATTCGGGCTCGACGAAACTGGCGTTGCGGATTTCCACCGCGTGCCGCATCGGCCGCTTGCGGTCGATGGACAGGTAGCTGCGCCCCTCCATGCGGGGCTCACATGCTTTGGCGATGGCCAGCGCGGCTTCGGTATCGTGGGGCAGTTGGCGAAGGAAAGTCTCGAACAGTGCCGCATCGAATTTAAACGAAGGCGGGAACTGCCAGAGGATCGGCCCCAATTTTTCCTCGAGCCGAAAGATACCCGATGCGAAGAAGTTGGCGAGGGGCATCTCCACGTCGTTGAGGCGACGAATGTGGGTGATATAGCGCGGTCCCTTGATGCTGAAGACGAAGCCCTTTGGCGTATCGGCGTACCAGTCGGCATAGCGCTCCGGGGTCTGCAGCGAATAGAACGAGCCATTGATCTCGATGCTGCTCACCGCGCGCGAGGCGAACTGCAGTTCCTTCTTCTGCGTCAGTCCCTTGGGGTAGAAATCACCGCGCCAGGGCGCGTAGCGCCAGCCGGATATGCCGATATGGATGTTTGCCATGCGGTCGGCCCTACCGTGCAATCAGAACGAACGCTGCGCTTGCCGAAGCACCGGCGACGGCAGCTGCTCTGCAGGGCGTTTCACCGGTGATGGGATTGACCGCTTTCATAACCACTCCAATTCGCCCAGACAAGTGCGTACATCGCCAGTGCGCACATCTGTTCCGACTTTTGCGCGCAGTAGCGGTTCACCTTTTCTATCGCTGAGGTGGCAGTTTTAGCGTGGTGGATGCGCTCTGGGCTGCGCTTGCGCGGCTGGAGTAGGGCCGACTCAGTCCAACTGCAGGCTCCACGGCAGGTCAACGGAAAAGGCATCGACCAGATAGTCGATCATGACCCGGACCTTGGCCGGTGGACGGCGATCAGGCGGGTAGACCACATGAATCCCACCGAGCTCGACGCACGGCTGATCCAGCTCGAGGGCGACCAGCTCACCGCTGCGCAGCGCCTTGGCGACAATGAACTGCGGCTGGTAGATCACGCCCTGGCCACCGACCGCGGCGGCCACCAGGGCTTCACCATTGTTGGCGACCAGATCGCCGCTGATTGCGATCCGCACTTCGGCATTGCGACCGAAAGGCCAGACCTTGCCCGCGGCGAGGCTCGCCAGGCTGTAACCGAGACAGTTGTGCTGTCCCAGATCGGCGACGCTGCGCGGCACGCCTCGCTCATCCAGGTAGCGCGGCGCGGCACAGACCAATAACGGGCAGTCTGCAAGCTGCCGCGCCTGCATGGGGCTGTCCTGCAGCCTGCCGATGCGCACGGCCATGTCCCAGCCGCCATCGATCAGGTCGATCCGGCTGTCGGTCAGGCCGAGCTCCACTTTCACCGCGGGATGGCGACGGCTGAATTCCGGAATGAGCGGGGCGATGAATTGCGTGCCGAACGTCAGCGGCACATTCATGCGCAACAGCCCGGTGGCCTCGATCCGCTGCGACGCAACGCTGGCCTCGGCTTCCTCGATCTCCGGAAGGATGCGCTGGCAGGCCTCCAGATAGTTGCTGCCGGCCTCGGTAAGGCTCAGGCGACGCGTGCTGCGGTGGAACAACTTGACCCCGAGGCGGGCTTCCAGCGCATCGACATGCTTGCTGGCCATCGCCGGCGACATGTCCAGATGACGCGCCGCTGCCGAGAGGCTGCCAGCCGTGGCGGCGCGGACGAATACGCGCATGCCGGTGATTCGATCGAGCATCGCGCTCCTACTCCTGGTTAAAACTGTCTGTGCTTTTTAGCGGGTTCTATAACCAGTGAGTGTAGGCCATGCTTTGTCGCACGTCCTTCATGGAGTCCGCTGATGATTGCCAGTGATCCTGCTACCGATCGAACCATGCCGACGCTGTTCGTGCCGCATGGCGCCGGGCCTTGCTTCTTCATGGAGTGGAACCCGCCGACCGCCTGGAATGCCACGGCCGATTTCCTCAAGGGCATCGCTGCGACGCTGCCGGCGAAGCCCACGGCCATCGTGCTGATTTCCGGGCACTGGCTGCAGCCGACGTTCAGCGTCACCAGCGCTGCACGGCCGGCGCTGATCTTCGACTATCACGGCTTTCCGCCACATACCTATGAGCTGCGCTATCCGGCTACAGGTGAACCGCGCCTGGCTGCGCGTATCGCCGGCCTGCTCGAAGGCGCTTCGCTCGGTGGCCGCGAGGACGCGCAGCGCGGCTTCGACCACGGCATGTTCATCCCGCTGAAGCTGATGTTTCCCGACGCGGATATTCCGGTGGTGCAGCTCTCGCTGCGCAGTGATCTCGACCCTCGGGCGCATATCGAGGCCGGTCGTGCCTTGCAGGACCTGCGCAAGGACGGGGTGTTGATCGTCGGCAGCGGCATGAGCTTCCACAACATGCGCGGCTACGGCGACCCACGTTTCGCGGCGATCTCCGACGAGTTCGATCACTGGCTGAGCGCCGCGATCGAAGCCGCGCCCGAGCAACGCGAGCTTGCGCTGCAACGCTGGGAACAGGCGCCGTCGGCACGTCTATGCCATCCGCCGCGCGCCGAGGAGCATCTGCTTCCGCTGCTGGTCGCGGCTGGCGCGGGCGGCGACTCCATCGGGCGCAAGGTTTTCAGCGACCGTGTCATGCACACCACGCTGTCAGCCTATCGCTTCGGCTGACACGGAAATTTTCTAGAGGAGAACAAACGATGTATCGATCACATGCTCATATCGCGGCCGAGAACCCGCAGCGGCTGATCAAGCGGCTGTGCAACCACTGGCGGCACAAGTTTCCCGTGCAGCTGGACGAGCAGGGCGGGGCTATCGAGCTACCGCTCGGGAACTGCAACCTGCGCATTGCCGAAGGCCATGTGGACGCGCAGCTGGCCTCTGCCGATCAGGAGCAACTGCAGCGCCTGCAGACGGTGGTCGCCGATCATCTGCTGCGCATGGCTGGTGACGAGCCACTGAGCATCGACTGGCAGTCCTGAGATCGTCAACCACAAGGAGCAAGCCCCCATGATCAACGACTCGAGAACGAAGTACGGCAGCATCTCGCGAACATTCCACTGGCTGATGGCGCTGCTGATCGTCTGGCAGTTTCTCAAGCTGGGCGACCGCATCGCCGAAGGCGAGCACTGGGTCGGGCAGACCCTGGTGCCCTGGCACGTTTCCCTGGGCGCGGTGCTGCTGGTACTGGTGGTACTGCGCATCGTCTGGGCGGCGAGCCAGCTCAAGCAGCGCCCACCGCACGATCCGGCCACGGCGTGGTTGGTCAAGGGCGGTCACCTGGCGCTGTACGGCTGCATGCTGTTGATGCCGATCAGCGGTGTGCTGTATCTGGTCGGCAATGGCTACGGGCTCAAGGTGTTCGGTCAGCAGATGGTGGAGAAAGGCCCGGAAATCGCCAGGGCCGCCTCACTCGGCAGCGTGCATTCACCGCTGGCCTGGCTCACCGTTCTGCTGGTGCTCGGGCATATCGGCGCTGCGCTGTATCACCGCCTGATCAAGCGCGACGACATCATGCAGCGCATGCTCTAGGGGCTGTTCCCGTTTCGTCGCAAACCGGAGGGCCGTATACGAAACGGGCGCACCCTACGCCCTGGCTTCACTGGCTGCTCAACGCAAAGTTGGGCAGCGAGCTAACCGGCTGGTTGAAGCGGAAGGGAATCGACAACATCGAGCTGCCATAGGCCTTTTGCACCACGAAGTGCAGGTGTGGGCCGGTGCTGCGGCCGGTGTTGCCGGACTTGCCCAGCAGCGTTCCGACCTTGACCTGCTGCCCTGGCTTGACCCGTACCGATCCGCGGCTCAGATGCAGGTAGGCGCTGTGGGTGCCGTCCTCGTGTTCGATGCGCACATAGTTGCCGGCCGGGTCGGGAAACCGACCGCCCTGGCCATTGCGAATCTTCACCACGGTGCCCGCCCGCGCCGCCACGATCGGGGTGCCGACAGGCATGGCGATATCCACGGCATAGCGGCCGCTGGGCGAGTTGTGGCTGAAATCGCCGCCAGCGCCCTGGGAGATGCGGAACGGTCCGCCTTGCCAGGGCAGCGCATACGCCGGCCCTGGCACCGAGACCGAATCAGGCTGATCCGGCTCCGGCGAGAACAGCATCGCGTAGCTGAACGAATGCTTGAACATGATCGGCCCGCCGGCCTTGCGCTTGCTCAGGGTAGCCACGCGAACGCGGCTGTTGGCCGGTATGGTCTTGCGAATCACACCGTTGCCAACGCCGGCCACATTGACCATGCGCGTCAGCCGCAAGGTGACCTCGACCGGTACTTCCAGCGTGTTGCTGACGTCCATCGCCTTGCCGCTGCCGGCACGGTTGATGAACAGGCGCACCGAGCCCGGTTTGTCGGCTTTTGCCTGATTGCTGGAAGCCAAGGCCGGCACCAGAGGTGTCAGCCCGAGCACTAATAGAAGGGGATAAAGAAGCGGTCGCAGAGGGAGCATGACGTGTGATCCATCACGGAAAAGACAAGGCTGCCGGCGACGAGCAGAACGAATCCGTTGGGTTGGTTAGGGGCCGCGCTGGTTTTGGGACTTGAGTCACGCAATGAGGTTCACTACCGCGTGTCGTTTTTTGCGCGCGGGTGCGGGAGTAAACCTGTAGCGGATACCGGGGTACGTACCCGGATAAAGAAAGCGAAAGCGCCCCGGCCGCACTGGGCCGAGGCGTATTTGGTCACTCGTCGGATTTGATCAGTTCGAGCATCAGCAGCGAACGGCCGGTCACGGCGTATTCGTCGTTGAAGTCGAACCGTTCCGGTCGAGCGGTCGGGTGGTTGGTGTCGATCAGGCGGTTCCAGTAGATCCCCTGCGGCACCTCCGGCAACGTGAAATTCACCAGGCCGTGATGGGCGTTGACGATGATCAACAGCGTCGCGTCGGAGCCTGCACGTCGGATGCCGGTGGGCTGGGCTCGGCCGTCGAGCAGCATGCCCATACAGCGGTTGTGCGCGTCCTGCCACTGCTCGATGGACATCTCCTCGGCATTCGGTGCCAGCCAGGTCACGTCCTTCACGCCCAGTTCTTCATTGTAGGCACCGACCAGGAAGCGCCCGCGGCGCAGCATCGGGAAGCGCTGGCGCAAGCGAATGAGCTTGCGGGCAAAGCCCAGCAGGCCATAGCTATCTTCGCTGATGTCCCAGTTGACCCAGCCGATCTCGCTGTCCTGGCAATAGGCGTTGTTGTTGCCGTGCTGGGTGCGGGCGAATTCATCACCGGCAACGATCATCGGCGTGCCCTGGGAGAACAGCAGCGTGGCGAGGAAATTGCGCATCTGCCGATAGCGCAGCTCGTTGATCTCCGGGTCGTCGGTATGCCCCTCGACGCCGTGGTTCCACGACAGGTTGTTGTCGCTGCCGTCGCGGTTGTCTTCGTCGTTGTCTTCGTTGTGCTTGTGGTTGTAGGACACCAGGTCCTTCAATGTGAAGCCGTCATGAGCGGTGACGAAGTTGACCGAGCTGAACGGACGCCGCCCGCGCTGGTTGAACAGATCGCCGGAACCGGTGAGACGGCTGGCGAAATCGGCCAGCTGGCCGTCGTCACCTTTCCAGAACGAGCGCACCGTATCGCGGAACTGGTCGTTCCACTCGGCCCAGCCCGGCGGGAAACCGCCGACCTGATAGCCACCGGGGCCGCAGTCCCAGGGCTCGGAAATCAGTTTGGTCTTGGCCAGCACCGGATCCTGGCGGCAGGCGACGAGGAAGCCGTGACGCTCGTCGAAACCATCGTGCTCGCGGCCGAGAATGGTCGCTAGATCGAAGCGGAAGCCATCCACGTGCATCTCGGTCGCCCAGTAGCGCAGCGAGTCGGTAACCATCTGCAGGACGCAGGGATGACTCATGTCCAGCGTGTTGCCGGTGCCGGAATCATTGATGTAGTAGCGCTTGTCGTCCGGCATCAGGCGGTAGTACGAGGCGTTGTCGATGCCGCGCATGGAGAGGGTCGGGCCCCGCTCGTTGCCTTCGGCCGTGTGGTTGTAGACCACATCGAGAATCACCTCGAGATCGGCGTTGTGCAGGTGCGCGACCATCTCCTTGAATTCGGTGATCTTGCCGCTGGCCAGATACTTCGGGTGCGGCGCGAAGAAGGCGATGCTGTTGTAGCCCCAGTAGTTGGCCATGCCCTTTTCCAGCAGATGCTGGTCCTGCACGAAGGCATGGATCGGCAAGAGCTCGATCGAGGAAACGCCAAGCTTGCGGATGTAGTCGATCACTTCCGGCGTCTTGAAGCCGGCGAAGGTGCCGCGCACATCGTCCGCTACCGCCGGGTGGCGCATGGTGTAACCGCGCACGTGAGTCTCGTAGATGATCGTCTTGTCCCAGGGCACCTGCACCGGATGATCGCGACCCCAGGTGAAGGCCGGGTCGATGATCTTGCACTTGGGCACGAAGGGGGCGCTGTCGCGCTCATCGAAACTGAGGTCGCCATCAGGGTGGCCGATGGTGTAGCCGAACAGCGCCTCCGACCATTTCAGCTCGCCCACCAACTGCTTGGCATAGGGGTCGATCAGCAGCTTGTTCGGGTTGAAGCGGTGGCCGTTCTCCGGGTCGTACGGACCGTATACGCGGTAGCCGTAGATCTGCCCGGGATGCGCATCCGGCAGGTAGCCGTGCCAGATCTCATCGGTGTACTCGGGCAACTCGATACGCTCGAGTTCTATTTCACCACTGGGGTCGAACAGGCAGAGTTCTACCTTGGTGGCATGGGCGGAGAAAATGGCGAAATTGACGCCCAGACCATCCCAGGTTGCCCCAAGAGGGAAGGGCAAGCCCTCGCTGATCCTGGATGGGGTCGTAACCTGCGGCACGTAGGGCTTTTTCTTACTCATGAAATCTCCAAAAGGCGCATTCCGGATGACGTGCCGAGGCGGGTGTCGGCGCGGACGATCATTCGACCGATCCGACGCCGACAAGATGCCTGCCGCCGGTCAGCTTTCCTTCTTTGCCCGCGGGGTGCGTGTTTTCTTGATGGTTTCGGGGGTGCCGGCCTTGGCGTCAGTGCCAGCCTTGGGTGCAGCACGGCTCGCGCGAGGCTTGGCAGTCGGCGCGTCTTTCGGTTCTTTCACGTCCTTGGCTTTGGCCTTGGCTTTGGGTACGGCGTCGGTGGGTTTGGTGGTCTTGCGTGGGCGGCTGGCAGGTTTGGCATCGGCAGCGCCGTGTTCGGCCTCGACCAGCTTGCGCGCCATGGCCCAATGGCGCTCATCTTCCCCTTCCGGGCAACCCTCGGATTGCCAGATCTGATAAGCGAACTCGCGGATACGTTGCTCTTCTGAACTCATTGTTGGGATTCTCCATTTGCGGTCATAGACGTATGCAGGACGGCCACCGATAGTCCGTCCAGAACGCGCGCAACCTCTAGGCTGGCTTGTTGGGATGAGACTGTCGTTCCGTCGAAAAGTCGCTCGAATTCACTACCGTTTAGCGCCTCGGGCAGTGCGATCCGGGTGTTGCCCCAGCGCTGCGCCGGAATGCTCGGTACTCCACGATCACCCAGCAGATCCGCCGCCAGCCGGGGTACCACGACTACCGCCCACTCGCCTTCCAGCTCGCGGGCGAAGGCCAGCAGTTGCTCGGCCTGTTCACCAGACACCGCAAGCGGCAGATAGCGGCCTTCGCTGAACAGCCGTGGAAGGCGTCGACGCAGCTGCAGCGTACGGCGGATCACGGCTTGCTTGATGCGACCGTCGTGCCAGCTTTGCAGCAATTCATCGAGCGGGGCGGTGCTAGCGAGGCTGTTTTGCCGTGCAGTGAAGTCCACCGGCCGCCGGTTGTCGGGATCGACCAGGCTGAAGTCCCAATACTCGGTGCCCTGATAGAGGTCGGGCACGCCGGGGGTGGTCATGCGCAGCAAACTTTGCACAAGGCTGTTCAACGCACCGGCAGGGGCCAGTTCGGCGGCGGCCGCAGCGATTTCGTCCCGTAATGGTGCACCTTGGTCGGCGAGCAGCAGGTACTCGACGTGCTGCCGACAGGCGCTTTCGTAATCGCCGTTGGGGTCGCTCCAGGTGGTACGCAGCTTGGCTTCGCGCAGGGCTTTTTCCTGCCACTGCAGGATGCGCGTGCAGTACTGCTCCATCGCCGCCCTATCGTCGGCCCGCAGGTCCAGCGGCCAACTGCCGAGCAGAATCTGGAACAGCATCAGCTCATCGCCGGGCGAGGGCGCCGCACCATCGCCGAGCTGCTGGATTCGGCTGGCGCTCATCTCGCGCCAGCGCCGCACCTTGCCGGCAAACCACTCGGCGCGCTCGCTGATCACTGCGATGCGCGCACGGGTATCCTCGCCACGCTTATGGTCGTGGGTCGCGGTGGTCAGCATGTTGCGCGGGAAGTGCTCGGCACGTTGCAGGCATTCGTCGTGGAATGCCTGCAACGGCGCGCTGAAATGTTGCGGGTCGAAGCCGACATCGTTGCGCGACAGCAGAATGCCGGAGCGGTAGCAGGCGGTGTCCTCGACGGCCTTTGCCGCAGCCGGGGAGGTCAGCTGCTGAAAGCGTGTGCAGGCGTAACGGCGAATCTTGCGCAGGCTGCGTGGCAGTTGCCGCAGGCTTTCACCGCCGAGCCAGCGTTGCAGATGCTCGAGCAACGGCCAGTCGGCTTCGCTCAAGGTCGCCTTCGCGCCGTCCAGCGCCTGCTGGAAGAACGGCTCATCGGCCTCGCGGCGGCCCGGTGCGGCAATGTAGGTGCGATACACCGGGAAGTGAATGATCAGCTCCAGCAGGGCGCGGCGAATCGCACCGAGGGTGATATCGCGGGTCATCACGTCGCCGCGAGCAACCTGCAGCAACGCCAGGGCGACGGTTTCGAAATCGCCCGCCAGTGGGCCGGTCAATACCAGCTGCCGCGCCTGGCGAGCCTCTTCCATGAAGTCGGTGGTGCGCCCGCTGGTCTCGCTCCACAAGGCGCAGAGCAGCGATTCGCCTGCCGGGTCATGTTGCAGCAGCGAAACCTGGTTCATGAACTCGTAACCGGTGGTGCCATCCACACCCCAGTCGTCATGCAGGCGCTCACCGCCGGCGAGAATCTTCTCGACGTAGATCGGCACGTGATCCTGCACCGCGTCCTGCGGGCGCCCGGCATTCAGCCGATCGACACGCCGGCGCAGGCGTCGACAGTAACCGCGCGGATCGGCCAGGCCGTCGATATGGTCGATGCGCAGGCCGTCGACCAAACCATCACCGATCAGCTCGAAGATCTTCGCGTGGGTTTCCTCGAAGACCACCGGGCGTTCGACGCGCAGGCCGCCCAGCTCGTTGATGTCGAAGAAACGCCGCCAGTTGATGTCGTCACCCGCGGTCCGCCAGCTGGCCAGCCGGTAGTTCTGCCGTTCGAGCAGGCTGTGCAGGCGGCGGAAGCCGTCATCGGTGGTCGAGTCGTAGCAGTTGAGCGCCTGCTCCAGCGCCTGGCGGGTGCTGGCGTCCTGCAGCTGCTCGGCAAGTTCGGTGCGCAGCAAACGAGCTGCCTGGTATGGCGCGGGTTCGGTCTTCAGGGCATCGAAATGCTGCGCCAAGGCGCGCAGCTGCGGATGATCGGCGGCGCGCAATACCTCGCCGTAGCTCGGCGGGGTGATGGGGAAGCGATGCTCGTAATGCTCGGCGTAGAGCGCGCCATTGTCGATATCTAGACGCAGCTTCACGGTGCCTTGCTGCAGCGCCTCGCCATAGTCGCTGCCAAGGAAGGGTACCAACAGCTGCCCTTCGAGCAGGGGGTCCGGTGAATTCCATTCGATATCGAAGAACTGCGCGTAGGGGCTGCGGCGGCCCCACTCCAGTACATCCAGCCACCAGGCGTTGCCCGAGCCACCGACCGCCATGTGGTTGGACACGATGTCGAGGATCAGCCCCATGCCCTTGTCGCGCAGGGCATCGACGAGGCGGTGCAGGGCTGGCTCGCCACCCAGCTCAGGGTTGATGCGGGTCGGATCGATCACGTCGTAACCGTGCATGGAGCCGGGGCGGGCGGTCAGCAGGGGCGAGGCGTAGATGTGGCTGATGCCGAGTTCCGCGAAGTAATCCACCAGTGCGGTGGCGTCGTCCAGCGTGAAATCGCGGTGAAACTGCAGTCGCAGTGTGGCGGTAAGGTCTTTCATCATCGATTCGCAGCTCCACGATGGTTACGACGGGCCTGCGCGAAGGATGCCAGCCGACGGCTGCTGACCGGGCTGTCGAGCAACGTTGCACTGTCGCCGGGATAGCGGCGACGCCAGTTGGGATGGGTTTCGACGATGCCGGGCATGTTGGTCTGTTCTTCCAGACCGAGCGCATCTTCCACCGGCACCAGTACCAGCGGCGCCGGGGTGTGCGCCAGAAAGCAGATGGCGGCATCGACCGCGTCAGCTGCATTCAACAACACATCCGGATTCTTGCCGCTGTAGTCGCACAAGGCGCGATTCAGCCCGGCACGCTCCTTCTCGCGGGCTCGCCACTGGGCGTCGCGGTCGGATTCGGGCACCTGGCCGACCTTGATACGCCAGTCGATATCGTGACCTTGCCACCAGCCCGTCAGAGTCGGGATGTCATGAGTGGTGCTGGTCGCCAGCGCCTGCGCCGGGTATTGGCCTGGGGGCTGGAAATGCCCGTCGTGCTGTTCGAACAGCAGCACCCGCATGCCGAGAATTCCCCGTGCCGCGAGGACATCCCGCAGGCCATGGGGAATGGTGCCGAGATCCTCGCCGAGGATCACTGCCTGATGGCGCCAGGCTTCGAGGCAGAGCAGGCGCAACATGTCGTCGAAGGGGAAGTTGAGGTACACGCCACGCTTCGGGTCAGCGCCGGCAGGCACAACCCAGAGGCGCTTCAGGCCTAGTACGTGGTCGATACGCATGCCGCCGGCATGAGCAAGGTTGGCGCGCAGCATTTCGATATAGGCGCGAAAGCCATTCTGCCGCAGGCCCCAGGGCGAAAACGCCGAAATACCCCAGTTCTGGCCGTCGCGATTCATGATGTCCGGCGGCGCACCGACGCTCAGCGATGCCAACAGCTCCGCCTGGCGGCTCCAGGCCTGACTGCCGCCGCCATCGGCACCCACCGCCAAGTCAGAAATCAGCCCGATGCGCATGCCGGCGCTGCGCGCTGCAACCTGGGCACGCTCCAGCCCGCGGGCCATCAGCCACTGGCCAAAGGCGTGGTAGCTCACCTCGTCGGCATGTTCGCGGGCGAAGGCCTCTACGGCCGGGTTGGCAGGATCGCGGTATTCGCTTGGCCAGTCGTTCCAGTGCTGCGTATGACCTTGCGCGTCACGCAGATGGCTGTGCAGGGCTTCGAAACGACAGTGATTTTCCAACGCCTCGCCCCCGCTCGCGCGGAAGCTGTCGAAATCCACCTGCAGGGCGTTGCCACCCTTGCTGAAGTCATCGAACAGCTGCCGCAACAGGCGATACCGCGACTGGGCCACGGCGGGCCAGTCGATCAGCTCCAGGCGCTCGAGTCGTTTCAATTCCTCGCCGAGCCCGCAGGTCTCGATGGCCTGGCGTAGCGGCCACTCACCGAGAATCGACCCGGGTGCGGCGTGCAGCACGTTGAAGAAGAGTCGGCTCGACGGCGAATAAGGGCTGTACTGGTCGATATGCGCGCCGAACATGGCATGCACCGGGCTGATTCCAAGCGCATCGGCGCCGTGAGCAGCGGCGTTGCTGACCAGCGCCTCCAGCGCCTGGGTATCGCCCAGACCGCCATCGTCCGCGCGGCGCAGCCCGTACAACTGCACCGTCAGGCCCCAGGCGTCCGCTCCGGCGAGCTCAGCTACGGTGGGACAGGAGAACGGGGCGACGGCCACGCTCAGCTGATACTTGTCGATGGTCAGTTGGTAGTAGCCAGGGGTGTCGATGGCCGGCAGGCGGGCCTGGTAGTCGAGTTCGCCCTGTTGGACGTCGCCATCTTCTGCCTGCAACTCGAAACGACTGGCCGCAGGAAAGTAGACGGAAAGGTCCAGTGCAGCGTGCTGATCGCAGGTCAGCAGCGGCGGCACGCCGCCGTGGTTGTTCTTGTGCGCGAGGATCGCGAGGCTGGCGTCGATATCTGCATCGGTTTCCGCCGCCAGCCCGAGGCAGGCCAGCACGTCGCGCAACACGTCCGGCTCGACCCGTTGTTCGCGGTTGTCGGCGTCGACCCAGTCGATGGAGAGCCCGGCGGCTTCCGCCAGGCGGATCAGGGCTTCGTCGCTCATTTGGCTTTCTCCAGATACAGCTTGGCCATACGAGGCGGCAATTGGTCGGGCGTGTTCGCATCCCACTCACGGCTGGCGAACAGCAGTTGCGCAGTGGTGGACGAGGCGGGCAGTGGCGCGGCCCGTTCGCCAAGGTTCAGCTCAAGGCGCAGCTGACTGCCATCACCCAGCTGCCAGCGGGCAAGCACAGCGGCATCGCCCAGCACGCTGCAGCCGAGGAAGACGCTACCCGGCAGGCGCGGCACGATCTCGGCATGGCGAATGCTCAGCAGCTGGCGGTACAGCGCATGCCATTCGGCGTGCCCGGATTGCGTTTGCGCACCGAAGTCCGGCCGCGACTGCTCGAAGGTGGATACGGCGTTGGGGTCGGGAATGCGCTCACGCGTGGCTTCGTCAGCGAACTCGGAAAACTCGGCGAACTCGTTGCGACGGCCTTCACGTACCGCATCGGCGAGCTCGCCGTGATGGCTGGTGAAGAACAGGAACGGCTGTCGCGAGCCCCATTCCTCACCCATGAACAGCAGCGGGACCATGGGGGAAAGCAGCAGCACCGCAGTTGCAGCCCTGAGCGCGTCGGCATCGGCCAGCGTAACCAGGCGATCGCCAAAGGCGCGGTTGCCGGTCTGGTCATGGTTCTGCAGAAACAGCACGAACGAGGTCGGTGAAAGATGCGCGCTGGGCTCACCACGCGCTTCGCCACGGCGGTTGTTCTGTCCCTGATAGATGAAGCCTTCGCCGAGAAAACGCGCCAGCTTGGCGGTCGCGCCCTGGTGGTAGTCGGCGTAGTAGCCCTGGCTCTCGTCGGTGAGCAGCGCATGCAGCACATTGTGGCCGTCATCGTTCCACTGCGCGGTGAAGCCCTGGGTTAGCAGGCTGGAGCGGTTGTCCTCGTTCTCCAGCACCAGATGCACATGGCGGCCGGGTTCCACGGTGGCGTGCACGCGTTCGGCCAGTTCGGTGAGGAAGCTGCGGTCGGGAATGGCATGCACGGCATCGAAGCGCAGCCCGTCGAAGCGGTAGTCCATCAGCCACATCAGCGCGTTGTCGATGAAGAAGTCGCGGACTTCGCGGCGGCGGAAATCGATGCCATCGCCCCAGGGCGTCTGCTGGTCGTGACGGAAGAAGTGTTTGGCGTAGCGGCCGAGGTAATTGCCGTCCGGGCCGAAGTGGTTGTAGACCACATCGAGAAACACCATAAGGCCGAGGCCGTGGGCGGTGTCGATCAGGTGCTTGAGCTCTTCCGGGCTGCCGTAGGCAGCTTCCGGTGCGTAGGGCAGAACGCCGTCATAACCCCAATTGCGGTCGCCTGGGAATTCGGCGATGGGCATCAACTCGATTGCCGTCACGCCCAGTTCGGCCAGGCCGGCAAGATGTTCTTCCATGGCGGCGAAACCGCCGTACAGACCGACATGGGTCTCGTACAGCACCGTCTCGTGCCAGGGTCGACCGAGCCACTTGCCGTTGCGCCACAGATAGTTGTTATGAGTGTCGACCACCAGGCTCGGCGCATGCACGTCACCCGCCTGCGCACGCGAGGCGGGGTCGGGCACATGCAGTTCGTCGTCGATGAGAAACCGGTAGAGCGTACCGGTCCCGTAAGGGGCATCGATGCTGTACCAGCCTTCTTCAATGGCGGTCATCGGCAGCGTTTGTGCGCCTACAACGATCAGACTGACGTTTTGCGCATCGGGCGCCCAGAGTCGGAAGCGGGTGGTTCCGTCTTCCAGCAACTCCGGCCCGTGATGCCCGATATGGGCACGCTGCTTCTGCATTGAACGACCTCTTCAGATTAAAAGACGAACCTCGCGGCGCTCACCGAGCAACTGCCGGTACAGCGCGTCATAGGGTTCGATGGCGTGACGCCAGAAAAAGCCGGCCCCCATCGCTCGGCAGCGCATGGCGGCCAGCAGCTGCGGATGCTGATGGATCGCCAACGCCCGCTGGACGGCCTGCCGGTAGCTGCTGACATTGGATTCGTTGAACAGGAACCCGGTGATGCCATCATCGATGGAGTCGGCCAGCCCGCCCGTGCGGCGGGCGACGGGCAGCGAGGCATAGCGCTGGGCATACATCTGGCTGAGGCCGCACGGCTCGTAGCGCGACGGCATCAGCAGAAAATCGCTGCCGGCGAACAGGCGGCGCGCATCGGTTTCGTTGAAGCCGATATGGGCCGCGACCCGCCCGGGGTACTGAGCCGCGAGCTGGCGAACCTGATGCTCGATCTGGTGATCGCCCTGGCCGAGGATCGCCAGCTGGCCGCCGCCTTCGACGATGGCATGGGCGACGTCGAGGGTCAGGTCGACACCCTTCTGGTGCACCAGGCGCGAAACCACGGCGAACAGCGGTGCATGGCACTGCTCGAGCCCGAACGATTCGCGGATATAGGCGGCATTAGCCTCTTTGCCTGCCCAGTTGCGTGCGCTGAAACCCTTCACCAGATAGGGATCGCTTTCCGGCTCCCAGCTTTCGTCGATGCCGTTGAGCAGTCCGCTGAGCAGGCCCTGGCGGGCTTTCATGCTGAGGAAGCCTTCCATGCCGCAACCGAACTCCGGCGTGGTGATTTCCTCGGCGTAGGTAGCGCTCACCGTGGTCACGCGGTTGGCATAGGCGATCCCGGCCTTGAGCAGGGAGAGCTTGCCGTAGAACTCCATGCGCTCCGGGTCGCAGGCCTCGCCCGGAATGCCCAGCAGGCGCCGCTGCGACATGTCGATGTTGCCCTGGTAGGCGAGGTTGTGAATGGTGAAAACGCTCGGCGTGTTCAGCCCACGCCAGTGCATATAGGCAGGCGCCAGACCGGCTGGCCAGTCGTGGGCATGCACCAGCTCCGGCGTCCAGCGAATGCAGGCCGTACCGGCGGCGATCTCCGCAGCGGCCAGGCCGAGGCGGGCGAAGCGCACCGGATTGTCCGGCCAGTCGTTGCCATCGGCATCACCGTACGGCGAGCCTTCGCGCTCGTAGAGCTCCGGGCAGATCAGCACATAGATGATCAGGCCGTCCGGCATGTCCATCCGGCCGATGCGGCAGCCGGGAATCTCGGCATAGCCACTCAGCGAGCCGACCGTGCGGATGGCGTGACCGCTGTTGATCACCTGCGAATAGCCGGGGATCAGCACACGCACATCGTGGCGTGCACCCAATGCCCGGGGTAGCGCGGCCGATACGTCGGCTAGCCCGCCAGTCTTGACCAGATCGGTCAGCTCGGAGGTGACGAACAGAATCTTGCGTTTGTCATCGTGGCTACTGCGAATCTGCAACGCAGGGCGAGTAACCAGGGGTATGGCAGGTTGCGCCTTCGATAGTCCGACAGGCAGGGCGTTCACAGCGGCAATACTCATCAAGATCTCCCCAGAGCCCCGGCGTTCCAGGTGCCGGCGCCAGCTACGAGCATATTTCTCCTATGCAACGATCTGATGACCGTCACATACCATGAACACGACCAGGCTGAAATCTAGTTCGGAGCTGCCGCGAAGGCAGGTGGGGCTTCACTGGCCCTACCAGAAACAAGACCCGGTGTCGCGGTAGAAGTTCTGGAAAATCCGATCAACTACTACTACCGGAACTCGCAACCAGCCAACTTGCTCCGAATACAGAGTCGTGAAGGCGTTGAACCTGGAATTGGCGGAGCAAGAAACATGCAAGAGATCGAACGAGTCGTTGACTTTCTGCAACGCGAGGAGCTCACGCTGACCACCGCGGAGTCCTGCACTTGCGGTTTGATGGCTTCGCTGATGGGCGATATCCCGGGTTGCGGCCAGGTGCTCGACAGCGGTTTCGTGGTCTATTCGCCCAAGGCGAAGAACCGCCTGCTCAACGTGGACTTCGAAACCATCGAGCGATTCGGCCTGACCAGCGAGGAGGTCGCGCGCGCGATGGCCATCGGTGCGCTGAACGCCAGCGTCGCCTCCCTCGCCGTGTCGAATACCGGCGTTGCGGACGATGACCAGGAGGCTGCAGGCGGTACCCAGTGCTACGCCTATGCACTGATGCGGGGCGAGCGACAGGTGGTCGTGAGCGAAACGGTGCAGTTCGACGGCGACCGGGTCGCGATCCGCAAGCAGGCCGCGCGCCACGGTCTCATCCAGCTGCCGGTCAAATACGCCGAGTTGCTCAACAAGCTGGAGGGACGCGAAGGCGAATAGTCACACCGGCGGCTGGCGCTCCGGTTCGACATGCTCGGGCTGCGAGGTGTCGACGTGCTGCTTGTGGCCGACGCTGAGGTCCGCGCGCACTTGCGGCAATGAATGCGGGTATTGGCGCTGAATGAAGCTCAGCAGGCTTTCGCGAATGTGGCAGCGCAGGTCCCAATTGCGTGACGAATCCGGCGAGCTCACCAGAGCACGCAGCTGGATGGATTTTTCGCTGGTATCGGTGACCTGCAGTACGCAGACCCGGCCATCCCACAGTTCGGGAACTTCCTTGCACAAGCGGCGCAACTCCTCGCGCAGCGGCTCCAGTGGCAGCGAATAGTCGGCCCAGAGGAAAACCGTACCGATCAGGCTGGAGCCGCGGCGAGTCCAGTTTTGAAACGGTTTCTCGATGAAGTGCTGCAACGGCACGATCAGCCGCCGGTCATCCCAGATCCGCACGACTACATAGGTGCCGGTGATTTCCTCGATGCGTCCCCATTCGTTCTCGACGATGACCACATCGTCCAGGCGGATCGGCTGGGTCATGGCGATCTGCACGCCGGCGATGAGGTTGGCCAGCACGGGCCGCGCGGCAAAACCCACCGCCAAGCCGGCAAGGCCCGCCGAGGCCAGCAAGCTGGCACCGAACTGGCGAGCACTGGGGAAGGTCATCAGCATGGCCGCCGCACCGATCAGCAGCACGAAGAAGGTCAGCGTGCGCAGCAGTACGCGCGACTGCGTCTGTATCTGGCGGGCACGCAGGTTGTCGACCACGTCCACCGGATTGCGCAGCTGGATGAACTGTTGCAGCCCGCGTAGCGAGCGCATCACCAGCCAGGTCAGGGTGGCGATTATCAGCAGCGAGGTGACGTGCCGCGCAGCGTCGATGAAATGCAGGTCATTCGGCGCAGACGTCCACACGCCCTGCACCCCGACCAGCGGCAACAACAGCCGGACGGGTTTTTCCAGCTGCTCGGACAGCTCCCGGGTAAACAGGAAGGTTCGCGCCAGGCGCAGCGTCAGGGCGGTCAACAAGCGGCCGAAGAGGCTCAGGACCAACGCCACGAACAGCGCCGCGGCTATGGTGCGCAGCGCCGGCTGACTGATGTAGTGATCCCACTGCAGGAGAAAGGCTGGAAATTCGATAGCGGGCGTTCCGGTTGGCCAGAGGTCTGGGGCAGAGACAGACGGCCGGCGGCGAAAGTTCAGGGCACGCAGCTGACGGGTGCGCCGGACGGGTGGGCGGAACTCCTATGGTCGGGATGTTTCACAAATTCCAAGCGGGTTGCAGAGCACGACCCGGTTTTCAAGACCAGATTGGAGTTGAACCATGCAAAGTGCACAGACTGGCAATGACGTCCGTACCGAACGCCTGATCGAATGGCTGCGCGATGCGCACGCGATGGAGGTGCAGGCCGAAACCATGCTGAACAAGCAGGCCAGTCGCATCGAGCATTACCCGGAACTCAAGGCGCGTATCGAACAGCACATCACCGAAACCCAGAACCAGGCCAAGCTGATCGAAAGCTGTTTGCAGCGCCACGACAAGTCCTACTCGGGCCTCAAGGACCTGGGCGGCAAGATGATGGCGATGGGGCAGGCCATGGGCGGCATGATGGTCAACGACGAGATCGTCAAGGGCGCGCAGATGGGCTACGTGTTCGAGAACCTCGAGATCGCCTCCTACAAGATCCTCATCGCCGCCGCCGAAGCGGTGGGCGACATGCAGACCAAGGAAGTGTGCGAACGCATCCTGGTAGAGGAGGTGGCCATGGCCGACTGGCTACGCGACCACCTGGCAGAGCTGACCCAGGCCTATCTCACCCGCACAGCCGAGCCGCACGTCGAGGCCAAGCGCTAAGCGCCTGCGCCGAACGCCCGGCTGTTGATCGGCCAGGTGCGAATCCCTTCAACTTGGAGCCAAAGCGCGTGACCATCCGCGGCCACGCGCCTGGTGGAAGATGCCCATGAGACAACGCCCACTATTGAAGACCCTCACCTTTGCTGTGCTGCATTTCGCGACAGCGTTCATCGTCGTCTACGCCCTTACCGGGAGCATGGTGATCGGCGGGGCGGTCGCGCTGATCGAACCGCTGTGCAATACCCTGGTTTTCTATCTGCATGAACGCGCCTGGCAACGCTTCGGTCGCCAGAAAGCCATCCACAGCCACGGCTACGGCCACGACGTGTTGCTGAAATACCTGACGCGAGGCCAGACCGCCAGCAGTCGGATCGTCCGCACGCCTCGCTGAGCGGGGCTCATTCGACACGACTGAGCTGTTTGCCTTCGGCGGGTAGCGAGCTGCGCGTAACGCACATTTCAATGCGCAGCTCCTGCGCCAGGCGCACCAGATTGGCTGCATCGCGGCACTGGTCGTAGGAAATGCCGAGAACGGTCAGTTCTTCGTCCGGCGGCTCCTGAAAGAGGCGCACGCGGAGCGAGTTGTCGGAATCGTCGCGGCATTCGCATTGGAATGGGCGAAGGTAGGTGTGCAGGATCGCTTCGATCTTGAACAGCGGAAGACGCGTATTCATAAATCCTCCCTGTGTAGGAAGGTGACTTGAGCGCAGTAAAGCGACCGCTGCGCACCCCTGGTTTTTCCCGACGTCATTCAACCGTAGCAGTGCTGGTCAGGTTGTAAATGCGGCGATCTGTCCACCCGGCGGCTTAAGTCCGGCAACGGCTCTACACGGCAGTTTCCGGTCATCGCCGCTTGTCGGAACCCGTCGGACGGCTGGTTTTGTCCCTGCTGAACTTCATACCAGCAGGGGATGACCAAATTAAGTACGTCGTCCTCAGCGGAGAACCGAGATGAAGAAAACGATGCTCACGGCAATCCTGAGCGCCCTGGTTGCACTACCGGCCATGGCCCAGTTTCCCGCCGGAACCCCCCGGGACGACACCGGCTCGCGCCCCAGCACCATGGGCAATCCGACGCCGCAGGAGGAAGTCGAAACCCGCCAGGATGATCAGGGGCGCACCGAGACCGAAGATGGTCGGCTCGTGGTTCCGCAGCCGGGAAGCGAGGATGAATCCACGGACCCGAACCGGCATTCGGCGCCCGGCGGTGTTGACGACAGTTCCACCGACGCTGGCAAGCTCGAGTAATCGCGTCATCGCCGGAGGTCAGCCATGGCGCTCGACGAATACCAGCGCATGCGCGATTTCGCCGCCACGCCCGAGCCGACGGGTAAGGCACGCGGCAAGTCACGCAAGGTCCAGAGCCTGCAGTACTGCATCCAGAAGCACGACGCGACGCGGTTGCATTACGACTTTCGCCTGGAGCTGGACGGCACGCTGAAGAGCTGGGCGATCCCCAAGGGTCCCAGTCTGGACCCGAGCGTGCGTCGGTTGGCGGTGCATGTGGAGGATCATCCGCTGGAGTACGCCACGTTCGAGGGCTCCATTCCGGCCGGGCATTACGGCGCGGGTGACGTGATCGTCTGGGATCGCGGCGTGTGGATACCGCAGGGTGATCCGCAGGAGGGTTATCACAAAGGCAAGCTCAAGTTCGGCCTCGAGGGCGAAAAGCTCGCCGGCAGCTGGAATCTGGTGCGCACTCGCATGGATGGCAAGAAGGAGCAGTGGTTCCTGATCAAGTCGCGTGACGAGGCCGCGCGCGAGGAGGACGACTACGACGTCGTCACTGCCGAGCCGAACAGCGTGCTCAGCGACCGTACGCTGGTCCCGCGCAAACGCGGAGCGGCCAAAGCCCGCGTTGCGGAAGCGCCGGCCAAGCCAGTCAAGGCGCCTGCAAAAAAGCGAGCGTCACGCAAACAGCGCGACGCGGTGAAGCTGGAGGGCGCCGTCCCGGCCAAATTGCCGGAGAAATTCAAGCCGCAGCTGGCGACGCTGGTGGACGCCGTGCCGAGCGGCGATTGGCGCTACGAGATCAAGTTCGACGGCTACCGCATACTCGCCCGTATCGAGGCCGGCAAGGTCGCGCTGTTCACCCGCAACGGCCATGACTGGACGGCGAAGATGCCACAGCAAGCGGCCGCGCTTGCCGGACTCGGGCTCGAATCAGGCTGGCTCGACGGCGAAGTGGTGGTACCGAACGAGGAGGGCACTCCGGACTTCCAGGCGTTGCAGAATGCCTTCGAAGCCGGTCGCAGCGGGAGCATTCTTTATTACCTGTTCGACACTCCCTATCTGAACGGCATGGACCTGCGCGAGGTGCCGCTGGAACAGCGTCGCGCGGCGTTGCGTGAAGTGCTGGAAGGCAGCGATAGCGAATTGCTGCGTTTCTCCGAGGATTTCACCGAGCAGCCGGACAGCATTCTGGAAAGTGCCTGCCAGATGAAGCTCGAGGGCCTGATCGGCAAGCGAGCGGGTAGCACCTACACCTCCAGGCGCAGCAGCAGCTGGGTGAAGATCAAGTGCAGCAATCGGCAGGAATTCATCATCGTCGGCTACACCGAGCCCAAGGGCACGCGCACCGGGTTCGGCGCATTGTTGCTGGGGCTGCATGACGACGATGGAAAGCTGCTTTATGCAGGCAAGGTCGGCACCGGCTTCAATCAGGCCACGCTGAAAACTCTGCACAAGCAGTTGAAGAAGCTGGAAACCGATAGAAGCCCTTTGGCCAGGGCGGCACCTGCCGCCGATGTACGCGGCGCGCAATGGCTCAAGCCTGAACTGATGTGCGAGGTCGCCTACGCGCAGATGACCCGCCAGGGCGTGGTCCGCCATTCGGTGTTCCATGGCCTGCGCTCGGACAAGCCCGCCGATGCCATTACCCATGAGCGAGCCAAGCCTGCCGCCCGTAGCAGCACAGCCGCGAAGCGGCAAACCGACCCTATCGGCAGCGGGCGGATCAAGATCTCCAGTCCCGAGCGGGTCATCGACCCCAGCAGCGGCATCACCAAGATCGAACTGGCCCGTTTCTACGCGCAGATCGCGCCCTGGGCCTTGCCGCAGCTGCGTGGGCGCCCGCTGGCGCTGGTACGCGCCCCGGAGGGCATCAGCGGTGAGCTGTTCTTCCAGAAGCACGCCGACAAACTGGCCATCCCGCACATCACCCAGCTCGACCCCGCGCTCGACCCCAAGCACGGTGCGTTACTGGTGATCGACAGCGCCGAAGCGCTGGTTGGCGCCGCGCAGATGGGCACCATCGAGTTGCACTGCTGGAATGCGGTAGAGCCCGAACTGGAGCACCCGGATCGCTTCGTGCTCGACCTCGACCCGGACCCGGCACTGCCCTGGAAAAGCATGCTCGAAGCCACTCAGCTGACCCATACGCTGCTGGACGAGATCGGCCTGGCCTCGTTCCTCAAGACCAGCGGGGGCAAAGGCATCCACATTGTCGTGCCGCTTGACCCTGTTCACAGCTGGAGCGAAGTGAAGGCATTCAGTCAGGCCATCGCCAAATACCTGGCAAAACTGCTGCCGTCACATTTTTCGGCGGTCAGCGGGCCGAAGAACCGGGTCGGGCGCATCTTCATCGACTACCTGCGCAACAGCCGTGGCGCCAGCACCGTTGCCCCTTATTCGGTGCGTGCCCGTGAGGGCTTGCCGGTTTCCGTGCCCATCCACCGCGACGAACTGGCGGATCTCAAGGGTGCGAACCTCTGGACCGTACGCAACCTGCTGGAGCGGCTGCAGGAGCTTGGTGACGATGATCCCTGGGCGGGTATGACGCGGACCGGACAGACCATCACCGCACAGATGCGCGAGCGTCTTGGCATGACAGCTTAAGTCGCCGTCCGTCTAAACACTGATTGCTCTACACCGTTAGGGCGATACCCGGGTAGCGTCACCCGACGAACAATCGGCGCATTCAGGGGAGCGACAACGGTGCGGGAGGCGCCCGACAAGGCCAGCATGATGTCGGTCAACAACAATATTCAAAGGAGTGTCCCGCATGTTCGCGCATAAACCGCTTATCGCCTGCTTCCTGCTCGGCTCGCTGCCGGGGCTGGCGCTGGCACAGGCTGTAACCACCCAGACCGGAAACGACAACGAAATCATCCTTGAGCAGAGTGGCGGCTCGAGTTCGGCGATCTTGCTGCAGCAAGGGAATGCGAACTTCTCGCGAGTCGAGCAGGGCGGCGGCGACACCTCGCTCCAGTCCACTCAGCTGGAGATTCTCCAAAGCGGATCATCCAACCAGGCGACGGTGTATCAGGCCAGCGATTACAACTTCGGGCATTTGGCAGCGGTCATGCAGCTAGGAGATGAGAATTTCGCCGAGGTCGTGCAGGCCGATGGTAACGGCTCCCAGGCGACCATCCATCAGCAGGGCGCACGCAACACTCATCGGGTCGAGCAACTGTTCTATGCCAACGGACTGGAAAGCCGAACCTTCGGCACTGACAACCTCACCGAAGTCACTCAGAACGGTGCGGCGACTGCCACTACCCAGCAGTTCGGCAGCAACAACCGGATAACCATCGACCAGAACGTGTTCGCCTATGGCGGGGCGGTCACCGTAGAACAGGATGGCGCCTTCAACGAAGCCGCGGTTACCCAGGTGGGCAGCCGTTATTACACGGGCGAGGTCAACTTGCGGCAGCTTGGCAGCGATAACAGTGCGCAAGTGGTGCAATGGGCGGGGTTCAGTAACCTCAGCTTTACCCAGAACGGCATCGGCAACGAGCTGACGGCGAGGCAGGGCACGCGCACCGGAACGATTCGCGGCAGTTCGGTGGGCAACGACAACCGCGTCAATATCAGCCAGGATTACGATGGTCCGGTGCTCGACATCGCTCAGAACGGTTCGGCCAACGAGATCGATGTGGTGCAGGATGCCGCCTATGGCACGGCTTCCATCAGCCAGACCGGCGATGCCAACGTCGCCGTGCTCAATCAGCTGACGGAATTCGCCGCGCCGCCGCCGAGTGCCACCATCATCCAGAACGGCACTGGCAACAGCACGTCGATCACCCAACGCTGAGCCGTGCTGACGCGGGCGCGTGCTCCGGCCTTGGCCCGTGTCGATTCCAGCGTGCATGCCCTGTTGTTGTCGCCGGCCATGCATGCGTTCGCTAGTTGCGAGCGCGCTTCATGCACGCAAGGTGGCGGTCATTGACCCGGTTGGCGAACCAGGCGGTGGTCAGGTTGCGGGTGATCTTCGGGCTTTCCAGCCGGATTCCCGGCAGCACCGCCCGAGGCAAGGGTTTGCCCGCGCGCTTTTCGGCCAGGGCGAAGACCTTTTCATACAGGTCGGTTTCCTCGAAACCGTGGCTGTCGCCGCGCTCGAGTGCGTTGCGAATCGCCGTCTCGCTCATGTCCAGCTTGCCCGCGAGCGCGCGAACCGCACGCTCGGTCTGACCGGCCTTGCTGCTGCCGTGAATGATCAGATCGCCGTCGAGGGCCAGCTTGATGCCACTGGCACGGCTGACTGCGGCCTGAAACGCGGCGTTGCGACTGGCGTACCAGCCGGCATTGAAGTCGGCGAAGCGGTACAGCGGTTCGCGATAGCTGGTCGGATAGTCGAGCAGGTGGGCGATGCCGAAATACATGCCACCACGGCGCGTGAAGACTTCGTCGCGGATCGTGCCTTCCCGTTCATAGGGGTAGGTCCATCGGCGGTCCTCGGCAAAGGCGACGCTGACCTGCATCGGGCCGCCGGTCTTGACCGGGTTGAGCGTGCCGAACAACTGCTTGCCGAGCGGCATGATGCCGAGAAAGTCATCGAAGATCGCACTCAACTGCGCTTCGGTACGCACGGCGGCGATACGCTGGCTATAGGTCTTGCCGTTGGGCGACTTCACGTCCAGCGCCGCATCGACCACGAACCGCGGCACGTGCAGGCGGCCGGCACGCCGGTAGATTTCCTCTCGCGCGATCTTCGCCAGGCCGGGCACGGGCGGGGTCGCCTGGAACGTCGATTCCTGCACCGTCACGGCCAGTACCGAGCAGATGTTCTCATCGTTCGGCGGGATATCCAGCGCATCGAAGGCCGTGTAGATGTCCTGAGCCCAACCCTGGCGATCGGGGATGTCGGCCGGGATCAGGCGAGCGATCTTGGCGCGGACCTCTTCCGGCCTGGGCGCCGGGGGCTCGGGCTGCTGGGAGCCACAACCGGCAAGACCGAGCAACGCCGCTGCGGCGATTGCCGCCAGGAGTGAGCGGGTGTTGCCGGGAACGAGTCGGGTAGCGGCAGGGCGGTACGCCGTGCCGCAGGTTGAAAGCGAAATGGTCATGCGGTCCTGAATGTAATGAGCGCCTGGGGCTCGGACAGCAAAACAGCCGACACCGTTCGGCCTCTTTCAGAAACCGCTTGCCGAATACCGGCGTGCACCTGGCCGCCCATGAGCCAGCGCTGCGACGCGCCGTCATTGGCTTACCAGACCCGCCCGCGAGGGACCTAGAAATCGTGACAGTTCGGACCTTGGCGCAGGTACGTGGTTTCGTGGGTTTCGCCCTTGGAATCCACATAGATCATCCGGGCCGTCACGACTTCGCAGCCGCCGGCAGGCACGTCTAGCGAAATAACCTTGGCGATGTCCAGCTTGTCGCCATATTGATAGGCCTTGGGTTCATCGGCGGCATACGCCAGCTGCGCACTGAGTACCAGGCCGGCAATCCAGATCAGTTTGTTCACAGGTAACCTCCAGAGCGCCTGCGGGTCGACGGGGCGAAGGCAGGCATTTCTTGCGTACAGCGCCTGCCAAATGGCAGACGTCGGAAAATAAACGAGGCTGCCACGAGGGAAAGCAGCCAAAAGGTGGCAGGACGACCGATCGAAGGAGCGCTCGACCGACGAAGGAGCGGACGGGCGTTAGCGTCCGTAGCCACCCGCCAATTTTAGTGGGCGACCAGGAGGGGAAAAACCGCGCCAGCAGTGAAGCACCTTTACCCGCCACGCAACAATCGATCAGGCCCAATGTGCCGGGTCCTGAATGATGCGGTGGTAGTCGGCGAATGCGCGTGGCAGCTCCAGCGCGAGAAAGTCGACCCAGGTCTTGATCTTCGCATCGAGAAAACGCCGGGACGGGTAGAGCGCATGGATCTGCCTTTCCTGCAGGCGATGGCGGGGCAACAGGCGCAGCAGGGCACCGCGCTGCAGGGCCGGAGCCGCGACATAGTCGGGCAGCAGACAGATGCCCATGCCGGCTTCTGCTGCGCTGGCCATGGCTTCAGCAACGTTGACCTTGAACGCTTCGCCAGGGCGAATCACGTCCTCGACACCGTCTGCGACGAAGCGCCATTCATCCGCGAAGCCTGGGTCCGCCAGGCGCAGACAGCGGTGCTGATGCAGGTCGCGCGGCTGCCGCGGTACGCCATGTTGTTCGAGATAAGCGGGTGCCGCGCAGAGCACATTGCCCACCGTTCCCAATCGCTGGGCGATCAGTTCCGAATCCGGCAGCTCGCGGGAGAGCGTGATGATGACATCGAGTCCGGCTTCCAGCAGGTCGGGCTGGTGTTGCGAAAGGGTCAGGTCGAGGCTGACTTCGGGGTAGCGCTCACCGTATCTTCCAGCCAGACCCGCCAGCAGCTGGATGCCCAGACCCGTCGTCGAGTGCACGCGCAGGCGCCCGCGCGGGGTCAGATGGGCTCCGCAGGCTTCCGCCTGTGCCTGGTCCAGCTGCGCCAGAATCTCGCGCGATCGCTCGAGAAAACGTGCGCCAACCTCGGTCAGCGCCAGACGCCGCGTGGTGCGGTTGAGCAGGCGCGCGTGGAGGTGATTCTCCAACTCCGCCACCAGCCGGGAAACCTGCGCGGTGGATGTGTCGGCCAGCTTCGCCGCGGCGGTGAAGCTGCCGGTATCGACCACCCGGACGAATACCCGCATCGCTTGCAGCATGTCCATCGACTACGGCCTCTGTGGGTTATTGGCCGGGCACGGCCGGCGATGGGCTTTCAACCCGCGCCGATGCCGTTTGCGTGCCTTGCCAACCGCCGCCCAGCGCAAGGAACAGGTTCACCTGATCCTGCGACAGCTGGGCCTGGGATGCCGCCAGAGCGGCTTCGGCGGTCGCCAGGGTGCGCTCGGCGTCAAGGCTGTCGAGATAGGCCAGTCGTCCTTCCTGATACAGCCGGCGCGTATGGTCCGCGGCGTTTCGCGCGGCATCGCGTGCTTCGTGCAGCGCCTGGTCACGATGCAGGTCGTGGGCGTAGCGCGTGAGCAAGGTTTGGGTCTCGCGCAAGGCGTCGAGCACAACCCCGTCGAAGCGGGCGAGGGCGGCAGCGGCTCCGGCTTCGCTGGCGCGAATGCGCGCGCGATCGACCTGGGTCGGGAAATGCCAGCTGATCGATGGGCCGAATTCCCAGCGGCGGGTCACCGGATCACCGAGGTGTTCGAGCACTCCGGTGTAACCGGCCGAAGCGCCGAGACTGACCTGCGGATACATCATCGCCGTGGCGACGCCGATCTGTGCCGTAGCAGAGGCGAGGGCGCGCTCGGCCGCTCGGACGTCCGGGCGGCGCTTGAGCAGGGCGGTGCCATCACCTACCGGGATCGCCTGGCGCAGCTGTGGCGCGTGACTGCAGGCGTTAACCGCCGCGGGAAGGTCTCCCGGCGTTCGGCCGAGCAGGGCGGCGAGCTGATACAACGCGGCCGCCTTCTTCGCTTCGAACGGCGGCAGCTCGGCACGCAGAGCCTCCAGCTGGGCGTGGGCGCGGGACACATCGACTTCGTTGCCCCGGCCACCCTCGAACAGGCGCTCGGCGACATCCAGCTGTCGCTGCTGAATTGCCAGTGAATGCTGCGCAATCGTCAGCTCTTCGCTGGCATGACAGGCCGACATATAGCTGTGTACCACCCCGGCCACTGCGGTTATGCGGGCCGTATCGAGCAATGCGGCACTGGCGTCGGCATCGGCTCCGGCTGCTTCCGCGGCGCGATGCAGCTGACCGAACAGATCGAGCTGGTAACCCACGCTGAGGCCGGCGTCGGCGAGGATCATCACGGGGATTTTTTCCTCCAGGGCCAGTGCTTCGCTGGACAGCTGGCCGCGTGCAACCGAGCCGTTGCCGCCGACCACGACCTCCTGCGCGTGGTGCGCCATCTGGAAGCCTTCATAGGCGCGACGCAGGTTGTGATAGGCCTGGCGCACGTCGGCATTGCCGATCAGGGCTTCACTCACCAGCTGATCGAGCGTCGAGTCGTCATAAAGCTTCCACCAGTCATCCGGCAGAGGCGCCTGTTCGACCCGCTCGTTGCCGGCCAGATCGAAGGGCTTCTGCGCAGCCGCCTGCAAGGCCACGGCTTCGTCCGGCACGCGGTAGTCCGGGCCCACCGCGCTGCAGGCGGCAAGCAGCGCAGTCAGCGCGAACGGCAGTGCGTATGCCGCGCGACTCATTGTTTGACCGTCGCCGATGTGTCGCGCGACCACGGCAGCACGGACAGCGTCGCGGTACGGCCGACCACCAGGCGGATGTCGCTCTGTTGGGCGTCGTCCAGCACCACGCGAACCGGAATTCGCTGCGCCAGGCGCACCCAGGTGAAGCTCGGGTCGATATTGGGCAGCAGCGAGTTGCCGCGCACACGGTCGCGATCCTCGATGCCCGCGGCGATGCTCTGCACATGGCCGTGCAGATGCTGCGCTTCGCCCATGATGTGGATGTCCACCGGCTGCCCGATCTCGATGGCGTGCAGCTTGGTTTCTTCGAAGTAGCCTTCGACACGCAGTGAGTCGGTATCGACGATCGACAGCACCGGCGTACCGGTTTTCACGTAATCGCCCACGCGCATCGTCTGGTCGCCGAGATAGCCATCCACCGGACTGAGCACGGTGGTGCGTTCGAGATCCAGACGCGCCACGCCGAGGGCGGCCTCGGCCGTGGCCAGGGCGGCAGCGGCGCGCTTGACCTGGGTGTCGCCAATCTCGACGGTTTCTGCGGCGATCAGGTCTTTCAGCACCCGATTGCGCTTGGCTTCGCGTTGCGCCTGATCCAGCTGCGCGCGGCGTTCGAGCACCGCGGCTCGGGCTTCGTCGACCGCCAGTTCGAAGCGCGCCCGATCGATCACGAACAGCACCTGGCCGCGGCTGACCTTCTGGTTGTCGCGCACGTGCAGTTCGGTCACCAGCCCGGAAACATCCGGTGCGACCTGAATGATGTCGGCGTGCACATGGCCGTCGCGGGTCCAGGGTGCCTCCATGTAGTAGTCCCACAGGTGCAGGCTGACGACGACGGCGATGGTGACCGCCAGCAGGGTCAGCAGCACCGAGCCGGCGGCGGGTATCCATTTCTTCACGATTCACATCCGGGGTAGGAGATTGAACAGGGCCCCGAGCACGATGATGTACAGGGCGAGGTTGAACAGCGGCGGATGCCAGACCCAGCGGTAGAAGCCGGTACGCTGCAGCACGGTGGCGAGCAGGCTTTTGACGCCGTAGGCCGCCAGCATGGCAACCAGCAGGACCGGCACATAGACGCCGTACACATCGAGGTGACCGGTCATGCGTACGCTCCAGCGGAAGAGGGGCCAGCTGCGGGTGACGGACCTTCCCGGTGCGCACGCACGCTGGCCGATGCATCGGCGAAAAGCGCCAGGCGTAAGCCGTGCACGGCTTGCGCCGCCTGGTGTGCGCTGGGCGAAGCGTCACGCTGCAGAGCGAGCAATGCGGCCTCGAGCGCGTCGCGTAAGGGCTCCGGCGCCGGCAATTGGCTACGCGCGGCAGCGCAGGCAAGGAAATACGCGCGAATCATGCCCAGTACAGGCTGCAGATTCTGCTGGATGGCTGGCGTCGGCCGCAGTTCGCGCAGTTCGAGCAGGCGAAAGCCGACGCGCAGCTCGCGCGTGGCGTCGTTCAGCGCCAGGCGGTCATCATCCAGCTGAGCCAGGCGGGGCAACAGCTGGGCGATACGGTCGATGAAACTCGAGGCATCATCGGCTTCGTTGCGCGAGCGCTGCATGTCTGCCAGCGCCGCCAGGCTCAGCCAGCCGTGCCGCACCAATCGCCGCGCAGCCCAGAGCGTGCCGAACGGCCGGGTCAGGCGGGCCCAGACGAAGGCGAAGAGCACGCCCAGCGCAGTGGACAGCGCGATGTCGGCGAACAGCTGGAAATCGGCATGGTAACTGTCCTGAAGCGTGATGTTGGAGATCGTCTGCACCGCAATCACGATCACCGTCCCGGCGTGTTGCGGCCGACCGGCGAGGGTGCCAAGCAACAGCAGCGGCACGGCGAGCAGAATGGCCAGGCTGCCGAAATCGTGCACGTTGGGCATCAACGCGAAGAGGAAGATGCCGGCAGCCGTGGAGGAGATCAGCGTGGCGACCAGAAACGACTTGATGAACGGCGCCGGATTGTCCTGACTGGCGAAGAAACAGCCTGCCACCGCGGCGATGAACACGCCGCTATAGCCGTGCTCCCAACCGGAAACGAACCACAGCATGCTCAGGCAGAACACCGACAGTGCTACCGAAGCCGCGGTGAATGCCAGCAGGCCGTAGTCATAGTGGCGTGGCCCGCCCACCAGTTGCTGTACGTGATAGCGCAGTGCCGATGCCGCCTCGGGATGGCCCTCATGAAACTGCTGGTAGAGGTCGAGGCAGTCCTGCCACAGGTCGATCAACGCGCGCAGCTGGCGCAGGCCACTGTCGATCGCCAGGGCATGCGCCGGGTGGCTGTCGCCCAGCCAGGCCGCCAGCTGCAGGCTGCGTTCGCGCAAATGCTCGCCGTGCCCGACCTCGGCATCGGACTGGATCCAGCGATCCACCTCCTGCAGGTAATCCACCAGCTCCGGCAACAAGCCCTGTAGCTCGGCCTGAAGCCGGTGCAGCGAATCCGCGGTGGAAATCAGCTGCGGCATCAACATCGCCATGCGCGCGCGGAATTCGCGAGCGTGGATGGTCGAGAGATGGCTGCTGCTGTCGTAGCTCAGGTGGCTGATCATTGCGTCCAACCCCATCACATCCACCAGCAGCGCATTCAGCGCACGTTGGTCGGCCTCGCCCAGGTGCTGGGTATTGAGCATCCGGCTGACGGCGCCGCGCCCGTCGCGCAGCAGCAGGTGCATTTTCGCCGCGAGGGTCGGCGCGATACGGTTGGGAAACAGCACGGCGTTCACCACGCTGGCGCAGACGATACCGAGCAGAATCTCCTCGGAGCGCGCCAGGGCCACATCGAAGATGGTCGATGGGTGATTGACCTCGGCGAGACTGATCAGCGGCACCGTATAGGCGGCGAGTAGAAAGATGTAGCTACGTGGCGAGCGGTCCAGCAACGAGAGAAAGAGCAGGGCGCCGATCCATAGCGAGATCGCCAGGCTCAGCATCACCGGTTGTTGAGCGAACGTCGGCAGAAGCACGACCGATGCAGCTGCGCCGAGCAGCGTGCCCAGCGCGCGATAGATCGCCTTCGAACGTGTCGCCCCTGACAACGGATGCGACACGACGTAAACCGAGGCCATCGCCCAGTAAGGGTTTTCCAGTGGTATCGCCAGTGCGATGTACAGCGCAAGCAAGGCGGCAATCAGCGCCTTGGCCGAAAACAGCCATTCGCGCCAGGTTGGCATATTCATAGCGTTCGTTTTTTGGAGGCGTGGGCCAGAGGCGGGATAGGGCGCGGCCGTCACGCTGCAACACAGATGGTTACATTTAACGTCAAAGGCGCATGACAAACTGAACAACCATTAGGACAAACAGTACATTTTTTCGCACCGAATAGCGGCACGACGACAGGAAATCATGAGCAAACGCATTCCCAACTATGCCTTGTATGGCCAGGCAGCATTGCCCGCATGGCAGGACCTGTTGCATCTGGAATGGATCAACGAGCGCGGCGACATGCATCAGCGCGAAATCAAACCGCATCAGCATGACTCGCTACTGCAAATCGTCTATGTACGTAGTGGCGAGGGCGAAGTTTCGCTGGAAAACAGCCGCATGGGCTTCCGTGCGCCGTGCCTGATCCTGCTGCCGCAGCGCACCGTGCATGCCTTTCGCTACAGCCCCGAAACTGACGGGCCGGTCATCACGGCAGCACAGCGACCGCTGGAGTCGATGGCGCGAATTCTGTCCAGTGACTTGCTGGCCTTGATGCAACGTCCGGCCGTAGTGCCGCTGCCGTGGGATGCGAATGGCGAAGAGCCGATTTGGCCTCTGATCCAGCTGATCCAGGCGGAAGCGCACAGCCAGGAGAGCGGCAATGTCGCGGCCGGGCACGCGTTGTTGCTCGCGTTACTCGTACATGTCGTTCGACTGGAACAGCCGGTGCCGATCCCTCGGCCAGCCAATGGCAGGCGTTCCCAGCTGCTGAGGCAGTTTCGCGAGTTGGTCGACGCGCATTTCAAACAGCATTGGCCGCTTGGTCTGTACGCCGAAGCGCTGGGAATCACTCCAGTCACACTGGGCCGAGCCTGCCGCGAAGGCCTGGGTGAATCACCGACCGCGATCATCAACGAGCGAGTCGTTCGCGAAGCACAACGGCAGCTGGCGTACACCGCGCTCGACATCCAACAGATCGCCCGAGACCTTGGCTTCGACGACGCCGCATACTTCAGCCGTTTCTTTCGCAAGCAGACCGGACTCAAACCCAGCGAATTTCTGTGAGTAACGGATAAAAGACGGAAAGCCAAGAATGTTCATATAGATCAATGGCCTATGGATTTTTAGTGCTTAAAAAAGGGAAGTTTTATGAATCCTGAACGTTTTTCCAGTTTTTAAAAGTTAGGCGTTTCCAAATTGGAGTCGCGAAGGCTCTTCGTCTGCAGCCGCACTTCGGCGGACAGACGCTCGACGCGCTTGTGACAAAGCTGCTAGCTGGCCTGCTCAGTTTCAAATAAATCATGCCGGCGCCGTAGGCGGCGACGCCAATGGGCCGGCGGTACGATGCGCTCGCAACGCGTGTCTGGGAACCTGTCTGGGCTGTTAGCGCAAAGCCATGGCGCTTATACGGTTATTCGCAGCTTTTTTGACGTTCACGCAGACCGCGCTGGCCATGTACTGCCAGCTCGCATTTTGCCAGTGCAGTCACCACTTTTTTGCAGTGGCTTTAGTGATTCCATTTTCTCAAACGTAGCATTGGTTAGCTGCGCATTCATCGCCCTCAGATCCTTGAGATGCTTAGCGTCCGACACGTTCATACCGCCGAACTCGCTATGCCAGTGGCAATAGTTGACCGCCTAGAAGCCGTGCTTGCGGCACGGACGCTTACCGGAGCCCGGCTCCAGCTTCGTACGGGAATCCAAGGCGGCGGCAAAAACTGAGTGCAACACCTGACCTTTCCGGTACGGTGCTGCCCCTATGTCTTATACCGAACTCAGCGTTGAAGAGCGCACCACCATTCAAATCGGTCGTACCCAAGGCTTCAGCCTGCGCAGGATTGCCTGCTTGATCAACCGATCCCCTTCGACCATCAGCCGTGAGCTGCGCCGTAACCGAGGTGCTTGCGGTGGCTACTCGGCCCGCCTGGCCCAGCAGCAAATGCAGGCCCGCCGCCAGGTTTGTCGACCGATGCGAAAACTGTTGCCGGGTAGCGAGCGCTTCGAACTGGTGACCCATATGCTGCGTGAGCGTTTGTCTCCCGAGCAGATTGCCGGCAAGCTGCGCAGCATGAACATACCCAACCTGCGAGATGCCTACGTCTGTCGCGAGACGATCTACAACGCGATCTATGCCCTGCCAGTGGGTGAGCTGCGTAAGGAGCTGATCATCTGTCTGCGCCAAGGCAAGACGACGCGCCGGCCGCGCTCTGGTGGCGTGGATCGGCGCGGCCAGATCCCCGAGATGGTCAGTATTCATGTGCGCCCGCCGGAGATTGAAGACAGGCTGATGCCGGGGCATTGGGAAGGCGACCTCATCAAGGGTAAGGCCAACGCCTCGTCCGTCGGTACGCTGGTGGAACGCACCAGTGGCTACCTGATGTTGGTGAAGATGAACGACGCGACGGCGACTTCGGCGCTGGAAGGCTTCAGCGCCGCGCTCAATAGCATGCCGCTGGAGATGCGCAAGAGCATGACTTACGACCAGGGCCGGGAGATGGCGCGACACGCCGAGATCACCCAAAGAACCGGCGTGGCGATCTACTTCTGCGACCCGCACAGCCCCTGGCAGCGCGGCAGCAACGAAAACATCAACGGCCTGATTCGCCAGTACTTGCCCAAGGGCACAGACCTGTCGGTACATAGCCAGGAGGAGCTGGACGCCATTGCGCTGCAACTGAACATGCGACCGCGCAAGCGCTTCGACTTCAAATGCCCCATCGAGGTGATGGGAGAGGTCATGCAAAATGCCATGGCAATGCGGCATGATGCTCCGGTTTCAATTCAATAACCGTGTTGCACTCAGCTCCTGCAACCGCCCAACGATTTGCTCTTATCCTGAAGCGCTTTTCTTCATTTTCAATCTCTTGGTTGCTGGGATTGGACTCTAGAGCTGGGCGCTACCGAAATATGGGGAGACGACCAAACTCATTATGAGTATGCGGTAATAATACCCTGGAAAACCTAATGCAAGGTTTTAGGGGTATGCGCCCAGCATACCCCTAAAAGAATGATCAACGTTAATAGGAGTATACTTCTAGTATACCCCTAACAACGGTTGTTGCTCTCCGCTTGGTAATCTAGCCGGCAATAAAAATCGATGACAAGTGCTTGTATTTCATAGGTTTATGATTTTTCTTGCGCAATGTTCCAATATGAACTAAAACTTCCATTAATCGATGCGCCTAATGGATGCCTCAATGAATCTTGCTCAAGCCAAATTTAGCTCCGGAAATATTGTGAGCTATCAGGATTCGCCAGCAAAGGTTCTGGTGGTACTTCCTAATGATTGCAGTCGAATTAGAATGCTGATCGACTCAGTGGAAGTCATTGCTGAAAATAAAGAGCTTAAATTTCTTGCTGAAGCTCCCGGCGAAGATTGGGAAGATGAGGAGTATATATTTTTTGCTAAAAAACGTAACGCGGCTTCTTTCGAAGAGATCGAGTTATCAGAAGTGAAGCAGTACGTCACATCCTTGTATCGCGCCAAAAAAATTAAACTTCCAACCGCGTGCAAAATGCTCGGATGCCAAAAAACAACCTTCTATAAAATATTAAATAAATCAGCTGGCGCTCATGGATCTGTCGCCCTAATCAGAGACATACGCGGCAGGAAAATTGGCACAAAAATACTTTCTAAAGAACAGGAGGAGATAATAAGAAATGCAATATCTATGAAATACAAAGGGAGGGCTGCATCGTACGCGGTGGTATATCGTGCGGTAAAGGATCTATGTGCTGAGCATGGGGTGAATACACCTAGCCGAACTGCAGTAGTGAAAAGAATTAAAGAAGTACCTGAAAATATACGTTATCGCTTAAAGAATGGAGCCGAGGCAGCCGCAGAAAAATTCGGGGCTAAGCCTTATAAGTTGGTAACTAAAAGGGCGCTAGAAGTGTTTCAAATGGATCACACTTTAGTAGATCTCATCATCTGCGACGAAAGCAGCCGAACCCCACTGGGCAGACCTTGGTTAACCTTGGTGATGGATGTGCATACTCGTGTGATTGTAGGTTACTACATTGCTCTTCATAGCCCCTCAAGCGTGTCTGTTGCTTCTGCACTCAGCTTTTCATTAATGCCGAAGCATGATTTGATGAAATCAATTGGCTGCGGAGATATAGAGAATAAATTTTATGGAAAGCCGGAGGCTTTACATTTAGATAATGCGGCTGAGTTTAAGACGTTAGGCTTCCAGAAGGCTTGCTCTAAACACAAAATTAAGTTGGTTTGGCGCCCTATAGGTAAAAAGCACTATGGAGGGCACATAGAAAGACTGATTGGCACTCTCATGATTGGACAGGTGCACCTGTTGCCAGGAACTACTTTTTCTAACGTTAAACAGCGCAAAGGATACAATAGTGAGAAAAGCTCTGCGCTGACCTTGAAGGAGTTTTGTAACTGGTTTGCGCGCCAGGTTGTTATATATAACGGAACCAGGCATTCGGCTTTAAAGAAAAGCCCTATAGATGCGTGGTTAGAGAATACAAAAGAACAAGATCACAAAATCTACACAAGCGGCGAAATATTTAGTTTCCGGCTTGACTTTATGCCAGAGGAAACAAGATGCATTACACCTAAAGGTATTGTTTTTAAAGGTAAATACTACTTTAGCCCTGCACTGCGATCATATATAGGGCTAAAGGACGTCTCGCTAAAGTTCGATCCTTACTCACTTAAAAAAATATGGGTAATGCTAGACGGCTCTTATATTGAAGTTCCGTACTCTGATGTCACGACAGACGACCGTACATATGAAGAGTATTACGCTGAAACAATGGCTGGAGTGACAAATCAACCAACTTGGTTGTCTGAAGAGCGCACAGCAGGGATAAGGAAAGCCAATAACAGCCTGGTAGTTGATGCCTTGAGAAAAACAAAGAGGACAAGAAAGTCAAGAGCCGCAGTCAAGGAGTATGTTGATTACACAAATTCGATGTTTCCTTCTCGAATTGAAAACACTGCAGAAGGATCACCTTTAATTAATTATAGCAAAAAGCCGGCACCATTTAGGAGTGAAGATTAAATGAATGTTGATCATGTGAAGGAGACTAAAAGATGGATGTTTAGTCTATCTGACCAAGATCGCATCGATAGAATTTTGAAACATTTTTGGGTAAGTTACCCCCAAGCAGAAAGCATTATACTTATTATCAGGAATATGATTGCTGCACGTGGCAGGGTACAGGCCCCTTGTCTTATGGTTTCAGGTGATTCAGGCTCGGGGAAATCCAGCTTAGCAAATCATATAAAGGATGTAAGTAAGGATTGGAACATGAAAATCGCTTTCATGTCCTGCGTCGAAAGGAGCGATGGGTTAAAGTTCAAAGAATCCGTTGTGTCTGCATTGGGAGCACCAACTGTACCTGGAAGGTCGGCTAGACAAGGGTATCCGGGAGAGCTAGAAAAATACATCCGAATTACGGGTGTCCGGGCACTAATCATTGATGAATTTCATGATGCGATGTTGGTGCAGAAGTCGGATCAAACAAAAAATCTTTCATTTCTCAAAGGGCTAACGGGTGAGCCCTTTATGCTAACGATTATAGCTTTGGGGACTCCACTGGCAGTTAATGCGCTGAAGATTGACGACCAGCTGTTTAGGCGTTTCGATTTCATTCATCTGCAGAGCTGGGAGGAAAACGAAGTGTTTCGTAGTTTTTTGGCTGCTATAGAAGAGAATTTGCCACTAAAGAAACCTTCAGGTCTTTATCAGAAAGATATCGTAAAATATCTGCTCTCTGAATCGAAGGGGAATACAGCCTCGTTACTTGACATCGTCCGGTTTGGAGCAATTCAAGCGGTGAAATCTGGCGAAGAACGTATTACCGTTGATTTGCTTAAGACAGGAAGGTCTATGCGCTGGATGTACGGAACCGCGTTAGGCTGACTCATGAAGATAAAGACATTGCCGAGGGCTCATTGCGGTGAAACATTTGTCTCATGGATGTACCGGTCTGCAGTTAATAAAAATTGTCCAGCTGTTACATTGAGTGATATCAATGACTACGTTGGAAGTTGGCGTGTAGGAGATCTTAGTATCGACGTAGATTTCGATCTTGAGGCTGCTCCTTTCGCCACGCTGTGTAGTAGCATAGGTATAGACTTACGCTGTGCGATTCCATTTTTTTCATTGCCCTGCGACACGATTGCACTATCGTATTGGTTTAGATACGCATATTGCGCTGAATGCATTGATTCAGATGTAAAATTGTTTGGATTTCCTTATTGGCGAAAGGAGTGGTGTTATGTCGATTGTCCGTGCTGTTTGTTGCACGGGAGGCTATTATCAATATTGAATGATGAAAGTCATACGGATGCACACAAGCCATGGCGAGCTTTTGCCAATGAAGAAAATAGCTTACTAGATAGTAGTTACCGTGGAGCTGCTAACAAACATCATCAGCCCATACTCCCTCTGCGAGACAATTATGCATGCCGAGTGCAGCATTTCATTTGTTCTGCCAGGCGCAACCAAAGTGTTTATGTTCCTCGCTCTGGTTGTCAGGTAAGTTCAAAACATGTATTGCAATGCAGTAATATTTTACTTTCTACATTTTTGTCTGTACGCACAGAAAGGTGGCTCGGGGGTATTGCGCGCCAATTGGTGACAGAGATACCTGATAAAATTTATCACCGCACCTATAGTAAAAAATCTCGCATGCTGCTAGGAGTGGAAGAAGCCATTCCCTATATACGTCTTGTCGCAATTTTGTTGGTTGGATGGGTTTTTGGAATAATAAGCGATAATGAGTTATTGAGAATTAAAGGCTACGCTGAGCGGGAATATTACTGGCTGCCCGATTCGATAAAAGAGCTTGGCTACTTAGCAGCGTCATTTGGTAATGAAAAAGAGTTTATTTGGTATGTCAATTTATTCAAACCGCTTTCACTAGACTTGAAAAGAGGATTGCTACCGTTCTTCCTCGGGGTGAATGTAAGATATGAAGAGGACATGAAGTCGGTCTTAGGCTATCGGAAGAGTGCTTTTGGTGTCGAATCAAGAGATGAGCAGATTTTGCGGTGGTTAGACTAAGAGTCTTCTCATAAAACAGAAAGGGGGGCTGGCTTACTTTCTAACTCGCTGACCAACTGGCCACGGCTATCAGTCTCTTTAGTCAATCAGCTAAAATATTTGTTTTCCCAAATGCTTTAACTTTTTGTTCACCTTAGGTTAGGTTAAGGTGCCCCAATCCGCCCGTATTCTTTGGGCTTGCAGGACTTGAGATCGGCGCTGCATTAGTCAAAGCGTCCCCTAAACTAAACTCAGCCTTTTAGCTCATCTCGCCCAGGCTTGAGGGGCAGATCTGTATCCACCAGCTGCAGCGCATTCACGCAGGAATCGCCCGGCCGTTGCCATGGAGGCGTCGCTCTTCGTGCAACCGTTTCGAGCATTTGCGCATATCACGGGCAGGTAGACCCTGTGTATAGCGCTAGGTAGAAACGGCTCTGGTCAAAAAGAAAACTCGTCGCCAACAATCCGCTAGAGTACTTGGTTAACTCTGACTAACCTTGCTTCCACCAACCAACAGAGGAACGCAATATGTCAGTCAGAAACAAGACCCAGCAGCAGAACAATCATCACTCCAACCAGCTCAACCGCAATCAGGGCACAAGTGGTAGCAACCAGGCTAACTCGAAAGTTAACGGAAATCGCGGCAAGCAACTGAATCCTAATCAGAGATAAACTTGGATAAGCAGGGACGCTTTTATGGAGCCCGTAATGCAACGCCAGTACACCTACCCGACGCTGGGCGAGGCGATTAAATTTGTTTTCGATGCTACGGGTCTGTCCAGCGGCAAAGATTTGCCTGCGGTTGAAGGCAGCTCGTTTCATGATATGAACATCAAGACACTGAACAAGCAGCTCAATCGACTGGCTGAAGAAAGCGGTGCGCTTCAGCCTCAGCTTGAATCGTTGCTCAAGCTTTACACAGAGGAACTTGGTATCTACGTGACCTGCCCGGTCATGCGGGCGCAACTCGCTGAACTCTTCAATGACCTGTATCAGCCATACCGCAATACGCTCAAGCAGTTCAGTACATTTATGAGCAAGCAGGCAACAGTGCGTTATTTGCTAACCACATTTGCAGTCAGAAGCTGTGTAGTATCTTGGCAGTTGCAAGCGCTTGCCACTTCAGCCGCTAATAATCAGCAACCGCGACCCACACAGCAGTTCTGGTTCCTACCGCAAGAGGAGGAGGGCGAACTGGTTTCCCCCCTGCACAATGCGCTGCGGTGGGCCTACAATATCTGCGGATTATCCCAGGCCCAGTTCCATCGGCCTACTGGGTTGGCCGACCCGTCCGGACAGCTAGCGCGAAACCTGGACACGTGCCGACGGTGGAAATTGCTCGGCAAGGCCAAGCCTCCGAGCTTACCCGCCCTATACCGGAACCTCGTGCAGAGCTTCGAGGCTTTAGATCGTTCAGGCAACCCGATAGCGCCGGAGCTGCGCCAAGCAATTATCACTAGTGTGTCTGTGGCTCGCATAGCGACCTATGTGGCTCACAGCATCGAGTCCACGTACGGTCGTGCTTACCTGCTCGATATATGCCATCAGCTAAAGCTGTACTCCAACTGGCTGGCGCCCCATATAGAGATCGCGCAGGCGAAAGCGGATCGTCTTGCGGAGCACGCGCCCATCCCTCAGCTAGGCCCAGCGAAAACTCGTAGTCACTACGCACTGCGTGAAATGAGCGCATATTTGAGCCAATGCGATGAGGCCAATGCATTCATACAATCCAACCGAGGCTCCGATGGCTCCTACAACCCACTGTGCATCGACTGGGTCGAGAAACAGTTGGGCCCCTTCGCCGCGCGTATAGATCAGGACATCACTAGTCGTTGGGTATTGGATAAGCCTAGCGGCTTCGATGAGCTGATGGGGGAAGCTAGTGCTATGCGTCGGTGCGGCACAACTACGCAATCGGCGATTGATGAGCTTGAGGTACGGATGAAAAATGCTGGCGTGGCCGAACGGGTGCCTTGGGTGCTTCATTGGCTACGCGCTGTGGTTCATTACAACTCCGATCACTTTAACGAAGCAGCGGAGCACTACGTCGCAGCGTTCCAGTTTGGTCGGTACAGTGCCGGTGATCACCAGTACTTGCTCATGAACCAGTATCTGGAAGCCATGGCCAAGACCAATCGGTGGCTGCAGTTCAAGCAAGGCGTATTCTGGGCCAATTACCTTGGCCTGAAAGTTCGGCACTTGCGTGATCGAGAGCTTACAGAGGAAAACATTCGCTTTGCATTCACGATGCTGGGAATGCAAAACGCAAAGTATTATCAGATGTAGCGTCCGTGCTAGAGCGTTTATTACGTCGAAGCTAGTGCTTTAGCGGCTCACATAGGTTAAGTCATTTGGGGTTAGGGCACCAAACAAACCAACTGAGCCGCTATGTTGCATGAAAATGTGTACATAGCGTTTTCATGCATATTGCGGAATCTACTAACGGCACGCTAACGCGACGTGCCGATTGGCATAGTCCGACTAGCGACAGTTGCCTGCTTTCCGATAACCGCCAGCAACAGCTTTTGCTTCGGTAGCGAACGGTACTTGGTTTTTTGGAGATACCTTATCGTAGCTAGGACAGCCCTCGGGCAGGTGGTAAATCCTACTGTTGCGGTTGCCGATGACTACACCCACATCGGCCTTCTTAGAAGGCATTGCTGTCGCACGCGCAGGAATCGCGCTAACGAGTCCCTCGCGGGTCGGTTTGTGTCCAACACCCCAAGAACGATCGCCGGTGATGAACGGATTCGGGTGGCCCATGACCTTGGCGGTTCGGGTGTTCCACTCCTTTTCCCAGGTGGTTACGGGGTACTTTCGATCCCACGCCGTAAGCAGCTGCTGCTGTTGTCGTGACATGGAAAGCCCATACCGGTCGAACATGTAAAACGTCGCCCGTGCCACGATGCCTTTGGCCTCGTTTCGTGGTTCGGCGGCACGCTCTTTAAAGTCAACCCGCGTCATACACGCCCCGTACTGTGGCGCTATGCCGGTGACCATGCCGTAGTTGAAGTTGCTACGGTCACCATTAACCTCACCAACAGACGGGTAAAGGTTGAACAAATCTGCCTCCATTGCTCGGAACACCGGATCATCTGCTATGCAGTTCTCCCGTCCGCCGTTCTGCCAGCATTGGCGCTGATGCCCGAACGTCCATGCAGGCACGATGTGCTCCCACTCAATCCGAGCGGCGCGGTTCTGCTGTGCGCGTGTTTCGTAGCCGCAGGATTTCGGGTCAATCCTTCCTCCAGACTTGCCAGTCCATGTCCATTTGCAGCCGCAGTAGAGTTCACCCTCTGCGCTTGAGGCTTGGTCGAAGAAAATCTTCTGCTTGGCCAGCACTTTGGCTGCAGCGAAGTTGGATGGGGCGTCAGCGAGCGTGTTCGATGTGGACAGGACTGCGACCAGTGCCGCCATCAGAAAGCGAGTCATATGTGAAACGGCCATCAGAGAAACGACGCGCATTGTATTGATGAAAAATGCGGCCGTCTCGCTGGGCGGGTTCGCGGGCGCGACGCCGTCAGGTTTCCCGACTGATAGTTCGGGCAATGATTCTGCCAAGCTCTCTTGCCTGTTCGTGGCCCACATAGATCAAGTGTGGGCTTTCTATGACCTTGGTGCTTTCGCTGAGGCCCCTGGCGCGTACATATTTGACAGGCTTGGCTCCATGTACGAGCAATACTTGCGGATTGATCGAAGCTAGCAGGAATTCGAAGATCTCAGTCGACTTCTGGTGACTCTTCAGCATGCTTTCTCTGGCGGTGGGGATCGAAAAGATATTGGTCTCTAGAAATCTGATGGCACCGTAGTCGGTCTTGGCTTGATCCATAATCATCTGCATGGCCTTTCGCGTCCGACTGACCTTGGTGCGTGCAGAAAGATAAGCGTCCAGCCAGGTAGTCCGTTCAAAACCGTATCCAGGCCGCCAGAAATCCCAGAAATCTTGTTTCATGTTCGAGGCGGCGTTAACCCCGACAATGAAGGCTTGGCAGGTAAGCGGAGAGCCTTCGCAAACGAATGGGCGATCATGGAACGGGGCGCCCATGAGCGCGCGAAGTTGTGTTTCGAATTCGCTTATGTCCAATGCCCAAGCATCCCCAACGAAAAAACCTGCTGGAAAACAGGCCTTTTCAAAAACGGAAAATTAGCGATAGATCGCTACTGAGATTTTTCTGGATCCTCGTCCTAAAACAAGCGCTGCAGGCTGCTTGCGTGAGCCGTCACTAGCGAAGCGTTAAGCTCACTTACGGGCGTACCATGGCCCTGTACTTCTGGTCATCGCACATTCGCCTTCACCCGAATTACCTGCGTTTCTCGATTTTGTAGAAGCTGCCCTCAATCATCAGCCGCTTACGGTCTGAATTGACAGCATCGGTAATGGTGTTATCGAGTAAGACGAAGTGTCGGCAGTCCTGCTTTTTAGACTGCTCGAATATGGGACGAACTGAGCCGATGAATTCGGGGTAGCTCACGTTTGCGTTAGCTAGAATGCGTTCGATATTAGGCAGCTCGGCCGCATCCTGATTGCGGCTTTCCGGCCAGGCCGGACTGACCGTGAGCGCTTCATCACGCAGCACAAGCGAGAACAGTAGCTGAGTCTTGCCAGTGACCTCGTCCGCCCAGCAGGGCGGGAAATCCATACCGCCGCGCGCATCGAGCTTATTCTGTAGGTAAACCATCTGTCCGCGCAGGTTGGCGTTTTCACGCTTGAGCTCGACAGGGTTCAGTTTGCCAGTTTTGATCTCCCGGTACGCTTTAGCGTCAGCAACCACGGCGCTGGTTTGCTCCAGCCGGGTCAATTCGAGATCTTTTGGTGCCTGGGCGGCGATCAGCTTGCTTGCTTCCAGAATCTGGTCGAGTTCGGCTTCAATGGCCTTGTCACCAGGCTCAGCGCCTAGCTTTTCGCTGAGCTTTGACATAACAACCAGTGACGTTCGGACATGATCGAGCGGAGCGTTGCTATCCTGGCTCATCTTCTCCAGAACCTTCTCTAGCTCGACCATAGCGGTCAACTTTGCATCCTTTTCCTCGAGCAGCACCTTCAATCGCTCGTTCTCAGACTTGGCTTCGGCCGTTTGTACGAGCTTAGTGATGACCTCGTCGGGTTGTGTTGCACCTAAGGTTTGGAGTTGCTTGCTGATGAACTCTTTGGCTTGGGTTAACGCAGCATGTTGTTGCTGAAGTGCCTGCTCGCTCTGAAGTTGAGAGATGAGGTCGCCTTTCTCGCGTTGCAGGGCAACGACCATCATGCCAAGCACAAGCATTAGCAAAAAGGTGAGCATGAAGGCGATTTCGGTCAGTGAGAGCTGAAAGACCTGATCGTTCTTGCCTGACATCAGCTCTTAGCGCCTTCATGCAAGCTGTGGTCGATAGCCTCGGGAGAAGATGCGCCCGATTCAGCCACTGCGGCAAGAGTAGGGCCTTTGTGGGCCCCTTGTTGCACCAACGTACTCCTGATGACCTCATCAAGCTTGCTGGCAAGCCGATTCGAACTGTCGGTAGAGCACACGACCTTCTCGATCGCACCTGCAAAGCTTTGCTCGTTTTGCTCGAGCGCCGCTTTCATGATGTGAGCTGACGCAGTATTGCTTTGCAGGGCTTCGCGGATTTGTGCGCCCAGAGCTTCAGACTGTGCCCGCGAGTCATTGACCCACGTCGGAAGCAATTCAAGAGTCGCTTTCAGGCCATTGAGAAGTGTTTGTTGATCATCGTGGGTCTTCTCGGCAGTACTTAGCAGTTTGGAGGTGACTTGCTGACCTTGGCTGATCTGAGTGACCAACGCGCTGACCGAGTCGGACATTTGATTTGCTGACTTGGCCATCACGTTAAGGTTGGTGATTTGCTGGTCAAGGCGCTCATTTACAGTCTGCTGTTGTGCTGATAGACGCGTGATAGCCGCATCGCTTTGAGCCGATTGCTTCAGGGCCAGCTCATGACTGGCGCTGATGAGGCCTACCAGATGTGTTTGCTCCTCAGCAATGGAGCGCACCAGCTCCATGGACGAGTTCATAGCCTCACTCTGCTCATTGATTTTCGAGATACTCTTCTCGACAGCTTTGGCCGCGCCGTTGATATCACGCGTGACGAGGCGCATGACCTGACCAACATCGCCCGCCGAGTTGTTGAGCTCGTTGAGCGGCGTGCTCAGCTTCTGAGCAAATAAATCGTCCGGAAACGCAACGGCCTCGAGTCGAGCATTGACGGACTTGGTGAAGTCGCCAACGCTGGTGTCGAGTCGTACAAGTGATTCGCCTGTTTCACGGGCGTATTTTTCCACGACAAGGTTCAGGCTCATCGAGGATTTCTTCAGCTCCCGGATATTCTCAATGAACGCGTAATTGATCCGCTCGGACAATTCCTTGAAATGGACTGCCATCTGTTCGGACAGCTCTTTGGCGTGCGCATCCATGCGGGCAGCGCTCTCCTTGGCCATTTCATCGAAACTCTCACGGACGGACTTCACCGATTCGTTGGTCGCCGTTAAGACCTCGCCACGAAAATGAACCAGGGCCTGAAAAGCACGGGCATATTCGTCGGTTAGCCGGCGGGAAGCATCCACCGCGCTTTGCTCGTGGTTGCGCAGAGCATCTTCCATGTTGGGCCGGAAGCTGACCAGGATTACCCGAACCGTCAGCCCAACAATCGTACTGATCATCGCCACGCCGAATCGTGTGGCGATGGTGATCATGTCGTTCTTGATATTGGGCAAATCGATCAGGCATACGATGATCGAGGCGACGGTGAAAATGAAGCCCAGGTAATAGCAGGAATCAGCAAACTTCTCGTCTGAGACGTCGGAGGTCTTGTACTTACCTCCAATTACGACATACGCAAGCATGATCGTGATCGGAGCGACGAAGCCTGTGAACAGGAGTTCACCGAGCAGATAGCTAGCGACTAGGCAAACAATCTTGGCTACGCAAGCCGTCGCGAACAGAACCGGCAGCTTGATTTGAAAATCAGCTTCCTTACTCATGATTCATCCCTCAAAGGTATCGATTTCGACCAGCTCCGCGCCGCTATTGTCGAAATATTGCTCCCAAAATGCTGCCTGCTTGGTGGTTTGCAGATTTGGATAATTGATCAGGTAATTAAGGTGCACCTCAACTCCATCGAGGCTGGCTTGCGACTTTCGCCCATAGGCGCCAGCCGAGAACGTCTTGAAGTCGGGTAGGCTCTTGAACATGCTGAATTCAGGCATATGCGGCAGCATGTCAGAGAACACAACTAGAGTGCGGGGGCCTTGTGCATCCACGCGGTTAAAGCCATTGATGGCGGCCATTTGCAGCATCTCAAAGACAGGAGATCGGTCAGACGGCTTATCGAGCGTGATCTGCTGGCGTAACTGCATCAGGGGCGACCTGAACTCCTTGATGTACCGCGCCTTGATCTGAGCTGGGTTAGCATTGAGCTTGGATTTGCCTTCGCCAGTGCCTGGGTTGCACTTCTCGAAAATCGGCATAGCGTTGTCCGCAAAGGATTCGCCGAGCACAAACACAGAAATCATCTGCCCCTCAAGCACTTGCTTTTCAGCGAGCTCTTTGAATCGCTGAGTAAGCGCCTGGCGCTGAATGAAATTCATGGGCTCTGTATTATCGACTAGGACAACGGTATGACCGGTCGGGCCGGAGGCGGGGCACAGGGTCACCGGATCGGGCGGCGCCTCTGTGTTGAGCAGCAGGTACACCACTCCGGCCAGTAGTCCGGCAATGGCCAGGCCCACGAGCACGATCAGCACCAGAGTTATATTGTTCTTCTTTCTTGCAAGTTTGCTGCGACGGGCCATGAACGTTACGCCGATTTAAGATGATCGCGAAGGGGAGTGACCTGGTCATAACAGCTCACGAACGCGGACTTTATCTGGCCCCGGATAGGTTCGACCTCAGCCAGCAGCTCATCGAGCAGCGCTTCCTGGCGCGCGATGTCTATAAGGTCGTCCTGAAGATCCACTTCTTTGGCTTCAACCGGGGGAAGGAGAACCTTCTCGTTGAAATAAGCAGGAGCAGGGGTTTTGCGGTGAATGGTGTTCTCGGTTCTGAACAGCTCGATCAGCGCATGGAGCATATGCTCTGCCTTGCCCTGATAGTTGGTAAAACGTTGGCCTGCGAGAGACTTGTTCTCGGCGAGCTCTTTTAGCTTGACGATGTCACGTTTGGCAGTTTCCAGGGTACTGTCTAGCGTCTTTTCAAACCCCTCCTTTAAATCGCTCAGCTCATCGCGCACCAGCTCAACCTGACTGTCGTGCAGGGCGCGGGCTTCAATAACGCGGTTACTTGTGCTGCTGTATCCTGGGTAGATGTCACCCCAGGTGAGGCCCTTGACGAGCGCTAGGATTGAGAAGATCGCGCTCATCAGGAACAAGATGATCGAATCGATGCCGTGAAAGCCGAACGGCGAAGCGAGCATAGTCTGATGGGCGATTGCCATGGCATCACCATCAAGAGTCACTACTGCAAACGCATCTCTTAGATGGGTGGTTATTAGGGCGATACCAAACAGTAGTGCCAGTGCAGCCAGCAAGCTGATTACACCGATAAACTTGGCAAAAGTGTTGACGTGCCACAGGTACTTCAGGCCCTTTTTACCTATGAAGAAGCCGCCAAGCACGTTGATCGCGGAGAGCATGCCCGCATAGACAAAGCCCTGCGCTAGGCCGCCGGCAAGCCCAGCCGAGAAAAAGTAAGCGTTCGCAGCGCCTTCCAGGATTACGAGCAGGGCGATAATGAGAATCCACAGCCAGCGGGAGAGAGCACCCATGGGCTGCTTAGGCTCACGATCTAAGCGATTCTTGGCCTTGAAAAGCTCTAGCTGTGTTGTCAGCCGCTGAGCTTCGGCATCAAGCTGATGCAGTTCATGATCGTGAGAGGCAATCACATCATTGGCGCGTCGCTTGAATTCTTCCGATGACTCGCGGGCGCGGTTGATATCCTTGGTGACGTCAAGCTCTGACATATGCCGCTTCAGATACACCATATGATCGTGCGACCAGCCGATCACCTTGTGCCGGTATTCTTCGATACGCGACACGATGCGCTCTTCTATGGCACTGAGCCCCGTCTTGTCTTCCGGTGGGTTGTTGTGCACGCCCATCCGCCGCGCCTCGTCCACGACGCCCAGCTCTTTTTTCAGCTCATCGAAATCCAGAGGGTAGAGGGCAGGATTGTCGCCACTGGCAGGGGTGGCCTGCATCCAGCCAAACAAAGATCTGACAATACCCATACGTCCCTGTCCGAATATCGAGGATTAATCCGGGGCGATCAGACGCTTTTTTCAAGAAAACTTCAAGAGCGAGATACGCGTCTCGTTTTCATGACTAGCTAGTCACACATCGGGCCGAGGTGGAACCCGCTATCGTCTCGCGCAGGTGAAATTCTGACCAGATCTATGCAATTGCATGGGCGATGAGGATCGGGCAGATTAGCTATCACTTATCTCCGAGCCATCGTACCCATGGAGGGTAACTGCATGCGGGCTTTAACCAAGGAACAGGGAATGTTCGAGCTTACCTTGCTGAACGCTGAACACGCACAAGGGCAGCTCGACGACGTTCTGGTCGAAGGCCTAGCGCTTGGCATCCCCGCAGAGATTATGACTCGGCTGAGCACTTTATGGAGTCTTACCAAGGTCTTCGCAGGCGAGGTAATCGCCATTGGAAGAATCATCGTGACGCAGATCTTTGCATTCTTAAGGTCGCACCCTGGTATCGCTATCGGTGTGTTGCTTGGGGCTGCGGTTGGTGCTTTAACAGCAGGCATTCCCTTTGTTGGCCCTATGCTAGCGCCTCTTGCGTCCAGCGTTTCGATGCTATCTGGCGCAGCTATTGGTTCGACGGTGGACGCAGGAAATCCCTCTAGCGACCTGCTTGTGGCAATCATTCAGCTGGCCAGAAATTTCTTCGAACTTCTTCAGTCAATTTTTCTGGCTGTTCGAGATTACTACTCGGCGGGCTGAGGCGAAATATGGAAACCTATCTATCGAAGGTTCTGAGGCTTAGCCGAGCTCCGACTGAACATGCTCCGCGAAAAGATAATGTGGAGAGTGAGTCCGTAACTTCCTCAGACGAGCAGCAGGCCGAAGCTGCCAAACTGCACTTGGCATTGAGTAAGCTGAAAGGGCGCGATCGTGTAGGCGTAGCGGGGGAAACTGCTGCAGTGGTCGGAAGCGCTGCCGCAGGTGCCGCTTTAGCTGGAAGCGCTGCTACCGCAGCAGGTGCAAGCACTTTACTCGGCTCCACTACTTTAGCTGGAGCGCTAGGTGGCGTATTCGTGACAGCGACTCCGATTGGCTGGGTCTTGGGTTCTGCTGTCGTGGCCAGTGCACTAGGTTATGGAGTAATGAGGCTGGTGCGCTCAGGTAGCAAGCAGGATAGCCTGCGAGAGGAAGTGAGTGATCGGCTTAACGCACGAGCACGGAGTCTTGAAGAGCCGAGTCCCATTGATCGCGATCTAGAACTAAAGCGCTTGATTGATGAGCGAGTTGAGGCTGGCGTTATCACTCCTGATGCTGCGCACCGAGTCGTCGTCCTAGTCGAAAAAGGTTATTTGAGTCGAGACCTCGCGGTAGAACGCATTCGGGCTATCGATTCAAATGGTTCTACCACAGACTAGGGTAGTGCTTGATTAGAAACAGAACGCGGCGCAGACTCATCATCACGCGCTTTAATCTGACACCACTACCCAAGTGATATCGTTTTATGGGCGACTTTTTCCGTTCAGCCTCATTTATCCTAACTGCCTCTGCAATTATTCTTTATTTCTTTTTGTGGCTGCTCGGTGGAAGGCGCTCAGGTAAGCCCAAAGAGGGCGTAACCACATGGGGCTTTCTATGGGGCGCTGTGTTTTCGGCATCTTTTTATGTGTTTGTTGCTGTTGGATGGTATCGGTATGGGTTTAAAAAAACGCTTTTGCTAATGTTCGTTTTCTTATTTGTAGTATATGCGCCGGGCCAGATTATCATTGATGAGTCGGATCGTTTTTTTGTAACGAAGCTGGTTTTAATTGGCGCGCATGCTTTAGGAGGAATAGTGATTTGCCGGTTTGATCAACGCTGGCGTTGCAGCGCAATGGAAAAAAGGTGCCAGTCGAAAGCTAGCGAGAAGGCTGCGGAAGTTCTGACTGGTGCAAACATTGGGGAAAATAAAGTCTCCTAGCTACCTGCAACAGCCTACTAACGGCAATAGCCAAATTTTTCTTAAAGCCAGAAAATCGAATAACCATGGACGGAACCCACATGATCCCACCCTTGATGGCGGCCAAGCGTGGGCTGTACCAGCCCCGCACGATCTGTGTTTAAGCCTCATCTCGCTGCTTAGCATTGGCGAAGTAAAGACGCACGTCCCCGACAGGGGCACGCAAGGTTACCGACTGAAAAAATGGTGACGGGCTTTGGCTGGCATCGTTTCCACCGATGACCAATCGATAGATCGGAGCTCATTGCGTAAACCGACATCGATGCCTTCGCTAGTGACGCTTGCTTACCTAGCTGCTCCTGGAAGGAAAGTGGCCCACCAAGGGCAGCGGATGTTTCTAGTTGTTTGATCCCGCTTTCGCATGCAGTCACAACGTCCTTTGGATTTCTGCTTCACCTGTGAAAACTAGGTAACGGCCACTTGAGACTCACCGTTATGAGTCGCAGCTTCAGAACCGTAAGAATAAGAGGCGAAACCGTTGATGCAGCTTCGTTTTCTTATTGTTTATGGATTTTTAGACTAAGAGCTACATTCGTGATCTGCACGAGAGCTTTTCTTGAAGTGTAGGTTTAACTGGAAACTTGCACAGGCTTGCCGTCGACTATCCTGTAGCTCCTTTGAGTGAGTGTTATGGGGTTCGACGTGAAACTCTCTACCGTTGTGATCTGAGTGATGTCCGATAGGTCTCCGATATTAAGCTCTAACGCCCCACGATCATTTAGTGCCTCTGGTTCAGCGCCAAAGCATAGGCGGTACTCTCGCTGCCAAGCATACTCAATCGGTTTACGAAATAATCCTATCGGGCCGCGGTAGTCGCTGAAGTCTACGTAATCGACCTGGCCGTACCCACCTTCAAAAAATGGAGAGTTATAAAGGTGAGGGTGAGTTGCAATAGCTTGTGAAAGCCTTGAACCGCCCCGGGAATTCCGGAGGCTCTTTGGTGTGAGTCATGCCGCTTGGGCCGACTCGGTAAGTTGCTGATAGTAGATCGCTTCGGCCTCTGCCGGCGGCATGTTCCCGATGGGCTCCAGTAGCCGTCGGTGGTTGAACCAGTCCACCCACTCCAGCGTCGCCAGCTCCACTGCCTCCCGATTCTGCCAGGAACGACGATGGATCACCTCGGCCTTGTACAGGCCATTGATGGTCTCGGCCAAGGCATTGTCATAGGAGTCGCCCACGCTGCCCACCGAGGGCTCGACCCCAGCTTCAGCTAGGCGCTCGGTATAGCGGATCGAGACGTACTGCACGCCACGGTCGCTGTGATGGATCAGGCTGCCCTGGCCGACCGGTCGGCGGGCATACAACGCCTGTTCCAACGCATCGAGAACAAAGTCTGTGCGGGCTGAGCTGGACACGCGCCAGCCGACGATACGCCGGGCGAATACGTCGATAACAAAGGCCACGTAGACGAAGCCCTGCCACGTGCTGACGTAGGTGAAGTCCGACACCCAGAGCGCGTTTGGCCGCTCGGCGCGGAACTGGCGATTGACCTTGTCCAGCGGGCACGGGGTGGCCTTGTCGCTGATCGTAGTCTTGACCGGTTTGCCGCGTACGACACCTTGTAGACCCAGTCGCCGCATCAGTCGCTCCACCGTGCAGCGGGCCACCACTACGCCTTCGCGCTTGAGTTGCCGCCAGACCTTGCGCACGCCGTAGACCTGGAAGTTCTCCTCCCAGACCCGCTGGATATGCCCGCTCAGTACCTCGTCACGCCGTGTTCGCGGAGAACGCCGCTCGGGAGCGGCCTGGCAATGTGCATGGGCGTAGTAGGTCGATGGAGCGATCGGCAGTACCCGGCAGATCGGCTCGACTCCATAAACCGCACGATGCTCATCGACGAACGCCTTTATGGCTTGAAGCGGCGGTCGAGCTCCGCCTGGGCAAAATACGCGGACGCCTTGCGCAGGATCTCGTTGGCCTGGCGCAACTCACGCACCTCACGTTCCAGCGCCTTGATCCGCTCGCGTTCGCTGCTGGTCTGGCCTTCACGTTTGCCAGTATCGCGCTCGGCCTGGCGTACCCAACGGCGCAGTGTTTCGGCGGTACAACCGATCTTGGCAGAAATCGAGCAAATCGCTGCCCATTCCGACTCGTGGTTGCCTTGATGCTCCAATACCAGTCGAACCGCTCGCTCGCGGACTTCCGGGGAGTACTTCGTCGTCGTCTTCATGGCTCCATCCTCTCAAGAGTTGGAGCCTCCGGGAAAGCCGGGGCGGTTCACCTTATAGAAAACTCTACGTTGTCCGTAATACGAAGGACATGGGTTCCAAACTCTTGGAAACGCTCACTGAATTGCAGCATTCCGTTGTCGAGCCCCCAAATCTGACCGTCATGTCCGGCTGACACGGAACCCAGGCAGTACACCATGACGGTTTCAGCTCGAGGCAGATTCAGAGTCATGATTGCCTCTGGGTTCAATACGATTTCGTCATGACCTTGAACCTGAAGCGCGAGTTCGCTGGCAACTCCATCCCTTATGCCAGAGCTGAGCTTAAGGTACACATTTTCAAGCTCGTCCCTTCGAAGCGCAGCGCCGGCCTCACCTTCAAGCTTCGCGAAATAGTCGACGCTATTCATGTACAGCAGACCACCCTGCAGCGCCTGTAATCGATCAAGATTAGCAACCTTGAATAGCATCCAACACTGCTTGTTTGGCGTGCGATCTGGTACCGCTTGCATCTGCACTTCACCAGATATCATCTTGCCCCCTGTTCTCTACAGATCATTGTTCATCCACAGCATGGGACTGACCGAGTCGCTCCGGTTTCGTAGATACGCTCAAGCCTCGAATACCCCTCCGTTAATCCACTACATGCCCGACCGCTTTTGGCGGAAAGCCGTCTTTCACAACGGCGACTACCGGCCAATAGCGGACTGTCACTCAATAATATCGAGCTGCGGTGGCGGCACATGTCACTGCCTGGGATTGAGCCAAACAGTTTGTACGCAGCCATGTGTCTAAGCACTATCCAGCAGTTGACGCCCCATACAGGAACATCTGCTCAAGCGCGTTCAGCGAACTGGAACTGGCGGCGCGCCCGCGCCGCTCGGCGTCAACTATGCCGAAGATCAACGACAGGAATAGTTCGGTAAGCACCGACGCGCTGAGGTCAATTCGCAGCACTCCGGCTTGTTGAGCACGCAGGAAGAATGCATCCAGCGCCTGCATATAAGGCTGCCAATTGGCATCTTCATCCGGATCGAGGCTGTCCGGGGTGTAGTGGAAGGTCAGGAAGATCATCATCTCGCGGTGCATCAGGTGCTCGCTGAGCAGCTTGCGTATCGCACCCAGTGGCTCTGCACTGTCCAGCTCGCAGTTGCTGATGATCTGGTTGAACACCTGCTCGGCATAGCTCATGAGCATGTCATCCAGATTGTCGCGGGTGCCACAGAAACGGTGCAGGGTTGCCTTGCTCACTCCTGCCGCCTCGGCCAGCTCCTTCACTGTCGCTCGAGGGCGATCAACGATGGCAACCGCCAGCGCTTTGAGGAGTCGTTCGTCTTGGGCAGTCAGGGACATCAGCAGGCCTCGGGGTGGTAACCGGTCAGGGGCAGAGAGCATTTCTTATTGTGTGCATTGTGCAGAAAACCCCTTTTCTTCAAAAGGAGAAGGTGATTTGCGCACACAAGAGTCAAATGAGTCAATATTGACTCATTTGACTCTTAAGGCGATCATTCTCACCCTTTCAAGCATTAGAGCGCCGGGTGAGTCATGGGTAGGTTGCATGCAGTAGGAATAATCAGTGGGTTGGTCGTAGCGCTCGCAGGCTGCGGCTCCGCCAGCGAGCCAGAAGCCATCAACGAGGAAGTCCGCCCGGTGGATGTTGCTGCGGTGTCGACCGAGACGCTGACGCTAACCTCGGAGCTGCCGGGGCGTATCGAGCCAATGCGGGTAGCCGAGGTGCGTGCTCGTGTAGCGGGCATCGTCATGCTCAAGCGCTTTGAAGAAGGTGCCGACGTGAAGGCCGGCGACCTGCTGTTCCAGATTGATCCGGCGCCGCTCAAGGCGGCAATGTCGCGCGCCGAAAGTGAACTGGCGCGGGCCCAGGCGGCTCAGCAGGAAGCCCAAGCGCGGGTGAAACGCTATGAGCCGTTGGTGAAGATCGCGGCGGTCAGCCAGCAGGATTTCGACACCGCTACTGCTGACCTGCGCAGCGCCCAGGCCTCGGTACGCTCGGCTCAGGCGGACTTGGAGACCGCGCGACTCAACCTGGGCTATGCCTCGGTGAAGGCGCCAATCTCCGGCCGGATCGGCCGTGCGCTAGTCACTGAGGGCGCGCTGGTCGGCCAGGGTGACGCCACTCTGATGGCGCGGATCCAACAACTTGATCCGGTCTACGTCGACTTCACCCAGCCGGTGGCCGATGCCCTGCGCCTGCGAGAAACGCTGAAGAGTGGCAACCTCCCCGCCGGCCAGAGTCAGGCGCTAAGTCTGCGCATCGAGGGTACGCCTTACGAGCTCCAGGGCGAGTTGTTGTTTACCGACATTTCTGTAGATCGTGGCACTGGTCAGGTCTCGCTGCGTGGCAAGTTTGCCAACACCGACGGCCTGCTGCTCCCGGGCATGTATGTGCGCGTCACCGCTCCACAGGGTATTGAAGCCAACGCCATTCTCGTGCCGCAGCGCGCGGTACAGCGCACCAGTGATGGCTCCGCCCATGTGCTGGTGATCGGAGCCGATAGCCGGGTCGAGGCCCGCCAGGTGCAGACCGGCGTCATGCAGGGCTCGCGCTGGCAGATCAGCCAGGGCCTGGTCAGCGGCGATCAGGTCATAGTCGGAGGCCTCTCCGGCCTGCAGCCCGGAGCCAAGGTCGAGGCCCGTCACGCCCAGGATCAACAGCAGGCGGCGCGTCAGTAAGGCGAACAACGCCGCGAGGAATTCCCCATGTCACTGTTCTTCATCAAGCGCCCCAACTTCGCGTGGGTGGTGGCGCTGTTCATTTCCCTGGCTGGCCTGCTGGCCATCCCGCTGCTGCCGGTGGCGCAATACCCTAGCGTGGCGCCACCGCAGATCACCGTCACCGCCACCTACCCCGGCGCGTCGGCGCAGGTACTGGTGGACTCGGTTACCAGCGTTATCGAAGAGGAGCTCAACGGCACCAAAGGCCTGCTCTACTTCGAGTCCACCAGCAACTCCAACGGCATGGCCGAAGTGGTGGTCACCTTCCAGCCCGGCACCAATCCGGAGCTGGCTCAGGTCGATGTGCAGAACCGCCTGAAGAAGGCTGAGGCGCGCATGCCCCAACCCGTACTCCAGCAGGGATTGGAAGCCGAGCAGACCAGCGCTGGGTTCTTGCTGATCTACGCCCTGAGCTACAAGGAAGGCGTCGAGCGCACTGATACCACAGCCCTCGGCGATTATGCCGCACGCAACATCAACAACGAGCTGCGCCGGGTCGCAGGTGTCGGCAAGCTGCAGTTCTTCTCGTCCGAAGCGGCCATGCGCGTGTGGATCGACCCGCAGAAGCTGGTGGGCTATGGCTTGTCCATCGATGACGTGAGCAACGCCATCCGTGGGCAGAATGTGCAGGTGCCTGCCGGCAGCTTCGGTGCCTCCCCGGGCAGTCGCGAGCAAGAGCTGACTGCCACCCTGGCAGTGAAAGGCACCCTGGACGATGCGCAGGAGTTCGGTCGCATTGTGCTGCGCGCCAACCAGGACGGTTCCACTGTCAAGCTGGCCGACGTCGCTCGCCTGGAAGTGGGTAGCGAGAACTACAGCTTCTCTTCGCGCCTCGACGGCAAGCCGGCGGTGGCCGGCGCCATTCAGTTGTCTCCCGGCGCCAACGCTCTGCAGACCGCAGCGCTGGTCAAAGAGCGCCTGGCCGAGCTTTCGGTGAACTTCCCAGAGGACGTCGAATACTCGGTGCCCTACGACACCTCGCGCTTCGTCGACGTAGCCATCGAAAAGGTCATACACACCCTGATCGAAGCCATGGTGCTGGTGTTCCTGGTGATGTTCCTGTTCCTGCAGAACGTCCGCTACACGCTGATTCCAGCCATTGTCGTGCCGGTGTGCCTGCTGGGCACGCTGACGATGATGTACCTGCTGGGTTTCTCGGTGAACATGATGACCATGTTCGGCATGGTGCTGGCCATCGGCATCCTGGTGGACGACGCCATCGTGGTGGTGGAGAACGTCGAACGGATCATGGCCGAGGAAGGTCTCTCCCCGGCTGCCGCCACCGTCAAGGCGATGGGCCAGGTGTCCGGCGCGATCATCGGCATCACCCTGGTGCTCTCGGCAGTGTTCCTGCCATTGGCCTTCATGGCCGGCTCCGTAGGCGTGATCTACCAGCAGTTCTCCCTGTCGCTAGCGGTGTCGATCCTGTTCTCCGGCTTCCTCGCCCTGACCTTCACTCCGGCCCTGTGTGCGACGCTACTCAAACCGATTCCGCAAGGTCACCACGAGAAGCGCGGCTTCTTCGGCGCCTTCAACCGTGGTTTTGCTCGCCTGACCGAGCGCTACACCTTGCTCAATGGCAAGCTGGTGAAACGTTCCGGTCGTTACATGCTGATTTACGCCGGCATCGTCGCGCTGCTCGGCTACAGCTACCTGCGTCTGCCTGAATCCTTCGTGCCAGTGGAGGATCTGGGGTACATGATTGTCGATATCCAACTGCCACCGGGCGCCACCCGCGCGCGGGCCGATGTCACTGGCCTGGAGTTGGAGCAGTTCCTCGCTTCCCGTGAAGCAGTGGCCTCGTCATTTCTGGTGATGGGCTTCAGCTTCTCCGGCATGGGCGAGAATGCGGCGCTGGCCTTCCCGACGCTGAAAGACTGGTCAGAGCGCGATCAATCGCAATCCGCCGACGCGGAAACCGCAGCTGTGAACGAACGTTTCGCCGGCCTCAGTGACGGCACCATCATGGCAGTCACTCCGCCCCCCATCGACGGCCTGGGTAACTCCGGTGGCTTCTCGCTGCGTCTGCAGGACAAAGCCGGCCTAGGCCGCGAGGCGCTGCTTGCGGCCCGAGATCAGCTGCTCGGCCAGGCCTACGACAATCCAAAGATCCTCTACGCCATGATGGAAGGTCTGGCCGAGGCACCACAGTTGCGCGTCGATATCGACCGTGAGAAGGCCCGTACGCTGGGCGTCAGCTTCGAGTCGATCAGCAGCGCGCTATCCACCGCCTTCGGCTCGGCGGTGATCAACGACTTCGCCAATGCCGGCCGACAGCAGCGCGTAGTGGTACAGGCTGAACAGGTCGCGCGGATGACGCCAGAAGCCGTGCTCAGGCTCTATGTGCCCAACGCCAATGGTGAGTTGGTGCCGTTGTCCGCCTTTATCAGCACCCACTGGGAAGAAGGCCCCGTGCAGCTGGCGCGCTACAACGGCTACCCGTCGATCCGCATCGCCGGTGACGCAGCCCCAGGTGTGAGCACCGGTGAAGCCATGGCTGAACTGGAGCGCCTCGCCGCGCAGCTGCCGGCAGGCATCGGCTACGAATGGAGCGGCCTGTCGTACCAGGAGAAGGTCGCCAGCGGCCAGGCGACCCAACTGTTCGCGCTCGCCATTCTGGTGGTATTCCTGCTGCTGGTGGCGCTCTACGAGAGCTGGGCGATTCCGCTGTCGGTGATGCTGATCGTGCCCATCGGTGCGCTGGGGGCTGTGTTGGCAGTGACGGCCAGCGGCCTACCCAACGATGTGTACTTCAAGGTTGGCTTAATCACCATCATCGGTCTGGCGGCGAAGAACGCGATTCTCATCGTCGAGTTTGCCAAGGAGCTCTGGGAGCAAGGGCACAGCCTACGTGACGCTGCAATTCAGGCCGCACGCCTGCGTTTCCGCCCGATCATCATGACGTCCATGGCCTTCATCCTCGGCGTAGTACCGCTGGTGCTGGCTAGCGGCGCGGGTGCAGCAAGCCAGCGCGCCCTGGGCACCGGGGTCATCGGCGGCATGCTCAGCGCCACACTGCTGGGGGTGATCTTCGTGCCGATCTGCTTCGTCTGGCTGCTTTCGTTGCTGCGCCGCCAACCGAAAACCTCGCAACAAGATTCGGAGGTTGCGCAATGATCGCCTTGTACAAACCGGCCGGCACGCTGCTGCTGGCCCTTGCCCTGACTGGTTGTTCCTTGGCGCCTACCTACGAGCGGCCTGCAGCACCAGTAGCGTCGAACTGGAGCTCTTCCAGCGCCAAGCCCGGCACGGCAACCAGCGACCTCGACTGGCAGACCTTCATCGTCGACAGCGAGCTACGCAGCCTGGTGAGCATCGCCTTGGACAACAACCGCTCGCTGCGCCAGACCTTACTGGACATCGAGCAGGCTCGTGCGCAGTACCGCATCCAACGCGCCGACCGTGTGCCGGGCCTGAGTGCGACCGCCAATGGCAATCGCCAGCGGCTACCGGGCGATCTCTCCAGCAGCGGTAGCTCGGCGGTGAGCAGCACCTATCAGGTCGGCCTGTCGCTGCCTGAGTACGAGCTGGATCTATTTGGCCGAGTGAAGAGCCTGACCCATGCCGCTCTGGAGCAGTACCTAGCCACTGAGGAGGCCGGACGCGGTGCACGCATTGCACTGGTCGCCGAAGTCAGTCAGGCCTATCTCACATACGACGGCGCCCAGCGACGCCTGCAGCTGACCGAGCAGACCCTGGCTAGCCGCGAGGATTCGCTAGGCCTGATCAGTCAGCGGCGTATAGCGGGTGCAGCCACGGCCCTGGATTACCAGGAAGCGTTGGGCCTGGTTGAGCAATCCCGCGCCGAACTGGAAAGTAACTCGCGGCAAAAACAGCAGGCATTCAATGCTCTGGTGCTACTCCTCGGCACCCAGGAGGCGGTCAAGCAAAATGCACGGGCGCCACAAGACAAACCGATGCTGCTTCAGGACATCGCCGCCGGCACACCGTCGGAGCTGATCGAACGGCGCCCGGATATCCTCGCCGCCGAACACCGTCTGAAGGCACGCAATGCCGATATCGGCGCGGCCCGCGCAGCGTTCTTCCCGCGCATCAGCCTGACCGGCAGCTTCGGTACGTCGAGTGCAGAAATGTCCGGGTTGTTCGATGGTGGCTCGCGTTCGTGGAGCTTCGTGCCAACCCTGTCGCTGCCGATCTTCGATGCCGGTCGCAACAGCGCCAACCTGGACTTGGCGGAGGTGCGCAAGGACTCCGCTGTGGCTGCCTACGAAGGCACCATCCAGACGGCATTTCGCGAGGTAGCCGATGCACTGGCGGCGACCGACACACTGCGCCGCGAGGAAGCCGCGAGACGTGCTCTGGCCAACACCACCAGTGAGACACTGAAACTGGCCAAGGCACGCTACGAGGGGGGCGTGGATAGCCACCTGCGCTACCTCGACGCGCAACGCAGCAGCTTCATCAACGAGGCCGCCTATATTGAGATCAGCACTCAGCGACAAATAGCGTTGGTTGACCTGTATCGAGCGCTAGGCAGTTGGGGAACGCAACCTTAAGTGCGCTCCGCAGTAGATATGTGAGTTGCTCAAACGACAACTCAGAATATGAATTCAAGGCTCTGTGTCATGCGTCCAGAGCCAAACTCAATAGCTGTGCTGCACAGCACTGAAGGAGAAAATTATGAGTTCGCAATTCATCGCATTCGGTGCGCTCGCTCTTGCAATTGTGAGCGAGGTAGCAGGCTCTACCCTTCTGCAAAAGACTGAACAGTTCACTAGACCTCTTCCAACCGTGGCGATGGCCCTGTGTTTCGCAGCCTCGCTCTATTTCTTATCGCATGCATTAAAAGTGATTCCTTTAGGGATCGCTTATGCGATCTGGGCGGGCTTGGGCATCGTTCTGACGGCTATCGTCAGCGTCGTTGTTTACAGGACGGGCCTTGATGGCTGGGCCATGTTCGCTATCGGGCTCATCGTGGCTGGGGTCGTGATCATGAACACCTTGTCGACCTCAGGAGGACACTGAGTTAGCGGCCGCTTTTGGCCGGTTAGCGACGGCCTGACTTCGACCGTCGCTATACATGGTCAAACCTCGGTCTGCTCTGCCATTTCCAAGGCGTCGTCGACCTCAATCCCAAGATATCGAACGGTGCTCTCCAGCTTCGTATGGCCAAGCAGAAGTTGAACGGCCCGCAAGTTCTTTGTCCTGCGATAGATCAGTGATGCCTTTGTACGTCTCATTGTGTGAGTGCCATACATGGCCGGATCAAGGCCAATGGCTTGCACCCAGCCTTTGACGATACGAGCGTATTGACGAGTGGATAGATGGTCTGAGGTGTGCAGCCTGCTCGGGAAAAGGCAGTCCTGGCTACGGAGCTGGGCTTGGTGTATCCAGGCCGCGAGAGCAGACCGTGTTTGCTCAGTAATTTCGAACTGCACTGGTCGCTTCGTTTTCTGCTGCATAACCATTGCTCGTGATGACACATGCTCGCCATGAGCAACGTCGCATACACGGAGCTTGGTTAAGTCGCAGGCTCGAAGCTTGCTGTCGATGGCCAGATCGAACAAAGCCAGATCCCGGGTTCGTTCTGCAAGCTGAAGCCTTACTCGGATGGCCCAGATATCTCTCAGCCGGAGCGGGGTTTTCTGTCCGACCAACTTTCCTTTGTTCCAGGGCCGGCGGGTGCAGGTAGCAGTGATGTTCATGGCAAGTCCTCCACATGTGGGAGGACAAGCATGGCTAGCCAGAGAAGTGGTCGCTAACCGGCCATTAGCGGACATCAACGATCAGGCTCTGCGGTGCAGTTATAAGCTCAATCTTGCTCGCCGAGGGATCAGCTAGCCTGTTGGCTTAGGTTGTCGGTTGTTGGTGTCTGGGCAGGCCGATGGATATCAGTGCAGCCAGCACGACAAATCCGCTGGAGACCCACAGGCAGGTTTCCAGACCGTATTGCTGGAAGACCCAGCCAGACAGCAGTGTCCCGACCAGCCGGCCAAGCGCGTTGGACATGTAGTAGAAGCCGACATCCAGCGACACGCCGTCTTCCTTGGCGTAGCTGACGATCAGGTAGCTGTGCAGCGACGAGTTGATGGCAAACACGCCGCCGAAGATCAGCAGTCCGCCCACGAGCACCACTTGCTTAGGCCAGTCGCTATCTAGGCCGAGGGCAATGACAACCGGAATGCCGGCCAGCAGCGCCGCCCAGAGAAACGCAGCGCGACCATCGGGCACATGCCCGCTGCGCTTGCCGGTGAGGGCTGGCGCGAAGGACTGCACGATGCCGTAGCCAATGATCCAGGTCGCCAGAAAACCGCCGACCATCCAGAAGTCCCAGCCGAAAACCGTGCTCAGGTACACCGGCAGGGCGACTACGAACCAGACGTCGCGGGCGCCAAATAGGAACAGGCGGGCGGCAGAGAGGATGTTGATCGCCCGGCTCTTGGAAAGGATGTCCCTGAACTTGGGTTTGGCTTTGGCCTTGCCTAGATCTTTCTTCAACAAGAACAGGCTAGCGATCCAGATCAACGCCAGCACGCCGGCCATGGTCAATACCGCGCCGGCAAAACCCAGCACGGCCAGCAGGGCGCCGCCGAGGAAGAAGCCCACGCCCTTGAGCGCATTCTTCGAGCCGGTGAGGATTGCCACCCACTTGTACAGCGTGCCCTGCTGGGCATCGGGCACCAGGAGCTTGATGGAGCTCTTTGCTGACATCTTGTTGAGGTCTTTGGCGATCCCCGACAGCGCCTGTGCGCCCATAACCCAGGGCACGGTCAGCCAGGCGGCGGGCACGGTGAGCATCAGCAGTGCGACCACCTGCATGGCCAGGCCAATGTTCATTGTGCGATTGAGGCCCAGCCGGGCACCGAGGTAGCCGCCGACCAGGTTGGTGACCACGCCAAAAATCTCGTAGAAAAGGAACAGCGCGGCAATCTGCAAGGGGCTGTAGCCCAGGCTATGGAAGTGCAACACCACCAACATGCGCAGGGCGCCATCGGTGAGAGTGAATGCCCAGTAATTGCCGGTCACCAGCAGGTACTGTTTGACCTCCGGGGCCAGAGCTGACAACGCCTTCATGCTTGCATCCCTACTCGGTTAAACGGCCAGGCCGACCAGCTTGGCCAGCTCCACGGTGCGGTTGGCATAGCCCCACTCGTTGTCGTACCAGGCATAGAGCTTCACCTGAGTGCCATTGACGACCATGGTCGACAGCGCATCGATGATCGAGGAGCGCGGGTCGGTGCGGTAATCGATGGAGACCAGCGGGCGTTCCTCGTAGCCGAGGATGCCTTTCAACGGGCCTTCGGCAGCCGCCTTCAGCAGTTGGTTGACGGCCTCCACCGAGGTGGCCCGCTCAACTTCGAATACGCAGTCGGTCAGCGAGGCGTTGGCCAGTGGCACACGCACAGCGTGACCGTTCAGTTTGCCGCGCAGCTCGGGGAAGATCTCGGCAATGGCGGTGGCCGAGCCGGTGGTGGTCGGGATCAGGCTCATGCCGCTGGCGCGGGCACGGCGCAGATCCTTGTGCGGGGTGTCGAGGATGCTCTGGGTGTTGGTCAGGTCATGAATGGTGGTGATCGAACCGTGGCGGATGCCGAGGTTCTCGTGGATCACCTTAACCACTGGAGCAAGGCAATTGGTGGTACAGGAGGCTGCGGTGACGATGCGGTGCTGCGCCGGATCGAACAGCTGCTGGTTGACGCCCATCACTACGTTGAGTGCGCCTTTCTCCTTCACGGGCGCGCAGACTACGACCCGCTTCACGCCTTGATCGAGGTAGGCCTGCAAGACCGCCACGGTCTTCATCTTGCCACTGGCCTCGATCACCAGATCGCAGTCCGACCAGTCGGTGTCGGCAATCGCCTTGTTGGCAGTGACCTGGATGCGCTTGCCGCCGATCACCACGCAATCGCCATCACTGCCGGCTTCGTGGTGCCAGCGACCGTGCACCGAGTCGAAGTTGATCAGGTGCGCATGGGTGGCGGCGTCGCCTGCCGGATCATTGATGCGGACAAATTCGAACTCGGGCCAATCCCAGGAGGCGCGCAGCGCCAGGCGACCGATGCGACCGAAACCGTTGATACCAATCTTGATAGCCATGTTTTTCGACTCAGCTGCTGAAGTTAGTGGGCGGCACCGAACTGGGTGAGCCAGTTAAGGTGGGCCGGGTGTTGAATGGCCTTGGGACGCAGGGCTTGCACCAGGGCGATGGCATCGGCGCGGGGAATGCCGGCTTCGATCATGATTCGCGCAGCAATCAGCCCGGTGCGCCCCGAGCCGCCCTTGCAGTGGATGGCGATGTCCTGGCCGGCGTTGAGCCGTTCAAGGATGCTTTGTTTGGAGGCTTTCCAGCCCTGGCCGAAATCCTCAAGCGGCACTTGTTCATCCGCAACCGGCAGGTGGAACCAGGCCATGTCTTGCACCTGGCATTGCTTGCCAATGTCCTCAGCCCCGTTGGCGGCCAGTTCGCTTGCCGGCATCAGGCTGATCACGGCAGAGGCGCCGGCCTGTTTGAGTGTGGCCAGCGAGTCGGCAAGGCTGCTGTTCTTGGTGCCGGGACAGGGCGTGAAGATCAGTTTGCCCTTGATGCCGGGGATGCTGAGCAGGTCGTAGGGGTGATTCATTGTGGGGGGTTCCTGGCAGTCAGATGGCGCGCTGGTTGACGCGCTTGGAGAGTTCTTCAGCGGACTCTTTACGTTCCGAGTAACGGTCGACCAAATAGTCGCTGTGGCCGCGCAGCAGCAGAGTGAACTTGACCAGTTCCTCCATGACGTCCACTACGCGGTCGTAATAGCTGGAAGGTTTCATGCGCCCGGCCTCGTCGAATTCGAGGTAGGCCTTGGGCACTGAAGACTGGTTGGGGATGGTGAACATGCGCATCCAGCGCCCCAGCACACGCATCTGGTTAACCGCATTGAACGATTGCGAGCCTCCACAGACCTGCATCACGGCCAGGGTCTTGCCTTGGCTGGGACGTATAGCCCCCATGGACAGCGGTATCCAGTCGATCTGCGACTTGAATACGCCGGTCATGGCGCCGTGGCGCTCGGGTGAGCACCACACCTGGCCTTCAGACCAGAGCACCAGATCGAGGAGTTCCTTGACCTTGGGATGGCTGCTGTCGGCATCGTCCGGCATCGGCAGGCCGGAAGGATCGAAGATTCGGGTTTCCGCGCCAAAGGCCTCCAGCAAGCGCGCCGCTTCCTGGGTCAGCAGCCTGCTGTAGGAGCGCTCACGATTGGAGCCATAGAGCAGCAGAATTCGCGGCTTGTGCTCGCCCTCGGCGTGGCCCAGGTTGGCCGGGATAGAGCGGTCAAACAGCTCCTCGGTGACGTTGGGCAGGTTGTCGATCATGGGTTTGTACCTCTTGGGCTACAACGAGCCGATTCTGTTCAGCTCGGCCTTGAGCGCATCGCTGTCGAGTTGAGTAAAGGGCAGCGCGATGAGTGCGCTCACGCGTGTCTGAATCTGCTGGATGGTGGCTGCAAACGCGGCGTCAATTTCCGCCTCAGAACCGTTGACTTCGGAGGGGTCACTCAGCCCCCAGTGACAACGAGTCGCCGGGCCAAAGAAAACGGGGCAGGCCTCTCCGGCTGCGTTGTCGCAGACGGTAATGACGATGTCAGGGGCGAGAGCCTGATGGGCATCGGTTGATTTGCTGTACAGCCCATCAACATCGAATCCGGCATCAAGCAGTGCCTGCAAGGCCAATGGGTTGACCTCTCCCTTGGGGTGACTGCCCGCACTAAAGGCCCGCATACCCTTGGGGGCCAGCGCATTGAAGATGGCCTCCGACAGGATGCTGCGGCAGCTATTGGCGGTGCAGAGAAATAAAACTTTCATGGTCATCCTCAATGGCTGGTATTCAATCGCAGGCCGGCTTGCGCCCAGGGCGATCTCGCATTTGCCAGAGGCGTTGCACATCCTGGCGTAACCACTCGGCATTGTTGTCCAGGGCCTGTTTGAGGATATCGGTCACCCATTCCGGCAGCTGCGGGTGCAGGCGGTAGTACACCCACTGGCCATTACGCCGATCCTCCAGCAGGCCACAGCCGCGCAGCAGGGCCAGGTGACGAGATATCTTGGGTTGCGCCTCTTCCAGTGCCGAGGTCAGTTCACAGACACAGAGTTCCTGTTCCAGGGTCACCAGCAAGGCGATTCGCGCCCGCGTTTCCTCGGCCAGGCATTTGAAGACTTCGGTTGGCGACATGGCATGCAGAGTGGAAGCTTCTTTAGCCGGTTTGCTTTTGATCAGCACGAACATCTTTATCCGTTCATGAATCTCATGCAGGGTCTTGCGATAGGCATCTTTCTGCGAGCTGGTTGCCGGGTCTTCAAAATTCCAGGCGATGTACTCACCAGCCCCTGGCAGGGCCTGGCACTCCAGGGCGGACTTGTCACACAGGGTGATCACGTAGTCGAAAGGCTCGCCAGCGACCTGTTCGATGGACTTGCTGTAAAGCCCATCAGTGGGAACACCAAGCTGCTCCAATGCGTTGCGGGCTCGGGTGTCGACTTCAGTGGGGGCGGAGCCTGCGCTGTAGACTTCAAAATGTTCTGAGTCGGTGTGGCGCAGCAGGGCTTCGGCCATCTGCGAGCGTGAGGAGTTCGCGACGCAGAGGAACAGGACGCGCTTTTTCTGGCTCATGTTGATCCCTATCAAAGATGCACACGGCCTAATATATTATTTTCCGAATATACAGTAAAGTGAATGTATAGCGCGATGCGCGCCAAGCGAACGAGGATAGGTAGCAAAGATGACAAATGCGTGTGAAGTCGCCCTGAAACAGGCCTCCGGGGCTCCATTGGGAGTTTTTGAGCGCTACCTGACCCTGTGGGTGTTCCTATGCATCGTGGTGGGCACCGTGCTGGGCTTGGTTGTGCCGCAAGCGGCTCAGGCCGTTGGCGCCCTGGAAGTCGCGAAGGTCAATATCCCGGTTGGCCTGCTGATCTGGGTGATGATCATTCCGATGCTGATGAAGATCGACTTCAGCGCCATCAGCGAAGTGCGCCAGCAGAAGAACGGCATGTTCGTCACCCTGTTCGTTAACTGGGCGGTCAAGCCGTTTTCCATGGCGCTGATTGGCTGGTTCTTCATCAAGCAGGTGTTTGCGCCCTGGCTGCCCGCCGAAGAGCTGGATAGCTACATGGCCGGCTTGATCCTGCTCGGTGCGGCGCCCTGCACGGCGATGGTGTTTGTCTGGAGCAACCTGTGTAAGGGTAATGCCAACTTCACCCTGACCCAGGTGGCACTGAACGATCTGGTCATGGTGTTTGCCTTTGCGCCTATCGTGGCGCTGTTGCTGGGCGTTTCTTCGATCCCGGTGCCTTGGGACACCCTGCTGCTTTCCGTGGTGATGTACATCGTCATCCCGCTGGCCATCGCCCAGTTTCTGCGGGCTCAACTGATGAAGCGCGGCGAAGCCTATTTCGAGAATGTGCTGGCGAAGATTTCGCCATTTTCCATCATCGCTCTGCTGGCCACTCTGGTTCTGTTGTTCTCCTTCCAGGGTGAGTCCATCGTCGAGCAACCCCTGATCATCGGCATCATCGCGATTCCTCTGTTGGTGCAGACACTGTTCATCGCGGCACTGGGTTACTGGCTCTGCCATACACTGAAAGTGCGCCACGACATAGCGGGCCCGGCCACCATGATCGGCGCCTCCAACTTCTTCGAGCTGGCCGTAGCCGTGGCCATTGTCTTGTACGGATTCAACTCGGGTGCCGCCCTGGCAACCGTGGTCGGCGTACTGATCGAAGTGCCCGTGATGCTATGGCTGGTACGCATGGTCAACAGCACACGCAACTGGTACGAGAGCAGCCTCAACAATCGCTAGGGGGTCAGCATGCGCTTTATCGACAATGCACCACGCTTCCTGTTCTTCACCGGTAAGGGCGGGGTCGGAAAGACCTCCATTGCCTGCGCGACAGCCCTGGAACTGACCCGTCAGGGCAAGCGCGTGCTGCTGGTCAGTACCGATCCGGCCTCCAATGTCGGGCAGGTATTCGGTCTGGAGATCGGCAATCAGATCACCGCTGTACCCGCCGTGGAAAACCTGGCGGCCCTGGAGATCGACCCACAGGGCGCAGCTCAAGCCTATCGGGATCGGATTGTGGGCCCGGCGAGGGGTGTCATGCCTGCTGATGTGGTCAAAGGCATGGAGGAGCAATTATCGGGAGCCTGCACGACCGAGATCGCAGCCTTCGACGAATTCACCTCACTGCTGGTCAACGATGAACTGAAGGCCCGCTTCGATCACATCATTTTCGATACCGCCCCGACCGGGCACACGATTCGACTGCTGCAACTGCCGGGTGCCTGGAGTGGATTTCTGGAGGCGGGGCAAGGTGATGCATCGTGTCTTGGCCCGCTGGCCGGTTTGGACAAACAACGTGATCAGTATCGCGAGGCGGTAGAGGCACTCTCTGATCCAGCCAAGACCCGTCTGGTTCTGGTTGCCAGGGCGCAGGCCGCCACCCTGCGCGAGGCTGCCCGCACACGCGAGGAGTTGGCAGCCATCGGGCTGCAAGAGCAGTACCTGGTGATCAACGGCGTGCTGCCGGCGAGTGAGGCGCAGAAGGATGTACTGGCCGCCGCCGTCTATAAACGTGAACAGGCCGCAGTCGCTGCCATGCCGCCAGCGCTGCGAACACTGCCGCTCGACCTGTTGCCGTTGAAAGCATTCAACCTGGTGGGATTGGATGCCCTGCGACAACTTTTGGTTGAGGGTTCTGCTGACAGCACGCAGGCACCGGCCAGTGCGCCGATTGAATTGAACGCTCCACGACTCAAGTCCCTGATCGACGAGATCGCCGCCGATGGTCATGGCCTGATCATGGTGATGGGCAAAGGTGGTGTCGGTAAAACGACTTTGGCCGCAGCGGTTGCCGTCGAATTGGCTCGACGTGGGCTGCCCGTGCACCTGACTACTTCTGATCCTGCCGCGCACCTTGCCGAGACACTGGATGGCACGCTTGAGCACCTGACGCTGAGCCGCATTGACCCGCATGCCGAGACACAGCGCTATCGTGATCACGTCATGCAAACCAAGGGCGCGGGCCTGGATGAGCAGGCTCGGGCGCTGCTGGCCGAGGATCTGCGTTCACCCTGTACCGAGGAGATCGCTGTATTCCAGGCCTTCTCGCGAATCATCCGTGAAGCCGGCAAAAAGTTCGTGGTGATGGATACGGCCCCGACCGGCCATACCTTGCTGTTACTGGATGCCACCGGGGCTTATCACCGCGACATTGCTCGGCAGATGTCGGGCAGCAACATGCGTTTTTCCACGCCGATGATGCAACTCCAGGATCCTAAGCAAACCAAAGTGCTGCTGGTGACCCTGGCTGAAACCACTCCTGTGCTGGAGGCTGCTGGCCTGCAAGCTGATCTGCGTCGTGCCGGCATTGAGCCTTGGGCATGGGTGATCAACAACAGCGTGGCAGCCGCAAAGACTGAATCACCGCTATTACATAAACGGGCGGTCAATGAACTGAGGGATATTGAGCATGTCGCGACGGAGCACGCGCAACGCTATGCGGTCATTCCGCTCATGTCGGAGGAGCCGGTAGGGGTTGAGCGTTTACTCGCTCTCAGCAAGTAATCTGCATCAATGAGAAGGCCCGCATTCTGCGGGCCTTCTGCTTGAAAGCGCTTACCTCTTGATGACCTCAAGGTAATCCTTGAGGGTTTTCTCGTCAGCCGCTTTGACCGTCATGCCATTCGGGCCGGAACCGATATCAGTGAACTGCTTGGCTGGCTCGCCAGTGGCTTTGAAGTCCTTCAGTTCCTGAGAGTCTTCGCGGAAAACCCAGAGACGACCATCCTCAACCTCGGTAACAAAACCAGGCTTATCGAATTCGCTGGCCATAATGGAGCCGGTGAACAGGGACGAGAGGAGCAGGGCTGAGAGGGTGAGGTTCTTCATGGAGCTACCTATTGAGTGGTGGGAGCCACCAATCTACTAGGGAGATCATTTCAGAAATGTTATAATATGCGTTAATTCGAATGTGCGCATGTAACCATTCATTTCAGGTCTCAAAGAGCACCGCCGAGCTGTAAAGAAACCAAGGCAATGGCTGCTCCTGGCCGGTAGTCGCCGTTGTGAAAGACGGCTTTCGGCCAGAATCTGTCATCAAACGCATACAAGATCAAGGACAAGTCAGCCAGTCACTATTATTCGTTGGCAACGCGTTTCTTCATGTACTTCGTCACCAGGCTTAGGGGTTTGGAATAGTTAGCAGAGGGTTTTTTATGGCAAAAAAAAGCCTGCAGCGAGGCAGGCTTGAAGGTTTATAAAAAACCAAGCGAGAGAAAAATAATTAACCAATGTGAATAGGATCAGACCAAACCAGTTCGCCGGTAGTGGGTCGGCGCATCACGTTAGTGATGTTGAAGTCTACTACTCCCCCATGGCTCTTTACTTCCACGGCACCCAAGATGGCTGCATCTAGTAATTGGGCGTACTGCGGGTGAAGCGGGATGGCTCTAATTACGCGATCAATGAAGACATCACATTGATCCTCAGTTATCTGATCATGATCAGAGAGCTCTGAAAGCAGCGCGGTAAGCGCTTCAAAGTCTGGATCGTTCTCTGTGATTGGTGTGAGCCACTCAACCTGAGCCAAGCTGAATGTGTTCATGTCGTCAGTGTCATACAGACTGTCGAGGTAAAATTCCTCAATCAGATATACGAAGCGGCTATCGCCCTTCATTCCTGATAAGAAACTCTGTCCGCCGCAGTCAGTAGTTAAGCGGTAAAGCTTTCCCTCTTTTTGGAAAAGTATTGCAGATGATCCGTGATCGAAATACTCAGCCCCAATTAATGGCTCTGAGGCCATGATCTTGTCGAAATTCACGCCAGAAAAAATGTACTGCATAGCCTTCGCGCCTAACCTTTTAAGTCTGTAATTCGAACTTTCAAGCGTTCAGCACTTGCCTGAACGGATTGCTCACGATCTTTGAAACTCTGTGCAGGGCAGCGGCTTAAACCTGCACAATGCCCGCCCGTTTCTGTGCAGCCTTTACAGGCTACTGAAATGGCATATGCCGTCTGCTTCTTAGCTTCAGCCAAGTAAAAGCAAAGGATCTTGCGCTTCACAAGCAACAAGGAAAGCAGTGGCCAGTTGAGTAGTTGCTTCATTAATTCCTCACCTGCTACGAAGGTAGGCAACTTGGCTAAAAATGGCCTTACGAGCATTGTCCAAGCTGTCAGCATTGGTTTTGGCCGACAGTTGGTTCCGTTCCTTATTGCCCATGAAGTAACTGATGCGCTCAGCGTTAGCGCCTGATGGGTGTGGTAGCCCAGCGATGATCTGCTCCGGCTTTAGCAACCCTTTGCCTTGCAAGTGCAATAGCGCCTCTACGACTTTAGGGCCAAGCGGAATGTAAATGCAGTCACTGCTTAACGCCTGAACCTCCTCAGCCAAAAAAGTTTCAACCTGTTGTAGCAAGCATGGGGTTTTTAGCATGTTTGGCGTCCCACTGTAGTTATCGCCGTTGACGAATACGGGGTAGCGCAAAGTCGAGGTGTAGTGCACCAATTCTTTGTGTTGGTCAAACAAGCTTGCGCAGGATTCGATACCTAATAGGCCGTTGATGCCCACGAAATCGAGCATGGCCACTAGGTTCCGGCGCATCGGGCCGGAGAAACTAGCAATTTCTTTGGCGGCTTTGACTGCTTCCTCATCCGAGGCGCCATTTAGCAGCGCTTTACGTGCTTCTAGGAGAGCGTTCGTTGCCTGTTGCAAGCCAGGGGTGATGCCGCAGATCACAATGCGCGCATTACGGTTGATGTACTCAAAGCATGAGTATGATGTGGTTATAAAGCCGGCACGTAACTCAGGCATGTTAAAGCAGGCTGGCAGGGATTTACCGTTAAGTCTCACTTCCGAATCTAGGATTTGGGAACGGTACTGCTTAAACTCGCTCATGACGTACTTCCTTTACAACCGATGACTAATTAATCGAAGTGGGGGTGAAATTCCGGCGACCTGTAAGCCAGCGAAGTGCTTCATGCGAGTCCACGACCGTCCGGGCACCTTGCTTCAATGTGTAGAGCCGGTCTGGTGCGTTTGGTTGTGTTGCGTTCCTAACTGCCTTTTCAGTCATCTGCGCCAGAAGCGCGATTTCTTTTAGGGTCAGCACGCCGCACGATAAATTTTGATAAACCGTCGGGGTGTATTCGTCCTCCCAATCTGGGTGGGTGTCCTCATCAAGTTTGAAGCGAACTAAGGCCATCAACGCGATGTGTTTGTTTGCACTCGGAACACAACCTTCTGCATAAAACTCGTTAGCGTTTTGCGCCTGAGTTAAGAAGGCCAGGTAATCAAGGAACGATTCGTCAATATGGTTGAAACTCAAAGCGTCCAGGTTTAAACAGCCATTTACCGCATAGTCGTATGCGAAGCACCCAGTAACGCAGTGAGTTGAGCCGCCAAGGCTCTTGTCCAAGGTTTCAGGGTCGCACGCGAACGTGGTTGCAAGCGCCTGGACAATGCCCTCGTATGCCTCACTAACCTCAGCGCGCAACTGATCTTTAGTGAATTTGGCTTCGGGCTTTGCGTACTGCCAAAAGGTTTCTACAAGGCTCATTTGTTCCATTCCGCATGGAATATAAGCGACATGATAGAGCCAATAGTTCCATTGTCAATGGAATATTTATGATTTTTCTCAGCGCCGTCGAGCGCGCCACGTGGAATTGATCCGGGCAAAAATAGCCAGCATTAGCTGGCTTTGGGTAGTAGGTTTTGATTGTTGCTAGACGCTGAAGGCTTCGTGTTGTGCTGCAAGCTCAGGATGAGTCGCAATTGGTTTGCCTAGACCATGAGTCTTGGGGCTCAGAGCTTTATGTGCGCTCTTGCCAATGTCGAACTGAGCCAGTTCCCAAGCAGTAGAAATGTTCAGAGCTGCTAGCTTGGCAGCCGAGCGGTGTCCCACGCCCCACACCTCGGAAACCGGCGCCAACCGGAGCAATTTCTCTTGACGGACAGGGTCGGTCAGATCAAGCACACCACCAGTGGCCTTCCATTTTTTCGCTGCCCAGTTCGCGAGCTTAGCCAAGGTTTTGGTGGTGCTGATGCCAACCCCGACCGGCATGCCAATTTCATGCGCTAAACGGTTGCGAATGCTTCCGCCCAGCTCAGCTGGATCGGCAACTCCGGTCATGTCGCCCCAAGCTTCATCGATAGAGTAAACCTCGATGCCTGGCAGCATCTCAGCCATTACTCGCATCACCCGATTACTGATATCTGCATAGAGGGTGTAGTTGCTGGAGCGCGCCACCACTCCTTGTCGGCGCATCTGCTCGCGCACTTGGTAGTAGGGCGCCCCCATGGCGATACCAAGCCCCTTGGCCTCGGCTGAGCGAGCAATTACGCAGCCGTCATTGTTGGATAGCACTACGACCGGCTTACGTTTGAGCTCCGGCTGACAGATGCGCTCACAGCTGCAGTAAAACGAGTTGCAATCTATGAGCGAGAATACTCTCGGCAATACGCTCATATAGCCACGTGACTGACCACCCAGGTCACGACACCCCAAACCTCGATGATCTCTTCGCCGTCCAGCTGCACGTCCGGGACGATAGGGTCGGCTGCCTTCAGCCAGCGGCCCCCCAACAAGTCACGCTGAACAAGGCGCACGCGGTAGTCTCCAGCAAGGTCAACCACCACCAGCCTTTCGTCCAGGTGACTAGCCGCACGGTTCACGATCAACCGATCACCACGGAAAATGCCGAAGCCGACCAAACTATCGTCCAAGACTTGCACAGCCCAAACGTGGGGCGTCCCTAGGCCGGTGAGAAGGTCGAGGGAAAGCCCAACCTCCTTTTCGTCTTCGGCGGGCGACTGAAAGCCAGTGATACGCAGACCGTTGGCCGCATCGGTGAGAAGACGCTCGCGCAGGCGTTCGCACCGGGCCAGTATCGAAAGAGATGACATCGCAACATCCAAGGAATACTGTATATGCAAACAGTATTCGCGAACCGTTGAGAGAGGTCAATCAGGGTGGACGAGCGGCCTGATCTACAACGGATCCCCGATTAGCACAGCGGCACCTATGTCGCCTTCGCAGCCCGTTTCCGCGCTGGGACTCCATTCCAGGCGTGCTTGCTGACCAACTAGATCAACAATCAATCGCCGGTCTAGACAACCCATCGCTTGCCCGGCCACCGCATGCATTTCGGTCTCCGTCCAGTTTTGCACCACGTAGTCGAATACCTGCGCTTCGAGATCCTCTCCCTCGGTGTGATGCAAGATCGAGGCATAGGCTTCAATGCAACGGGAGCTGGCGGTATCACAACGGATCTCTACTGCGTTGATACCTGGGGCGTGGTATCCCTTAGTAGTTTCCCAGCCACCCCAAATCAGTAGGTTCCCGTTTTGATGCTCAACCTTCAGCGGGGGACGTGTGACGGAGTGAGAGGATTCGGCAGTTTTCGGAGCTGCGTGCCAGAGCGTGGCGGAAACAGAGAGCAGTGAGGAGGCGAGGGCAATCGCGATGTATGGGAGATACCGCATCTTCGAACTCCATTCGAGAGGGGAATGCCTTCCTGGCGAGCAGAGTCTAGAACATAAGGCAGCGTCAGCATTGTGAGGTAATAAGCATGTGCGGAGGCGTAGAGGCCCGTGAGGCCGATAAGGTCTGGAAGATCTATTTTCCCAATCCCAAAGCAGCCATTCCGGTGCTGCTTGAGGAGAGCGGCCAGCTCGATTGGATTCATTGGGGCCGGAGAAAGGAGGAGCTAGGAACCGGCCCACAGGGAGGCTGGGCAAGGCTCAGTACCGTGCAGTCTGGCGGCTGGGAGAAATACAGACCCCGCCGTGGGTTCGGCATGGTTCAGAGGTTTATGGAGAAGGAAGGTCGGCCGGGAGAGAAGAATCGGACATCGCACTGGTTCGATGTGCCGGAGGGATACGCGCTAGAGTGCCTGGTCATTGGTGAGGGAGAGCAGCGAAGGGTATATGTTGTGACGACGGCGCCACCTGCAGAATATGAGTGGATCCATGATCGGTGGCCACTGCTGACGGTGCTGAGCGATGCTAGTTTCAGCTGAGTTGTGCTACCTCGTCAGCTATCGTTTGCGCTGCATTGTCTGATAGAAATGCTGGGATCTTAAGGCAGGATTCATGATGGTTAGAGCAGCGCTAGAGATCGAACTCATAAAGTCAGCAACAGATCTATTCGCCGGTGATGAGCAAAGCGCGGCCGAGTGGCTGAACAAACCTGCCAAGGCGCTGAATGGCCGCAAGCCCATCGATATGACAAATAGCCTTGCTGAGCTTCGTCAAGTCCTAGATTTGATGGGGCGTCTCCAGCACGGCGTGTTTACATGAAGACGGCTCTACGCCGAGGCAGTACCTCTCGACCCCACCGCAGAGTGTCAGTCTCGGACGCTAGGTTAGGTAATGGTGCTCAGTTGCTCATTACGGGTTAGCAGCTATTGACACATAAGCGCCTGGAGCCTGCGTCCACGCAGCCCATCGCTGACTGTCTGTCTAGCTAAGAGTAGAATTATGAGATTGTTTTTCGCCAAGGGCGGTTTCCAAACCGGCAAGCGGCTTTCACATTGTCTTCTAACCTATGGTAGATTTGCCTCGGCGGCTGGATGATTGACCGCGGTTAAGTCCGTGGGCATGAGTCCGTGCCCGACTATTTGAGGTCTCACATATTCCATCCAGCCGCCTCTCATACAATGTAGCCCTTATGACTGCCAGTTGCCTTAAAGACATTCGGTCTGCCGAAGAACTAGCTCAAGCGGTAGGTGTAAGGCTCAGCAAAATAAGTGAGTATGCAACTTCGAGCGCTCAAGAGACTTATTATGAGAAGCTTGAAATACCAAAGCGCGGAAGAAATCGGAGGGGGGAAGTAAGGGAAGTATATAAGGCTCGACACAACTGGCTAGCCCAGCTCCATCGATCTGTCGCGATGTTGGTAGCAAATAGTGCGAGCTTCGGCGCGCACGTTCAGGGGTTCATCAAGAAGCGTTCAGCTTTGACAAATGCTGAGCTACACCTTCGAAAGAAGTTGATACTTCATGCGGACATAAAAGATTTTTTCAATGACATAACAGAGCAGCAGGTTAAGACTGCGTTCTTTATTCTTGGCGCAGAACCTGATGTTGCTGAATTGCTTGCTAGGGTGTGCACCATTGACGGAACTTTACGCCAAGGAACACGCTGTAGTCCGATCATTTCGAATTTAGTTTGCAAGAGCCTCGATCAAGCAATGCTAGATTTAGCAAAAGCACATGGCGGGGTTTATAGTCGTTACGCCGATAACATGACAATATCTGGCGAGCAAGTGCCAGATATCAACATCGTAGCTCAGATTGTGAACGATCATGGATTCAGGTTGCGTCTTAGCGGTTGTTATACCCAGCGTCGCGGTGCAAGACAGTTTGTCACGGGCCTATCTGTGGTAGATATAGAGAAGCCGCGCCTTCCAAAGCAACTAAAAAGAAAGTTAAGGCTTGCAGTTTACTACGCTGCAAAGTATGGCGAGGAACATTTTAATAGAAGCAAAGGGGTGAGCTCGGTCGCTCCTTCGATTGCTCAAATGAGAGGGATGATAGCTTATGCGCACTCTATTGAGCCTGATTTCGCCACTAAACTATGGAAGGTGTTGAATAAATCATGCTAGAGGATTGCAATCCCGTAGATGTTTTTCTTTGGTGACAACATTTTCAGCATATCTGATCCTGGTTTTTATATAGCCAATCTGGCTGGCCGCGATTTGGTCACCAGCAATGAAGCCAGCAGTGATTTGAGCTATCGCATCCGCTAGCTCAAGAATTAAGAGCGTATTCTCTGAACAAGACTTTAGCGAAGGAGCCTTTACCTCGCGATGATAGTTCGCTGAGACAAGAGTTATAGCGTCCTCCAAAAGCTGATTTGCGCGTGGCAGAGCAGTGTAAATTTCAACGATGGAATTGTTCTTATTGCTCAGTCTGTGGAATAGGGGCACTGCCTTAAGCTCTAATTCATACTTGCGCTCATTCCACTCCGTAAGCTCATTACTTCTCGCATAATATATATAGGCATAAAAATCGGCTACCGCGAAATCATGAAGTAAAAAATTGGCCAAAGCTGGTTGCAAAAGCATTTCGCTTAGCCTTTTTTGAGTGATTTCGATTTTGTTCGAAGCGGGAATCAATGCGCTTCTAGATATACGCTCCTTCCAGGACTTTATGGCTCTTGCTAGCTCGACTGGTGTGTCGGTCAACATCAATACAGTTAGTGCGACATCGGTGAACTCGATGCCCATATGAGACACGGCGAGGGCGCAGCTCATAGGTGTGGCGTGAGATGCTGCGACAAGCCGTTTTTTTGTTTCTGGCTCCGCCTTCTGAGGCTGAGTCGAGCTGTTTTTGAATGCAAACAGATTCAATTTATGCAACAGTGAGCGTTTATTAAAAGTGGCGCCTTGCCCCGCCCCCTCCCTCGCAATTCCTTTAAGAGATTCCCAGAGATCCGTCGCGCGATGTTCTGCTTGGAGTACTAACCTAAGCTCGTTTATTGCAGCAGACGCCGAAGGAGAGGATGGTATCATGATTCTCAAGGACTCTATATGGAACCCCTTTAAAAATCCATATAGGTCTAGCGGAGTGGCTTGGATCTGTGCACTGTCAAAAATACATCTCAGAATTTTAATGAAACTTTGATGGCTTGCGCTTGCTGCAGCTTGAAGGGCCCAGAATGCTTCACTGCTTTCACTACTTCGTGCGTTCTCACAAACAGATTGCGCAACCCTCAGAGATGAAGACGATATATCGTCTGTAAGTGCGCCATAAATGTCGTGGCGATTGTTGTTTATTGATGCAATGTAGGTTTTCCAGGAGTTCGTAATGATATTTGCAAAGTCCTTATTTGAATCTGCAGAAGATATAGTAAGGCTTCGCTTTACCTGAAAATGCGCTTTCATTTTTGTGGGGGTATCAAGCTCGATGACAATGTCATCGAGGGGGGCACCCATCGCAGCCTGCTGAAGCGCAACACTTCTGATTCTGCTTTGCAAAGGAAGTCTGACGCTTTCTGCGAGAAGAGCGGATAGGAAGTATGCGGCAACGTGGCTTTCGTATACAAACCCAGCGCCGCCGGTTAACTCGGTTGATTGAGACATCATTGATCCATTTGTCGAACTGAGCGCGAATAGTTTTGCGCCCAATCTATAAATCGTTGCACCGGTCTTGCCGTCATAACGGCTAAATTCACGATGGGTGAGACCTAGAATTTGACATTAGCGATAAGAGGCTGCGTATGGAAGCTATCGTCCCGTGCGGGTAGCAAAATTTTTGTAGTCAGCATGTTCTGGATCATACTGAGTGCAGCAAGAGGAGCGAGCAACCATGTCTGAACTGATCAAGCAGGCCTGCGAGCACTGGCGTTACGTTGCCCTAGTGCTGAGCAAGCCAACGAGCGAGGACGACTATGATGCTCTGATCGAGGCCTTGGATGAGTTGCTAGGCTTGGTCGGCGACGATGAGGATCACCCTTTGGCTAGCATTGCGTCATGTGTCGGGGACATGATTGAAGCCTACGACGAGCTTCGTCGGCCGTTGCCGAAAGCAGGCGGGGTAGAAGTGCTGCGTTACCTGATGAGGGAACATGGCCTGCGTCAGGGAGATGTACCAGAGGTCGCTACCCAGTCAGTCATTTCTGAGGTGCTTGCTGGTAAGCGCCAATTGAATGTGCACCACATCCGGGCGCTTTCGGATCGTTATCGTGTCTCCGCAGACGTCTTTTTGTAAGACCCTAATAGGAAAAGGGCCGCTAATGCGACCCTCCCACGTAACCTGACCGGTTATTGCAGCCAGCTTTCGACTTTCTCGGAACCGTACTGCTCTTTCCAAGCCTTCAGCACCTTATGGTTGCCTCCCTTAGTCTCGACAACCTCGCCAGTTTCCGGGTTCTTGTAGCGCTTTAGCGTGCGCTCACGACGTGGGCCTTTAACAGGCGCCTCAAAAATTTTTCCAGCCTTTGGATCGAGCACGGCGATCACGTTACGCAAGGAGTAGCCATAGTCAGCCAAGAGATTGCGCAGCTTGGTTTCAAACTCGATTTCTTTTTGTAGCTTTTCGTCGCCTTTGAGAGCTTCCAGGCGCTTTTGCTGCTCAGCGATTTGGGCTTCTAGAGCTTTGTACTCGGCAATGATTGACATGGCGGATCCTGAGTCTCGATTAAGTGGTATAGGGTTGAATACATAATAGACAAGACGCGAAGTAACTGCATCTCATTATTTCTATTCCGGCTTGTCATAAAGGCAACGTCTCCGACAGCCTTGACTGCCTGCTCGCTAGAGCTGATTGACTTGAAAAGGGGTAGCGGTGTGGAGACGCTATTTTTCGGCTGGAGGTGGCCTAAGAACGACAGCCTGCTGCCTGAGGTGGAATGTCATATAAGTTCTAAGCTCAAGGGTGATTCGCGCTTTTAATGGATCAGCTCTCCTCTGGCCGTCAAAAGGCAAAAACCGGTCTTCAAGCGTGGCTAGGCCGGCGATTGACATTCCTAATGTATACAAGATCGGCCTTCACACAATTGATCGCTACCTGTTTGACAACGGCAAGCGACTCGGGTAATTAAAAAGCAGGGGTTTAACAAGTCAATCGATAGAGGAAATCGACCATGGGTATAAAGCCGGGCCCTAAAAGAAAAAATGAAGATGGTACTCCGGACAAGAGACAGAGAGTCACGCCCGAGAAGCAAAAGGATCATCCAGACCTAAAGCCCCATAAGCATAAAAGGGGAGAATAGAATCGAAGAGCAGCTCTCCGAGAGCTGCTCTTTTTGTGTGCGTGTATATTCGTTCGTCCTTGCCACGGTTTTCAATCGCGCAGTGTAGTGAACGAAAACAATGGCGCGGAGTGCAGCCCGTGGACGTCCGGCCTCGATCAGCTCAAGCCAATCTGGGATATACGAATAGGTAGGTGGGCTAGCCTGCCGCAAATCGAATATTTTATGCCGACCCCGAGTTGGCGCTGTTCGATTGGCCATCCGATGGCAACCAATATGGAAGTGTCGAAGCTCCCGGCTTGTCCAGGATGATCGCTACGCTTTGCTCGGCCCTTGTAACCGCCACATAGAAGTCAGCGGCGGAGAGAGGCTTGAGGAATTCTCCCTTGCTGATGAACTTGCCGATGGGGCCGGTCGGATAGATCAACACGCGGCTGAAGGTCTGGCCTTTCGATACGCCAAAATTGAGGTAGTCGAGCTCGAACTCATTGCCTGATCTGACGCTGTCGCGTAGGCACTGGGGTTGGAATGCCTCGACGTACAGACCGACGTGCTCCTTCCTCACCAAGAAAATACCGTCGTGTGCCGTGGTCACGCGATTCTCGGAGATCGTTTCTGGAAAATTCCAACTCGCGTCGAAGATCGTGTCGGAAAAGGTGGCGATCGTTTGGCAGCACCGCCATGTGATAGAGCTGTAGTGGGTTCTACCCCGTTAGCACGGACACTTTCGAGTAAGCTCATACCGAGCTGAAGGAGTGTTCATGAAGCGCAAGAAATACAGTCCTGAATTCAAGCGGGAAGCCATCGAGTTGGTTCGTCGTTCAGGGGCGAGCTGTCGACAAGTGGCCCTGGAGATTGGTGTAGCTCCGAACCTGCTCACACGCTGGGTTCGAGAAGCACAACCAGGCACAGAAAAGGCCTTTCCCGGAACCGGTAGTCCGCGAGATGAGGAGCTGGCCCGCCTCAAGCGTGAGTTGGCCCGGGTGACCAAGGAACGTGATTTTTTAAGAGACGCGGCAGCGTACTTTGCCAGGGAATCATCGAGCGGTACACGGTGATCCAGCGCTGCCGCAACGAGTACCCGGTACGTCTGATGTGCCGTTGCCTGAAGGTTTCTGCCAGTGGCTATTACGCCTGGCAGGATCGTGATCCAAGCCCGCGAACTCAAGAGAATGCACGCCTGGTAAGGCGCATTCGGGAGATTCACGAGGACAGCCGTGGTGTGATCGGAGCGCCCCGGATGCACGAGGATCTGCTCGACGAGGGCGAAACCGTCAGCCTGAACCGCGTTGCTCGCCTGATGGCGGCTGAGCGAATTCAAGGTTGGCCACGCCGCAAGAGGCGTGGCTTTGGAAGAGTCGCCAGCGGGCGTCCAGCAGGCGTGAAAAACCTGCTGGAGCGCGATTTCACTGCGCAGGAACCGGAGCGCAAGTGGGTCACGGACATCACGGAAATAGCCACACTGGAAGGCAAACTCTTCCTATGCGTGGTGCTCGACTTGTACAGCAAGCTGGTGATCGGTTGGTCGATGCATCACCGTCAGGATCGGCAGATGGTGATTCGAGCGGTGGAGATGGCGATCTGGCAGCGCCAGGGTGACTGGTCAGTGATCCTGCATTCGGATCGCGGCAGCCAATTCACCAGTGCTGACTACCAGCGCTTTCTGAATCGCAACACGCTGGTCTGCAGCATGAGTGCAGTCGGGCATTGCGGCGACAACGCTGCCTGCGAAGGCTTCTTCGGTCAGCTCAAACGGGAGCGCGTTGCCCATCAGTCGTATCGAACTCGTGATGAAGCACGGGCGGATTTATTCGACTACATCGAGCGGTTTCATAACCCACGAATGCGTCGTAGAGTCGCCCGGCAAGATCTGAAGTTTTCAGCCCTTTTCAAACCGTCCGTGGAAATGGGGTAGAACCCGACAAGCTCGAGGTTTAGCTTGTCTCCAATGCGCAATTCCATTGCCTCAAGTACCTCTGGAGGAATCTCCACGATCAAGTCGCCGCTACCATCACCTGAGTCGTGGCAAACCGCAGTCCTATTCGTGTCGCTCATGCATTGCCTCCGGTTTACGGGCGAATGCTATAGACAATGTCATCGCGCACTTTCTTGTGGCGACCAACGCCAAGCAGGACGTAGATGGTGCTCCTGGTCTCGAAAAAGCCATCGCCATCATACTTCTGCTGCAGGGAGCTCCTCACCCAATAGCCCGGTGGAAAACGTCCAGCTGAGTCTTCGACTACTTCATTAGCGTGGATAAGCCGAGCTACGAATCCATCAGTTTCAATTTGCTGACGCGCTTCATCGGACATTTCTAACTCGACGAGAGTCCAGTCCTTGACCAGGCAGTACTGCTTCTTGGTATTTCGCCGGTGTAGCTCGTGCAGAATTTCGGCTCGACTCAAATCCGTGCCGTTGATAGCGGGCGCTTTACCCCATAGAAAATCGGCGATTTCGAGTGCTTTTTGATTTCCACTGATGTCCAAGAATTGGAGCTTCATGCTGTATTGCTCGCAGTAATTTTCACGGCATCTAGTGAAGCTGTCTGGATGTCATAACAATGCTCGACTTCATCAAGCGCTGAAGTGCCATAAGCGAGGGGAGTCCTACGTGGCGCTTTAAGGTAACCACGACGTAAAGTGAATTAACGGTCTTGATGAACCAGCGGCCATCGCTATGGCGCAGTTCGACGATGTCCGATGTTCGTATGAGATGGCCGTCGGCAAACCGACCCGTACTTTCCCTACGGGCATGTTGATAGCTGATCCCAACAGCGGCGTTAGCAATCACAAACGCATCTACCAGAAAGCCCGTCACCGGAACCGGATAGTTAGCCTTCAAGGCATAGGCCAGCTGTCGTTTTGCATAAGGCGAGATTGACCGGCTGGTCTCTGGAATCAAGATCGTTCTCAACATAGGACGTGCGTCAGCTGAGGTCGATGTAATACACGGTTTGCTGGTTCGTCAGCTCAAGAACTTCAGCCGGCGTCCGAGAAGGGTCGTAATAGCTCTTACCTTCCTGTGTCACGTAGATATGGATGAGCTCGTCATCTGCTGATCTGGCTATGTCAATTTGTCTGATAGGTTCAAGGAGCCACCTATTCGCTCCATTCATCCACGCAGGACTCATCAACTGAAGCTCGCCGATGCGTGCATCAGGCGTTTTCAAGTTGGCCATTTCAAGGAAAGTAGTCAGGTCATTGGGCATGACGGTCTTTGTGTATTCAATGCCGCCCTCTGTCACCTTCACCGTTGCGTGAAGCCACGGACTCGAGATTTCGCGCTCAACGAGCCTCCAGTGGTGATGGTCGGGCCCGAACACGGGCGCCAGGTTGTAATAGGCGCTCTCGTGTGTTTTGAACATAGATCAATCCTCTGAAATGCGTCCTATAGGACGTAGTGCCATAGGGCGCATTCTGGCTCCATCGTTGTTTTTGTGCAACGGGAAAACAGGATGAATTACAGGCAAGCGCTAGGCACGAGCCTACGGAAAATCCGTAAAGCTCGCGGGCTGAGCCAGGAAACGTTCATGTCAATCAGCAGTCGAGCGCACATCTCTATGCTCGAACGAGGGCTTAAAGGTGTGACCATCGAGAAGATGATAGAGATTGCTGAGGTTATGGGAGTGCATCCTCTAACAGTGCTACTCGACTCGTTCAGTAGCTACGAAGGGGTAGCTCCAGAAAGACTTTTGAAACAAATTGCCCAGGAGTGCAAAGAGATTGAAACACCCGAGGCCGGGTGAGACTGGCGTGTGAGTGACAAATCTATTTCTGGTGATAGCGTTAAAAATCAGAGATTTGCCCAGAGGCGGGACGGAAGGGGCTTAGCCGCTCAGCCTGATTGAACTGTCTTGGCTATTGAGAGCGGGCTCGAGAAGACTTTGGGGCTATTGTTTTACTTTTAGCCCCTTCACGGAGTGAGCGCGTTGCTCATCCAGCGAGTTGTAATAAGTATTCTGGGTGGTACTCATGCTGTTGTGTCGAAGGTCGGCCTGGAGATCCTTCATGTCACGGTGCCGTGCATCGAAAGTGGCGGAGGTATGGCGCAACCAATGCAACGACGCCGAGCGCAGCTGATCAATCTCGTCGTCACTCCAGCCTTCTATAGACATGCGGCTCAACGAACGATCAAACAGCTCCTGTAACAGCAGTCGAATGTGGCGGTCAGAAAGCCCAGCTCGACCTTTTAGTGAGCCAATTAGAGGAGTGTTCTCATGAGCAGAGGGCAGGGGAGGAAGCCCTAGGTGTGCACGGTATCGCACCAGATAGGTGTGAATGTAGTCGTCACGGACGCTGATTTTCGCAGCTTTATTGCCTTTGCCCACCACATGAAACCACCAGTTACCCATGCTGTCGCGACGAATATCGCCCATCGTAGGCGCCCAATTATCGCGTCCGACTAGGTCGGAGACCCGCAGGTACATAGAAAACAAGGTGGCAACAATAAACAACGTCCGCTCATACAGTGCATTCTCCGCAGCCATCAGCTCAGCGGTTTCGATCACGTAGCTCCATTGCAGCTGGGTCAACGACCGGGAAGCGACATCAACCGTATTGCGTTGCTTGTAAATCGATTTTTGCTTCACTGCTCGAAACGGGTTTACCTCAGTCAGTCCCTCATCGATGGCGTGTTGGAAAAAGCTGCCACAAACAGCAAAGACCTGACCAACGGAGCCCTGGGACATCCGATAGATTCGGGAGGGAAGGGGAGCCGCCGATTCCGCCGCGATTTTTCGCTCACGCTTAGCGATGGTAAAGGTGAACGGACGCCAGTCTTGGTTGATCATAAAACTGTCCGTTTCCAGCGGCTTCCTGCCGCCTACACGTAAAAAACGTGATTTAACTACCGGGCCCACCCAGTCAGTAGGTGGGTTGAGACAGAAGTCCATGAAGGCCTCGGCATCGCGGCGCCTTAAAGCCAGAAGCGGCTTACCGGCCAATAAAAGTGACCACAAGAGGAGCCGCTCGGCGTGCGTTCGATAAGAGTTGAACGTGGCTTCGTTGCCTGCGTAGGACTTTAGAAAACCTCTGACTGCCATATATCCGTCAGTGGCCTGCAGCTCCTGAGGAAAACCCAAAAGGAAGTCGCGCACCACGGGCAGCTCATTATGCAGGTGTAGAAAGTTGAGTCCATGAAATCGCTCAAAGGTCTCGAAAAGCGGCTGTGGGCACTGGGACATACTTCGTTAATGATCCGAACGGGAAATCTAGGCTGGAGGTGGCTAGAGTGACTCTTTCAGAGCACTTCTGCAATATCCGGGTCTGGCTGTTATCGGATATTGCAATACCAGCCCGCCGACAGGAGAGCGGCTAGTCATGATCCTTGGCGGCAAAAGACGACGATTCCACTTTTTAAAAGTTAACGCCCAGATTTTTTAACAGTTAAAAATCTGGCGATTTTCTAGATGTCGCTCGGAAACGATCCAGAAAACCATATATAGATCATTAGGTTGCGTGACGCCTATGCAATGTGCGATGCGCGATGTGGGGTGGAAAACGTGCGGAACGTTATCGTATAGGGGGTTTTTAGGCGGTTCTTTAGCATTTTGGCGTACTTCCCGACGTTAGCCGGCAACACTGGCAGAGTAAAAAGCTCGATAAATCAGCAGCATATCGGTAGCAGTGAGAGCTATACGGGGTCAGATTGCCCCGGTTTAACCGTACGGTAAGGACTCGTGGTGTCGTTGAAAAGCATAAATTCCACCCTTAGGCGGCGGAATTAAGCGTCAGAACTCAGGAGGAATGGGATCCGGCTTGATCGCCGGCATTGACCACCAGTAACTGCTGACAGATCAATGGTTTAGCGCAGCCAGCAACAGTTAAGGGAGGCCAATTCCAGAGTGAAACAGCCCTAAGCTCTGGAATGCTAAGTCTCTGATAAAGAAAAGAATTTTTAGGAAGCAGCAAATTCCGCTAATTAGGCGACACCCACATGAACGTGCCATGAAGACGAGTCCAACGCAACAGCTACGAACATGCTCGGCATTCGCATAATATATATTATGTTAAATAACATCTGTGGTGATGAGACGTTGCTTGCCATCGCGCTCTCTTCTGATCATTTCCCTTAGCCAACGATCAGCACGTGTTTACCACCGCGGGATGCCTATACTCGCCGCAATTCAGCCAGGAAGTTGAAAATGAGCAGCATCGAAGAACTCAACGCGCAATCGCTCAAGAGGCAATCAGGTCCCAAGCGAATCCTGAGGGCGCTGGGATACTCCATTGCTGGTATCCGTGCGGCGATTGTTGGCGAAGCTGCTTTTAGACAGTTGCTGCTGCTCAATGCGGTTCTGATACCACTGGCGTTCACGCTCGACGTCAGCCGAACAGAACGCTTGTTACTGGTGATCGTGCCGTTGCTGACACTGGTGGTCGAGCTCGTCAATTCCGCGATAGAGGCGGCAATCGACCGAATCTCGCTCGAGTTGCACCCGCTTTCCAAGAATGCCAAGGACATGGGCAGCGCCGCGCAACTCCTATCGCTGGTGATGGTAGCGGTCACCTGGGCGATGATTCTCTATTGAGCGTGCGCTCCGCCCATCCGCGTGCTGTGTCAGACGGCACGCGGACAAGCGACCATGAATAGCCCTTGAGCTCAGTCTTTCCTGACATTCTGATAGAGCATCAGCCGCGATGCTTCGTGTAGTCCCCGTGTCAGGGCGACAAGCCGCTGAAATTCCTCGGGATACCGGTCGGCTACGTCGACCAGAGGCTCCGGTGATGCTATTTCGTGCAGGGTCGGCTGGCTGCCGTTGTGCTGCATCTGCAGAAGAAAATCCTTGGTCACGCCACCAATCAGCGGGAACGTACCTTCGCGCAGTACGAGCGGAACCACGCGCTCCCCTTCAGGAGCCGGCTGCTGGATGTCGCGTCCCATCGCACCGTTGCGAAACTCCATGCCGGCCATGCCCAGTACGGTCGGTAGCAGATCGGCCAGACCCACGGCCTCTTCGATCACTCGAGGCTCCAGCAGCTTGGGCGCATGGATCAACAGCGGAACGTTATTGCTCTCGAGCCCCAGCTTTTCGTATGCCGGCAGCATGTGCGGAATCTGGGCGATGCGCGTGTTGTGATCGCCAAACATGACGAAGATGGTGTTGTCGTACCAGCCGCCTTCCTTCGCAATTTCCATCAGGCGCCCGATGTTGAAGTCCAGAAGCCGGACCGCGTTGTACTGCGCCACGCTACGGGAACCAGCGCCCTGTGCCTTTTCCAAGGGCAGATCGAGGGCTTCGAAGCCATCGTTCTGCTTGGGTATGGTGAACGGACGATGATTGCCCGCCGTTTGGATATAGGCGAAGAAGGGCTTGCCCTCCCCCTGCTCTCGCAGCAGCCGGTCACTTTCCTTGAACAGGTCAAGATCGGAGATTCCCCACACATCCACCATCGGAGAGTTCCAGTGGCGCTCTTCATACAGCTGGATGTCGTCGATGCTCTGGCGGATCAGGGCATTCATATTGGCCCAGCCGGAATTGCCGCCGATCATGTAGTACTTGTCGTAGCCCTGCAGCGCGTTGATCAGGCTGTGCTGACGGGTGATCAGCGGATTGCGCGTCGCGGTTTCCTGCCGGGAAACGTCCGGTACACCGGATATGCTCGCCCACACAGTCTTCGCTGTGCCGGTCACGGGAACGTAGAAGTTCTTGAAAAACCAGCTCTGCTTGGCCAGCCGATCGATATTGGGGGTTGGATTGAGTGGATTGCCATAGGCGCCCACCGCGGTGGTTCCCAGGGACTCGAGCATGACGAAGACGACGTTCGGCCGCTTTCCGTCAATTGCATAGGGTTGAACGCCCTGCTCCCGGCTGAAATTCAGCGATCTCGAATCAGGCTGGTCGACGCCCAGGTAATGGCTGACAACATCGTAATGGGCTTCGACCTGTTCCCGGTCGTAAGGCTGGTTGGGCACCTTCAGCGTGTCGTAGAGGAAGATCACCGGATTCAGGCCGAGGGCTGCGATCTGGTTGTCGCCCGAGAAGAACGCATCACTCCAGCGCAGCGGCACGGGGTTCTCCAGGTTGATATTGTCGACGCGCCCGAGGATGGCGACGAAAACCGCCACCACCATCAGCGCGCTTCCCCAGAGCAGCGAAAGCCGGCTGATGCGCTTTGCCGGACGATCCAGCGTGACCCGCTCGAAGCGCAGCAGCAGCCACCAGACCAGAGCGGTTGCCGCCGCCCAGCCAAGGGTGATCCAGACCACCGGATAGGTCTGCCAGACCATATCGGTGGATATCTGCGCATCCTCCGTAAAACGCAACACGGTGGCGTTGATACGCACCCCGAGGTAGGCGTAGTGGCCGAAGTCGATGATGTAGACCAGCAGCACTGCACCAAGCGCCAGAGCCAGATAGAACCGCGCCACCCAGCGCAGGACGTGCGATCGGGTCAGGTTGCATGCCGGCAACCACGCCAACAGCGCGATCGGCAACATCAAGAGGATCGCCAGGCGAAGGTCGAAACGCAGGCCGATTCCGAGCGTTTCGGGTACGGCATCGATCGTACCGAGCGCGCTGGGCTCCAGTCCGGAGAAACCGACGAAGAAAATCCCGCGCAATGCTGCGAGCGCAATGAACAGAATCCCGACTGCACCGAACCAGTAATGCAGGCGCCGCGACTGAAGCCAACCCATTGTCCCAACCTCGAATCTATCGAACCGTCAAATAGCGCAGCCGAGCCATCACAGGTCGGCTGGAGTAATTTTCGTCACGCCGGCATTGGCTTACGCACGAGAGCCTTGCAGGCATAGACGAGCAACGCCCCGCAGCTGAACAAGGCGATGAAGGGGTCTAGCAGGTAGTCCCAGTAATTGGGCGAAGGCTTGATCCCCAGGCTGAACGCCAAGGTGGCAAGGCCGAGCATGGACGCCCCCAGCCAGTTCCTGAGCAGCAGCAATCCCAGGGCAAGCACGCCCACCACCGCGATCAGCGGGCGTGGTGCGTAACCGAGCTGATAGGGATCCAGATAGGACAGGCCCATCGTCGCCGGGTAGAGAAAAAGCGCCAGCCCCGCCATCACGATCAACGATTGCACGCGTGCGCTGTGCGGCGGCATCGCCATCAGGCCCAAGCGCACCGCCGCGAAAAATGCCAGCGCCACCAGCGTCGTGATGGCCACGTCATCGGTAAAGCTACGCATGTAGGCAGCCACTGACAGACCGTCCACGGGAATGAAGCTGATCCCCAGCAGGAGAATAAAGCGAAGCCCCTGAAACCCTCGCCCGAGGCCAAAGCCGGGCGTGACGATGTAGGCGAGTAAGCCGAAGGTCAGATGCGCTTGCCAGAGTTCAGGCATCAGAGCTGCTCCAGTAGCCAGGCATCATTGAAGCTGACGTGCTTGATGAAGGTGTTGTTCCAGGAATAGACCAAGTGGTAGAGACCATCGGAGCTCCTGATGAAGTAGGGATATTCGTACTCGAAATCGCAGCCATGGGTCTTGCAGACGCGTTGATCCAGGTTTGTAAGAAACTCGTCCACCAGCGATAGCCGCCGTGGCCCGCTGGAAAGGCGGAACTTGTCGCCGATGATTTCCCGATACACCTCAGGCGTGAACGGGTTGCCCTCCGGATCAGGGGATTCGTCCAGGTCGATCACCGGCTTCCAGAGATCGAGGCTGGAGTCCGTCTCCATCAGGCGAAGACGGAAACGTCCGTCCTCCAGATCATTCAGGGCAACCAACAGGCCATGATTGGGCGTGGCCACCGCGGCGAGCGCGGAATTGGGGTTGGCCGGGTCGATCGGATAAGGCTCGCTCCAGGTTCTGCCGGCATCCGCGGTGCGGCTGGCGAGCACGCGATGATGGCTGGCACCTGCATAGCGCAGCATGGCAACGGCGTGTCGCTCGTCCATCGGCACCACTGTCGGCTGCAGTGAATCATTGCCTTTGCTGATTCGACTTTTACCGATCACCTCGCCGTTCGGGCTGATGTACAGATACTCGGCGAACTTGCCGAGGAACTCGTGGTAGACGGGCAATCCTATGGTGCCGTCCTGATGGAATACCGGGGCATTACGCACCAGCGTGCTGATGTTCAGGAAGGGGGTGGTGATCAGCTGTCTGGGGGGCGACCAGGTTTGCCCCAGATCATCCGAGTACATGGCGTTGATGGCGCTGCCAGCCCAGCCACCGACCGATACCGATACGTAGAACAGCCACAGCCTGTTGTCGGGAGCCAGCGCAATGACCGGATTACCCAGTTTGCGTATGTGCTTCTGGGTCGCCTTCTGGGTCGACTCGCGAGTTGCCAGGACCAGTTCCTCGCCCCACTCCGCCGCAATCGCGTCGAATCGCGCGCCGCGCACCTGAACATCCGCAGCCCCCTCGCGTGAGCCGGCAAACCATACGGCCATCAAGCCGCCATCCGGCAACGACGTCACCGAAGACGCATGCACGAATTCGTCGAGATCGGAGGATGCGAAGCGCGTGCTGTAGAACGCACCCTTGCTGGCAAGCGGCAACGCATGGGGGCTGGCAGCTACGGCGAATCCGGCAACCGCTCGTTCAGGGTGAAGCCACCAGGCGGTAGTGAAAATAGCAGCAAGAGCGACGACAGACAGGCAGGTAGGAAGAAATCAGAACTTTCCAGAACTCATATAAATCATGTCCGTATAAACACGTGACGCGTCCTGCGCTTTGCAAGAAACGACAAGCTCGTATGCCCAAAAACCGTCGGGGCGTGAAAGAAAGTCTACTGATCGGTTTGCCCGACTTCTGATGGCCGGGACTATCGAGCTTTTCTGAGCGGCCGCCGATCGTGGAGGAGTACCAGGGTCGAAGCATCACTTGGTGCAAGAAGTCGATCAGCCGCGCTTGATAAACGCTTCGCTCAGAAAAACCAGGTGCTACAGAAAACCTCGATGGCTGCAAGGACAGGCGTCGCAATATAGTGTCACAAACACACCTGTGGCAAATTGCTGCACCCTCCTCTCCATCGTGCGGCGCGCGGGCCATGGCCGACCGGTAACTCGACCACCCATACGTACCGCTGCCGGGCCAGCGGCGTAATATGGCGCATCTCAACAGAACGGGAGTTCTCTCATGCTGCTTCGCTTACTGGCCGCTGGTACTTTTGCGGCACTCTGCTTGCCTGCCCTTGCGCAGGAGCACCATCACGACCATCAGGCCGCGACACAAGCGGCGACGAGTGAGCTGGCTGTCAGCCAGGCATGGTCGCGGGCGATGCCGCCCAGCGCTCCGACTGGCGCGGTGTACTTCGTACTGGAAAATCGCGGTCAGCAGCCGCAGCGCCTGATCGGTGCGCAGACCTCACGTGCCGAAAAGACCGAGCTGCACACCCATGTGCATCAGGGCGACATGATGAAGATGCAGCAGGTCGAGGCGGTCGACGTGCCCGCAGCCGGCAAGGTGGAGTTCAAGCCGGGCGGCAATCACGTGATGATGTTCGGGCTCAAGCAGCCGCTGGTGGCTGGGGAGAGCTTCCCGGTGACGCTGCAATTCGAGGACGGCGGCGAGATCACCACCGAGGTGAGCATTGAAGTAGACGCCCCGACTGCCGGTGCTGCCGCGTCAGGGCATCATCACTGAGTGATCTGGCGTGCCGCTCCAGGCGGCCGCCAGTGCGCCTTCAGATCGCCGCCGGTGTGCGCATGGTGACGAACTCTTCGGCGGCCGTCGGGTGTATGCCCAGCGTGTCGTCGAACATCTGCTTGGTGGCTCCGGCCTTCAGCGCCACGCCCAGCCCTTGCATGATCTCGCCGGCGTCCGGTCCCGCCATATGGCAGCCGAGCACACGGTCGGTGTCAGCATCCACCACCAGCTTCATCAGGCTGCGCTCGAGGCTATCGGTCATGGTCAGTTTCATCGGCCGGAAGCGGCTTTCGAAGATCGTGACCTTGTAGCCCTGCTCGCGCGCCTCTTCTTCGGTCAGCCCGACAGTTGCCATATTCGGCAGGCTGAACACCGCGGTCGGGATGCTCGTGTAGTCGACCTTGCGATACTGCTCCGGCTTGAACAGACGCCGCGCCACGGCCATGCCTTCGGCGAGGGCGACGGGTGTCAGCTGCACGCGACCGATTACGTCGCCGATCGCCAGAATCGAAGACACCGAGGTGCGGTATTCGTCGTCCACGGCGATGAAACCTCGGGCATCCAGCGCGACGCCGACCTGTTCCAACCCCAGGTTGTCCAGCATCGGACGGCGGCCTGTCGCGTAGAAGATGCAGTCCGCTTCCAGCGTGCGGCCGTCTTCCAGCGTCGCGAGCAGGCTGCCATCGGCCTGCTTGTCGATATGCACGATGTCGGCGTTGAACTGCAGATCCACGCCCTTCTTGATCATCTCGTCCTTCAGGTGATCGCGGAGCGAGCCATCGAAACCGCGCAGGAACAATTCACCGCGATAGAGCAGCTTGGTATCGGCACCACAGCCATGGAAGATCGAGGCGAATTCGACGGCGATATAGCCACCACCGACCACCAGCACACGTCGCGGCAAGGATTCGAGGTAGAACGCTTCATTGGACGTGATGGCGTGCTCACGCCCCGGAATCGCCGGCACGTGGGGCCAGCCGCCAGTAGCGATCAGGATGTGCTCGGCCGTGTACTGCTTGCCCTCGACTTCGACGGTATGGGCATCGACCAGGCGCGCATGCGCTTGCAGCAGGGTTACGCCGCTATCCACCAGGATGCTGCGGTAGATGCCGTTCAGTCGCTGGATTTCCCGGTCCTTGTTGGCAATCAGGGTCTTCCAGTCGAAGGTCGCGCCGTCGATGGTCCAGCCGTAGCCCTGTGCCTGGCCAATGTCTTCGGCGTAGTGCGCGCCATAGACCAGCAGCTTCTTCGGTACACAACCGACGTTGACACAGGTGCCGCCCAGATAACGGCTTTCCGCAACCGCCACCTTCGCGCCGAAGCCTGCAGCGAAGCGCGCTGCACGTACACCACCAGAACCTGCACCGATGACGAATAGATCGAAGTCGTAAGCCATGTAATGTTGTCTCCTTCTGTAGCGAACAGCATAACCCAGGCTTTCGGCCTGAATCACCGAAGGAGTGCCGCATGCGCCCTACCCTCACCCACCTGGCTCTGCACGTACCCGATCTGGACGCCTGTATCGCGTTCTATGCGCGCTTCTGCGGCATGCACGTGTTTCACGAGCGCCCTGGAAAGGGCTCACGCATCGTCTGGATGGCGGAGCCCGGAAAGGAGCGCGAATTCATCTTCGTGATGATGCCGGGCGGCAAGGATCGATCGCTGTCGGTGGACGACTACAGCCATTTCGGCTTTGCGCTGGACAGTCGAGAGGAAGTGGATACGGTCGCCGACCTGGCGCGCAGGGAAGGCTGTCTGATATGGGAGCCGCGCGACGAACCCTACCCGGTGGGCTACTACTGCGGTTTGCGCGATCCGGCAGGCAACTATGTCGAATTCAGCTACGGGCAGCCGCTTGGACCGGGGGCCGAGGATATGCCGGAGCCTTGAAAAGCAAGACCCGGAAATGACTGGGCCACCCTGAGGTGGCCCAATTGCTTCAGAACGCCTTACCGGTCAGGTAGAAGTTTTCGTAGCAGAAGTTGGTCGCCTCGATATAACCCTCGGCGCTACCGCAATCGAAGCGCTGTCCCTTGAACTTGTACGCCAGTACGCAACCGTCCTGAGCCTGGCGCATCAGTGCGTCGGTGATCTGGATTTCACCGCCCTTGCCCGGCTCGGTCTGCTCGATCAGCTCGAAGATGTCCGGAGTCAGGATGTAGCGGCCGATGATCGCCATGTTGGACGGCGCATCTTCCGGCTTGGGCTTCTCGACCATGTGGCTGACGCGGTAGATGTCGTCGCGGATCATCTCGCCGGCGATCACACCGTACTTGCTGGTCTCTTCCGGCGGCACTTCCTGAATGGCAACGATCGAGCAGCGGAACTGGTTGTAGAGCTTGACCATCTGCGCCAGCACGGGATCGCCATCGAGGTTGATGCACAGGTCGTCGGCCAGGACCACGGCGAACGGCTCGTCACCGATCAGCGGGCGCCCGCTGAGAATCGCATGCCCTAGGCCCTTCATCTCAACCTGGCGGGTGTAGGAGAAACTGCATTCGTCGATCAGGCGGCGAATACCGACCAGGTACTTTTCCTTGTCGGTGTTGCGAATCTGGTGCTCCAGCTCGTAGCTGATGTCGAAGTGGTCTTCCAGCGAGCGCTTGCCACGTCCAGTGACGATCGCAACCTGGTTCAACCCAGCCGCCAGTGCCTCTTCAACCCCGTACTGAATCAGGGGTTTGTTCACCACCGGCAGCATTTCCTTGGGCATGGCTTTGGTTGCAGGAAGAAAACGTGTGCCATATCCGGCAGCGGGAAAAAGGCATTTCTTGATCATGTGAGTCCTTGAAGTAAAGGTTCCAGTCGATGCACTGCCATCAAGAACAGCAGCTGCCTTGCGGTGTTGCCCGGCCATGCCGGCGTAGAGCCTACGACCATCGTTTTGCAGCGGGGTTCGCTGCGACCTCCACGGTCGATGCAGATTATGTGCCTGCCCTTCGGAGACACTGGTTTTGCGGCTCCGGCGGGTCGCCACGCTAATGGCGGCCGGGGCGCTCTGTAAAGCCGTCTGTCGGTGTTTTTTAGCGTGCCAGTGATGTCGAAAAAACAGGACGCGCTACGCAAGTATCCATAGCCGATGATCATTACACCTTTGTCGCATGTCGCACCGAAAGTGAGCTGAACGATCCATGACCTGAGTCAGGGAAATGTGCAATTGCACTGTTGTCGGTCGCCCGAAGCACTTTTCTTGTGCCGAAAAGCAATACCATAGCGCCGCCCAATAATGGCGCATGGCCATCAATCGCGGCTGATTTCAAGAATTCGCACAGCACGCCGATATCAGCAGGTGACCGCCTGTTCAATGCTGCGCCGCAAGTATCCGCAGAGCAGCAGTGCGCAATGGCAGCTGACCCCGCGTGGCAGTAGTACTAAGGAAAACCATGAACAACAGCTCCGCCTCTCGACAAATGTCCGTGCAGACCAAGATCAACCTGGCCCTGGTGCTGGTCCTGGTGGCGATCATGTCTGCCTCGTTGTTCTTCTCTGCCAGCACGGAGAAGCGGCTCGTGCTCCAGGTCGTCGAGCAGCAGACCAAGGATGCTGCCGACTCCTATTTCGATAGCATCAACACCATGATGCTGACCGGCACCATGGCTCAGCGAGAGGTGCTGCGGAACAAGATCCTCGCGCGCCCGGGCGTCATCGATGCCCGCATCATCCGCGGGGAAGAAATCACCAAGGTGTTCGGCCCGGGCTATGATCACCAGGCTCCCGCCGACGCGTTGGATCGCCGCGCGCTGAGCGGTGAAGAAATCATCGAGGTCAACAAACAGAACGGCGGCCGCGTACTGACGGTCATCAATCCCATCCTCGCCCACTCTGACTACCGCGGCACCAACTGCCTGACCTGCCACCAGGTCGGCGAGAACGCGGTAATGGGCGCTGTACGCATCAGTTATGACCTCAAGGCGCTGGACCAGGAAGTCGACCGCAATATCATGATCAGCGGCGGGATTCAGTTGCTGCTGCTGTTCATCGGCGTGGTGGTCATGTGCCTGACCGTGCGCCACGTGATCATCCGCCGCATCACTGCCATGCGCCACACCATGAATAGCATGGCCGAGAACGAAGACCTCAGCCGCAGCGTCGAGGTGGGGGCGAAAGACGAAATCGGTGCGATGGGCGATGCCTTCAACCGCATGATCGGCAAGTTCCGCCATAGCCTGGAGGCCGTCGCGGGCGTTACCCATCAGCTCAGTGATGTCTCCGAGCGGGTATCCCATGTCGCCGAGAAGACCCTGGCCGCCGTCAACGAGCAACGCAGCGAGACCGATATGGTCGCCTCGGCAATGAACGAGATGAGCGCGACCGTGCAGGAAGTGGCACGCAACGCCAGCCAGACCGCCACCGCGTCGACCGGCGCTGACAACGAATCCAAGGCCGGTGTGAAAGTCGCCACCGAGGCGCTGGACGGTATCGAGGTGCTGATCGCCGAGATCGAGAAAGCCGCCCAGGTCATCCAGCGGGTCGAGAGCGACAGTGCCAGCATCGACATGGTGCTCGGCGTGATCAATGGCATCGCCGAGCAAACCAACCTGCTGGCGCTGAACGCCGCCATCGAGGCGGCACGCGCCGGCGAACAGGGCCGCGGCTTTGCGGTGGTGGCCGATGAGGTACGCACTCTTGCCTCGCGCACGCAGAAATCCACCGAAGAAATCCAGACCATGATCGAGCAACTGCAAAGCGGCGTTCGCAATGCAGTGCAGGCGATGAGCGAAGCGCAACTGCGTGCTCGCTCGGGTTCGCAATGCGTCGAGAAAGCTGCGCAAAGCCTGGGCGTGATCGCCGACGAGGTGGGCACCATCAACGAGATGAACACCCAGATCGCCACGGCCGCCGAACAGCAGAGCGCGGTTGCCGAAGAGATCAATCGCAACATCACGACCATCAGCCGTATTGCAGACACCACTTCGGCTGACGCATCCCAGACCTCGCAGATCAGCGACGAACTGGTGCGCCTGGCAACCGAGCTGAACCGCCTGGTCGGCCAGTTCAAGCTCTGACCACTGCGGCGCGGCCTTCCCGGCCGCGCCCGGGCGCCTTTCGAATCGTCCAATGGTGCGGTTCGGAGTGCCGCCGGGGCGCTATTCTTGATCTGAGACAGTCGGCGCACCGGGCCGAATCGTCCATAATTCGCGCCCATGACCTGCCTGAGCCGGACACACCCGAGGGTGATACCGCGTTCCGCGCCCGACTCCGAATTCAACCTTAGGTAAACGAACATGGACCAACTGCCGAGCTTCGACCGCGCTCTGGTCGAGAAATACGACCGTCCAGGTCCGCGCTACACCTCCTACCCCACGGCCCCACAGTTCCACCAGGCCTTCGCCCAGGATGATTACCGTGCCGCCGCTGCACGCAGCAATCAGGCACAGACGCCCAAGCCGCTATCGGTGTACATCCACATTCCGTTCTGCAAGAGCCTTTGCTACTACTGCGCCTGCAACAAGATCATCACCCACAAGACCGAACGCGCCGTCGAGTACCTCGAGTACCTCAAGCGCGAAATCGCCATGCAGGGCGAACTGTTCGATCGTTCGCGCAAGCTCACGCAGCTACACCTTGGCGGTGGCACACCCACCTACTTCACCAGCGAACAGCTGGCCGACCTGATGGCGAGCCTGCATCAGGCCTTCAATATGGATGACAGCGACAGCCACGAGTTCTCGCTGGAAGTCGACCCGCGCACCGTTACGCCCGAGCAGATCCACGGTCTGCGCAAGCTGGGCTTCAACCGCCTGAGCTTCGGTGTGCAGGATTTCGATGAGCAGGTGCAGATCGCCGTCAACCGCATCCAGACCGAAGAACAGACCCGCGAGCTGGTTCAGGCTGCCCGCGACGCGCAGTTCAAGTCCATCAGCGTCGACCTGATCTATGGCCTGCCGCTGCAGACGGTCGCCAGCTTCAACACCACACTGGACAAGATCATCGATATTCGCCCGGACCGCATCGCCGCTTACAGCTATGCGCATCTGCCGGAGTTGGTGAGAGCGCAGAAGCTGATCCGCCCCGAGGACATGCCGCCGCCGGAGCGCAAGCTCGAGCTGCTGGAGCTGACCATCCAGCGCCTTACCGCCGCCGGCTACATCTATATCGGCATGGATCACTTCTCGCTGCCCGATGACGAACTGGCCCTGGCCCGCGCCAATGGCACGCTGCAGCGCAACTTCCAGGGTTACTCGACCCACGCCGATTGCGACCTGATCGGGCTGGGCATTTCCTCCATCGGCAAGGTCGCCGACAGCTACAGCCAGAACGTCAAGGAACTCTCGCAGTATTACGCACGCCTCAACGAAGGCATGCTGCCGGTGCAGCGCGGGTACAAGCTGAGCGACGATGACTGCCTGCGCCGTGACGTCATCGTGTCGCTGATGTGCCACAGTCGCGTCGACTACCACCAGATCGAACAGAAACATGGCATCGATTTCCGGGAATACTTCGCCGATTCGCTGGCGAAGCTCGCCGAACCGGTTGCCGATGGCCTGGTCGAGCTGCACGACGATGCGCTGATCCTGTTGCCGCAAGGGCAGCTGATGATGCGCAATGTCGCCATGGCCTTCGATGCCTACCTCGGCGGCGAGCAACGCGGGCGTTTTTCGCGCACGGTCTGACCGCGCTAGCGGCTTCACAGCGGGCGGCGCCAGCCGCCTGCTGTCTTACGCGAGGCTTCCGCTGATCACCGGGCAATTGCCAAACGCCGCTCAAACTGTATAAATAACCAGTCTTTGAGCGGGCCGCGCGCGCCCCCAGCTGCAGCGGATGTGCAATGCGTCAGGCCCTGGAAAATCCCTTCTACTACCTTGAAAACTTCCGACAGGTTCTGGCCTGGGTGAGCCGTCACCACAGTGATCTGCTGGATGAAACCGAGCTGGCGTTTATCGAACGTTTCGCCCTGCTGCCGCAGCCTTCCCAGGCACTGTTGGTACGCATGGTCATGCGCAAGGGCATGCTGTTTCGGGCAAGCAAGCTGCGCTATCCGGAGATTGGCTGCTCGCGTCGCGCGGTCGAGCCATTGATCGATCAGGGGTGGGTCGATGCCTCTTCGGCCCTGACGCTCGAGCAGCTGTTCGCTTTGTTGACCAAAGGCGAGCTGCTGCAGGTGTTCGGGGCATCTGCATCAGCCAGCCTGCGCAAGGCCGAGCTGCTGGATAACCTGCGTGCCGGTCACCAGATGGCCAAGCCGTTTCAGGCGTGGTGCAGCCAGATCGAAGACGCCGTATTTGCCTTATGCATCGACGATCTCTGTGAGCGCCTGCGTTTGCTGTTCTTCGGCAACATCCATCAGGACTGGTCCGAATTCGTTCTGGCCGACCTCGGCATCTATCGTTACGAGCAGGTCGTCTTCTCGCCCAGCTCCCGCGCCTTCAACTGCCGCACCGAGCTGGATGCCTATCTGCATCTGCATCGTTGCCGCGAGCGTTTCGATAGCGGCGAGCCGTTGAGCGACGTGCTGGCCGACGTGCCCGATGCGCCCTATACCAACGCCTGGCTGGAAAGCCGCCGCGGCAAGTTATTGCTACGCATCGGGCAGCAGTTCGAGCGCATCGGTGACCTGACAGAGGCCCTGCGTCTGCATGCCTCCAATAGCTATCCCGGAGCCCGCGAGCGAGCGATTCGTGTGCTCGAACGCTGTGGCCAGCCTGCAGCAGCGCTGAAGCTGCTGCACCAGGCACAGGCTGCACCGCAGAGTGAGCACGAACTGCAGCAACTGCAGCGAATCAAACCGCGCCTGCAACGCAGTCTGGGTATTCCCACAGATCGCTTAGGCAGTCGTAAACCGGAGCAGCTCGACCTGATCCTGCCCCGCGCCGGCGTTAGCGTCGAGCACGCGGTGCGCGAGCACCTGTCGAGGCCAGACGCCCCCGTCTACTACGTCGAGAATGCCCTGGTCGGTTCGTTGTTCGGTCTGCTTTGCTGGGACGCGATCTTCGCACCACTGCCGGGGGCGTTCTTCCACCCCTTTCACTGGGCACCGGCCGATCTGAATCGTGCGGATTTCCATCAACGGCGTGCCGACCTGTTTGCCGCGTGCCTGGCCTGTCTCGACACTGACGACTACCGCGACTGCATCTGGCGCACCTTCCAGGCAAAGCTCGGCATTCACAACGCGTTCGTCGCCTGGGGGCTGCTCGACGAGGAACTGCTGGCCTATGCCCTGGCATGCATTCCCGCCACGCATCTGAAGCTGATGTTCCAGCGCATCCTTGCCGATGTTTGCGGCAATCGTACTGGCCTGCCGGACCTTATCCAGCTGTGGCCCGAAGAGCGCCGCTATCGGATGATCGAGGTCAAAGGCCCGGGCGATCGCCTGCAGGACAACCAGAAGCGCTGGATCGATTACGCCCATCAGCACGGTCTGCCTATCGCGGTCTGCCATGTGCAATGGGCCGAGGTCATGGCGTGAGCTATCGGGTCGCGGTGCGCGCGCTCTGCGAGTTCACCGCCAAGGTTGGCGATCTGGACCTGCGCTTCACGCCCTCGCCCACCGCGCTGGAAGGCATCGCCGGCCACGCCCAGGTCACCGCCAGGCGCGGCGAGGGCTACGAGCGTGAAGTGGCCCTGGAGGGCCGATACGGAGAGCTCATGGTGCGCGGCCGTGCCGATGGCTACGACCCTGCGCGGAACCGCTTGGAGGAAATCAAGACCTTTCGCGGTGATCTGGAACGCCAGCCGGCCAACCATCGGCAGTTACACTGGGCGCAGGCGAAGATCTACGGCTGGCTATTGTGTCAGACACGCCAGCTCGATGAGCTCGAGCTGGCATTGGTCTATTTCGACGTCGCCAGCCACAAGGAAACCCTCATCATCGAACACCACGGGGCGCAGAGCCTGCGCCTTTTTTTCGAAACCCAGTGCCAGGCGTTCATCGATTGGGCCGAACAGGAACTCGCCCATCGCGACGCTCGCAATCGGGCGCTCACCGCGCTGCGCTTTCCTCATGCCGGTTTCCGCAGCGGCCAGCGGCAACTCGCCGAGGCGGTTTACAAGGCGGCCTGCACCGGCACTACGCTGATGGCGCAAGCACCGACCGGTATCGGCAAGACCCTGGGCACGCTGTTTCCGCAACTCAAGGCCTTCCCCGGCCAGCAGCTCGACAAACTGTTCTTTCTCGCGGCGAAGACCTCCGGCCGGCGCCTGGCGCTGGATGCACTGCAAACGCTGCAGCGCAACGGCGCGGGTGAGTTGCGTGTGCTCGAACTGATCGCGCGTGACAAGGCCTGCGAGCACCCGGACAAGGCCTGTCACGGCGAATCCTGCCCGTTGGCGAAAGGCTTCTATGATCGTTTGCCCGCGGCCCGAGCGGCGGCACTGCAGCACGGCATGCTCGATCAAGCGGCATTGCGTGGGGTCGCCCTCACCCATCAAGTCTGCCCCTACTACCTCAGCCAGGAGCTGGCGCGCTGGGCGGACGCGGTGGTCGGCGACTACAACTACTATTTCGACATCAGCGCCCTGCTCTACGGCCTGACGCTCAACAACGACTGGCGTATCAGCGTACTGGTGGACGAAGCGCACAATCTCCTTGAACGCGCACGCGGTATGTATAGCGCGGCGCTCGATCAGCGAGCCTTCGCCGGTCTCGGCAGCAAGGCGCCGGCGCCCTTGAAACGCCCGCTGGGCCGAGTACAGCGCTGCTGGAACGACCTGCATCGTGAGCAGCTGGCGGATTATCAGGTGCAGCCCGAACTGCCGCTCAAGCTGCTCGGTGCCCTGCAACAGGCTGTCAGTGCCATCACCGATTACCTGGGCGAGCAGCCCGGCGGGCTGGACGCGGAGCTGCAACGTGCCTATTTCGATGCCATGCATTTCTGCCGGGTCGCCGAACTGTTCGGCGAGCATTCGTTGTTCGATATCAGTCTGTTACCCGTAACTGGCCGCAGCAAGGCCAGGCGTTCGATCCTGTGCCTGCGCAATGTGGTTCCAGCCCCCTTCCTCGCGCCACGGTTGAAACAGGCTCGTTCGACGGTGCTGTTCTCTGCCACGCTGAACCCGCGCCGGTTCCATGCCGATATGCTAGGGCTGCCCACGGGCAGCGCCTGGACCGAGGTCGAATCGCCGTTCCAGGCCAATCAGCTGCGAGTGTGCCTGGCCGAGCATGTCTCGACCCGCTATCAGCACCGCCAAGCCTCACTGGGCGCTGTGGTCGAGCTCGTCGCCCGGCAGTACCGCGAGCGTCCCGGCAACTACCTGGCCTTCTTCAGCAGCTTCGATTACCTGCAACAGGTGACAGCCCTGCTGCGCGAGCAGTATCCGGACGTGCCCTTTTGGGAGCAAACCCGCGGCATGCAGGAAGCAGCCCGCAGCGCATTTCTCGACCGTTTCACCGAGTACAGCAAGGGCATCGGTTTTGCCGTGCTTGGCGGCGCATTCGCCGAAGGCATCGACCTGCCAGGCAACCGCTTGATCGGCGCCTTTATCGCCACCCTTGGCCTGCCACAGGTCAATCCGGTCAACGAGCAGTTCAAGACACGCCTGGACCAGCTGTTCGGCCGCGGCCTGGGTTACGACTACACCTACCTCTACCCCGGGCTGCAGAAAGTCGTGCAGGCCGCGGGCCGGGTCATTCGCACGCAGAGCGACGAAGGCGTCGTGCACCTGATCGACGACCGTTTCGGCCGGGCGCAGATACGCCGTCTGCTGCCGGGCTGGTGGCAGTTTTCGCCCACAGCCGGTAACTGACGCCACGCAAGGTAGCGCTGTTCGGGTTGCGTGGTACACGGAGGCTCGCTATAGTCCTGCGCCGCCGATTCCCCATCGGCGCACTGCTAGGCAGTCTCCGCCCGGATGGCGAAATTGGTATACGCAAGAGACTTAAAAGTGCGCCTGTAGATGGCGACGGAACGACGACGTAGGCATACGTCCTCACTGGGAACAAAGTGAGTAAACCAACACCTTACCGGAGGGGGAAACCCCGTAAGGGACTGTAGCATGGTGTTAAAAGTCTCAAAGGGGATAGTATCCGCTTCCCCGGAGAGGCAGGTAAAACGGATATGGTAAGAGCTGTATTGCCCGAATCCTAGTCAGAGAGCGATTTACTCGTATCGGTGGGGAAAGGATGCTGTAACCCCACTCCTTGGAGACAGAAGGTAAGATTTTAAGGCCTTCCGTAGTTCCCCTTCCAAGGCTCAACCCCAGCGCGGGGCTAAATGACGAAAGGGATACCTAAGTCCGGTGCAACGTTCTGTCGTTAACGCAGGGATGGCCTAAGTTGCGTAAGCGATATGGTCACGGAGTAACCGTAGTAGAGTGACGCCTCGGTGGTGAAATGGTAGACACAGGGCACTTAAAATGCCCCGCTCTCCGAGCGTGCCGGTTCGAGTCCGGCCCGAGGCACCATTACTTCCGTAATAGGAAGGGGGGACGACTTTCGTGAGGGGTCGAACTCAGAAGGGTTACAGGCGGGTGTTATCAAGCTTATAAATGGTTGAGTTGGATGGCTCATGAAAATCATTGAAAGGCTTGAAACTCTGAGAAAGTTGAACCGGAATCCGGAGTGGATTAACGACAACATCTTCAGGTTGGTGTGCTCACCTCAAATGGCCGTCCTGGCCTACGAGCAGATCAAATCGAAACCAGGGAACATGACTGTCGGGGACGACGGAGTCACCCTTGATCACATCTCTTTGGAAGCAATAGGCACGCTGTGCGAATCGATTAAAAATGGTTCGTACTCCCCGAAACCTGTTCGCAGGAAATTCATACCTAAAGCAAACGGGAAGTCCAGGCCTCTGGGTATACCGTCTCCGAGAGACAAGATTGTCCAAGAAATGATTCGAGAAATCCTCGAATGCATCTACGACACGAGCGAGGCTCCAACATTCTCACAGCACAGCCATGGCTTCAGACCGCATCTGAGTTGCCATACGGCAATAAATGAGTTCACCAAATGGCAGGGGGTGACCTGGTTAGTCGAAGGGGACATTAAAGGCTTCTTCGACAACATCGACCATCATATCCTCATTACGATGCTCCGTAAGCGCATCAAGGATGAGAGGTTCATCAACCTTGTCTGGTCTTTCCTGCGAGCGGGAATTCGAGAAGAAGATGGCTCGCTGTCATCCAGTAAGCTCGGAACGCCCCAGGGTGGAATCATCAGCCCTATACTCGCAAACATTTACCTGCACGAGTTCGACTGCTGGGTCATGGATCTTCAGAAAGAACTCAACAAGGGAGTGAAGAGGAAAGCGAATCCGGAATGGCGCAGCCTGATTAGAAGAGGGATTACCTGATATCGAAAGGGAAAGCCACTAAGGAATCTGAAGCAGTAAAGGAACTGGAGAGAAAGGCCTCACTGCTACCAACGGTCATGGTCAACGACCCTGATTTTTGCCGCATCTACTATGTGCGCTACGCGGACGACTGGATGATTGGTGTTGTTGGTAGCAAGGAATTGGCCAGCGCGGTCAAGTCTAGGGCAACGCAATTTCTCGCCGAGAACCTAAAGCTGGAACTGTCGGAGGAGAAGACACTAATCACCCACGCCAAGTCGGATGAAGCTTCTTTCTTGGGCTTTCGCCTATCCGTCGGCGACTCTGTAAAGCGTCGCATGGTCGAAACAGAAGGAAAGCGGACAACGCTTAAGCGTGTGACCGGATGGCAGCCAAGAGTCGACGTCCCGACGCTGGAGATTGTCTCCCGGCTGAGTAAGTCAGGTTTTTGCCACTCAGTAAAAGGCAAGACCCATTTCCCGTGTTCCAAGAAGTCCTTCGTGGCTTTGGAGGATCATGAAATAGTCCTGAGGTATAACTCGGTCTGGAGAGGGGTCTACAACTACTACTGCATCAGCAATAACGCCCACAAGCTCAGATGGGTAATGTACATCCTCCAGTATTCATGCCTAATGACCCTAAGTCACAAGCATCGGATTAGAGTCCCAAGAGCCATCAGGAAATATGGTGTGTTTCCTCGAATCACTTACAAAGGAGCGGACGGGGAGCCCAAGGACATCTCGTTCTGGAGACCCCCTACGTGGCGGCAGGTTAAATCCCCATCGGAAAGACCACTAGATATCAATGTACTGGTGGCTAAGACGGGGAGGCTCACCCGCAGCCGTCTGGGCAGTCCCTGTGCGGTATGCGGCAACCCACATGGTGTAGAAATGCACCACGTACGGGCGCTGCGTAAAGGGAACAAGACCATTGCGAATGGCTTCAACAGAATCATGAGTGCCATCAATCGAAAACAGCTGCCGGTTTGCCGCAGTTGTCACGATGGGATCCATGCTGGAAGGTACGACGGCGTGAAGCTGTCGGATCTTGCCTACATACCCCAATGATGGTCGTCATCCACCTGCTGGAGAGCCGGATGCTATGAAAGTTGCACGTCCGGTTCGGTGGGAGCCTGCTGGCAGTCCTCTTCGGAGGCTCTGGCAGGCGACCCAACTCTGTTTTGTCAAGTCCTTTCTGCTAGAACTACCGGGCCAGAAGGTCAATAGTGACAACGGTTTGCGGGCATCCAAGTTGTAGCCTTGCAGTTTGGCTTGAGGGCCAGGGGCCAACTAGGCGCCAGTAGATGGAGGTAGGTGTTTTCGGTGCGTTGAGCACTACGCCCGAGTGGTGAAATCGGTAGACACAAGGGACTTGAACAATTTGAGCCTTCGGGGGGAAACGCCCGAAGTGAAGCCCGTCAAAGTCGGCGAACGCCCTGGATGCTTCTGCACCCGAGCCAACGCCGAGCCAAGCCCAAGCACAGCTTGGGAAGGTGTAGAGAGCAGACGGCGGGCACCTACGGCCGCAAGGCTATGGTGAAGGCGTGCTCCAGACCACGAACGCCATGCGTTGAGCAGGGCGGCGGCGAAAGTCGAAGTGGTAAGAAAATCCCTCGCCGAAAGGCGTGCCGGTTCGATTCCGGCCTCGGGCACCAATCCAGAGCCGCCCCTGTTCACGCAGGGGCGGCTTTTCCGTTTTTGGGCTGTGTTCGCTTGAAGCCCCGATCCCCCGCCATGAACGCCTCCAGCATGTGCGGGATCAACTTCTCTGCATCGACCGCCTCGCCATACGTCTGCGCGTGCATCGCGGCGTAGCGGTCGAGGTCGGCTTTCAAGCTGGCCGGGCAGGCAAAGGTCAGTTTGACGCTTTCGGTCTTGGGCAGCGGCCCGAGCCGCAGCTTCTTGGTCGTGCTCATTGCGAAGCTCCCCGATTGAAGAACAGCGGCTGGTACGGCCGCAGCACCAGATCACGGTTGACGATGATGCGAACCGGCAAGCCAGGCCGCTCGGTCAGCGTCGGCTGGATGTTCATGTTGCGTCGGGTGATCTCTTGGCCGACCTGATTGATGCTGTCCTGGGCGCTGTCGCGCCCGGCGATGACGATGCGGTTGCCATCCTGGCGGTTCTCCGGCGCGGCCAGCTCGGCGCCGACGCCCAGCAGCGTCGTCAGCGCCGCACCGGCAAAGATGCGGTTCCAGTGCCAGTCCACGTCATCCTCCAAGCCTGCGTAGCCAGCCGGGTCGGTGCCCACTAGGTTGTCGAGCGTCAGCGAGGACGTGTCGGGCAAGATGATCCGGTTCCACACCACTTGCACGCGGCTCTGCCCGTAGCTGACCTGACTGTTGTAGCGCCCGAGGATGCGCGACCCCTGTGGGATCAGCAGGAACTTGCCGGTGGCCGTGTCATAGACCGGCTCCGTCACGGTGCCGATCACGTCGCCCGGCAAGTCCGACTTGATGCCTGTCACCAGCGCGCCGGCGATCACCGTTCCGGCCATCACCTGATAAGGCGACGCAGGCAACGCCAGATTGCCGGAATTGCGGGTTTCCGTAGAACCGGCTTTCAGGAAAGCCTCTTTCTGGTCTTGCCGATCCTGCACCGTCGTCGGGTCGGCGGGCTGGGCCGCCGTCGGGGCAGGCCCGGCAGCGAGAGGATCGAAGGCCGCGAGTGTGTTTGCAACACCAGGCGCACCCGGCGCAGCTTGCGCGACCGTGGCGGCGGCCTGGCTCTGGCCGCCTGAGCGGAAGAACACCGACGAGGCCGCCGCCGCGTCCGCCTCCTTGCGCAAGGCATCTTCGGGATCATGGCCTGGCGACGAATAGCCCGGCGTTACCGGCTGCTGCGAAGCGACGATGGCCGGGCCAAGGTCACCGGGCAGCGGCGGCCCCAGCTCGGGCACAGCGGGCGGCAAGGCTGGCGGCAGCTTCGAGTAGTCGGCCGGCAGGCCGTCCAATCCTTCGGACTTCGAGACGCGATCGACGTTGTAAAGCTCGGTCTGCTCATTGGCCCCGCGCCGCTGCGGCTGGAGCGACCAGATCGTGGCCCCGAGTACGGCGACCGACAGGCCGCCGACGAGGACGGCCAGCGTGCGGCGATTCAGGCGCGTGACCGGGCGCGGCTGGGCGCGCAGCGCCACCGTCTCGGGCGCGATCTTGCCCGCCTGCGGCGTGGCGAGGTCGGGGGTGTCGTCCTGGCTCATGGTCAGTTCCTCCGTGCCACGCCATCCGTGCGCTCGATCCGCACCACGTCGCCCTTGTCGCCGCCCAAGCGCAGCTCGGCCGCGCCAAAGAGGCGATCCACGATGTAGTACGGCGAGCGGAAGCGGTAGTTCACCAGTTGCCCGTCGCCTTCGGCCCCGATCACGAACAGCGGCGGAAGATCGCCCTGCGCGATGCCTGCGGGAAACTGGATATAGACCTTCGCGCCATCGTCGAACGCGCGCAGCGGCTTCCACGGCGGATTGCTGCCGCTGATCGCGTAGCGAAAGCGCAGGTTCTCCAGCGACAGGCCGCGATCGACCGGCGCGGCGGCGCTGGCCGCCTGCGCCTGGCGCTGCAAGGCCAGCATCCGGTCGCGCGGGTACTCCCACGAGACTGACGCCATCCACGTCTTGTCCGTGGAAGTCAGCTCCAGCAAGTACGTCCTGCGGCTGGTGGTGATGACCAGATTGGTCTTGAGGCCCGAGCGGATGGGCTTCACCAGCACGTTCACGCGCAGGTCGGCACCGCTGCCGCTGGACGTGTCGCCCACGATCCAGCGCACGGTATCGCCGGCGGCCACCGTCACCAGTTCCTCGCCCGGCTGGAGCGACACCACGGTCACGCGACCCACGGCCGCATAGACCTGATAGAGCGCGCCATCGGTGAACGGCCACACCTGAATCGCGTTGACGTAGCCCTCGCGCGTGGGCGCGACACGGGCCTCGGCATTGGCCCGCGAAACGCGCACCTTCTCGTCGGCAGGTTCAGGCGTGGGCTTGGCGTCCTCGGCCTCGGGAGTCGGCATCAACTGCGCCGGCATCGGCAGCACCTCGGGCACGGCCACCACCTCCACGGGCGCGGGCGGCTCCGGCATCGGCTGGGCCTGCACCGGCACCGGCTCATCGAGCGAGATGGTCGGCGGCGGCTTGCCCTGCGTGGCGCAGCCCGCCAGGGCCAGCAGGATCAGCGGCAAGGCGGATTTACGGAAAACATCATTCATGGCTTTGCTCCTTCGGAAGAATCCAGTTCGCGGCTCCACGACAGGCCGTTGACGTAGATGCCAAGCGGGTTCTTGCGCAGGCGCTCTTCGGTGCGCGGCGGCTGGAGCACGATGGACACCACCGCCGTCCACCGTTCCAGGCCCGCCGCTGCGCCGTTGACGTAGCGCCGTTCCGTCCAGCGCACGTTGAAAGACGTGTCGCTGGCGCGCACGACGCTGGTGATCTGCACCGTCACCGACTCCTTGCCGATGCGCGCGAACGGGTCGTTGACCCGCGCGTAATCGTTGAGCACGGCTGCGCCTTTGTCGGTCGTGTAGTCGTAGGCGTCCAGCCAGTTTTGGCGGACGACGATGGGGTCGATGGACAGCGAGCGCACCAGCGTCACGAAGCGCGCGATGTGGTGCGCCGTCTGCGCATCGTTGGGCCGGTACGGCGTAGCGGCTTCGCCGACGGCGCGCACCTGACCGGCGTTGTCCACCTCCACCACGTAGGGCGTCACGATGGATTGCGCCGAGCGCCACACCAGGCCGCCGGCCATCAGCAGCGCGAGCGTGAGGCAGCCGAAGGCCATCAAGCGCCAGTTCTTCGCCTGCACGCGCGGCGAGCCGATACGGTCGTCCCATACCTGGCCGGCAGCTTGGTACGGCGTGGCAGGCTGCGGCGTGTCGGCGTAGCGCACCTGCGGTTTCTTGAATCGCATGGTCTGTTCTCCTTGTGAATCGCGTCAGTCGTCGGAGCCGCGCAGGCTCGGGCCTTGCCCTGAGCCGCCGCCGTCGCCACCGCGCAGCGTGTGGGCGGTGGTGGTCGCGGCGTGGGTGAGTTGCTGGCGGCGTTGCAGCCGCTTGGCCCAGGCGGGCTGCTCGGCGGGCTGTGCAGCGGCAGCGCCTGCGGGGGCTTCGCTAGTGGTGGTCTGGCCGGCTGACGCGCCAGCGTCGCCGTTCCAGCCCGCACGGAACGGCGCGGCCATGCGTTGCCCGGCAGCGGAAGCGCGGGATGCGGCAGCGCGTCCGGCGGACTGCGCGCCGGTCTTGGCGACGTTGCCCAGTCCCGCCATCGCGCCCTTGGCGCCGCCGCCTGCTGCGGCGGAACCGGTCTGGAACGCCGACTTCGCGCTGCTGGCCGCCGACGTGGCGGCGCGCGCACCGCTGCCGGCCAGCTTGGCGGCGGCCGGGGCCATGCGCGCACCAGCGGCCACCGCGCCGCCAACGCCCGTCGCGACAGCACCGACGGCCACTGCGGTTCCGGCCGCGCCGACGGCGGCGCCGGCCATCGCGCCCGCGCCGAGTTGGGGCGCACCGGACACAAGGCCCGTGGCGATGCCAGGGCCGAAGATCCCGAGCGCCAGCAAGGTGAGCGAGGCCAGCATGATGACCAGCGCGTGGTCGATGTTCGGTTCGGCGGGATGGACTTGGAACTGCGAGAACAGGCCCGATCCGATGCCGACGATCACGGCCAGCACCAGGACCTTGACGCCAGCGGACACGACGTTGCCCAGCACCTTCTCGGCCAGGAACGAGGTCTTGTTCCACAGCGCGAAGGGCACCAGCACGAACCCGGCGAGCGTGGTCAGCTTGAATTCGATCAGCGTGATGAAAAGCTGGATCGCCAGTACGAAGAAGCACAGCACCACGACCAGCCACGCAAGGAACATCACCACGATGGGATCGAGGTTCACGAACACCTCGGGGAAGCCCGCCATCTCGCCGATCTGCTCCAGAATCGGCGCTCCGGCGTCGATGCCGGTCTTGGCGAGCCGGCCCGGCTGCAAGAAGTTCTCCATCGTGATGGCCGAGCCAGTGGCGGTGATGCCCAGCCCGGCGAACGAGCGGAACACGATGCTGGCCAGCCAGTTGAAGTTGTTGAGGATGTAGGCGAAGGAGCCGACGTAGAGCACCTTGCGCAGCAGCTTGGCGATCACGTCCTCGCCCTGGCCGGTGGCGTGGCTCATGGCCCAATACAGCCCGGCGATCGTCATGTCGATGACGATCAGCGTGGCCGTGAGGAACGCCACTTCGCCACGCAGCAGCCCGAAACCCGAGTCGATGTAGGTGGCGAAGGTGTTGAGGAACTGGTCGATGATGGTCACGTCATTCATGGCGTGTCCTCCTGGGCGGCAGGCAAGGCCGGCGCGGTGCCATCGGCCGGTTCCTCGAAGCTGGGCGGGATCGGCGGCAGGTCGGCCAGCGTCCGGTATTCATCCGGCCCGGCCTCGCCGGAAAAGAAGCGCCGCCGGAAGGCTTCGGCGGCGGCGCGGCAAGCGTCCTCGCCCGTGGCCTGCCGGTCGGCCGCGCATTGCGCGCGCAATGCCTTGAGCCGCACGGGATCGGCGGCCAGGGCATTGGCGAGGTGATCGGCCGGCTGCTCGCCGCAGGCGGCCAGCAGCACGGCACCAAGGACGAGGACGCATCGCATGTCGGCCCCCGTCAGTCGCGGTAGAAGTTGACGGACTGCGGCGTGTACGGCGTGCCTTCCCCGAGGAAGCGCCGCCGCACTTCGCGGGCGCGCTCGGTGGCCGCCGCCTGCCGCGCCAGTTCCAGCGAGGCGGCCCGGTCTTGCGTGATCTGGAGCCGCTGCGACTGGATCGACTGCTTGGCCTGCAAGGCGAGCAACTGGTTCATGGCCTGCATCGCTTGCAGCGCGCCTTGCGCCGACTGGCTCTTGCCGACGAGATCCGCCAGCACGCCCTCGTCATCATGGAGGTTCTGCGATGCCTGGGCCTGCATCTGCATGGTGGTCTGCAAGCCGTTGAGCGTGTTCCGCCAACGCTCCTGCGCGTCGCGGTACATCTGGTCGCCGCTGACGGTGGCGGCGTACTGCTCGGGGTACAAGCGCGCGAACTCTCGATCGAGGTTCGTCACGTCGTAGGCCAAGCCTCTGGCTTGGGCGATCAGCCGCTCGGTCGTCGCCAGGTTGGCGCGCAACTGGTTCACCACACTGGACGGCAGGCTGGCGAGGTTGCGCGCCTGGTTCATCAGCATCCGCGCTTCGTTCTGGAGCTGCTGGATCTGGTTGTTGATCTGCTCCAGCGTGCGGATCGCGGTCAGCGTGTTCTGCACGAGGTTTGTTGGATCGACCACGACCCATTGCGCATGGGCGGTGGCGGTGCAAAGCATGGCTGCGACGGCGGCAGCGATAAGGCGCTTTTTCATGGCAGGTTCTCCAGGGGGTGGTCAGCGAGGGAACCCGGCGCGAGGCCGGGGAACGAGGGCAGCAGGTCGGCCGCCCAATCGAGGCCGCGATGGCGCAGCCAGGCGCCCGCGAAGCCGGGCACGCCGGCGTCCAGCAGCGCGCGGTCGATGTCGCGCTGGTCTTGCGGCGTGGACGCGCCCGCAAACGCCAGCGCTGCCGACCCCAGGTCGAGGTCGAACAGGCGGTTGCCGAGGCGGGATTGGTAGTAGTAGTCGCGCTTGGGTTGCGCGGTGGCGACGATTTCGATCTGGCGGCTGTTGAGGCCGAAGCCCTCGTAGATCGTGCGAATCTGCGGCTCGGTCGCCTGCGGGTTGGGCAGGAAGATGCGGCTTGCGCAGCTTTCGATGATCGCGGGCGCGATGCTCGAATCCTTGATGTCCGCGAGCGACTGCGTGGCGAAAATGACGCTGACGTTTCGTTTGCGTAGCGTCTTGAGCCACTGGCGGATGCGCGCTGCGAACACCGGGTCATCCAAGAACAGCCACGCTTCATCGAGGATCAACAGCGTGGGCGCACCGTCGAAGCGTTCGTCGAAACGCGCAAAGAGGTACTGCAGCACGGCCATGACAGCGGCCTTGCTGTGCATCAGCTCCTCCATCTCGAAGCACTGCACGTCCGCCATACCCAGCCGGTCGTGGTCGGCGTCCAGCAGCTTGCCGTGGGCACCGCCCAGCACATAGGGTGCGAGCGCCTGCCGCAGCGCGTTGGACTGCAAGAGCACCGACAGGCCGGTCATGGTGCGCTGCTCCACCGGCGCACCGGCCAGGCTGCCGAGTGCTGACCAGATGGCCGCCTTCTCGTCTGGACTGACCGCCACGCCTTCGTGCAGCAAGCGGCCTTCGATCCACTCAGCCGCCCAGGTGCGGTAGCCCTCGCGGTCGATGCGGGCGAGTGGCTGGAAGGCGATTTCGCCATCCGTGCCCAGGTCGTAGTGCTCGCCTCCCAGCCCGAGGATGGTGGCGCGCATGGAACGCCCCATGTCGAACGCGAAGATGCGCGAGCCGCGATAGCGGCGGAACTGCATGACCAGCGTGGCGAGCAGGACCGACTTGCCCATGCCGGTCGGGCCGGCGACCAGCGTGTGGCCCACGTCGCCGATGTGCGTCACCAGCCGGAACGGCGTCGCGCCATCGGTGCGGGTGACGATCAGCGGCGGGCCGTCGAGGTGGTCGTTCTTCTCCGGCCCGGCCCATACCGCCGACACCGGCATCATGTGCGCCAGGTTCAGCGTCGAGACGATGGGCTGGCGCACATTGGCGTAGGCGTTGCCGGGGAGCGAGGACAGCCACGCATCCACGGCGTTGAGCGTTTCGGGGATGGTGACGAAGCCCCGGCCCTGGATGACGCGCTCCACCATGCGCAGCTTCTCGTCGGCTGCGCCGGCGTCCTCGTCCATGACGGTGACGGTCGCCGTCAGGTAGCCGAAGGCGACTTGATCGCTGCCCAGTTCCTGCAAGGCGGCATCCGCGTCCGCCGCCTTATTGTTCGCGTCGGTATCGACCAGCGGGCTTTCCTGCTGGAAGATCGTTTCGCGCAGCAGCGCGATGACGTTCTTGCGCTTGGCGAACCACTGCCGGCGCAGGCGCCCCAACTCCCGTTCCGCCTCGGATTTGTCGAGGCACAGAAAGCGCGTACTCCAGCGATACCCAAATCCCAGGCGGTTGAGGTCGTCCAGAATCCCCGGCCAGGTCGAGGTCGGGAAACCGCGCACCGACACCACGCGCAGGTGCTGGTCGCCCAGCATGGGCGCCAGGCCACCGACCAGCGGCGAGTCGGTCAGCAGCGCGTCGATGTGGAACGGCACTTCGGGCACGCCGATGCGGTAGCGCCGTGTCGATATGGTCGCGTGCAGGTAGGTCAGCGTCTGGCTGTCGTCCAGCCAGGCGATTTCCGGCATGACGCCATCGAGCAGGTCGAAGACCCGATCCGTTTCCGCGACGAAGGCCTGCAGCCGCTCGCGCCAGTCCACGCCATTCGTCGGCGTGTTCTCGTAGAGCATCTTGGCGGCGCGGGCGCGGGATTCCTCGGGCGGCAGGTACACCAGCGTCAGGTGATAGCCGCTCTCGAAGTGATGGCCGGTATCCTCGAAGGCCGAGCGGCGTTCTTCGTCCACCAGCCACGACAGCGGCTCGGGAAACTCGGAATGCGGGTAATCGGCGGCAGCGCGGCGCTCGGCCTCGATGAACAGCGCCCAGCCCGAACCCAGCCGGCGCAGCGCGTTGTTCAAGCGTGCCGACGTGGCGATCAGCTCGCCTTGCGTTGCGCTGTCGAGGTCAGGCCCGCGAAACCGGGCCGTGCGCTGGAAACTGCCGTCCTTGTTCAAGACGACGCCCGGCGCCACCAGCCCGGCCCAGGGCAACCAGTCGGCGAGCAGCGCGGGACGCTGGCGGTATTCGGCAAGGTTCAGCATGGCGGCATCCCCTCACACGTCCAGCAGCGGGCGGTGCTTGATGTGCCGGGCGAACACGGCCATGAACTGCGGATCGACGCGCGCACCCCATACCGCCAGCGAATGGCCGACGATCCAAAGCACGACGCCAGGAATCCACAGTTGCAGGCCCAGCCCGACGGCGGCGGCCAGCGTGCCGTTGGCGATCGCCACGGTGCGCGGTGCGCCGCCCAGCAAGATCGGCTCGGTGAGCGAGCGATGCAACGGCACCTCGAACCCGGCCGCGAAGCTGTCCGGGCCGCTCATACGACGGCCCCGCCAGAGAACGAGAAGAACGACAGGAAGAACGAGGACGCGGCGAAGGCGATGCTCAGGCCGAACACGATCTGAATCAGCTTTCGAAAGCCCCCCGACGTGTCGCCGAAGGCCAGCGCGAGGCCCGTGGCGATGATGATGATGACCGCGACGATGCGCGCCACCGGCCCCTGGATGGATTCGAGGATGGATTGCAGCGGGCCTTCCCAGGGCATCGAGGAACCGGCGGCCTGCGCAGTTCCGGCCAGGAACAGCAGCAGCGCGGCCAGCAGCAGCCCTTGCGCCGCAGGGCGGGCCAGGCTGCGCAGCCGCGCGAGGATGAACAGGTGCGAAGGCGGATTTACGGAAACACGGAAAGCATGGGCGTGCGTCATGGCAGTTCTCCAGAGGGATTGAGGGACGGGGATGAGGAAGTCGCCGCAGGGGATGCGGCATCGGGAACTGGCGACAGCTCGGGAAACGGCGTGTCCATCGCATCCGCCAGTTGGTAGCCAACGCCGTCGAAGCCGACGACGCGGGCGATGCTCTCGATGCGGCGCTTGCGTCCGCGTCCGGCGATGTGGATCACCACATTGACCGCCTCTGCGATCAGCGCACGCGGCGGGTTCACTGCCACTTCGAGAATCAGTTGCTCCAGGCGCAGCAGCGCGCCGAGCGCGGAGCCGGCGTGGATGGTGGCGATGCCGCCGGGGTGACCTGTGCCCCACACCTTGATGAGATCCAGCGCCTCGGCGCCGCGCACTTCACCGACGACGACGCGATCCGGCCGCAGGCGCATGGACGAGCGCACCAGCTCCGTCATGGACACCACGCCTGCGCGCGTGCGCAGAGGAACGTGGTCGCGGGCTGCGCATTGCAGCTCTACCGTGTCTTCGAGCACCAGCACGCGGTCGCCGGTGGCGGCTATCTCGGCCAGCAGCGCGTTTGCCAAGGTCGTCTTGCCGCTGCTGGTGGCCCCAGCGATCAGGACGTTCTGGCGCTCGCGCACGGCGCGAACGAGAAAGCCCGCCTGGGCGGCGGTCATCATTCTGTCCACGACGTACCGCTCCAGCGGGATCACGCCGATGGCGCGCTTGCGCAGCGCGAAGGCCGGCCCCGGCGCGGCGGGCGGCAGGATGCCCTCGAAGCGTTCGCCGGTTTCGGGCAGCTCGGCCGACAGCAGCGGCTGGCCCCGGTGGACTTCGGCGCCGACGTGCGCCGCGACGAGGCGGATGATTCGCTCGCCATCGGCCTCGGGCATTTCCACGCCCATAGGCGCGCGACCCGATGACAGGCGATCCACCCAAAGGGTGCGATCGGGGTTGAGCATGATTTCCACCACATCCGGGTCTTCGAGCGCGGTGGCGATCAGCGGCCCCATTGCTGTCCGCAGCATCTGGATGCGCCGGTCAAGCGAAGCCGCAGCGGATGAGCGTGGCTCGGGCGGAAGTTGCGGAGCGGCGCTCATGACGCACGCTCCTGCGCTTGCGCGGCTGCCGCCGCGTCCTCCATCCGCATCGGGTCGGGGTGCAGTTCTTCCACCACGTCGCGCACCAGGCTTCGCCCGCGCAGCAAGTGGCGGCCCAACTGTTCAACGAACTGCTCGAAGCGCGCTTTGCCCTGGGCGCGGGCGGCCTCTTGGTGCGCCTCGGGGACTGGCGTGCTGACCGTGAGGTAGTAGCGAATGAACAGCGCCAGCGTCTCGATCTGGATGTTCTGGTCACGCTCCATGCGCTCGGCTTGGCGCGACAGGCGATCAAGGCGCTTGGCGACTGCTGCCTCGCGCTGATCGGCGGCATCGGGCGACAGCCACGATGCGAGCGCCGCCGCGACGATGGACGACTTGGACACGCCTTTCTTGGCGGCCAACTCGTCCAGGCGCTTGGCGTGCTCGGGCTGGATGAACAGGTTGAGGCGGTAGTGGCTCATAGCTCGATTCCGTCGTTGGGGTCGAGGGAAGCCAGCCGGGCCGTGCGCTGCATGGCTGGATCAAGCTGGCGAGGAAGGGGAAGCGGCAGGTCGTCGTCGTCGTCGAGCAGCGCGAGGTCGGCCACAGGCGCGGCCAGCTCGGGGGCATAGGCCACGGCTTCGGAAAGCTCGGGCTGACGGCGCGGGCCACCGTCGTCGGCGGCCAAGCTGCCCAGACCATCGGCGGATGCCGTGGCCGGTACGGCAGGCGTTGGCGGAATCGCCAGTCCGCTCCAGTCGTCCGGGCGCAGCGGCGGCGCGTCGGCATACTGCGCACCCGCGAGCGCAGGCGGCGGCAGCACGCGGCGCTTGAAATTGGCGTCCGCGTAGTAGCGCAGCTTCTTCGCCTTGATCGGCGCGACGCTGGACACCATCACCACGGCTTCGTCAGGCGGAAGCTGCATCACCTCGCCCGGCGTCAGCAGTGGACGCGCCGTCTCCTGGCGCGACACCATCAGGTGGCCGAGCCACGGCGCGAGCCGATGGCCCGCGTAGTTGCGCTGCGCGCGCAGCTCGGTCGCGGTGCCGAGCGTTTCGGAAATGCGTTTGGCCGTGCGTTCATCGTTCGTCGCAAACGTCACGCGAACGTGGCAGTTATCGAGGATGGAATGGTTCTGCCCATACGCCTTGTCGATCTGGTTCAGGCTTTGGGCGATGAGGAAGCTGCGGATGCCGTAGCCAGCCATGAAGGCCAGAGCCGTCTCGAAGAAGTCCAGGCGCCCCAGCGCCGGGAACTCGTCGAGCATCAACAGCAGCTTGTGGCGGCGCTCGATGCCGTCGGAGCCATCGAGCGATTCGGTGAGACGCCGGCCGATCTGGTTGAGGATCAGGCGGATGAGCGGCTTCGTCCGCGAAATGTCCGAAGGCGGCACCACCAGATACAGCGACACCGGATGCTCGGCCGCGATCAGGTCGGCGATGCGCCAATCGCAGCGCGACGTGACTTCAGCCACCGTGGGATCGCGGTACAGGCCGAGGAACGACATGGCCGTGCTCAACACGCCGGAACGCTCGTTGTCCGACTTGTTGAGCACTTCGCGCGCAGCGGACGCCACCACCGGATGCGGGCCATCGCCGAGGTGCGGCGTGGTCATCATCCGGTGCAAGGTCAGCTCGAAGGGACTGGCCGGATCGGACAGGAAATTGGCGACGCCGCGCAGCGTCTTGTCCTCGCCTGCGTAGAGCACATGCAAGATGGCCCCGACCAGCAGCGCGTGCGAGGTCTTCTCCCAATGGTTGCGCTTCTCCAGCGCGCCTTCGGGATCGACCAGAATGTCCGCGATGTTCTGCACGTCGCGCACTTCATGCGCGCCACGCCGAACCTCAAGCAGCGGGTTGTAGGCCGCCGACTTCGTATCCGTGGGGTTGAACAGCAGGCAATGCGAGAAGCGCGAACGCCAGCCGGCGGTGATCTGCCAGTTCTCGCCCTTGATGTCGTGGATGACGGCGGACGCGGGCCAGGAAAGCAGCGTCGGCACCACCAGGCCAACGCCTTTACCTGAGCGCGTGGGTGCGAAGGTCAGGACGTGTTCCGGGCCTTCATGCCGCAGGTACTGGCGGTCGTGCTGGCCGAGGAACACGCCGGCCGGCTGTGTGATGCCGGCATTGCGAATGTCATCCGCGTTCGCCCAACGGGCCGAGCCGTAGGTCGTGACCAGGCGCGATTGCCGCGAGCGCCAGATCGACATGCCAATCGCCACCAGCACGGCGACAAGACCGCTGCCGCCCGCGATGGCGCCGCCGGTATCGAACACGCGCGGCGCATAGGCATCGAAGAAGAACCACCACTCGAACAGCCGCCACGGGTGATAGACCGGCGTGCCGAAGAAATCAAACCAGGGCGAGCCAAGGCGTAGTTGGTAGCCAAGGGCTGCTGCTGTCCATTGTGTGGCGCCCCACACTCCGGCGATCACGATGCCGAATACCACGGCAATCTGACCGAACAGCACGTTCGTCCCTTGCATGACCTGGCCTCCGATTTCTCCTGCGCTTTTTCCTCATGGAAAGCGCGGCACAAGGACGTGCCGCAAGCGTCAGGATCGGTGCCGGGTCAGTGCCGGTCAAAGACCGTTTTAAGCAGAAAAGTCGCGGAAAAAGAAAGAATGAGCGCGGTGGCGAGCCAAAGAAAAACGCCGCAAGCGAGGGCGCGCTGCGGCGTGTGGAGCAAAAAAGATGGTGATGCGGCGGACTGCCGGCCATCAGAACTTGGGCGACTCTTTCGGCGGTGTGTAGGGGGTTTCGCCGTCGCCATAGAACCGCTTGCGCGTGGCTTCGGCTACACGGTTGCACAGCACGTCGCCGAGTTTGGGGCGATCGGTCTTGCACTGCTGGCGCAGCTCTTTGAGCCGCTCGGGGTTGGCCGCGAGTTCTTCCACCGTCGGGACGTTGACTGCGGAATCAGCGGGCTTCTGTGGCGTCTCGGACTGGCCGCAGGCAGCTAATGCAGCCATCAGCAAGAGCGGGATGATTTTCCTCATGACATCATTCCTCCGAAGGATCGGGATTTCGACCTCGTATCGGCCTTGGGGGTTCCAGAGATTCGATGGTCTGTACTCGCTCAATGAACCTTGCCAGTTCGTCGGATAGATCATCGTCAAGATGAAGCAAGTACGTCGTCAAGGGTGGCACGCGCTGCGCCAGCGGACGGGCCACGACACCCGGCTCACGGCTGGCGGCAATGTGTGCGGCGCCGGCCAGCCCGAGCGCGAAACCAGCCGATACCAGCGCCATCATCAGGTCGCAAGAAGCAACGCGCTCTGCGATCAAAGGCTCCATCTCAGTATGGCGAAGCACTCGTTCGACATGCTTGGCATGGCCTTCGCAAACTTGCGGATCGCACAAGACCAATGGATAGCGCAGCAACTCATCTAAGGGAATGCGCTTGTGGGCGAGTAACGGATGCCGGCCAGGAACCGCGACCATCAGCGTATCGCTCCAGGCAGGTACGGTGACGATGCCATCACCAACCTCGTTGGACTGGGCGAATCCCACGTCGTACAGATCGCTATGAAGCCCCTTGATCTGCTGCGACAGGGGCACCTCGAAGAATCGGATTTCTACCTCAGGTTCTTCCTGGCGACAAAGTACGAGCAAGGCAGACAGGCGCGACGGCGTGATGCCATCGGACAATGCCACGCGCAACTGCCCGTGAAAGCCGTTGGCCGCAGCCTTTACGCTCTCGCGAGCCTGCTCCACAGCAGCGAGCACGCGACGAACGTGCTCCAAGAACAACTTGCCAGCGCGGGTCAGCCTGGTGCTGCGGGTGGTGCGGGCAAACAGCACAACACCCAGTTCTTCTTCCAGTTCCTTGATGGCTCGGGACAAGGGCGATTGCTCAATGTGCAGCTTCTCTGCGGCACGGGCGAAGCGAAGCTCCTCAGCTACGGCGAGAAAATACTTCAGGTGTCTCAACTCCATAGAATATTCACTCCCTCCGAGCCGACATAGCACTTGCTCCTCGGTTAATGCTAGAACCATGATTCGTCACCCAGGCCAGTGCGGAGTATTGGCAGTTCTGAGCAGCCGAGCGAGGGCCAAGGCGGAGCTTGCCAACTCAATCAGGCGGTGGCCGTGACCTTGTGAGTCACGGCCACAATCTGAAAAATCAGTTCTTGCCGCCGGACGATTGACGGGTTGCCGGAGCCGGCGTTGCAGCCGGCTTCCTCTTTGCGGCGGCATCGCATTGCTCTTTCAGCTTCTTTACTTCGGGATAAGCCACGTCGCTGATGTACCGCTTCGTATCTGCCAACTGCTCGCAGGTCTTCGGCATGGCCTTCTCATCGTCGTCATGCGCGCCGGGGTGAGCCATCGCAAGCGGCGAAGCGAGCGATGCGCTGGCCAGGGCGGCAATCAAGAACGGACGAATATTCATTTTCACTATCTCCTTGGGTTAAGCCCAGCCTTCGCGGCTGGGCGGGAAACTACGGCCTCCTGTTGCGCGTCTGCCATATCAGCAGGATGGCCGGAGTACATGGGGCATTCACCCCTGTCTTTCTGGCGAACTACAAGACGCGCTTCATTTCCGCGTATTGACCGCGAGTACGGACAACCACAGTCACATCGGCGTCCCCACGGTTTCGCCAGAACCAGCCGTGATTGCCATTAAAGGCAGCCTGGATCGAACCATCGTCTGCGGGCACGGCACGGCCTTTCTCGTAGCTAATCGACTGTCCACCGCCATCGCCGTGGGTATCGAAGTTCACTACGCCGCCTTCGGCGATCCAACTGAACTCGGCTTTCTCACCGGCCTTCATGCTTAGCTTCACTTCGGCCCCTTGACCGGGCTTGAGTACGACGCGCATTTCATCGCGCCAAGCAGAATCGTTCGCCACCTGGGCGGCATCTTGCTGCCGTTCTGACTCGGTTGTGCTTGCGTTTCCTTTAGTCGGGGCAACGGCCTTGGCTGCATCCATTGCGGCGTCTGCCGCAGCTTCTTCGGCCAACTGTTTCTTGATTTCTCCCATTTCCGTCAGCCCGAGCGCACGGCCAATTCCTGTCGGGTCGATTGCGTATTCGGAGGGGAGGACGATGGCTACCAAAATTGCAATGGCGGCCACGAGCGCAATAAACGTCGAGCGCAGCAGTTGCTTTGATGTGGGCAGGTCGTCAATGGTTGGCTTGGATACGTTGTACATAAGGATTGCTCCGTGTGAGGTTCAGGAAACGAAGTAGCCGGTGATCTGGTAGCCGATCAAAATGAATCCGGCACACATCATTGCCACGTTTGCGGTGTACGCATGACGCCAGAAGCTCGCCGTCCGACGCCAGTAACTCATTGCGATCAGAATGGTGCCGAGCGCAAGCAGTTGCCCGATTTCCACGCCGACATTGAATGCCAGCAGGTTTGGAATCAGGCCGTCGGGTGAAATGTTGTATTCAATGATCTTGGTGGACAGGCCGAAGCCGTGGAACAGCCCGAATACAACCGTTGCGATTTTCGTGTTGGGCTGGAAGCCGAGCCACCGTTGAAAGGCACCTATGTTGTCGAGCGCCTTGTAAACAACCGAAAGACCAATGATCGCGTCGATGATGTAGCTGTTGATTCCGACGTTGAAATACACACCGAGCAGCATCGTGGTCGAGTGGCCGATGGCAAACAGCGTCACGTACAGGGCGATGTGCTTCATCCGGTATAGGAAGAAGATCACGCCAAGCAGGAACAGGATATGGTCGTATCCCGTTGCCATATGCTTCGCCCCTAAATACATGAACGGGATCAGATTGACGCCGGAGATCTCCTGGATATAGCCCTTGTCGCCTTCTGCAACGGCATGGGCCAGTGCCTGATTCGCGCACGCGAACAATAGGAGAAGCCCCGCTCCGAGAAATAGAGAAATCCGTTGCCAGGTTGGTCGGTAGCGCCCTGGCGTTACTTCAAATGGTCTTTCACGCATGAATGTCATACCTCAATCAATCTCCTAAAGGGCCTGTTGCTTGCGTGCGGCGAATGCCTTTTCCGCATCCGCCGCTCCCTGCAAACTTGTTGATAAATTGGTGCCTTGCTTACGCTTGTGCCGTGTTCTGCTGGTCGGTACGCCGATGAATGAGGCGATACAAGGCCGGTAGAACCAGCAGCGTCAGCAGCGTCGAGGAAACGATGCCGCCGATGACGACAGTGGCGAGTGGTCTTTGCACTTCCGCGCCTGTTCCGACATTGATAGCCATCGGTACGAAACCAAGGCTTGCAACCAGCGCAGTCATTAGCACTGGGCGCAGTCGCGTCATCGCGCCATTCACGATGGCGTCCTGAATTGGTGCGCCGTCGTGATGCAGCTTGCGAATGAAGCTCACCATCACCAGTCCGTTGAGCACAGCCACGCCGGACAGCGCAATGAAGCCGACACCTGCTGAAATCGAGAGCGGAATATCGCGTAGCCACAATGCGGCTACACCACCCGTCAGCGCCAGCGGTACGCCGCTAAAGACGACCATTGCATCCCGGCCCGAGCCGAAGGCCATGAACAGTAGGCCGAAAATCAGAACCAGCACGGCAGGCACGACGACGGACAGGCGTTGGCTGGCCGAGATGAGCTGCTCGAACGTGCCGCCGTAGCTGACCCAATAGCCTTCGGGCAGCGTAATTTCACGGCTCACCCGCTCACGTAGTTCTTCCACGAACGAACCTAGATCGCGCCCGCGCACGTTGCTGGTGATAACGATCCGGCGTTTGCCGTTCTCGCGGCTGATCTGATTGGGGCCGGGCGCTACTTCGATGGACGCAAGCTGGCCGAGCGGCACATAGGCTGCTTGGCCTAGCCCGGCAACCGTTCCGGCTTGAATCGGAATGGGTAGTGTCGCCAGTGCCTTCGGGTCCTGGCGTTGCGCTTCGGGTAGCCGAACCACAATATCGAATCGGCGATCCCCCTCAAACACCTGGCCAGCGACGGCACCGCCTAGCGCGATCGCCACCGTCTGCTGTATGTCGTCGATCGCCAGGCCGTACCGGGCCAGTGCATCCACGTTCGGCGTGATCGTCATCAGCGGTAGGCCCGTAATCTGCTCAAGCGCCACATCGGCAGACCCGTCGATACTCTCGGCCACGGCTTCGATCTTCGAGCCAATTTCGGCCAGTTGCTCCATGTCGTCGCCATACACCTTGATTGCCACCTCGGCACGAACACCTGCGATCAACTCATTCATGCGCATCTGCACGGGTTGCGTGAATTCGTAGTTGTTGCCGGGGATGGTGTTAACCGCCTTCTCCAGTTCGGCAAGCAGGACAGCCCTCGGCTTACGTGGGTCAGGCCATTCGCTGCGATCCTTGAGCATGATGAAGGTGTCAGCTACCGAAGGCGGCATGGGGTCTGTCGCAACCTCGGCAGTGCCGATCTTGGCGACGACTTCCTCGACCTCCGGAAACTCCTTGATCCGGGCTTCCAGTTGGCGTTGCATGCCAATCGCCTGCGTCAGACTCGTCCCGGGGATGCGCATTGCGTGCAGGGCGATGTCACCTTCGTCCAGGTTCGGGATGAACTCGGTTCCCAAGCGCGCTGCGAGCATGCCCGAGAGCACTACCAGCACTGCCGCTGCCGCGACGACGGCAAGTCGCAACTTGATCGCCTGCTTGAGAAGCGGTGCATAGAGGCGGCTGATGCCGCGCATCACCTTGGTTTCCTTCTCGGAAACCTTGCCGGTGACAAACAGGGCGACCGCGGCGGGTACGAAGGTCAGCGACAACACCATCGCGCCGGTCAAGGCGATGACGACAGTGAGGGCCATCGGGTGGAACATCTTTCCTTCGACGCCCGACAACGCGAAGATCGGAAGGTAAACGGCCGTGATGATGAACAGTCCGAACAGCGCGGGTTTGATGACCTCCGCACTGGCACTCGAAACCAGCGAGAAACGCTCGTCGCGGGTCAGCAGGCGACCGAGCTGGTGCTGTCGCTCGCTGAACCTGCGCAAGCAGTTCTCCACGATGATGACCGCGCCATCGACGATCAGGCCGAAGTCCAGCGCGCCCAAGCTCATCAGATTGGCCGAGATACGGTTTTGTACCATGCCGGTAATCGTCAGCAGCATGGCAAGCGGAATCACGGCAGCAGTTATCAGAGCTGCCCGCATGTTGCCCAGCAGCAGGAAAAGCACTGCGATCACCAGCAATGCGCCTTCCAGAAGATTCTTCTGCACGGTGGCGATGGTGCGATCAACGAGCTGCGTGCGGTCGTAAACCGCATGCGCGCGGACTCCCTCGGGAAGTGTCGCGTCGATTTCAGCGAGCTTTTCCACCGTGCGTTGCGCAACCGCTCGGCTGTTCTCGCCAATCAGCATGAAGGCCGTACCCAACACGACTTCCTTGCCGTCTTTCGTTGCAGCGCCGGTTCGCAATTCGCTGCCTTCTAGCACTTCCGCCACATCGCCCATTCGGAGCGGAAGGCCATCGCGCGTTGCCACGACAATCTTCCGCAGCCGCTCTATGTCGCCCACTTGGCCGGGAATGCGAATCAGATACTGTTCGCCATGACGCTCGATGTACCCGGCACCGACGTTCGCGTTGTTGCGCGCGACGGCGTTCAGCACGTCGTTCATCGTCAACCCGTAGGCCAGCAGCTTGACCGGATCGGGCGTGATGTGGAATTGGCGCACGTAGCCACCGATGGTGTTGACCTCGGTGACGCCTTTCAGGTTGCGAAGCTGCGGACGCACTGACCAGTCCTGCAACGTGCGCAGCGCCGTTGGCGTCCATACTTCCTCGTAGCCCTTCTCGGGTTCCAAGGTGTACATGAATATCTCGCCGAGGCCTGTTGCTACCGGCCCGAGGGAAGGGTTCAAGCCCGTCGGAAGCTGCGAGGATGCCTGCTGCAAGCGTTCGGCGACCTGCTGGCGAGCAAAGTAGATGTCAGTGCCGTCCTCAAAGACCGCCGTGACCTGCGACAGACCGTAGCGGGAAATCGAACGTGTGTAGTCCAGCCGAGCAAGGCCAGCCAATGCCGTCTCAACCGGGAAGGTGACGCGCTGCTCTGCCTCCATTGGCGAGTAGCCCGGTGCTTCGGTATTGATCTGCACTTGGACATTGGTGATGTCCGGGATCGCGTCGATCGGCAAGCGGCTGTAGTTCCAGATCCCCAGCCCGGACAGGGCGAGCACCAGTAGAAGCACCAGCCAGCGATGCGCAATGGACGCGCGAATGATACGTTCGAGCATATCCGCGTCCTCAGTGATCGTGGCTGGCGCCAGACTTTTCGATGTCTTGGCGTATCAGGAAACTTTGCTCGGCTACGTAGTTCGTGCCGGGCTTGAGTCCGCCGGTCACTTCAACGTATTCGCCATCGCGCTCCCCAAGCTCAAGCATTCGCACTTCATAGGTTTCGCCGACCTGTGCGAATACCACGGTGAAGTCGCGGAATCGCTGCAATCCCGACTCCTTCACCGCAAGCGATACGTTGCGCGTGCCTACTGTGACCTCGGCGGCCACGGTCATGCCGGGGCGCCAGCGCCCCTCCGGGTTCGGGATGCTGACGCGGGCAATGACGCTCTGGCCGCTGCCGGCCACCGGCAACAGCCGTTGAATCTTTCCACTGGCTTCGGTCTTTCCGGTCGCTGACCGGATTCGCACGGCTTGGCCTGGCTGTAGAACTTCGGCGTCTGTGCCGATGGCACGCAGGTCGATCCATACATTGGACGGGTCGGCCAGCTCGAACAGCGCACCAGCTTCGGCCACGTCGCCCACATTCGTATTGCGCGCGAGCACGACGCCATCAAACGGCGCCGTGATCGGGTAGGTACGCATACTGTCGTTGCCCTCGACGACGGCCAGTGTCTGGCCCCGGCGGACGCGCTCTCCTTGCTGCACGTTCACAGAGCGCACGATGCCGGGGAAGCGCGCACGAATCGCTGCGTGCCTGTCGGCATCCAGAACAACTGTTCCCATTAGTCGCACAACGTCTCGAATGACTGCCGGCCCCGCCGATTCGGTCTTGACGCCGGCATCCTTGGCGATATTGGCCGGAATGGTTACACGGCCCTCGTAGGACTCGTAAGACCATGTGGACTTCTTTCCGGCGTGTTCGGCGGATACGGCCACGTCGAACGAATGCGGCTCGGTCACTTCGCCACTGCCGACTAGATAGTTGTTCTCCGGCGTGAACTTGAATTGGTTGACCTCGCCATCCAGGCGGGAGAGCTTGATGGTCGCAACAACATCGGCGGGGGCGACAAGCTTGCCGTCGCGGTAGGCAAATAGCCTGTAATGCGGGGGCGCATTGGTTTCGTAGATGGTGACTTCTAGGGCGAAATCTCCATCACGGAGTAGCCGACCATTGTTTGGCCCACGCTCATAGCTTCCGCTTGCTTGGGCGCTGGCCTCCTCTTTGGGCTTGTCGCCACCAGGGCTGCACGCAGCGACGAACACGCAAAGGAGCAGCAGGGAAAGAATGCGAATCATGGTGCGTTTTCCTCAACGGTGGCGGTGAGGCGTTCCACCTCGACCAGCAGAAGGTGATAGCGAGCGGCGGCTTCGACAGCACGCGAGCGAAGATCGAAAAGCGTCCGCTGTGCTTGGGCCAGCGACAAATAGGAGAAGCGGCCTTGCTCAAAGCCACGACGAGTCGTTGCCAAGGCACTTTCGGCCATAGGCAGCATCCGTTCGCGCAACGACCCCAGTTCGTGACGTGCGTGCGTGAGTTCCTGATACTTGTCGAACAGCGCCTGGTGGCGCTCGAAGCGTTCGGCATCGCGCCGTGCCTCCAGCGCAGCCAGTTCGGCGTTGGCCTGTGACACCGCGTATCCAGAGCGTGTCGGCCCACCTAGCGGGATCGAGATTGACGCCACCACGGCGTGATCCCTGGTGGCCTCAAAACGACGTACACCCAAGCTAACGTCCAGATTGGGTTTGGCCTCGGCCTCCGCGAGCCGACGACGGGCGCCGATGGTGTCGGCCCGCAAACGTGATGCCCATAGCTCGGGGGTCATGGGCAAACGAGCGGCCAACGTCTCGAATGACGCCACGGTCGGCAAGGTTTGCAGGTCGCCGACGACTTCACCGAAGTCCGGCGTCAACGCGCCCCAACTCGCTGCCAAGGTCATCTTGGCGCTTGCCAATTCGTGTTCTGCACTCTCGCGGTTAAGCTGCGCCTCCGCGACTGCAATATTGGCGGCCTGTAAATCAGAATCGGGATTGCGAGCGGCTTTCACCCAGGCTGCAACCTCCTGTCGGGTGCGTTCTGCCTGCTCGACGCGCTCCTCGGCATAGACCAATCGCTGTTGCCTAGCGAGCACTTCAATGAATCGAGCCGCGGTCGTGCTGGCCAAGTCGATCCGCGCTTTGGTGGCCTGATGCTCTTGTTCCCTCAGTTCGGCTTGCCCTAATGTTTGGCGAGCCTCGCGCTTGCCGCCGAGTTCGATAACTCGGCCGATGCGCAATGTCGTTTCAGCCGAACGAATACCCCGCAGATTGCCGTTCCCGGCGACGTTTTCCATCTCACCGCCAATCGTGTAAGGCGGTGGCAGGGCTTCGCGCTGGGTGCGGGCACGAACAGCCTGGAGCTGCGCCGTTTCGGCTGTGATGGAGGGATGGGCAGCGAGCGCGCGGGAGACTGCCTCCTCCAGCCGCAGGGGTTCGGCGGCTAGGGCTGCGGATGTGCCGCAGGCCCCGACGAACACCAAGGCCACTAAGCGGATCAATTTCATGAAAACCCTCACGACGACAACAGATGGCGATCAAACGATTCCGCGCAGCGACCTCCCACGCACGCTGGAGCGGAATCACGATAAAACCGATCATCAATCGGTTTTTTAAGCAAAAAAACACGGCACGCGCGCATATGAACTTACCTCGTCATCACGGTGATGAGAGATTCGGTCACAGAGTGCAGCCAGCCGGTAGATAGGCTGCAAAACGCCAGAACAAAGATGCCGAGCATTGGTCCCAAATACGAGATCGACGTGTGCCTGGATGACAGCAATGCTTCAACGCGCTCAGGGACAAAATCGGAAAAGAACGCCATCGTCAACGGCACCTGCTCCCTCGCGTGTTGCCGAAATATCTTCTCCACCGTAACGATGGTTTCGGCCACGGCGATAGGGCATCCCACTTCTTTGGCGGCAGCAAAATCACAACGCTGCTCCAAAGCGAGTTCCAGATCGCGCAACAACCGACGACGGACGCCGGGCAACTGGATGCTGGACAGTACGGCAGCGGTCAAGCGATTCAGAACATCACGATTGGCGATGTGAGCCTGTTCGTGCGCGAGCACCACGCGCAACTGCATCGGATTGAGTCGTCGCATCAACGACGTTGAAAGCAGAATGTGACCACGCCCGACGCCGCAGGCCAACGCCATAGGCTGTTCAACATCGAGCACGCGCAGTTTGTCGGGATACCCTGGACGACCACTCAGCCGCACCAGCGAGGCAAGGGTTCGACGAGCGCGCCAAAGACCTGCTGCGGCTCGCGCCGCCAGCCAAGCCGCATATCCTGCCAGCAACGCCAATGCACCCCATAGCCAAGCACTTTGCCCGGTACTGCTCGGGTGCCAAACGCACAGGTGCAGAAGCGTGTCGGCATGCGCAGAACAGGCAGCGGCAAATCGGGCTGAGTCGTCAAACATCGACGGCATTGCAATGGTCATCACCGCGTAGGTGATGCCCGCCAATGCAGGCGTTACCAGCATCCACCAAGATACCCGCGCCCGCTGAGAAGCGGTCTTACCTGACAGCGCACGACGCAATGGATGCTCGCAAGCACCGATCAGCAGAGTAAGCGTCACTGCCAGCACGAAGCCGGACAGCAATGCAAACTGAAGTAGTGGGCCATAGCTCGTCATCACGGCTGATCCAATTCAGCCCGACGACGTGCGATCAATTCCTCCAACCTCTTGAGCTGGTCGTCATCCGCCCTTGCAGCAAGATCGACAAATGCGCTCAGCAACGCATCGGGCTGCGGCCCTGCGACACGACGCACCGTGGATTCCACCAGTTTCTGGATCAATTCGCGGCGGGAAACTCGCGCTGAGTATTCATAGGCATGGCTGATCTTTTCGCGCTGAAGCATGGCTTTGCGAAATAGACGTTCCAGCGTAGATTGCACGGTGTTCAAAGAAATCGAGCGCGACTGTCCAATGCGGGAATAAACCGCCTTGGTGTCGGACGGGCCGAAGCGCCAGATGTCTTCAAGCACGGCGATTTCCAGATCGCCAAGTGTTGGTACGCTGTGGTTGGTCAAGGTTGTCAGCTCCGAGCTTTGACTCGAATCAATGAGTATCGTCCAGAAAAAACCGACCGTCAATCGGTTTATTGTGCCATGCCGGTACTCCGCCTCGCTCTTGCGGGCGATCAAGCGACAGTAGGCCCGCGTTGCCGCCCAATCTCCCAGGACACCCCGCCACCGCGCACCGTCGCAGCAAGCTGCTGCCCCAGTCGCTGCTCGACCACCGGCTTCCACGGCACCAGCGAGAAGCCCATGCCGTCATCGAGCATCGCGTAGCGCCCGCTGGCGAGCATGACGGAACGCCGGTAGATGCCGGCCACGCGCTGCCCATCGGCCACCGGGCGATGCTCCAGGCCGGTTTCGGCGGCAATGTCCTTGGCCGCCTGCGCCAGTTCCCGGTTGCGCAACGTGCCCAGCAGGTTGCGCGCCAGGATCACGCGCTGTCCGCGCCGCTCGGCCAGCCCCTGCTCGGCCAGGAAGTCGGCCCGCTGCTGCATTGCCTGCTTGGCCTCGCCGCCAAAGCCCAGGTCGCCCAGGCCCGAGCCACCGCCGATCAACTGCTGGTCGAGCCAGGTGGCCCCGATCACGCGCGCCTGCCGCTCGATGGGCAGGTGCGATTTCAGCTCCACGGCCACGCCGCCCAGGCGCTGCGCGTCGTAACGGCGGCCCTGCTCGGGCAGGTCGCCCGGCACCTTCCATAGCCCCTCGGCCATGCGCTCCACGATGCCCGCCCGGCGCAGGGCTTCCAGCCTGCGGACGTGGGCCGCCACAACCTCCTGCGGGTCGCGGCCGGGCACGGCCTGGCCCTGCGCCACGGCCAGGTGGTGATCTGTGCGGTACAGGCCGTCGCTGGCCAGCGCGGCGATGTTCCTGTCGGCCGCGCGCACGTCGGCCGATCCCTTCACCTCCACCACGGCGCCGGTCGGATAGTTCGCCAGCTCGTCGCGGGCATTGAGTGCGACGTAGTGGGCCTTGCCGTCCACGCCGTCGATGACCAGATAGCCCCGGTCGCGCAGCTCGTCGGCCAGTCCTTTCGCCGCCACGCGCCCGAGGATGGTTCGGCCCTCGTTTCCCGGCTCGAATACCGCCAGCTCGCGCGGCTCGCCGCGCATGGCCCGCTGCATGGTGCGGATGATGTCGCCACGCTCGCCCAGGACGCGCAGGGTCTTCTCCGCATCGGCATGGACGGCCCAGGTGCCGGGCTGCGTCTCGTCGACCAGGCCCAGGCGCTGCAAGCGTTGCAGGCGGCCGATCAGCAGCAGGCGCTGGCGTTGCAGTCGGGGTTCGTTGAGCCGTTCGACATGCACCAGGCCATCGTCGCCGGCCTCGCGCTTCAAGGTGCGATCCAGGCTCGTCCACCGCTCTTGCTCCACCTCGCGCTGCAAGGTCTGCTGGATCTCCAGTTCGGTGCGCGGCCCCAGCCATTCGGTCGCCAGTTCGGCGGCGCGGTGGCGGAAGCCATCGGCGATGTAGTCGCCCGCGATGATGAGGTCTTTGCCGGTGTCGTCGCGCCCGCGCACGACGATGTGCGTGTGCGGGTTGTCGGTGTTCCAGTGGTTCACGGCCACCCAATCGAGGCCCGTGCCCAAGTCGGCCTCCATGCGGCCCATGAGGTGCCGCGTGTAGGTGCGCAAGTCTTCCAGCTCCGCGCCATCCTCGGGCGAGAGGATGAAGCGGAAATGGTGCCGGTCGTCGGCGCAGCGTTCCTTGAAGGCATCGAGGTCGGCGGCATCGGTCTGCGGCCCGTAGGCTTGGCCCGGCTCGCCATCGCGGCCCACGCCGTCGCGCTCGATGTAGCGCAGGTGCTTGGCGAGCGACTGCGGGCTGGCCCGCTGGTGATTGACCAGCAGCGTCTTGATGGTCACGCGCCGCGACATGGGCGTCAGCTTCGCCCCGGCGAAGCGCGCCGCCGTGTGGCCGCGCCCCAGGCGCGAGCCGGGCCGCTGGCCGGTGCCGCGCGCCGATGCCGGACGGCGCATGGTAGACTTGCCGCTGCTGGCCTTGCCCGCCTGCTTGAGCACCTTGGAAACGAAGCTCTGCCCCTGGCCCTTGCCCCGGTTCTTCGGCGCGCTGGGGCGCACGCGGAAATCGTCGTCGCGGCGGTCGCTCATGGCTGCGCTCCCTGCAAGCTCTGGCGTGTCCTGTCGTGTGAAGCACGCGGACATGCCCGCATTGGCGCGGGCCTCCCGCCATGCGCGGCACGGCGGCGAAGCCGCTCCGTGCCGCGCCAACCCCACGTGCAGACTGGCTTTCGACGCGGCCCGGTGCCGCGTCCTTTTGTCTTGCCTTCCGCCTTTGCCCCTCGCTGGCGCTCCGGGCAGCGGCGGCACGGCGGCGCTGCTGCGCGAGCAGCAAGCGCGCCGGCGAATGCGGCGACGGCCATAGGCCAGCAGCGTTCGAGGCAAGACGCCTGCACATGGGAAGGCAGCGCGAAGTGCAGCGCGGATGCGCTCGCACTGCACGCGCGACGACATGCGGAAAGCCACTGGATCGGCACGCCCGATGGCACGACAAGATGCACGGCAACGTGCAGCGAGTCGGCGGCTATCATGGGCGGACCTCCAGCCAGATCGGGCGCGCGACGCCGATCACGGCGGACGTGCTGACCGGCCCGAAATACCGGCTGTCGAATGACGCCGGGTTGGTCACACTGAGCAGGAACAGTTCGCCGGCTTCAAGGCGACGGCATTGCTGCCAGGATGGCAGCGGGCGGCCCCAGCGATCAGCGGGCAGCACGGCGGCCGAACGCACGCCGTCGATGCGGACGATGCCGCCAGCGATGCACACCTCCTGCGGCGCGATGGCGCCCACGCGCTTGAGCAGCGGCACGCGCGCTGGCAGGTAGCCGCGCTGCGCGGCCAGTGCGGCGGCATCTGGCGGCAGCGTGCTCAGGACGATGCTGTCCACGGACAACGGACGTGGCAGCGAGCCGGGCCGATGGTGCAGCGGATCGACGCGATACCAGCCCACGGGAACGCTGTCGGACGGGTTGTAGATCAGGCGCGGCAGCGGATGCACGAAAGACGCCCAGGCCAGCGCAGCGAGGCCGCAGGCGGCGAGGCCCGCGAGCACGATGCGAGCGCGCAAGCGTGAGCGGGCGTGCGAGCGAGGACGCGGCGCGGTGCCAGGGGTGGAAACGGCGGTCATGGCAGCGCCCTCCCGGTCAGCCAGGCGGCGTGCCGCTCGGCGGTGTATTCGGGCAGCGGCAGGCGCGCGGCGAGCCGGTTGGCGAGCGTGCGCCAGTACGCGGGCGAAACGGCGACAGGCGCGATGCCCAGCGCCTCGATGGCGTCGATGCACTCCAGCACGGCGCGCACTTGCCCGTCGCCCTCGGCGTGCAACAGCAGGCGCGCGCCCGGCTGCACGCCGGGGATGCGCTGCGCGTCGTCCAGCGGTGTGCAGGCTTGCATCACCATGAGCTGCCAGCGCACGGTACCGTAGTCGTTGGCCTGCCAGCGGATGCGGCAGAACAACGCGCCCGGCAGGAACACGGCGCAGCGTCGCCAGCGGTCGAGCTGGTGCGTGCGCGCGGGTTCGCCAAAGCGCAGGTAGAGCTTGAAACGGGCCTCGATGTAGGCCAGCGCCACGCGCGTCAGCGGCGCGCTGGCCGGCAGGCTGGAAGGCGCGGCGGCAGGTGCAGTGGATACGGTCATGGTGTGTTCTCCCTGCGTTGCTCGGGAAACTCCCGCTCTAGCATGCCGCGCAGCAGGTCGGCCACGGTCACGCCTTGCGTGAAGGCCGAGACCTTGATGCGCGCCCGCATGGCGGGCGTGATGTCGAGGGTGAGGCGGGCCGTGTAGAGGTCGCCCTTGCCCAGCGCATCGGCGTCGCCTTGCCGAATCCACGCTTCAGCGTGCGGATTCGCAGGCGGACGCGCGCCGATGCCGACGCGCTTCGCTGCGCGCTTGCTGTTCGGTGGTGGCTTCGCTGTCATGTCGTCCACCGCAGCAGTTCGTCCACCAGCGCGGTGATCTCGCGCGCGGCGGCGCTGTCCGGCGCCGTCTCGCGTGCAAGCCGGCCAGCGGCCACGCTGTCGGCGAACACGATGCGCTGATGCACTTCCGCGCGCAGCGCAGGAAGCGGCTGGTCGGCAAGTGCTTGGCGTGCTTCGCGCCCGATCACGGTGGTACTGACGCGCCGGTTGATGACGAAGGCCGCGCGCAGCGCAGGCCGGAACACCTGCGCCTCGCGGATCAGCGCGACCATCTCCGCGCTGGCCCACAGGTCATACGGGCTGGGTTGCACCGGGATCAGCACGCGCTCGGCCGCCAGCAGCGCGGAGCGCGCCAAGGCGGCGATGCGCGGCGGCCCGTCGATGACGACGTGATCGGCCCGCCTGGCAAGCTCTGGCGCTTCCTGATGCAGCGTTTCGCGTGCGAGGCCCACGGCGCTGAACAGCCGTGGCAAGCCTTGCTGGCTTCTGCGCTGCGTCCAGTCCAGCGATGAACCCTGCGGGTCGGCGTCCAGCAGCACGACGTGCTGGCCGCGCATCGCCAGCTCGCCGGCGATGTGGGTGGCGAGCGTGGTCTTGCCCACGCCGCCTTTCTGGTTGAGCAGCGCGACGATCATGGCCTGGCCCTCCGTGTTGGAAAGCCCGGCTGTTGCTGCGTTGGTGGCCGCGTGGCGGTTATCCACCGCAGCGGCGTTTCCCTACTAAAAGTTAGAGAAATTAAGTTAGGGAAGTTAGAGGGCGCGAAAACCCAGTGCTGGCGCGGGTTTGCGGCCGATTTTGTTGCCTGATAGCACGATAGTTCGTTGCCTGATAGCACGATACTTCTGTTGCCTGATAGCACGAGTCCGTCCACAGGCTGTCCCGCACTTATCTCCGTGCCGTGGACGGCACGGGCCGGAACGTGAGCAGCGGCGAGGAAAGCCCGGAGACGTGCTCGATGCCCAAGTGGTAGCCGGGCAACGACTGCCGCGCGACCAATGCCCGCAAGTCGGCGGCGAAGTCGTAGTAGCGCGCCACGCTGCCCGATTTGCGGTACAGGTGCTGAAAGTCGAACTGCCAGCCGTGTTCCTGCCTGCCGCCGTGCTTGCGCACCAGGCGGTACAGCCACCGCTCGATGCCGCCGGTCAGCCGGAAATACGCCGGGTCGATGGTCAGTACCAGGGCAGCGTCGATCACGCCCGCATAGAACCAGTCCGGCAGGATCAACTCGATGCCCAGCGGCGTGCCGCCGGCATCGGCCAGTTCCTTCCATTCGTTGATCCATGAGAAGCGATGCAGGCGCCGGCCTGTCGTCTCGCGGATGGACGTGGCCACCGTGGTCGATTGCAGGCGATCCAGGGCCGCCTTGAGGCGCTGGTAGTCGCGCAGCGACGTGCCGCGCCCGATGAAGCGCAGGATCTCGTAGGGCGTGGCCTGCATCAGCCGCGACGGGCGCAGGCCCGCGTCGCGGGCTTCCACGATCTGGCTGGCGGCCCAGATCAGAATGTCGGCATCCCAAATGGTGGCAATGCCGTGCTCGGCCGTGCCCTCCACGCGGATCGTGACGTTGCCGGCCCGGAAGTCGATCGGCGCCGTGCGCCGCGACTTCGCCAGCGAGAAGAACGGAAAGGCCATCAAGTCCTGGCTGTCGCGCGGCGCCATGTCGCCGGGCAAGGCGCGGAACAGGTCGAGCTGTTCGCGCTCTTGCATCGGCCGCTGCCGCACGGGCAGCGCGGGGCTGGACATGGCGATGGCCTGACGCGCGCCAGCGATCAGCGCGCACGGCTGTCGGCCGAGTGGTGCTCGGCGTACTCGGGATCGGAAGTCGTCTCGAAACTGCGATCAGCCGCCCAGGCGTCGAGGTCGGCCACGGCGTACATGACGCGCCGGCCGAACTTGCGAAAGCGCGGGCCACCGCCGATCACGCGCTGCTTTTCCAGCGTGCGTGGCGACAGGCGCAGGTACTCGGCGGCTTCGTCGTTGGTGAGATAACGCTGCGGCTGCGCGGCAGCGGTCGAGACAGTGGCGGCAGGCCGCAAGGGAGCGGGACGCATGGTGTGAACCTCCATCGTTTGAAGACGCCCGACCACACAGCGCGACCGGATAGAGGCAGTCTCAAGAAACGAGGGGTTTTCGATCAGGGACGTTTTGCGTCGGCTGCAAAACGTCCCTTCTCAAGCGGCGCAAGCTGTGCTAGGCGGCGATAGCCGCCGCGCATCAGCGCATCGCCGCGCCGTACCAGACGGCGCACGCGGGCGCGCAGATCGCCGTCGGCGTGCCAGTCGGCCGCCACGGCATCGGCGCCGAACAGCCCTTCGGCGACTTCGCGCAAGGACGCGCCCGCCAGGGTCGCGTCGAGCGCCTGCAAGGTATGCAGTTCCAGCAGTACGGCGAGTGTCGGGCGGGGCTTGGCATCGGCCAGGTCAGAACTGGGCACATGCCCGCGCGCAGGCGCGGCAGCGCCGCCGCGGTGGGCATAAGCGACAGCCATGCCATCCTCCAGGCCGGGCGCCAGCGCGAAGCGCGCGCATCGACCGGGGCTGCGCGCGATCAGCGCCAGCCCTTTGCCGTCATGCAGCAGTTGCTTGTGCCCAAGGATGCGCCAGAACGCAAAGGCGACCGCATCGGGCGGCGGGTCAGCATCGGCATAGAGCTGCACCACGGCAGCGTGGCCGGGCAGCCAGGCCGGATGCGCGTCGCGCGCATCCAGAGCCGGATCTTCCAGCATGCGCAAGCCCCAGCGATGCGCCGCGTCCTGTGCCGCCTGCGGCCGGCGATGACGGCGCAGCCAGTCGAGCCGGTAGTCGGGATGCCTGCGCAGGTATTCCCAGGCGAGCGCAAGGTCGTCCAGATGCAGCGCGTACAAGTACGCAGCAGTCGGATACCAAGGCTCGGCGCTGCGATCGACCATGACGCAAGCTCCCTGCAAGCAGGACTGGCCGCCACGGGAGAACTACGCGCTACATCGGCATCGTCAGAACGTCATGGGTTAAGAATAAGGATAGGGCTGTCAAGACCGATTGGCTCCGATGCGTTGCGGTAGGCGTCTCAATGGCGGGGCAGCGGCGTCCCGGTTGTGGAACACCGTACAGCCCAGCCTGCCGCAGTTCGCACAGGGCATCATGTCTATTTGGATCAGACTGGCGTGGGTATGCCGCAAGAATCCCGATTGAGACTTTCCCGGTATGACACCAGACTGAAAAAGTCACAGTGCGCGGGGGGTCAGTCCGGGATGGCCCCGTCCTGCTCGGCCAAGCGGGTGTATTCCGACAGCGTGCGCGTGGGCCGGAAATAGAGGTCGCGCAGTACGGGCCGCTTGAGCGGCCCGACGATGCCGGCCAGGTCAGACAGCTTGACGGTGCCTTGTGCCGGCATCCCGATACCCAGGTCGATGAGGCCCCAGGCAGTGTCGCCGTCGGCGGGGTCGAGCGCGGCCAGCAGCCAGGTCACATGTGCGTCCGGCGTGAACAGCCGCACCACGGGCACCGGGTCGAAGGCCCGGCCAGCGGCGCGGACCTCCCCGTGGGCCAGTAGCCGCGTCCGGTCGTCCTCGGTGATGAGCAGGTTCATGGCGATGCTCTCTGGCTACACGAATCCGCCAAAGCGTGAAGGCGTACAGCCGTATCGGCGGATTTGTGCAGAAACACGCTTGCGGTTCCGTTACTTCGCGCCTTTGTTGAAACCCGTAAGTGCGGATTTCTGTAGAAGCGGATTTCTGTAGAAGCGCAAAACAGTGGGATTTCTATGAATGAGTTAAAGATAACGTGGTTTTAATTGTGGTGCGAATCGACGCTTCTGTCTATGCAGAAGCGTTCCGTTCAGCCCGGCCGACCGGCTGGCACCGCCACCTATGACGCCGAGTTGGCCCGTGCCTTCGGTGCAGCAGTGCGTGCTCTGCGTAAGGAGCGCGGCATCGCGCAGGAATCGCTTGGGCACATGGCCGGCGTGGAGCGTTCGCACATTGGCAAGATCGAGCGCGGCGAGCACATGCCCACGCTCGCGCTCATTTTCAAGATCGCCGGCGCGCTCGAATGCAGCACGGCGGTACTGATGAGCGAGGCTGAAAGCCAGCTCGCAGCAGCGGCCCAGCCGTAGGTGCAGGCCGGGCCGATCCGGCGAAGTCCGGTTCGGCGGTGTTCAAGGGGTGGCAAGCATCGCGCGGCGGGGATAGCCCGCCGGGCTTTCCCCTAGAGGCAAGCGGAGCGCGCAGCGCCGCAGGCGCGAAGGCGTGAGGGATTGAAGCCGAATGGCCGTGACGACAAAGACGGCACGGGGCGCAGCCCGAAAGCCCGGTGGCGTATCGCGCCGACACGCCATGCCCTGACTGCAACGGCAAACATCGCTGCACCCAATGGAAACGCAACCCCATACGGGCAACTGCCTGCCGCCAAGTTCGGAACGAACTAACAGCGCAGCGCCCCGCCGCGTGGCGGGGCGCTGCGGCGGCGGTCACGCCGCCTGGGGCTTGCTGCGCGACCAGATAAGGTCGTGTGTGCCGTCCTCGCCTTCGATCAGGCGAGCATAGACCGGAGCCGGGAACGAAGGATCGTCGAGGGTCACGGACTTGTAATCCCGTCCGGCCTCGCTGGTCTTGTTCCATGCCGCGCCGATGTCGTGGCCGGCGACCTGGACGCGGAAGTCCGGGGCTTTCTCGTTGTCTCCCTTGTCGTTGGGAACCAGCTTGACCCTGACGTTGAGCGTCAGGGTGCGAAGCGTGCCGGTGAAGCCGTCCTTGTCTGCGGTGAAGGTGCCGATGTTGGCCATGATGTTTTCTCCGTTCGGTTGAACAAGGTTCGCGCCCATCGCGTCCTTGTTGTGATCCGGCCGGCGGGGGACGGGCTGGCTGCACCGCTTGCGGTTGAAACGCAGTGGAGAACCGGAAGGCGAAAAGAATTTGCTGCGCGAGGAAGCCGCGCAGCGGCGGGGAAATTGTTTTCGCCGGACGGTTGCAGCCATGAAGCCCGAGGCGCAGCCGCGCCACCGCCAGGATTCACAACGAGACAAGGACGCCTTGGGCCGAACCGCTCCGAAAGGAGATTTGGCCGGCTCGGCATCCCCGCATGAAGGCTGCGCCGGCTCGTCCGCTGACGCGGGCCAGGTCAACGACCCGACGACAGGCGAGAACGCCCCTGCCGCACCTTGCGGCGCTGGTCTTGAGGCGTGACGTGGAAGCTCCATAGCGATGCCGGGCGGGTTGTCCGTGAACCGTCCTTCGTGACGCGACAGGCAGGAACCGCCAGCGTTGAGGGCGGCACGCATTTGCACAACCTGCCGCAGCAAGCGTCAGCGTGTTCGCCAGCGCCCCGTCTATCGCGGCGGGGCACTGGCCGGGCCAATCCGCGCAGCCGGTTCGGCCGCATCGAGGGACGCCAAGCATCGCGCGACGGGGATAGCCCGCAGGGCTTTCCCCGAGGCAAGCGCAGCGCGCAGCGCCGCAGGCGCGAAGGCGTGAGGGATTGAAGCCGAATGGCCGTGACGGCAAAGACGGCACGGGGCGCAGCCCGAAAGCCCGGCGGCGCATCGCGCCGACACGCCCCGGCCGCTCAGGGCATCATGTAGAAAGACTTGCCTAACGCCTCAACGCAGCACAGGCGTTCATGCCGCCGCCCCGCGTTCCACTTCAACAGTGACGTGCGCCAGTTCGTGGATGTGGGTAAGCAGCGCCTTGTAATGTGCGGGTTCACGAGGTTCCCTCGCCATCAGCGAAACGATAGCCGCGAAATGGCCGGGGCCGACCTGCCACACGTGAAGATCCGTGACCTCGCTGCCCGTGGGCGCGATCGCTTCGCGGATTTCTTCCCGGACTTCCTCGCCTTCGGCTGCGGCATCAAGTAGCACGCTGCCTGTGTCCCGGATCAGACCCCACGACCATCGCGCGATCACCAGAGCGCCGACCACGCCCATGACTGGATCGGCCCACGTCCACCCATAGCTGCGTCCCAGCAGCAGCGCGACGATGGCGAGCACGGAAGTCAGGGCATCGGCCATCACATGCAGATATGCAGCGCGCAGGTTGTTGTCGCGGGCCTTGCCCGGTTCGTGGTGCGCGTCGTGATGGCTGTCGTCGTGGTCGTGGTCGTGATGGTCGTGACCGTGATGGTGGTGGCCATGATGGGAATGGTCGTCCTTCAACAGCCATGCGCAGACCAGATTGACGATCAATCCCACGATTGCCACGGCAATCGCCTGCTCGAAGTCGATATGGATGGGCTGAGTCAAACGTACCAGACTCTCCCAGCCGATCAGCAAGGCGATCAGCGCCAGCAGCACCGCGCTGGCGAAACCGGCGAGGTCGCCGAGCTTGCCGGTGCCAAAGGTGAAACGCGGATTGCCGACATGGCGGCGCGCGAAACGGTAGGCCAGTGCAGCGATCAGCATGGCACCGGCATGGGTGGACATATGCCAGCCATCGGCTACCAGCGCCATTGAGCCATAGACGGTGCCGGCGACGATTTCCACCACCATCATGCTGGCGGTCAGTACAATTACCAGCCACACCTTGCGCTCATTGCGTTGGTGGTCGCCGCCGAGGAAGACGTGATCGTGGCCCGGTGTGTGGGGGCTGTTCGTGGTCATCGGTAAATCCCTGTTGTTATGTGTTCTGCGAGGCTGCCGGAACGCAGCAGGCTTATTTCATGTAAGCGCGGATGACCTCGATCATTTCCTCGCCGCCCTGTTGCCGCTCCTTGTCGGTGGGAACGGCCAGGACGTGTTCGCGCAAATGGTCTTCCATCACCTCGGCGGTCAAGCCGCTGACCGCGCCACGCACGGATGCAATCTGGCGCAGCACTTCGACGCAGGCGGCTTCGGCCTCCAAGGCACGTTCGATGCCTTCCATTTGTCCTTTGATGCGGCGCACGCGAGCGATCAGCTTGTCTTTTTGTCGGGTGGTATGGGACATGAGAGAGCGTCCAATATAGTCTAGGGGGGTATATTACATGAGACTGCGCATTGTGTGTCCGTGCCGAGCGTTGAGACGCAACGGCGCAGATGTGTCTAAGCAGGAAAGTGGAGTGATTGGCTAAGACGGCAACGCGCGCAAGATGCGCGGCTGCTTCAACACCGCCGCCTGAGCCACCGCGAAGGCGGCGGTGTTCTGATTCGGCTGTTGGCCTTGAACGCCGGGCGCGGCCACCGCCGCGCCCGGATTTGCATTTCACCGCGCCCAGAACGGAACGGCCTGGGCGCGGTGCTGCTCGGGTTATTCCTTCGTCTCGATGAGCCACCACACGGCACGCGGCAAGGCGCGGCCCGTGATGGGGTGAATGTCGGTGAGGTCGGCACAGGCCGTCCAGCCCGAGGGCGGACGATAGCCGCGCACGTCGCCTTCGCCGTGCCAGTGGCGGGCGCGTACCGTGCCGGGGGCATAGGTCGCCGCCATGCGTGGGCGGCTGGTGGTGGTGCGGGTCATGGGCGGTTCTCCTTCCAGCGAAGCGCCCCGGTCGAGGCCGGAGCGTTTGCCTTCGGCGCGGGTCAAGCGGCCAGCGCCTCGGCGGGTTCATCCGCCATTGCTTCGGCATCCTCCGGGGCGTCCTGCTCCGGGCCTTCTTCCTGCGCGGCCTCCTGCGGGCCTGCGGCCTTGAAGATGGCGGGCATCCAGCCCGTACCATCGGCCAGCCGCTCGGCCTCGCTGGCAATGTCGGCCTTCTTCAACTTCGCCAGCCGGGAAACCTGCTCGGGCGCGTACTCGCCCACGGCATCCAGAATCACGGCCTTGGAAACGTGCTTGAAGTAGCCTTCTGCGGTCGGCTTCCACCATGCGGCCATATCGAGGCCCACGGCCTGCGCCAGTTCCTCACCGGGCTGGTGCGGCGTGGCGCGAGGTGTCACCACGTCCACGGTGGAAGCTACGCATACGGCCAGCAGCCGCACCAGTTCATCTTGCGGCTTCGCCAGCAGCACGGCGAACAGTTCGGCGCTGTCCTGCGGCAAGGCAACACCTGCCACCTGTTGCAGTTCGCGCAGCGCCACGGCGGCGGGCGATTCCGGCCAGTCCGGGGCCATGCCTTCCAGCCGGTCTTGCACGTTGAGGCGCACGCCGAGCGGCAGGCCGTCGCCGTAGGCGTCAGGCTGCAAAACCTCCTGCACCATGCCATGCACCAGCGCGGCCAGCGCCACTTGCGGATGCCTTGCCACTTCGATTTGCAGCGCCGCCGTGCGGTGGGCGCTCAACCGCTGCGCCAGCCGGTCGGACAGGCTCGCGGCCTTGGGCGCGTCGTCGTCGTCCTCGTGCCCGTCGTTGGCGGCTTCGCCTTCGGTGCTGCCGAAACCGCGCCGCAGCTTGTCGAGCGTGCGCAGCGCCTTGGCTTCGGCTTCGCGCAGCAGGCCGCGATGAATGACGGCCTCGCCGTTGCGGTCGATGGTGACGATGGCGCCGGCCACGTCGCGCACCTCGGGCGCATAGCCTTGCAAGGCGTCCTCCGCGTCTTGCAGTTCCCCGACCACCTGATCGCGCCGCTGTTCCAGCTTCTCGGCCTTGGCCTCGTCCTCGGCGTCGCAGGCTTCTTCCAGTTCGGCGTCGATCCTTTCGAGGCGGGTTTCCAGCGAGGCGATGCGGCGGGCCTCGCGGGTGGTCGGCTCGCGGCGGTGGCGCGGGGCGTTCTGGAACGCCTGCCGTTCCTCGTAGGCAAGATGCGGCACGGCCTCCACCCATGCCCAGCCCTCGGCGCGCACGTCCTCGGCCAGCGTTTCCAGCTTGTCGCGCACCAGCGTTTCCAGCACTCCGGTATCGGTGAGGTAGGTTCCGGCATCGCCTTCTGCGAACAGGTCGCGGCGGATGCCGCCGTTCGCTGCCCTGTAGGCGTCCAGTCCGGCGAAGCGCACCAGCGCGTGCGTGGCGTCGATTTCGCGCTCGGTCAGGCGCTCGCGCAGCTTGGACGGGCTGCGCTGCCATTCCGGCGCACCGTAGAACGCGGCTTCCTGTGCGGCGTGCTCGTCGGTGATGGTCAAGGCCATCAACTGTTCCAGCGTCACGCCACCGGCCCGGTAATCGGTCATCAGGCGCGGCGAGACGTTCGCCAGCTTCAAGCGGCGCTGCACCACCAGCGGGGACACGCCGAAGTCGGCGGCAATGTCCTCGATGGGCCGGCCTTCCTTGACCAGCGCGGCGAAGGCCGCGAACTGGTCGGCGGGGTGCATGTTCTCGCGCTGCACGTTCTCGGCGAGGCTGACGGTGCGGGCGGAAGCATCGGCCACCAGCAGGCACGGCACTTCGTAGTCGGCGGGGATGCGCTTCTTCTTCCCCAGCAGCTTCAAGGCGGTCAGGCGGCGGTCGCCTGCGACGACTTCGTATTGCTCACCATCGGCGGCAAGGATGACGATCAGGTTTTGCAGCAGGCCGATGCGGGCGATGCTCGCGGCCAGTTCGGGGATGGACTGGCGCGGGGTCGTCCGCACGTTGCGCTTGGAGCGGCGCGGCAACAACTGCGAGAGGGAAACCAAGATCAGGTTCTTGGTCGGGTCGGCCACTTCCAGCGGTGCGGCGGCTTCGATGGCGACGGCTTCGGTTTTGGGTACGGCGTTCATGGTGATTTCTCCTAGCGGTTTGGGATGCAGCAGCGAGAGAAGCGGCAAGGGCTGCTGCCTGCCCCTGCCGCGTGGGGATTCAGGCTTTCAACTGGCGCAGGCCGTCAGCCAGCAGCCACAGGGCGCGATTCAGGCGCACGCTTTGGTCGATGCCCTGCACGGGTCGGGTGGTCTGGCGGCGGCCATTCGCGGCGCGGGCGGACAGGCCGCCTTTGGTCAAGTTCTCCTGCGTGCGGTTGAACACGCTCCACAGGTCGCGGCGGTCGTCGTCGTGGCGGCGCGGCATCAGGATTTGCGATTCCGTGATGGGCGCGGGCTTGTCCTCGTCGTACTTCAATGCCAGCGCAGCGCGGGCGAACACTTCCGATTCCCCGGCATCCAGCGTGATAGCGCGCATGGCATCGCGCGATTCCTGCGCCCGGTCGAAGCCGTGCAGGACTTCGTAAGCGCCTTCGATGACGTGGGCGGCTACGTCGCCCTTGTGGGGCACGCGCACGTCCGCCACGGTGTCGCCGCAGACAAGGCCATTGCTGCAAACGAAGCGGAACATTCCGGCCAGCATCTGATAGCTGCTGGTGCCGTCATGGGAGTTCAGCAGGATGATTTCGTTGGCCTCGCGGCCGTTGATCTGGCTGGCATGGCGCAGCCGAATCATGTGCTTGGTGTAGTCGCGGCGGTCGTCGTGGCGCACGCGGGTTTGCGTCACCATGAAAGGCTCGAAGCCTTCCCCGCGCAGTTCTTGCAGCACGGTCGCGGTGGGGATGTAGCTGTACCGCTGCGAGCGGCTTTCGTGCGGGGCTTCCGCGAAGATGGACGGGGCTATGGCCCGGATTTGGTCATCCGACAAGGGACGTTCCGAACGCAGCACCGGGGAACGGGAAGCGAAGCGGGATGCGAGTTGCATGGCATTTCTCCTGACATAGAAAGAAGGGTCTGCTGTTCACCGCACACCGGATTCCAAGATTCGGAGCCCAGCCTTTCGGCTGTTTGGTGCGGTCGGCACGAGGAACCCGGTTGGCCCTGTTGCCACCGTCTTTCCTGAGTTCATCGCCCGCGACGGTCAGGAGCGCGCGGACGGGGGCTGTCAAGGAAACAAGCGCAGGGGGTGGTGCGGCCCGCAGGCGCAGCCGAGGACACGGCCCTGCGCGCCTTGACTGCACACGGACGCGGGCTACAGTCGCGGACAAGGTGATGGAGTCAGGGAAGACGGCTGGACATGGCAACGGCCTTCCCTTTGCGCTGACCGCACGGCAAGCGAAGCGCGCAGGCCCGGATCTGGAAGCCGGGCCGGAGGCGTCAGCCGAGCGGAGCGAGGGAACGATGGAAGCCCGTCAGGGGCGAGACGCCGCAGGCGGCTCGATGCGCTACGCGCACGACAGCGCGACCGGCCATCTCCCAGGTGGCCGGGGACGCCCAGCCTTCAAGGCTCGATGAGCACCATGCGCAAGGGATGCACTACACCCCAGGCATCGGAAAGCCGGGTCTGCTGTGGCTGCGGATTTCTGGCCGAGCCGGCGCAGCCGGTTCGGCGGTCTTTAGGGGTGCCAAGCATCGCGCGGCGGGGATAGCCCGCAGGGCTTTCCCCTGGAGGCAAGCGAAGCGCGCAGCGCCCCGTGAGGGGCGCGTAGGCATCACGCCGAGTCGTCAAGACGCAGGCTGGATTCCGCAACGGGCATCCACGGCGATGACGAGTCCAGCAGGTAGCGCGCACCGCGGGCGTACATGCCCGAAAGCCCGGTGGGCCGGTAGAACCCGGTGACGCGGCGCCGGAACTGTGCGCCGAACTCGTTGGTGAAGATCACCGCGTCGCCGATCTTGAAGCGCAAGGGCTTGCCGTTCTCCGGTGCGAACGGCTGGAGTGCATCGTGCTGCGCGGTGATTTCGATGATGTAGTCGTGATGGCTGCTCATGGCATTGATCTCCTTCGATGATTGAGAAAGCGCAAGGAGCGCCTTGCGGCGCTCCAAGGGCGAAGTCAGACGACGATCCGCCCGGCCAGCCGCGCATCGCGCGCATAGGCGCTCAATTGCTTCTCGGCACGGAAAGACAGGTCGCGCTCGATCGGCAGGCCCAGCCCGCCGCGCACCGTCGCCAACTCGCCCAGGCTGACCCAGCCGATTTCCGGCTCCCCCAGGCCCAGGTCGCAAAGACCAAAGGCGTGGTCGTGGTCGTCGGGATCAATCTCGGTCAGCAGCCAGGTCGCGCCGGCGTCCGGCGTGAACAGCTTGACCACGGGGGCCGGATCGAAGTCCGCGCTCTCCAAGGATTCGTGGCCGTTGGCCAGCAGCACGATGCGCTGCTCGTCGGTGATGAGTGCGTTGTTCACGGTGAACTCCTGAAAGGTTGCCGGGCGGAATTGCCCGACCCTTCCGGGGCACGGCGCAGCGCAAGCAGTCAGGGGTCGCAGACGGCCGCCAGGACGCAAGCGCCATCGGCGCGCAGCCCTTGACGGCGAGAACGCCGTGGCACGATGAGGGGAACAGCAAGACCGCCTCCCTCGCACCTCCACGCACCCCGGCTTTGGGGAAAGTGCGTAGCACGCGCAGGCCCGTGAGGGCCGGAGTTGCGCCAACGGACGCAGCAAAAAGGGGCCGAAGCCCCCCCTTGGTCAAGTTAGATCGCGTTTGGCGAAGGACACAACGCTACATGCGTGGCCACCCTTGATGTAGGTCGTCCACGATCAGAAGGTGGTGGTGTCGGCCCTGGCCTGAATGTTCGCGCATATGCGGATGATCCGGCGGTAGATCCGGGTGGTCATGGGCGATATCCGATGGATCGCCGGCAGGCCAAAGCATTAGCGCAAGCACTACACCGGCGAGGCCAATCAACGACATAACGATGAAGGTTGATTGCAGTCCGAAGGCAGCACCGAAGCGTCCCGCCAGCGGGTAGCAGATCAGCCAGCAGGCATGTGACAGCGCAAACTGTGCAGCGAATAGCGCAGGCCGATCCTCGGCATGGGCGGAACGGCGCAGCAGCCGACCAGAAGGCGTTTGTGCCACGCTGTAGCCGAAACCGATCACCAGCCAAAGTGGAAGCAATAGAACATAAGACGGAATCAGCGCCCCGATGGCCGTACCGATAACCAGCACCGCCGCTCCCGTGACCATGACAGGTCGATCCGCTAATTTGTTGAGCAGCCCAGGCAGTGCAAATGCAGCGATCATCGAACCGCCCCCAAACGCCGCCAAAGCCCAAGCTACTTCTGCTTCGCCCAGGCCGAAGCGTGCCTTCACGATGACCACCGTATTCACTATCACCATCGCACCTGCTGCTGACACGGCGAGGCTAACTGCTAGAAGTCCCCGCAGCCGCGGCGTTGCAAGGTAGAGGCGAACGCCCCGCGTGGTGCGCTCCCAGATGCCGCGACGTGGGCCAGGTGTCGAGGCGGGCAACACCACGCTGACCACCAGCGCGGCCGAGACAAGGAAGCCAAGCACTGTCCCGGCAAACAGGTTGTGGAAGCTGATGATGGTCAGCAGCGCAGCCGCCAGCATCGGGGAAACAAGGCTTTCAAGGTCGTATGCCAGCCGCGAAAGCGACAGCGCCTTCGTATACTCATCTTCGTCCGGCAGGATGTCCGGGATCGTCGCCTGAAAGGTCGGCGTGAATCCGGCAGAGGCTGCCTGCAAGGCAAAGATCAAGAGATAGATTTGCCAGACCTCGGTGACGAATGGCAGACAGAGAGCCACGGCTGCCCGAACTAGGTCAAGGGCGACCAGCAGCGACCTACGCGGCAGACGGTCAGCGAACGCCTGAGCGATTGGGGCGATGCCAACATAAGCAAGCATCTTGATAGCCAGCGCCGTACCAAGCACCGCTCCGGCGTCCGCGCCCGCCAGTTCGTAGGCGAGCAGGCCCAGCGCCACTGTCATCAGGCCGGTGCCGACTAGCGCGATCACCTGCGCGGCGAACAGGTGGCGATAGGTTCGGTTTTTAAGGACAGCGAGCATCGGACGGCCTTAAAGAAGTTTGGCGAGTGCCTTCATTTCGCTCATGACGGAAGCGGCGTCATGGTCAAGGCAATGGTCGATGTGGTCGTGGATCAGAGCACGCTTTGCCGCAGTCACGGCGCTTTCCACCGCCGATAGCTGGCGGGCGATGTCAAGGCAGGGCTTCCCCATCTCGATCATGCCGACGACGTGCCGAAGGTGGCCTTCGGCACGCTTGAGACGCTTTATCAAATCGGGATGACTTGAGTGCTTGTGTGCTTCCGTCATGCAAGAACTATATCCCCCCAGGGGGGATATGTCGAGGCAAGGATGCTTGTTCACAAACCGAGTTACGCGCCGGACGTAGCAAAAAGGGGGCCGAAGCCCCCTTGGTCAGATCAGGCCGCGTTCGGCGAAGGACGTGGTGCTACTGCCTGCGACGATCACGTGATCCAGCGTGCGAACGTCCACCAGTGCCAGCGCCTGCCGAAGCTGCGAGGTCAGCGCCTTGTCGGCCGCGCTCGGCTCGGGGTTGCCGCTTGGATGATTGTGCGAAACGATGACCGCCGCCGCATTGAGCCGCAGTGCCTGCTTCACCACTTCGCGCGGATGCACCTCGGCCGCGTCGATCGTGCCGTGGAACATCTCCACGTAGTCGATCAGCCGATGGCGCGTATCGAGAAACAGGACGGCAAAGACTTCGTGCTCGAAGCCGGCCAGCTTGGCGCGCAGATAATCCTTGACTGCCGCCGGCGAACTGAACGATGCACCGCGCTGCATCTTCTGTTCGATGACCTGGCGCGCGGCTTCCAGAATCTGGTCAGCGTCCGCCGGCCGATAGCGCCCTCGGCCATCGCGCACCATCAGCGGGGTATCGAGAGAGAGTGTGAGTTGCGACATGATCGTGCTCCGGTTGCTCGGGCGGAATTGCCCGGAACCGGCACCGGCACGGCGCAGCGCAAGCAGTCAGGGGTCGCAGACGGCCGCCAGGACGCAAGCGCGCTCAAGCGCGCGCCGCCCTTGACGGCGAGAACGCCGTGATACGGTGAAGGGAACAGCAAGACCGCCCACACCCGCCCACTGCACACCCTCGGCTTTCGGGGCAAGCGGAGCGCGCAGGCCCGATAGGGCCGGAGGCGTCAGGGGTCAAAGCCGAATGGCCGTGACTCGGAACGAGGCGCGGGGCGCAGCCCGCGAACCCGACGGCGGAACGCCGGGACGCCCGGTTACTGCTGGAGTTTCTTGGGCTGCTTCGACGTGCGCGATTCCAGCAAGCGCCGCGTAGTCTCCAATTCCTTCTGCAACAGCTCGGCATCCGGCAGCACGGTACGGTAGTTCGCCGCCATCACCTTCGACGGCAAGCCTTCCAGCGCATACCACGCCAGCGCATGGCCCTTGTCGGCGCAGAGGATCAAACCCACGGGCGGGTTTTCATCGGGATAGGCCCAATGCTCCTTGGCGTAGTTGCAATACATGAGCATCTGGCCCACGTCGGCATGGGACAGGCTGCCCAGCTTCAAGTCGATGATGACCAGGCAGCGCAGTCGTCGGTGGAAAAACAGAAGATCCACCCGATACCAGGTCTGGTCGATGCGCAAGCGTCGCTGCCGCCCGACGAAGGTGAACCCTTCGCCCAGCTCCAGCAGAAAATCCTCCAGCCGCTGGATCAGCGCGGCCTCCAGATCGGATTCGGAATACTCGTCCTTGAGGTTCAGGAACTCCAGCACATAGGGGTCTTTGATCGCATCGTCCGGCCTGACGGCATCCTCGGGCCTCGGCGCTGCGCCCTTGACCAGCATTGCCGCTTTGTCCTTGGACAAGGCCGTGCGCTCGTAGAACTGGCTGCCGATCTGCCGGTCAAGCTGGCGCACGCTCCAGCCGCCGCGTAGCGCTTCGGCTTCGTAGAAGCGGCGGGCATGGTCGTCCTTGACCGACAGCAGGCGCACATAAGCCGACCACGGCAGCGGGAACACCTGCGCCAGCTCGGTCAGGGTGAATTTCCGAGACACTGTCTCGGAAATCTCGGCAGGTAGCTCGTCACCCGATTTCCGAGACAGTGCCTCGGAAATCACGGGCCGAGGGTATGCGGCGAAGAACCGCCGCATGTTCTCCAAATTGTCCGGGCTGAAACCGCGCCCGAAGCGCGCGGTCAGGTCAGCGGACAGCCGGGCAATCAACTGCTCGCCATATCCCGCACGCCGCTTGCCCTGTTGTTCGGCCTCCACGATACGGCGGCCAATCTCCCAATAGCTGGCCGTCATCAGCGCATTGACGCTGCGCGCCGCCGCCTGGCGCGCAGCGTCCAGCAGTTCCACGATGCCGCCGTGGATGCCGGCGTAGCCGGCAGGCAGGGCGGCGTCTTTGGATGCCTTGGGCGTCCGGGCGCTCATGCCGTGGCCTCCTGCGGCTGCTGCTGCCGCGCCCCGGTGATGGTCTGCCGCCGGGTCGCCACCAGTTCGGCGGCCTGGCGCACCGGATCGTCCTCGGTATGGACATAGCGCATGAACATCGCCACGGTCTTGTGCGCCGTCAGCGCCATGCCGACCTTGACCGGAATACCCGAATTGGCAATGTCGGTCGCGGAGCGGTGGCGAATGCCGTGGGTGCCGACCTTCGGCACGCCGGCATTGCGAAGGATGCGCCGCCACCCCTGATAGTAGGTGTGGGTGCTGAGGGGCTTGCGGTGGTCGATGATCGCCGGGCAGACATAGGGCGAATCGCCATAGCGGGGGGCGCTCGTCAGCCGCCGCTTGGCTTCCTCGCTCAAGGGCTTGGACATATCGCCAGTCTTGCTGTCCGGCCAGACCACCCGGCCATTGGGCAGGTCGAGCCAATCCCACTGCAACAGCAGGATTTCCGACATGCGCGCCGCGAACTCAAATTGCAGCCGGACGGCCAGCAAGAGGATGGGATGCTCCAAGTTCTCGGCCTCGGCCTTGTCCAGATAGGCGAACAGCTTGACCATCTGGTCATCGGTAATGAGCCGGGTCGAGCCTTTCTCCGGGTACTTGGGCACATGGCGGCACGGGTTGGAGCCGTCTAGCCGGTAGCCCCATAGCTCGGCCAGATTGAACATTTTGCGCACGAGCGACAGCACCCGGTTGGCCTGGGTGGGCGACTTCTCCATGCGCTTCATCAGCGCGGTAATGTCGTTGCGCGTGACTTCGTGGACCTTCTTGGTTCCAAAGGCCGGAATGACGAAGGTGTCGATCTGGTACTGGTAGCCGGCCTGGGTGCTCGGCTTGTTGTGCGGCTTGGAGTGGTCATCCATGAACCGGCCGCACAGTTCCTTGACCGTCGGGGCCTTGCGGGCATCCGCCTTGTCCAGTCCGGGGTCGCCGCCGCGCCGGACTTCGGCCAGCCAGTCTTGCGCCAGCGATCGGGCCTGTTCGACCGTCAGCTCCCCGAACTGGCCGAGCGACGGTTTGCGCCGCACGCCGGAGTTCGTGCGGTACTGAAGCATGAATACCTTGCGCCCGGTTGGTGTAACCTTGCACAAGAAACCCGGAACGAGCGTATCCCGGAGTTCCACGTCGCAGGTTTGCGCCTGTGCCGTGTCAACGACGGACTTGGTGAGTTTGATTTTCGCCATGAGGGTGCTCCTTAAAGGCCCCGATTCCAGGGGCCGGCTAGGAGCCAAGCGAAAGGGAACCGGGGCGGTTTGCATCGCGCACCGGGATATGATGGAAGGCATTGGTTAGCTGGAAAACCTGCTACAGCAAGCCCCATCCAACCCTATCGTTGCCCCGGTGCGGAAGCCATGCTCTGGCTTAAAATCTCTCATCCGAAAGGGTATGCGGGTTCGACCCCCGCTCCGGGCACCAGTCACCACGCGGCTTTCAGCCTTCCAGCTTCGTCCTGTCATGTGCATTGCTGATTTTTGCAATAGCGCGAGCGCTCCCGTCACACCGCAATCGAACGCAATTACCAGGCTGTTTTGACTGAAGTTCCTATCGAGCTTGCTGGCATTGCGCCACTTCTCTTTTTAAATGTCCAGAAAGTTAGTGCGCGCACAATTGTGTCTGCAGACACATATGGTGCTATGCTGAGTCCATGGAATTAATCGAGCAATTGCCATGACTGCGACTCTTCAGGCACCCGCGTTTAGCAAAGACCAGTGCGCCGCCGGCCTTCGAACGGCGGTGAACATTCTCGAAAAATGGCAGGCATCTACCGAGCAGGCCTGTCGGATACTGCGTATTTCCCGCAGTACTCACGCGCGGGCCAAGCTGCGTAATGCGGATTGGTCGGTCAGTCTGGATCCCGACCAGATGCAGCGCGTCAGTTTCATTCTCAACATCCATGCAGCACTGCGGCTGATCTTCGATAACCCGGAGAACACTTACGGTTTTCCGGCAATGCCCAATCACAACGAATTCTTCAACGGACGATCGCCGCTGGAGGTAATGGCTCAAGGGGACATGATTTCCCTGTACGAGTCGTTCCGCCGTATCGACAGTCTGCGAGGCGCGCAGTGGTAGTGCCGCAGCGACTGCCAATACGGGCCGATGCCCGTTGTCAGTCGTACCGGCTGGTGAACTCCAAGTATCCCCCCATCGAACTGTTTGATGACGTAGCCGACGCCGAGGAGTTTGAAATCCTCTATCAGTTGCAGGCGCTGACCAACCCGCGGTTGCACAACGAGACTGGCCACCTCGAGCTGATCCCACGATCAGAGATACCGTTCGGTATTCCGGGCTGCTCCTACGCAACGGCACCGTTCACCCACGTGAACCCCGCCGGTTCGCGCTTCAGCGATGGCAGTTACGGCGTGCTGTATCTGGCCGACAGCATGGAAACGGCGCTGGCCGAGGTGAGGCATCACCAGGAGCAATACTGGTCGAATGTCGTGGGCTTGAACTTCGAGCGGTTCGTTTTTCGCGGGTTGTCATGCCAGTTCAACGAGGCCGGGCTGCTGGATGCCACGAGCGTGGCGATGTCGGATCCTATCTACGACACCGATGATTACGCTCACTCCCGCCAGTTCGGTCGTCTCGTCAGACAAGAGGGATTCCCCGGGTTGCGGTATCACTCGGTGCGCAGCCCAGGCCGGCTCTGCTGGGCACTCATGACGCCGCGGCGCGTATTGTCCATCGTTCAGACTGCGCACTACGAGATGATCTGGAACGCTGGCATCACCAGCGTCAGCACGATTACCGAAGTCTGATGCACCCAGGTGCGTTAGCCGCCCTCTCCTCCCTGCACCGGCCATCCGATTGCGCCCTGCTGCCAAACCGCTGTAACAATCATCGCGCATCGTCTGCTCATGGACTCCCCATGGCGCAAGGACGCTCCACCGAACTCACGACGTGAGGACGCGAACATGAGCAAGCGATCACTCGAAGAACTGGTTACCCGATCGGATATCAGCTCACTCCAGCCCATGGTGCATTGGCGCCGCGGCCGTCGTAACGGTCAGGACAGAACCGGACCGAACGCAGCAGCGCTGATTCAGCGCGCCACACATGATATCGGCATATTGAGAACCGCCGCGCACAGCTAAGCTCGACTCCTTCAGGCCTCGCGAACGGGCCACAGGGCTCGTTCCAGAGCTTTTTTACGGCCTTGACGGCTGTCAATGGCAAAAATAGTAAGCAGCCTATCTTTCGCTCCGATGTCAACCAAGGAGCGGCACATGAAGAACCTGCACCCTCATCACCTGACCCCCTACCTGTTGAGTGCCGGTCTGCTATGCAGTCCAGCGGCTTTCGCTCAGGAAAGCTTCAGCAGCATATTCACCGATGCGAAGCCGATTCTGGATCTGCGCTATCGCTACGAGCATGTCGATCAGGACAACGCCCTCAAGCACGCCAACGCGCAGACGCTGCGCACCCGCGTCGGCTTTCAGACCGGCAAGTGGTATGGCCTATCGGCTCTGCTCGAGGCAGACAACGTAAGCCGCCTGGGTGATGCCGCCTACAACAGCACACGCAACGGCCAGAGCGATTATTCCGTGGTAGCCGACCCCGACGGCAGCGAAATAAACCAGGCGCTGTTGCGCTACGACCACGATCTCGGCAACGCGATTGCCGGCCGTCAGCGCATCAATCTGGACAACCAGCGCTTCGTCGGTGGCGTCGGTTGGCGGCAGAACGAACAAACCTACGACGGTGTGCTCGGCCAACTGCAACCGCTCGACAAGCTGACGCTGACTTACGCCTACATCGACAACATCAACACGATCTTCGGCCCGGGTGACAATCGTTTCGACAATCGCAGCAACCCGGCCGATATCGAAGGCCACAGCCATCTGATCAACGCTCGCTATGCGTATTCACCGGCGCTGACGGCCACCGCCTACAGCTATCTGTTGGGGTTGAACAACATCGCCACTGCGCCCACCGCGGAACTCGGCACCCTGTCCAGCAAGACCACAGGCCTGCGCCTGAACGGTGCCCTCCACGACATCAGCTACGCCTTTGAATATGCGCGCCAGCAGGACTACGCAGGCAATCCGCAGGAGCTGAGCAGCGAGTACTACCTGGCCGAACTCGGCTATGCATTGCACGGCGCGACTTTGAAAGCGGGCATGGAGGTGCTGGGTGGCGATTCGGGGCCAGGCAATCGCGCTTTCCAGACGCCGCTTGCGACCAAGCATGCGTTTCAGGGTTGGGCCGATACCTTTCTGCTGACGCCGGCAGACGGCATGCAGGATGTCTATCTCGGCGGCACCTTGCCGTTGTTCGGCGGCACCTTGCAGGCCTGGTACCACGACTTCCGCGCCGAGCGCGGCAGCCAGCAGTATGGCGAGGAAATCGATATCGCCTACAGCCGCGCCATTCCGCTGGTCAAAGGCTTGGTGGCAACGGTCAAATACGCCGGCTACGACGCGGACGACTACTCGGTGGACACCGAAAAGCTCTGGGCACAGCTGCAGTACAGCTACTGAGCCGGTTCAGGTCGGGCGTTCGCGCTCGACCTGCCCTATCCGCTATCGCGCGTGACGAGGCAATCGCAGCGAGATGAGCGCGGCGAGCAGCACGAACAAGGATGAAACCCACAAGCAGGCCTGCAGCCCATAGGCCTGGGATACCCAGCCGGAAAGCAGGGTACCGATCAGTCGGCCCATGGCGTTGGACATGTAGTAGAAGCCCACGTCCAGCGAGACGCCGTCTTCCTTGGCGTAGCTGACGATCAGATAGCTGTGCAGCGAAGAGTTCACCGCGAACAGCGCACCGAACAGCAGCAGCCCGCCGATCAACACCCATTGGGACGACGCATCGGTTGTCAGGCCCACGGCGATCGCCGCCGGTAGCACCGCCAGCAGTGCAGCCCAGATGAAGGCTGCACGGCCATCCGGCACCTTGCCGCTGCGCTTGCCGGTAATGGCCGGCGCCATCGACTGGACGATGCCGTAGCCGATGATCCAGCAGGCCAGAAAGCCGCCGACCATCCAGAAATTCCAGCCGAAGACGGTGCTCAGGTACACCGGTAGCGCGATGACGAACCAGACATCGCGAGCCCCGAAGAGAAACAGCCGAGCTGCCGACAGCACATTGATTGCCTGGCTTTTGGAGAGGATGTCCTTGAATTTCGGCTTGGCCTTCGCTTTGCCAAGATCCTTTTTCAACAGCACCAGGCTGCTGATCCAGATCACCGCCAGCACCGCAGCCATCGCCAGGACCGCGCCACCGAATCCTAGCAGCGTGAGCAGCGCACCGCCGAGGAAAAAACCTACGCCCTTGAGCGCATTCTTCGAGCCGGTGAGGATGGCGATCCACTTGTACAGCGTGCCCTGCTGGCTGTCGGGTACCAGGAGCTTGATCGAGCTCTTGGCCGACATCTTGTTCAGGTCCTTGGCGATACCGGACAACGCCTGCGCACCCATCACCCAGGGCACCGTCAGCCACGCAGCTGGTACGGTGAGCATCAGCAGCGCCACCACCTGCATCGCCAGGCCAAGGTTCATCGTCCGGTTCAGGCCGAGCCGAGCGCCGAGATAGCCGCCAACCAGATTGGTGACGACACCGAACACCTCGTAGAACAGAAACAGGGCCGCGATCTGCAGCGGCGTGTAGCCCAGCGTGTGGAAATGCAGCACCACCAGCATGCGCAGCGCGCCATCGGTGAGCGTGAAAGCCCAGTAGTTACCAGTGACGATCAGGTACTGGCGCACCTCGGGGGACAGTCGGGCAAGGGCTCGCATAAGGTTCCGGATTGATTGGCCTGGGGTGCTGCGTGGTCGTCGGGATGAGACTGCCGATCAGTTTTCTGCACTGGAGCAAAGAGCGATGGGGCGTCAGAGTCATGGAGTGGCCGTCAGCTCACTTCCATCCGATCTTCACTCACCCGCAAGTTCCAGCCGTTGGCATCTCAGCCGGCCAATCCCACTTTGCGCGCCAGCTCCACGGTGCGGTTGGCGTAGCCCCATTCGTTGTCGTACCAGGCATAGATCTTCACCTGGGTGCCGTTGACCACCATGGTCGATAGCGCATCGATGATCGACGAGCGCGGATCGGTGCGGTAATCGATGGAAACCAGTGGCCGCTCCTCATACCCGAGAATGCCCTTCAGCTCGCCCTCTGCTGCGGCCTCGAGCAGCTGGTTCACCTCGGCGGCATCGGTAGCACGCTCCACTTCGAACACGCAATCGGTCAGCGAAGCATTGGCCAGCGGCACCCGCACGGCATGGCCGTTGAGCTTGCCGCGCAGCTCCGGGAAGATCTCGGCGATCGCCGTGGCCGAACCGGTCGTGGTAGGAATCAGACTCATGCCGGAGGCCCGCGCACGCCGCAGGTCCTTGTGCGGCTGATCGAGGATGCTCTGCGTGTTGGTCAGGTCATGGATGGTGGTGATCGAACCGTGGCGGATGCCGAGCTGCTCGTGGATCACCTTGACCACCGGCGCCAGGCAGTTGGTGGTGCAGGACGCCGCGGTGACGATGCGATGCTGCACCGGATCGAACAGCCCATCGTTGACGCCCATGACGATGTTCAGTGCACCCGGTTCCTTCACCGGCGCGCTGACCACCACGCGCTTCACGCCCTGCTCCAGATACTGCTGCAGCACGGCAACGGTCTTCATCTTGCCGCTGGCCTCGATGACCAGATCGCAGCCCGACCAGTCGGTGTCGGCGATCGCCTTGTTGGCGCTGACTTTCACGCGCTGACCGTCGATCACCAGGCAGTCGCCATCGGCTCCTGCTTCGTGCTGCCAGCGGCCGTGGATGGAATCGAAGTTCAGCAAATGCGCATGGGTGGCCGCGTCCCCTGCTGGATCGTTGATCTGCACGAAGTCCAGCTCCGGCCAATCCCACGCCGCGCGCAGTGTCAGACGTCCTATGCGGCCGAAGCCATTGATGCCAACTTTGATGCTCATGGATGACTCGCTTTTGGAAAGGTGCATCAGGGGGGTCGTGGCGCAAACATGATGATCGCCATGCCCAACATCGCCACGGCGCAGCCAAGCAGGTCCCACCAGGTCGGGCGAACACCATCGACCAGCCACAGCCAGACCAACGCTACGCCGACATACACGCCGCCGTATGCCGCGTACACACGCCCAGCGGCGGTGGGATGCAGCGACAGCAGCCAGGCGAACAGCGCCAGGGAAAGCGCAGCCGGCAGCAGCAACCAGATACTCTTGCCCTGTTTCAGCCAGAGGTACGGCAGATAGCAGCCGACGATCTCCGCTATCGCGGTAATGATGAACAGGCCAAGCGTATTCAGCATGAGAGGCCCGTCATGCGCCGAAGCGCTCGATCCAGCCGACATGCGCCGGATGCTGGATAACCTTGGGGCGAAGCGCCTGAACACTGGTGCCCTTGCTACCGGGGCACGGCGTGAAGATCAGCTGACCGGCGCTGCCGGGCACATCGAGGATGTCGTAGGGATGGGACACGCGAGCGATTCCTGGAAGTCAGATGGAGCGTTGATTGACGCGACGGGACAGCGCTTCGGCCGACTCCTTGCGTTCCGAATAGCGATCGACCAGGTAGTCGGCCCGGCCGCGTACCAGCAGGGTGAACTTGATCAGCTCCTCCATCACGTCCACCACACGGTCGTAATAAGCCGAGGGCTTCATCCGGCCCGCATCATCGAATTCGAGAAAGGCCTTGGCCACCGAGGACTGGTTGGGGATGGTGAGCATGCGCATCCAGCGACCCAGCACGCGCATCTGATTGAGCGCATTGAATGACTGCGAGCCGCCGCTGACCTGCATGATCGCCAGCGTCTTGCCCTGGGTCGGCCGCACTGCGCCCATGGCCAGCGGCACCCAGTCGATCTGCGCCTTGAACACCGCGCTCATCGAACCATGACGCTCCGGCGAACACCACACCTGCCCTTCCGACCACTGCATCAGCTCGCGCAGCTCCTGCACCTTAGGGTGGGTGTCCGGAGCATCGTCCGGCAGCGGCAATCCGGACGGATTGAAGATGCGTGCTTCGGCACCGAAACGCTCGAGCAGACGCGCAGCTTCCTGCACCAGCAAGCGACTGTAGGAGCGCTCCCGATTGGAGCCATAGAGCAGCAGGATGCGCGGCTTGTGCGCAGGCCCGTCTGGGAGGCCTAGCTTGGCGATGTCGGGCAGATCGAGCAGTTCCGGATCGATATTGGGCAGGTCGTCGTGCATGGGGCATTCCTGAACGTTGTGGCGAGTGAACGAAGCGATTCAATTACACGCCGCCGCCCGCTCGGGACGATTGCGCATGCTTTCAAGGCGCTGCACGTTGTCGCTCAGCCAGTTCTTGTTGGCGGCGAGGATCGGCTTGAACATGTCGGTCACCCAGTCGGGCAGATGCGGATGGAGTCGGTAATAGACCCACTGGCCCTGACGGCGGTCTTCCAGGATTCCACAGCCGCGCAGTAGCGCCAGATGCCGCGAGATCTTCGGCTGGCTCTCAGCCAACGCGCAGGTCAGTTCGCAGACACACAGTTCGCCTTCTCGAGCGACGAGCAAGGCGATCCGCACGCGCGTCTCGTCGGCCAGGCATTTGAATACGGTGGTGGGTGTCAGGTGCTCGACCATTGCTATCTTCTCAGCGCTTGTTCTTGACCAGCACGAACACCTTGATCCGCCCGGCATCTCGTAAAGCGCGCGCTGGCAAGCATCCGGCTGGTCGCTGTTCGCATCTCAGCAATATGCGTCTGGCCGAATATATTGTTTATCGCATGAACAAGTAAAGCGCCCTTTTATTTTACCGGGCATGGAATGCAAAGCCTTTTGCAGAGGTTTGTTCAGACGAAGCAAGGAGCGTATATTCGAGATCACATATATCTTTTCAAGCGAATATGAACTTTTGCCGGGAGCCGCTTGATGCCCCCCATTCTCGATGTGATCGTCATCGGCGGCGGACAGGCCGCGCTGACAACCGCGTACTTCCTGCGTCGCACCTCGCTGTCTTACCTGCTACTCGACGAGCAGCCCGGTCCCGGCGGCGCATGGCTGCATGCCTGGGACTCGCTGCGGCTGTTCTCGCCCGCCGCCTGGAGCTCGATTGCCGGCTGGCCGATGCCCAGCCCAACCGAGCCGGGCAATCCAACGCGCAACGACGTTATCGACTACTTGCGACGTTACGAAGACCGCTATCAGTTTCCGATTCAGCGTCCGGTTCGCGTCGATACGGTCACCCGTCTTGACGATCTCTGGCGTGTGCAAGCTGGCGATCAGCAGTGGCTGGCTCGCGCGGTCATCAGTGCGACGGGCACCTGGAGCAAGCCTTTCATTCCGCCTTATGAAGGACGCGAGCTTTTTCAGGGTGCGCAGATTCACTCAGCTCACTACCGTACCCCTGCTCCCTTCGCAGGGAAACGGGTAATGGTGGTGGGCGGCGGCAACTCCGGTGCGCAGGTCCTCGCCGAGCTATCCAGTGTCAGCGAAACGCTTTGGATCACCCAGGAGCCACCTGCGTTTCTGCCCGACGAGGTAGACGGTCGCGTGCTGTTCGAGCGCGCCACTGCGCGCTGGAAGGCGCAGCAGGAGGGGCGCAGCATCGACGAGCCGGCCGGCGGCTTCGGTGACATCGTCATGGTGCCGCCGGTGCGCGAAGCCCGCGAGCGTGGCGTCCTGGTCGCCGAACGCCCCTTTGCGCGCTTCACCGAAACGGGCGTCGAGTGGGCGGATGGGCGTCGTGAGAACCTCGATGCGGTGATCTGGTGCAGCGGTTTTCGTCCAGCCTTGGACCATCTTCGTGAGCTCGGCGTCGTCGAGGCAGATGGCAAAGTACAGGTAGAGGATACCCGTGTCGTGAAGCAGCCCAATCTATGGTTGGTGGGCTATGGCGACTGGACCGGCATGGCGTCTGCCACGCTGATCGGCGTCACCCGCACGGCGCGAAGCACCGCCGATCAGGTCGTTCAGGCATTGACCGCAACGCCTTCGCGGCGCCCGTAGCGACACCATCAATGCAATCCCGACTACCGTGCAGAAGGTGTAATTAGCGATGTCCAGTCAATGTGAAGTCGCCAGCAAGAAAGCCGACGGCGCCCCGCTCGGCTTCTTCGAGCGTTATCTGACGCTCTGGGTGTTCCTCTGCATCATCGCCGGCACCCTCCTCGGGCTGGGCATGCCCGCCGCCGCGCAAGCGGTCGGTGCGCTGGAAATCGCCCACGTGAACATCCCGGTCGGCCTGCTGATCTGGGTGATGATCATCCCGATGCTGATGAAGATCGATTTCTCGGCACTGCGCGAGGTTTATGCGCAGCGGACGAGCATGGGCATCACGCTGTTCGTCAACTGGGCAGTCAAGCCATTCACCATGGCGCTGCTTGGCTGGGTATTCATCAAGCACGTTTTCGCCCCGTGGCTCCCGGCTTCCGAACTCGACAGCTACATGGCCGGCCTGATCCTCCTGGGTGCCGCACCTTGCACGGCGATGGTCTTCGTCTGGAGCAACCTCTGCAACGGCAACGCCAACTTCACCCTGACCCAGGTGGCGCTGAACGACGTGGTAATGGTGTTCGCCTTTGCGCCAATCGTCGCGCTGCTGCTCGGCGTGTCCTCGATACCGGTGCCCTGGGACACCCTGCTGCTCTCGGTAGTGATGTACATCGTCATTCCGCTGGCCATCGCCCAGTTCATCCGCAGCCGGCTGATGAGGCGCGATGAATCGGCCTTCCAGGCGGCACTGGCGAAAGTGCAGCCATTTTCCATCGTAGCGCTGCTGGCAACCCTGGTGCTTCTGTTCTCCTTCCAGGGCGAAGCGATCGTTGCTCAGCCATTGATCATCGCCATGCTCGCGGTACCGATCCTGCTACAAACACTCCTTATCGCCGGGCTCGGCTACTGGCTCAATCGTCGCTTTCTGGTTCGCCATGATGTTGCCGGCCCCTCCGCGATGATCGGTGCTTCGAACTTCTTCGAACTGGCGGTTGCCGTCGCCATTGTGCTCTATGGTTTCAATTCCGGAGCGGCCCTCGCCACCGTGGTGGGCGTGTTGATCGAGGTACCGGTCATGCTCTGGCTGGTGCGCAGCATCAACCGCAGTCGTGACTGGTACCACCGCGCACTGCCTGCTGACTGAGCAAGGAGCGCCGACCAGCACTTGATCCTGAGCTGCGCACAGGCTGGCTCCATCAATGCAGCCTACTGACGACAGAGGCATGGACAGCCCCGTACAAGAGCAGCCTGCACCGGCCAGCGATACGCCGCCCTCAACAAGGGGTGCATTTGGGCAGTTTCTGGCGGAGCCGCCCTACCGAAGCGAAGCTGCTGCGCCGCATTCCTGCTGATCTTCTTTCTGCCGATGGACCAGCCGCGTTTCGAGAATGCAGTACTGGAAGGCCTGCGCCTGACGCTGTGGCATGCCCGCGAACATGTGATCCTCTGCCTGTTGCCAGCATTCGTCATCGCCGCTGCGATGGCCTTCAAAGCCAGCGAACCGTAGGCGCAAAAGCGCTTTGGGCAATCGCTATTGCCGTCCTCCCGATACCGGGACTTGCTGTTCTGGCTGCTGGTTGGCTTGCGCCGGGCGCGCTGATCAGGGTTTCAAGCCCAACAGATATAGCGCTTTACCCAGCACCCGCACCGAATCGGCATGTTTGCCAGCCTGGTGCAGCTGTTCACCTTCGGCGCGCAACTCGCGAACCTGCTGCAGCGTGGCGGCATCCTTGGGCGGATTGGTCTTGAGCCGCTCATCGATCTTGGCCATGTCCATGGGACAATGCATTGCCAGCAGTGGCGTACTGAACAGGACGGCAAAGGTAAAAGCTGTGAGGCGTCGCATGGCTGTTCTCCTCGCGAGGAAGTCGCTCACGAAGTATAGATAGCCTTTGCGGAGCCGCTCGCTGGCGAACGAATTGGTGCACCAACAAGCATGGCTTTTTAAGAAGCTAGCTTTTTGCTCGCGCAATAAAAAGCCCCAAGCAACGAATTGCTTGGGGCTTTCAATATGGAGGCCGATGTCGGAATCGAACCGGCGTACACGGATTTGCAATCCGCTGCATAACCACTCTGCCAACCGGCCTCAAAACGAAGGCGCCGCATGATTACTGCGGCGCGATCTTACAAACTGGAGCGGGAAACGAGACTCGAACTCGCGACCCCGACCTTGGCAAGGTCGTGCTCTACCAACTGAGCTATTCCCGCGTTGTCTTGGTGACGGGCGCCATTCTATACGATCGAATGCTGCCGTCAACCCTTTGATTAAAAAAGTTTTTATTTCTTTTCTGAGGTGCTCAGGTGCGGCCAGGCAGCCATCAGGTAATTGATCATCGACCAAAGCGTCAGCCCCGCCGCGACGATCAACAGCGCATAGCCCAGGCCCACCCAGATTGTTGGCTGAGGCGGATTGGCCAGCAGGATCACCAGCGCGACCATCTGCGCGGCGGTCTTCCACTTGCCCAGGTTCGACACCGCCACCTGTGCGCGAGCGCCGAGCTCGGCCATCCATTCGCGCAACGCCGAGACGACGATCTCCCGGCCGATGATGATCGCTGCCGGCAATGTCAGCCAGAGGTTGGAGTGCTCTTCGACCAGCAGTACCAGGGCTACTGCGACCATCAGCTTGTCCGCCACGGGATCGAGAAAGGCACCGAACGGCGTGCTTTGCTCCAGCCGGCGGGCCAGGTAGCCATCGAGCCAATCAGTCAGCGCGGCGACGGTGAATACCGCACTCGCAGCCAGATAGCTCCAGTAGAACGGAAGATAGAACAGCAGAATGAAGATGGGTATCAGCAGCACGCGTAGAACGGTGAGCAGGTTCGGGATATTCATCGGTACCACTGATCGGCGGAATTCGGGGACAGTTTACTCACTGTGCAGAGCGGCATAAATCGACTCGGCAAGCTTTTTACTGATGCCAGGAGCCTTGGCGATCTCGTCGAGGCTCGCTCTGCACAGCTCCTGAAGACCGCCGAAATGCGTAAGCAGTTCGCGACGGCGCTTCGGGCCGATGCCCGGAACGCCTTCCAGGGTCGAAGTTCGTCGCGCTTTTCCCCGTCTGGCACGGTGGCCGGTAATGGCGAAACGGTGAGCCTCGTCGCGCACCTGCTGGATCAGGTGCAGAGCCGGCGAGTCTGCGGGGAGCGTGAACTCGTGAGCCGCATCGTTGAGGTAAAGGGTCTCCAGCCCTGGCTTGCGCGTCACGCCCTTGGCCACGCCAAGCAGGATCAGGTCCGGCACGGCCAGTTCTTCGAGCACTTCTCGCGCCATGTTCAGCTGGCCCTTGCCGCCATCGACCAGCAGGATGTCCGGCAGCTTGCCCTCGCCCTCCGCCGCCTTGCGAAAACGCCGCGACAGTGCCTGATGCATTGCCGCATAGTCGTCTCCGGCGGTGACGCCCTCGATGTTGTAGCGGCGATAGTCGGATTTCAGCGGGCCTTCCGGGCCGAACACCACGCAGGAGGCGACGGTAGCCTCGCCGCTGGAGTGGCTGATGTCGAAGCATTCCAGGCGCATCGGTGGCTCGTCGAGCTCCAGCGCTTCGGCCAGTGCGTCGAAGCGTGCCGACAGATGCTGACGATTGGCCAGGCGCGCGCCCAACGCTTGTTCGGCGTTGGTCAGCGCCAGTTGCTGCCAGCGTGCCCGCGTCGCGCGTACCCGATGGGTGATGGTCAGCTCGACGCCACGCAGCTCGGAGATGGCGTCGATCAGCGTGGCGAAATCCTCGTGCACCGCATTGACGATCAGCTCGCTGGGCAGGTCGCGTTCCGTAGCCCCGAGGTAGTACTGCTCCAGAAAGGCCTGCAGCACCTCGCTGACGCTTTCCTCGATGGCGACCTGCGGAAAGAAGTTCTTGCTGCCCAGCACTCGCCCACCACGCACGGTGATCAAATGCACGCAAGCGCCGCCTGGGCTGACCACCGCGGCGACGATGTCGACATTGCCCGAACCCCCTTCCATGCTCTGCTGGTCCTGCACGCGGCGCAGGATGCCGATCTGGTCACGGATCTCGGCGGCGCGCTCGAAATCCAAATTCATCGCCGCCTTTTCCATGTTGCGCGACAGCTCCTCCGCCAGCGCGTTGCTGCGACCTTCGAGGAACATCACCGAGTGACGCACGTCTTCGGCGTACTCTTCGGGGTCGACCAGCTTCACGCATGGCGCCTTGCAGCGCTTGATCTGGTATTGCAGGCAGGGCCGGGTGCGGTTGCGGTAATAGCTGTCCTCGCATTGCCGCACGAAGAAGGCCTTTTGCAGCAGGCTCAGGCTTTCGCGGATCGCGCCAGCGCTAGGATAGGGGCCGAAGTAGCGTCCGGGCTCCTTCTTGGCGCCACGATGAATACTCAGTCTTGGAAATTCACCGGCCGAGAGGAACACATAGGGGTAGGACTTATCGTCCCGTAGCAGGATGTTGTACGGCGGCCGCCACTGCTTGATCAGGGTCTGCTCGAGCAGCAGCGCCTCGGTCTCGTTGGCGGTGATGGTGGTCTCGACCTGCGCGATCTTGGCCACCAGCGCCGCGGTCTTCGGCGCCTGCCCGGTCTTGCGGAAGTAGCTTGCCAGGCGCTTTTTCAGGTTCTTCGCTTTGCCCACATAGAGCAGCTTGGCCTGCGCATCGAACATGCGATAGACGCCCGGCCGGCCGCTGCAGGCGGCCAGGAACGCCGAGGAATCGAAGGCTTCTGTCATCAGTTGACGGTATCGACCATCCCGTGGCGAACCGCCAGCAGGGCCAGCTCGACATCACTGGTGATCGATAGCTTTTCAAAGATGCGATAGCGGTAGGTGTTGACTGTCTTCGGCGACAGGCAGAGCTTGTCGGAAATGTGCTGTACCTTCTGACAGTTGGCAATCATCAGCGCGATCTGTATTTCTCGCTCGGAAAGCAGGTCGAACGGTGACTCACTGAGCTGCGGCTGGAAGGACTTGAGCGCCAGCTGCTGAGCGATCTGCGGGCTGATGTAGCGCTGGCCGCCGAACACCATGCGGATGGCCTGCACCATTTCCTCCAGCGCCGCGCCCTTGGTCAGATAGCCTGCCGCCCCGGCCTGCAGCAGGCGAGTCGGAAAGGGATCTTCTTCACAGATGGTCACGGCAATGACCTTCAGGTCCGGGTAGCTGCGCAGCAGCTTGCGGGTCGCCTCCAGACCACCGATGCCCGGCATCTTGACGTCCATCAGCACCACATCGGGCTTGAGCTCTCGAGCCTTGCGGATCGCATCCTCGCCAGAATCCGCCTGACCGATCACCTGCAGCCCAGAGATGTCCGCCAGCATGCGACTGATGCCTGTGCGAACCAGATCGTGGTCATCGACCACCAGCACCCTAATCAAGCAGACACCTCATTGACCGAATTGAAAGCTGGCTGGCTGCTCGCTTTTTCAGGAGCGCACTCTATCAAAAAAATCATCGACCTGGCCGATCACGACGCAGGTAACTGATCGAGATCATAAGTCCGGCGTGCCAACCGACGAACTGCATGCTGAACGCCGATGGGCGGCCAAAGTCACAAAGCTGATGGCCTTTTCCGCGGATATCTCATGCTCACCCTGATCGCCGCACTGGTGCTGACAGCCACCCATATGCTGGCCGGAAGGCTGAGCAAACTACATCAGTTGCCGCGCAGCCGCTGGCTGTCCGCAGCCGGTGGCGTCGCCGTCGCGTATGTCTTCGTGCACCTGCTCCCCGAACTGGCCGACGGGCAGAGGGTGATGGAGGATAGCGGGTTTCACCCGTTGCGCTACCTTGAGCACCACGCCTATCTGCTGGCGCTAGGCGGCCTGGTCTGCTTCTACGGACTCGAGCGGCTGATCAAGCAGCACCGAGACGAGCGGCCTGACGGCGCACCTTCCCACGCGGGCGTGTTCTGGCTGCACATAGGTGCCTTCGCCGGCTACAACGCACTGATCGGGAATATCCTCGCCAACCGTGATCCTGGCCAGATGCTGGAACTGGTCTGGTACACCGTGGCCATGGCGCTGCACTTCATGGTCAACGATGTGGCCCTTCAGCATGACCACCAGGATCTGTTCGCTCGACGCGGCCGCTGGATCCTGGCGGGGTCAACACTGATCGGCTGGGCGTTCGGCTCGGTCATCGAACTCTCCGAGCTGGGTGTCTCGGCTGTAACCGCCTTCATCGCCGGCGCGATAATCCTCAACGTGCTCAAGGAGGAGCTGCCGACGGAACGGAACAGCCGATTCGGTGCATTCCTGCTCGGGTCGCTCGGCTATTCCTTCCTTCTATTGCTGATGTAGTCGAGCTGGCCGTGCCTGCGATTCATCTCCCAGGTCTGCGCATCAAGCGATAGGCGGCCGGGATCACGAACAGCGACAGCAGCGGCGCGCTCAGCATGCCGCCGACCATCGGCGCCGCGATGCGGCTCATCACCTCACTGCCGGTGCCCGTCCCCAGCAGGATCGGCAACAGACCGGCGACAATCACTGCCACGGTCATCGCCTTCGGGCGTACCCGCTGCACCGCACCTTCACGGATTGCTTCGCACAGCGCGGCCTCGCCGTTCGGTCCGTCGCGCCGCTGATCGGCCCAGGCGTTTTTCAGATACAGCAGCATGATCACGCCAAATTCCGCAGCGACCCCCGCCAATGCGATGAAGCCGACGCCGGTGGCCACCGACAGGTTGTAGTCCATCAGATAGAGGAACCAGACGCCGCCGGTCAGTGCGAACGGCAGGGTCAGCATGATCAGCACGGCCTCGTCCAGCCGGCCGAAGGTCAGGTACAGGAGGAAGAAAATGATCAGCAACGTCGCTGGCACCACCAGCTTGAGGCGCTCGTTGGCACGCTCGAGAAACTCGAACTGGCCCGAGTAAGCCAGGCTCATGCCGGGCAGCAGGCTGACTTCGGTGCTGACTGCATCGCGCAGATCGGCGACGACCGAAGCGATATCCCGGCCGCGCACGTCGACGTAAACCCAACCCGCCAGCCGCGCATTCTCGCTGCGCAGCATCGGCGGACCGTCGCTGATGCGCACTCGCGCCACGCTACCCAGGGTGATCTGGCCGCCCTGCGGCGTGAGGATCGGTAGCTGCTCCAGCGCCTGGGGAGTGTCGCGCCACTCTCGGGGATAGCGAACGTTGATCGGGTAGCGCGCCAGGCCCTCGATGGTTTCGCCTACGGTTTCGCCACCGATGGCACTGGAGACGATGGACTGCACGTCGGCGATGTTCAGTCCGTAGCGGGCGGCGTCCTGACGATCGATATCGATATCGACGTAACGCCCGCCGACCAGGCGCTCGGCCAACGCCGAGCTGACCCCCGGCACCTTTCTGGCAACGGCCTCCACCTGCTGGCTGACACGGTCGATCTCCTCCAGGTTGGCGCCGGCGATCTTCACCCCGATCGGGCTTTTGATACCGGTGGCGAGCATGTCGATGCGATTGCGGATCGGCGGAATCCAGATATTGGTCAGGCCTGGCACCTGCACCGCCCGGTCAAGCTCATCGATCAGCGTTTCCGGCGTCATGCCGGCGCGCCACTGCTCCCGCGGCTTGAAGCGGATGGTGGTCTCGAACATTTCCAGCGGTGCCGGATCGGTCGCCGACTCGGCGCGGCCAGCCTTGCCGAACACGGTTTCGACTTCCGGAACCGTGCGGATCATGCGATCGGTCTGTTGCAACAGCTGCGCTGCTTTCTGTGCTGACAGTCCCGGCAGCGCCGAAGGCATGTAGAGCAGATCCCCCTCGTCCATCGGCGGCAGGAACTCCCCGCCCAGTCGCGACATCGGCCACAGCGTGGTAGCCAGGATCAGCACGGCTACGGCGATGGTCGATTTCGGGTGATCCAGCACTGCATTCAGCGCAGGACGATAGACCCGTATCAACCCGCGGTTGAGCGGATTGCGCGCCTCGTCCGGCAGCTTGCCGCGAATCCAGTAGCCCATCAGCACGGGCACCAGGGTGACCGAAAGCCCGGCCGCTGCGGCCATGGCATAGGTCTTGGTAAAGGCCAGCGGGCCGAACAGGCGGCCTTCCTGCGCTTCGAGGGTGAACACCGGAATGAACGACAGGGTGATGATCAACAGGCAGAAGAACAGCGCCGGCCCAACTTCCTGCGCCGCGCTTGTCATCACCTGCCAGTGCTCTTCACCCTCCAGCGCCTTGCCGGGGTTGGCGTGGCGCCAGGCCTCGGCCTTCTTGTGGGCGTTCTCGATCATCACCACCGCCGCATCGACCATCGCGCCGATGGCGATGGCGATACCGCCGAGCGACATGATGTTGGCGTTGATGCCCTGGTAACGCATCACGACGAAGGCGATCAGTATGCCGATGGGCAGCGAGACGATCGCCACCAGGGAGGAGCGCAGGTGCCAGAGAAAGACTCCGCACACCAGCGCGACGACAATGAACTCCTCCAACAGCTTGAAGCTGAGATTCTCCACCGCGCGGTCGATCAGTTCGCTGCGGTCGTAGGTGGTGATGATCTCGACGCCCTCGGGCAGGCTGCTTTTCAGTTCTTCCAGCTTGGCGTGTACAGCGGCCAGGGTTTCCCGCGCGTTCTTGCCGCTGCGCAGGATCACCACCCCGCCGACCGTTTCTCCCTCCCCATCGAGTTCAGCGATGCCCCGGCGCATTTCCGGGCCGAGCTGAATATGTGCCACATCACCCAACGTGACCGGTACGCCCCTGGCGCTTAGCTGCAATGGAATCTGGCGAAAATCCTCGAGCGTCTGCAGGTAGCCGGAGGCGCGGACCATGTATTCGGTTTCGGCCAGTTCGAGTACGGCGCCGCCGGTCTCCTGATTGGCGGCGCCGATGGCCTCGATCACCTGCGCCTGAGTGACGGCAAGGCTGGCCATCTTCAGTGGATCGAGCACGACCTGATACTGCTTGACCATGCCACCGATGGTCGCCACCTCGGCCACGTTGGGCAGCGTGATCAGTTCGTACTTGAGGAACCAGTCCTGCAGGCTGCGCAGCTGCGCGAGATCATGCGTACCGCTGCGGTCGACCAGCGCGTACTGGTAGATCCAGCCGACGCCGGTGGCATCCGGCCCGAGAGATGGCTTGGCACCTGCGGGCAGCCGGCTCTGCACCTGGCTCAGGTACTCCAGCACCCGTGAGCGCGCCCAGTACAGATCGGTACCGTCCTCGAACAGCACGTAAACGAAGCTGTCGCCGAAGAACGAATAGCCGCGCACCGTCTTTGCCCCGGGTACCGAAAGCATGGTGGTGGTCAGTGGATAGGTCACCTGGTTTTCGACGATCTGCGGCGCCTGCCCCGGATAGGGCGTGCGGATGATCACCTGCACGTCGGACAGGTCAGGCAGCGCGTCGATCGGCGTGGTACGTACCGCCCAGATGCCCACGGCAGTCATCAGCAACGTCGCCATCAGCACCAGGAACCGATTGAGGATGGACCAGCGAATCAGCGCGGCGATCATGGCTGCTTCTCCAGCGGCTGGATTCGCTCGATCAGCAGGCCTTCATCGGTTTCCCGGACGGCGAAACGGACCCGGTCCTCGACCTCGATGTCCTGCAGCAATGCCGCATCGGCCACCGCGAACGCCATCGTCATGCCGGGCATGCCAAGCGTATGGAACGGGCCGTGTGCGATCTTCACGCGCGCATCAGCGAGCGCCATGACGCGGCCCTCGGATTCATGCAGCGCCGGTGCCGGCTGAGCATGGCCATGGTCGTGATCGTGATCGTGATCGTGATCGTGCTGGATATCACTAGTCGCAGGCGTCGCAACGATGCCGCGCAGGCTGGCCTCGGAGTCCAGCAGGAACTGGCCGGACGCGACTACCTGCTGGCCCTCTTCCAGGCCGCGGAGAATGACAGTCTGGCTGCCGCTCTCCCGCCCAGTCTCGACTTCCACCGGACGATAGCGGCCGCCAGCCTCGGCCAGCATCACCAGGCTGCGGCGCCCGGTGCGAATGACAGCTTCGCCCGGAATCAGCAGAACCGACGCATTGTCTCCACCGGCCAGGCTGGCCTGAGCCGTCAGCCCGGGCCGCAGCAGTCCGTCTGGATTGGGCAGCTGTACTCGCACCCGCAGGGTACGGCTTGCGGCATTGGCTTCCGGCAACACCGCGGTGATTTCACCCTCGATGAGCTGACCCGGCAGCGCCGGCAGCCGCGCGGTGGCGCGCTGGCCAACGCGGATGCCCTGGCTTTGCGCCTCTGGCACCGCTACTTCCAGCCAGACGCTGTCCAGCCCATTGACCCGCGCGAGAGGCGCACCGGCCGCAAGCGTCATGCCTTCGCGAACATCCAGTTCCTGCAGTACGCCAGCGATCGGGGTGGAAATGGTAATGGACGCGTTGACCTTGCCACTGCGCTCGAGCTGGCTGATGGTCGATGCCGGCATGCCGGCCAAACGCAGGCGCTGCCGTGCGGCTGCCAGCAGCGCTGGCTCGCCGATGCGCCGCAGGGCCAGGTATTCCTCCTGGGCGGCCGTCCATTCGGGGATCAGCAGATCGGCCAGCGCTGCGCCCTCGTCCAGCACATCGCCTGGTGCATGCCGATACACGCGTTCGACGAACCCGCCGGCTCGCGCCTGAACCAGCGCGACATCACGCGCGTTGTATTCGAGCACGCCGACCGCTTCGACCACATTCGCCAGCTGTCCGCGGCTGACGGTTGCCAGGCGAATACCAAGGTTCTGCGTGACGCCGGCATCGATACTGATGGCGGCGACATCGCCATCTTCGTTTGCGTAGCGCGGCACCAGGTCCATATCCATGAACGGTGACTTGCCGGGCTTTTCGAAACGCTGCTGCGGAACCATCGGGTCGTACCAGTACAGTACCTCGGCGTCGCGCTTGAGCGCGGATACAGGCGGTTCTGAAGTCTGGTCATCAGAGCTGGCCAGCCAATAGCCGCCCCCCGCGCCGATCAGTGCCGTCACTCCGGCCAGGGTGACGCTTGCGAGAATATTCCGGCTCATTTGGCTTCTCCGTAAGCGAGGTGCAGGCGCGCAGCCGCGATGGCTACCAGACCTTGCAGGTCGATGTGTTCAAGGCGGGTCTCGATCAGCTCGTTGCGCGCTGTCAGCAATGCTTCCAACTCGTTGGTTCCGGCTCGGTAGCCGGTCATCGCCAGCTCCACCTTCTCCTCTCCCAGCGGCAGCAGCACCTCGGCGTTGCGTTCGAGTGCGCGCTGCAAGCGATCCAGCTCGGCCAGTTCGCTGTCCAGCCGCTCGACGAATTCGCGCGTCATGGCTTCGCGCTCGGCTTCCAGTTGTTCGAGCTCGGCGTAGCGGGCGGCGATCCGCGGGTTCTGCCGCGAGCGCTGAAAGAGCGGCAGGTCGAAACTGAATTGCAGGTTGACCATGTCGCCGTACTCGCGACCGCGCTTGAGATAGCTGACCTCCCAGCTCCAGTCGACCTGTTTCTCGGAGGTCGCCTCACGGATGCGTGCCTGCGCCACCTGGGTCATAGGTGCATAGGCGGTCAATTGCGGGTGCTGCTCGACCCGCTGCGCCAGTTGCTCAGGGGCAATGGTCCAGCGCGGCGGTTCGCCGAGCAGCGGCCGGTTGCCATCGCTGCCGACCCAACGCACCAGCGCCGCGCGTGCCTGGCGGCGCTGCTGCTCCAGTTCGTCCTGGCGATCAGCCAATAGCGCTGCCTGTTGCTTCGCCGCGACGCTGTCGGTCAACTGCCCTTGCCCGCCGGCGATGCGAGCCCGAATCGCTTCGGCGAGCAGGCGGTTCTCCTCGAACAATTGGTCGAACAGCCGGATCTTGCGCTCCACCGCGTGCGTGGCAATCCACGCCTGGGCAGTCGCCAGACGTACCCTGAGGGTTTCCACCTCGCGCGAGGCGCCCGCGCGCGCTACAGACGCCTGTGCCACATCGCTACGCGCCTTGCGCTTGTCGCGATTCGGTACTTCCTGCATCACGCCGACCATGCGCATGGTCATGCCATCATCATCGAGGCTCCAGCGTTCGGCACCCTCGATGGGCAGATTCTGCAGGCCCAGCAACAATTTTGGGTCGGGCAGTTCGCCCGCTGCGACGGCTTCGCTACGCGCGGCCTGCAGCCTTGACGCCTCGGCACGCAGCGATGGCGCCTGCTGTTGCGCAAGGCTCAGGGCATCGTCGAATGTAAGCCCGGCGGCTGCGCCGGGCAGGCCGAACGCGGCGACAAAAACCACGCCCGCGAACGGCCGGTATTTCCCTATCAGTCGGGAGATCATGAATTGGATTCCTCGGTTTCCTGCATGCCGCAAGGCATGCTTACAGCGCCTCAACGTATGAACGTGGGGCGAGTCAGGTCAGCGATGGAATCAGTAACGCGGGGGGCGCCAGACGTCGGCGTTGGAGCGGGCAGGAAAGAACTCAGAATAATGTACTGCGAGTTGCGGCAGGGAGACGGCGAGCTGCGGCTGCGCTACGCCGGTCTGCAACATGCTGCCGGTCTTGCACTGGTGGCCGCTTTTACACAGTGGGCTGCTCTCGTGCGAATGCGCACCCTCGTCCTGGGCTTCAGCCTGGTGTGCGAAATGCCCGGAGGTCTCCATGTCGCTTTGCATCTGGCACGGATCTGCCCTCAGCTCGAGCGCAGCCATGCTGCTCACGGGGAGCGCGAGGCTGAGCAACAGGACGAGTAGCAGATGCAGATGGGCTTTCATGGCAAGCAGTCTATCCGAGACGGCGCCCGGTAAAACTTGATCCAGATCGTGTCACCCCGCATCCGGTCCGCTGCCATTGCTGTTGGCGGTGAGCAGATGACTGAGCACCGAACGCATCTTGCCGGGCTTGACCGGTTTATTCAGCACCGGCACGCCGCAGCCCTGCAGTTGCTGACGGCATTGGTCGCTGCGATCGGCGGTGATCATCACCACCGGCAGCGCCTGGTTGAAGCGAGCTCGCACCGCGAGCACGACGTCCCAGCCGGTCAGCCCTTGATCCAGATGGTAATCGGCGAGGATCGCATCCGGCGCTACTCCATCCAGCGCCGTCACTGCGCTTTGCTCGTCGGTGGCGGTCACCACCGTGCAGCCCCACTGTTCGAGCAAGACAGCCATGCTGAGCAGGATGCTCTCCTCATTGTCGATCACCAGCAGGCGCCGCCCAGGCAGCGGATCGCCCAGCTGCGGCACGACCACCGGAGCCGCAACCCGCTCGCGGGGCATCGCCTCGGCCAATGGCACGTCGATACTGAACACCGAGCCGCGCCCCGGCTTCGATCGCACCAGCACCGGGTAGCCGAGCATGCTGGCGATTCGGTCGACGATGGCCAACCCCAGCCCTACTCCACTGCGTTTCGCGGATCGACCGATCCCGAGCTGATTGAACTCGAGGAAGATCGACTGCAGCTCCTCCTCAGGAATGCCCCGCCCGGTGTCCCAAACCTCGATACGCAGCGCCCCGGCGCGTATGCGCGCACCCACCAGGACGCTACCCCGATCGGTATAACGGCAGGCATTGCTGAGAAAATTACGCAGGATTCGCGTCAGCAGGCGGAAATCGGATTTGATGGCGAAACGCGGGATGTAGTGTTTCAACTGCAGCCCCGCAGCCGAAGCAACCGACTGGAATTCCGACACCAGCGGCAGCAGGACATCGTTTAGCGGGTAGATGTCGATATCCGGTTTGATCGCGGCCTGATCGAGCTTGGAAATGTCGAGCAGATCGGTCAGCAGGTCTTCGGCGCCTTCCAGGGCCTGATGGGCCCGCTCGACCAGATGCAACTCGTTCTGCGGCAGTTGCCGTTCGCGCAAGGTCGAGATCAGCAGGCGCGCGGCATTGAGCGGCTGTAGCAGGTCGTGACTGGCTGCGGCGAGGTACTTGTCCTTGCTCAGGTTGGCCGCTTCAGCCGCATCGCGGGCTTCGCGCAGTTCACAGGTGCGCTCGGCGACGCGCTGTTCGAGTTCTTCGTTTAGCTGCAACAGGCGCAACTGTGCCAGTTTGCGCTCGGTCACGTCGGCGACGAAGCCTTCCACCAAGCCGTCTTCGTCCGGTTTGAGCAGCAGGTTCATGATCACGTGGATAGTGCTGCCATCCTTGCGCCGCAGGCGTGTCTCGTAGCCGAACAAACCATGCTGCTGACTCAGGATATGGCGGATCTGCCGCAGCTCCTCCTCTCCGCCGATGAACAGATGGTGGGACAGATCGGTCAGCGCCCACAGGGCCTCTTCCGGCGTGTCGTAACTGAGCATGCGCGCCAACGCGGGATTGGCGGCACGAATACCTTCATGGAGGCTGGCCTGGAAGATCCCGTGTACGGCATGCTCGAACAGCCACTTGTAGCGGTTGCGCTCGCTTTCCAGCTCCTCCAGGCGTGCCACCAGTTCCGGATAGTGGCTCTTGCGTGCGGAATGGCTGCCGAAGCCGAGCAGTTGCGTCAGGGCCTGATGCTGGTCGTCAGAGGGCTTCGGCATAGACGACCTCGACGTCCCGCTGCGTCGACGAGCGTGGATTGGTGAGGATGCAGGGGTCCTGCATCGCATGTTGCGAGAGGAACGGGATATCGGAAAGGTTAACGCCGTGCAGGCTCAGCGTTTCGCGGAAGCCGATCTGCTGCTTCAGATCGATCAGATGCTGCACCAGCCGCTCGCGAACCTGACGGTGATTCAGCCCGCGCGGATCGATGCCAAGGGTTTCGGCGACCTTGCGGTAGCGATCCGGCGAAGCGTCGTAATTGAATGCGACGACATGTTCGACCAGCACGGCATTGCAGACGCCATGGGGGAGATCGAGATAGCCGCCGAGGCTATGGGACATGGCATGCACCGCACCGAGAATCGCGTTGGAGAAGGCCAGCCCGGCCTGCATGCTGCCGAGCATGATCTGCTCGCGCAGCGCGATATCCGCCGGATTGGCGATCATTTGCGCAAGATTGCCGTTGATCAGTCGCATGGCTTCCAACGCGTGCGGATCGGTCAGTGGGCCATGGCCAGTCGATACGAATGCCTCGATGGCGTGCACCAGCGCATCGATGCCGGTACAGGCGGAAAGGAACGGGTCCATGCTCAGTGTGGTTTCCGGATCGATCAGCGAGACATCCGGCACGGCTGCCTTGCTGACGATGGAGAACTTCATCCGCTCTTCCTGGTTGGAAATGATCACGAACTGCGAGACATCCGCCGAGGTCCCGGCAGTCGTCGGAATCAGGATCAGCGGTGGGCTGGGCACGCGCAGCGTATCTACCCCTTCGAATTCATAGATATGGCGCCCATGCGCCGCGACGATGCCGATGCCCTTTGCGCAATCCATTGGGCTGCCACCGCCTACCGCGACGATCACGTTGCAACCTTCGCTACGATACAGCTCGGCGCCGAGCATCACCTCTTCGCAACGGGGGTTGGGTGAAACCCCGGTGAACAGGCAATGTTCGATGTTCTGCCGGTCGAGGCTGGCCTGCACATCAGCCACCCAGCCCGCCTTCACGACCCCGGGGTCGGATACCACCAGCACTTTTCGTGCGCCGAAATTGGCTGCACAAGTGCCGACGCTGTGGCGACAGCCGGCACCAAAGATGATTTCAGGGGAGACGAACTTGCGCTGAAGGCTGATATTCGGGCTCATGACTACGGCCTTTTTTATTTTTTGTAACTAATGATCGCAAGCCTACTGCATTGCTCAGGTAAAGCAATGCGCCAAATGGCTGGTCGCTACCCCTCTACCTGAATGCTTCAGAGCAGCTGTTGGTAGAAGAGCAATTCACCTTGCAGCGCATCCGCAAGGTTGGCCGCCTGTCGAAACCCATGCCGCTCCTCGGGGTACAGGCGGTACTCGACCTCGATGCCGCGATCACGCAAAGCCGCGACCATCGACTCGGTCTGCTGCGGCAACACCACTGCATCCTGCCCGCCCTGCAAGAAGATGACGGGCGCACCGATACGATCGGCATTATGCAGAGGGGCGCGCTCACGAAAGCGCTCCGGCACCTGTTGCGGATCGCCGATCAGCCAGTCGAGGTAATCACCTTCGAACTTGTGCGTCACCCGCCGCAGGGCCAGCGGATCGCTGACGCCATACAGACTGGCGCCGCCGCGAAACAGCGCTGTCGTGGCCAGCGCACTCAACGCCGTGAAGCCACCGGCACTGGAGCCACGGATGAACAAGCGCTGCGGATCGACCTCGCCCTGTTCCACCAGTGCTCGTGCGGCCTGGCAGGCGTCCTCCACATCGACAATGCCCCACTGCTCGCGCAATCGCTGCCGGTAGGCCCGACCAAAGCCGCTGCTGCCGCGGTAGTTCACGTCGACCACGGCGAAACCGCGCTGGGTCCAATATTGGATGCGTGGATCGAATACCGGATAGCTCGCCGAAGTCGGCCCGCCATGGGCGAATACCACCAGCGGCGGCAAGGCCCCCGACTCGCCGCGGCAGTTCGCATTGGCGGGAGGGTAAAAGAAAGCATGTGCGACCTCGCCAGCGCCGGTCGGAAAGCGCATGGGCTGCGGGCGCGACAATTGATCGACCGCCAGCGGCTGCGCGCCGCCGGCGAGAATCTGCACCGCTCCACTGATCTGTTCGATGGCAAGGACCGTGGGTGCTCGCTCCGGAGCGCCAGCGATACAGAACACATGGGTCTGGTTGGCGGCCAATTGGCGGCAACGGGTGAAGTCCTCAGCCAGTTGGCGCCGACTGCCATCGGCAGCGTGCGCGAACAGCCAGCCGTAACCATCGACCATATGTGTCAACAACAGGCTGCCGTCGGCCAGTGGCAGGTAGCTGCTGGTGCCCAGCTGCCAGGGTGCCGGTGCACAATCGAAGTTCTGTACCGTATCCGCCTCTCCAGAGGCCGTCAGCGGATGATGAAGCAGCTGGCCGTCTGCCTCATACCAAGGCTGCCAAAAGCCCAGACGGTCGCTGAGGCAGAACAGCCGGCCGTCAGCGGCGAAGCGTGGCTGCTGCAAGGACTCACCACCCTTCGCGCCGGCCAGGCAGCGCCTGCTGCCCCAGTGCCCGCCGGGCAGTCGCTCAGCCACGCACAGGCGCGTCGAGGTCCAGGGCTGCTCAGGACGATCCCATTCGATCCAGGCCAGCCGTGCGCCGTCCGGACTGAGCAGCCCAGAGGCATAGAAGTCGGCACTCTCCACAACAACCCGACGTGCGCCATCGACCATGGAGATGCTCACCAGGCGATGCACGACGCCTCCGGCCTCATGGGATTCCTCCAGCGCCAGGATCGCATCGCTGACGGAGTCATGCTGCAGATCGCCATAACGGCGCCCAGACTCGGCCGTCAGCGCGATTGGCGGCGGTGCGGTATCGATGCCGTCGCTCAGCTGCAGGTAGATCTGCTGATCCGCCTCGTTGACGAAGGCGATGCCCTGCCCGGTCAGGCAGAACGCACCGCCGCCGTATTCATAGACGCGACTGCGTACCGAAAAGCCGGCCGGAGTCAGGCAACATGCGCGGCCGGCCTGCCAGAACCACAGCGTGCAGCGTCCTTGAACGGGGTCGTACTCGATCCAGAACAGCCCTCCGTGCCCGGCCCGCAACTCGGCATAATCCCGACTCGCGGCCGCGGCGGCCTCGGCGCTCCAGGCGCTCGGCCAGAAGCCATAGGGCAGCGCTTCGCCGTATGGGAGGGACGTGGACGAATCGTTGCGGGGCGATTTCATACCTTGAGGATGAGCTTGGAAGCCTTCTCGTTACGATGCTGCAGCTGATCGAGCCCCAGCGCGCCGTGATCTGCCTGATCGCGAGCCGCAAGGATCTTGCCGTGATGCGCCGACTTGCTGCAAACGGGGTCGGCATTGGCGGCATCGCCGGTGAGCATGAATGCCTGGCAGCGGCAGCCGCCGAAGTCACGCTCCTTCTCGTCGCAACTGCGGCAGGGTTCCGGCATCCAGTCATAGCCACGAAATTTGTTGAAGCCGAAGGAATGTCGCCAGATGTGCTCGATGCTGTGCTCGCGTACGTTGGGGAACTCAACAGGCAGTTGGCGCGCACTGTGACAAGGCAACGCCGTGCCGTCCGGCGTGATATCGAGAAACAGGTTGCCCCAGCCGTTCATGCAGGCCTTCGGGCGTTCTTCGTAGTAATCGGGCGTCACGAAGATCAGCTTGCACGGATGGTTTTCGGCGGCGAGCTTGTCGCGCCACTCGTTGGTGATGCGCTCGGCACGTACCAGCTGTTCCTTGCTCGGCAGCAGCCCGGCGCGGTTCAGCTCGGCCCAACCATAGAACTGGCAGGTGGCGAGTTCGACGAAATCGGCCTCGAGGTCGATGCACAAACGAATGATCTGGTCGATGTTGTCGATGTTGTGCCGATGGGTGACGAAGTTGAGCACCATCGGGTAGCCGTGCTTCTTCACTGCCCGGGCCATTTCCAGCTTGTGGGCAAAGGCCTTTTTCGAGCCGGCGAGCAGGTTGTTCACTTCTTCGTCGGCGGCCTGGAAGCTGATCTGGATATGGTCCAGGCCGGCCTCGGCGAAGCTGGCGATCTTCTCTTCGGTCAGGCCGATACCGGAGGTGATCAGGTTGGTGTAGTAGCCGAGCCCACGCGCAACAGCGATCAGCTCGGCGAGGTCCTGACGCACCAGCGGCTCGCCTCCGGAGAAGCCCAGCTGGGCGGCGCCCATCTCGCGTGCCTGGCGGAACACCTCGATCCACTCGGCGGTGCTCAGCTCTTCGTGGCTACGGGCGAAATCCAGCGGATTGGAACAGTACGGGCACTGCAGCGGGCAACGATAAGTCAGCTCCGCCAGCAGCCAGAGCGGCGGGCCGGGCTCGTAGCCGGGTTTAGCGAAGCTCGATCCAGAACCGTTCAACGGCAACCTCCAGGAACGCAACGATATCTTCTTGAATCCCTTCGGCATCGGGATAGCGGGCCTGCAGATCGGCGACGATCGCACCGACGCTACGCGTCCCGTCCACTTCGGTCAGCACCGCCGCGGCGCTCTCGTTGAGCTTGATCATCCCTTCCGGATAAAGCAGCACATGGCAGCTCTGCGCGGGTTCCCACTGGAAGCGGAAGCCACGGCGGAATGCTGGAATCTGGGTCAGTTGGATATCGCTCATCGTCATCGTCTCGCCAGTGGGCAGGTGGCTGCCTGGCCACGTGTTCATGGTCGTCAGGCGGCCCACTCTACAGGGGCCGGATACCTCATGGGTGGGCAGGATTTGCCTATATGGCTCGCGCCTAGAGGCTGATGCCCTTGTGCCAGATACGCTCGCGGGTCACGGTGTGGTACGGCGGGCGATCCAGTTCATAGGCCATGCTCATGGCGTCGAGCATGCTCCACAGCACGTCGAGTTTGAACTGCAGAATCTCCAGCATACGCTCCTGCGCCTCGCGGGTGCGGTAGTGCTCCAGGGTGATCCGCAGGCCGTGCTCGACATCGCGGCGGGCTTCCTTCAGGCGCTTGCGGAAGTAGTCGTAGCCGGACGCATCGATCCACGGATAGTGCTGCGGCCAGCTGTCCAGGCGCGACTGGTGGATGGTCGGGGCGAAGAGTTCGGTCAGCGAGCTGCTGGCGGCCTCCTGCCAACTGGCGCGGCGGGCGAAGTTGACGTAGGCATCCACGGCGAAACGCACGCCGGGCAGCACCAGTTCCTGCGACAGCACCTGCTCGCGGTCCAGCCCGACGGCTTCCGCCAGTCGCAACCAGGCCTCGATCCCCCCCTCTTCGCCTGGCGCGCCGTCGTGATCGATGATGCGCTGGATCCACTCCCGACGGGTGTCGCGATCCGGGCAGTTGGCCATGATCGCCGCATCCTTCACCGGAATGCAGACCTGATAGTAGAAACGGTTGGCGACCCAGCCCTGAATCTGCTCGCGTGTCGCCTCCCCGGCGTACATGGCCCGGTGGAACGGGTGATGGATATGGTAGTACTCGCCCTTGGCGCGCAGCGCCTGTTCGAATTCCGCGGGGCTCATGGCTGGCAGGATCATGGCAGTGTCTTTCCTTTTCTTATCGTTCCGATATTCGTATCGCAGCACCAGGCGGCTGAAGGCCGCGATTCGGGTGCTATAGCTCGATGTTCATGCCATCGAAGGACACTTCGATTCCATGCTCGCCGAGGGTTTCGCGTTCGACGGAATCTTCATCGAGGATCGGATTGGTGTTGTTGATGTGGATGAGGATCTTGCGAACCGCGGGCATGCCGTCGAGCACCTCGATCATGCCGCCCGGGCCGCTCTGCTGCAGGTGTCCCATCTCGCTGCCGAGCTTGGTGCCGACCTCGCGCACGAGCATTTCGTCATCGCGCCACAGGGTGCCGTCGACCAGCAGGCAATCAGCCTGGCGCATGGTTTCCAGCAGTTCGTCACTGACCTTGCCCAGGCCCGGCGCATAGAACAACGTGCCACCGGTTTTGCGATCGTCGATCAGAAGGCCGATGTTGTCGCCGGGATGCGGGTCATTGCGGTGCGGTGAATACGGCGGCGCGGAGCTGCGCAGCGGAATCGGCGTGATGTGCAGGCTAGGGCAACAGGGAATGGTGAAGCTGCCGGTCAGGGCGATGGGGTTCCATTTCAAGCCGCCGTTCCAGTGTTCGAGCATGTTGAACAGCGGAAACCCGGTGGTCAGGTCCTGATGAACCATCTCGGTGCACCAGACCTCATGCGGGCAACCCTCACGCAAGGTCAGCAGGCCGGTGGTGTGATCGATCTGGCTGTCCAGCAGAACGATGGCACCGATGGCGGTATCTCGCGGCGCCCGGGCTGGCTGTAGCGTCGGGAACGACTCCAGCTGAGCGCGGATGTCCGGCGAGGCATTACACAGAATCCAATCGACACCGTTGTCGCTGATGGCGATCGACGACTGGGTGCGCGCCTTCGCATTGAGCGTGCCGGCGCGCAGGCCGGCGCAGTTGGCGCAATTGCAGTTCCACTGCGGAAAACCACCGCCCGCAGCGGACCCAAGAATACGGATGAACATGGACAGCCCCCAAAAGCGAAGCCCCGGCCGGAGCCGGGGCTGATCGATCAACGATTTGCGAAGTACATGGTGACTTCGAAACCAATACGCATGTCGGTGAAAGCGGGTTTAGTCCACATAGGTCGGTCCTCTTTTTATGGTGCCGGAAGATTCCGACAGCCCAATTAAGCCCCCTGTTCTGCCTTTAGCAGAATGGTACTTTGGAAGGAGACAGCGCCGTGCCTTGGTAGTGCCCGACAGACGGCTGTCATTGCTGCGTTTCGATTACCAGCTAACGCCCGGCGCTGGTGCGCTGTCAACTTGAACCCAGTGCCGGCCGACCGTTGGCATTACGCCAGGCCAGTTCATTGGTGATGGTCGCCATGGGTACGAACATCGTGCCGTCGAATTCATTCAGCGGCAGTCCCTGCGCGATTCGCTGCGGCCAGTCGTTGTTCGCCAACGCGGCCTTGCCGACAGCGACCAGGTCCATTTCCCCCTGAGTCAGCAACTTTTCGGCTTGCTCGCCCGTAACGATGCCGCCATTGCCGATCACCGGGATCGAAACGCTACCCTTGGCAAGCGCAGCGAAGCTCGATCCGCTGCCGAAAGCCGGCGCAGCGGCATCCGGCTCGGTGACATGCAGATAATCGAGGCCGGCCTCAGCCAGCGTGCGGAAACGCTGCCGGGCTTCGTCCGCCCCACCCTCCCACTTCAGCTGGCTGTCGCACACCATGCTCTGCGACAGACGCATGCCGACCACGAATTCATCGTCAACCGCGGCCCGCACCGCCGCGATGACCATCAGCGGCAAGCGCAGGCGGTCGAGGAAATCTCCACCCCAGTGATCGTCGCGCTGATTGAACTCGGTGCTGATGAACTCGTGCAGCAGGTAGCCGTTCGCACCGTGCAACTCGACGCCGTCGAAACCGGCTTCACGAGCATGGACCGCGGCCTGTGCAAACCCGGCGATGGCTTCCTGAATCTCGTCTTCGCTGATCTGCGCGGGCGTTGCATAGGGGCCTTCGCCGCCGTAGAAGGTCAGCTGCGAGCCACCAGGCTGCACCGCCGATGGCGCAACGTGCCGGGCATGATGGATGTTGCCCTGTGTCTGCGCGCCTCCGTGCATGAGCTGGGCGATGAACGCGGCGCCAGCGTCGTGCACGGCGTCGACTACCAGCCTCCAGCTGTCCCGGTGAGCTTCGGTCGCAAGCCCGGGCTGGTTGAAGTAACCCTGGCTGTAGGCCGTATCGGTATAGATGCCTTCGCTGATGAGCATGGCGAATCCGCCCTTGGCGAACGAGGCGTAGTAATCGCGCATCAACTCATTGGCGGCACCTTCGGCTTCGGCACTGACGCGGGTCATCGGCGCAACGACTGCACGATTGCGCAGCTTCAGGTGTTTCAGCGAACAGGGTTCGAGCAGTTGCGACATGGGATTCTCCTCATCTTCGGCACAGGGGCATGTTGATGGGAGGCGTGTCAGTGGCGGGGAGTTCGATGTACGCGATGGCTGGTTCACCACCGGGCAAAAAAAACGCGGCCGGGGCCGCGTTGCGATAGGAACCTTACGCTCGGTTCGAGGGGGATTACAGCAGAAGCGGCGCAGGTCCCTGCACATGACGTGCGTAGCAAAATAAACCGGCGCGCTGGAGCTCACACGCCGGGGCCCTCATCAGAAAAATCCGAGCGGATTGATGTCGTAGCTGATCAGCAGGTTCTTGGTTTGCTGATAGTGGTCGAGCATCATCTTGTGAGTTTCGCGGCCAACGCCGGACTTCTTGTAGCCACCGAACGCTGCGTGCGCCGGGTACAGGTGATAGCAGTTGGTCCAGACGCGACCGGCCTTGATGCCACGACCCATGCGGTAAGCGCGATTGATGTCGCGGGTCCAGACGCCGGCGCCCAGGCCGAACTCGGTGTCGTTGGCGATCGCCAGGGCTTCGGCCTCGTCCTTGAAGGTCGCCACGCCAACCACCGGCCCGAAGATCTCTTCCTGGAACACACGCATCTTGTTGTGACCCTTGATCAGGGTCGGCTGCACGTAGTAGCCAGTCGACAAGCTGCCTTCGAGCTTCTCGGCGGCACCGCCGGTGAGGATCTGTGCGCCTTCCTGCTGGGCGATCTCCATGTAGGAGAGGATCTTGTCGAACTGTTGCTCGGATGCCTGAGCGCCGACCATGGTGTCGGTATCCAGCGGGTTGCCACGCTTGATCGCCTTGATCTTCTTCATCACCACTTCCATGAAGGGCTCGAAGATCGATTCCTGAATCAGTGCGCGCGACGGGCAGGTGCAGACCTCGCCCTGGTTGAAGAAGGCCAACACCAGGCCTTCGGCAGCTTTCTCGATGAACGCTGGCTCCGCATTCATGATGTCTTCGAAGAAGATGTTCGGGCTCTTGCCACCCAGCTCCACGGTGCTCGGAATGATGTTCTCGGCGGCGCAGCGCATGATGTGCGAGCCGACCGGGGTCGAGCCGGTGAAGGCGATCTTGGCGATGCGGGTACTGGTGGCCAGCGCTTGGCCTGCTTCCTTGCCGAAGCCCTGAACGATGTTCAGCACGCCCGGTGGCAGCAGATCGCCTACCACTTCGATGAATACCATGATCGACAGCGGTGTCTGCTCGGCCGGCTTGAGCACGATGCAGTTGCCAGCGGCCAGGGCCGGAGCCAGTTTCCAGGCCGCCATCAGCAGCGGGAAGTTCCACGGGATGATCTGGCCGACAACACCCAGCGGCTCATGGAAGTGGTAGGCCGCGGTGTGCTCGTTGATCTCGGCGGCGCTGCCTTCCTGGGCGCGGATGCAGCCGGCGAAGTAGCGGAAGTGATCTGCAGCCAGCGGTACGTCGGCGTTCAGGGTCTCACGAACGGCCTTGCCGTTGTCCCAGGTTTCGGCGATTGCGAGCTTTTCCAGGTTGGCTTCGATGCGATCGGCGATCTTCAGCAGAATCAGTGCGCGGTCCTGCACCGAGGTCTTGCCCCAGGCATCGGCAGCAGCGTGCGCGGCGTCCAACGCTCTTTCAATGTCTTCGGCACCCGACCGCGGGAATTCGGCAATGACTTCACCATTCACCGGCGAGGTGTTGACGAAGTACTCGCCTTTGACCGGCGGGACGAATTCGCCGCCGATGTAGTTGCCGTAGCGCGGCTTGAAGGATACGACGGCGCCTGGGGTACCGGGCTGGGCGTAGATCATGATGGGCCTCTCTTCTTCTGCTTGTCGGAGCCTGTGCCGGAAAGTGCACAGGACATGGACCGATCTTAGGCAGTGGGGTCTTCGCTCCGGTATGCACCCATGGCAGCGGAGGGCTCCTCATTTGGTAGTAGATGGCAAGGCGCAGAGGCAGAGCTGATGGCGCTTTGCGATTGATTCGATCAGCCCGAAACGGAGAAAAAAGCCGAGCAGGATAGGCCCTGAACCGCACGCTAAAAATGACGCTGAACAAGAGCGTCGACCCCGAGCGCAAATTCTCCTGCAACGCAAGAAAAGTGCGACCAAAAGGCGGCAAAACCAACCCCAAAGTCTTATTAGCCACCCCGGAAAAGCGCCTTAGCTTCGGGGTGCGACATCGCTTTTCCTGACAACAACCAATGAGGAGATACGCCATGCAGTGGATCGATCCGGACTTCTGCGACCTGCGTCTGGGCTTCGAAGTCACCGCGTACGTCTACGTACGCTGAGCCCCTGACCGGCGTGATCGCACATCGCTTCACGCCGGTCGAGCGAGGATATGAACATGACGACAACAATCATTTCAATAGCCTGTTGCTACGAGATTCGCCCGCCCTTCCTATTTCGCTGGGAAGACTCGCAGCAAGCCCACGTGCTCCTCTACCCCGAGGGCATCGTCAAGCTGAACACCACCGGCGGCAAGATTCTTCAGCGCTGCGACGGCAAGACCAGCGTCGCCGAACTGATCGACCAGCTCGCGCTTAGCTACAACGCATCCAACGTCGACGCGATTCGCAACGGCGTCCTGAACTTCCTGGAGGTATCTCATGGCAAGGGCTGGATCCGAGCTAAGGCTTGATGGCAGTGGCAACCCGGTCTGGTTGCTGCTGGAACTGACCTATCAGTGCCCGTTGCAGTGCGTGTTCTGCAGTAATCCACGCAACTTCGCCGGTTACCGCCAGGATGAACTGAGCACTGCCGAGTGGATCGACGTGATGGCCCAGGCCCGTGCCATGGGTGCGATGCAGATCGGCTTCTCCGGCGGCGAGCCGACGCTACGCAAGGACCTCGAAACGTTGGTCGCCGAAGCTGACCGCATGGGCTACTACACCAACCTGATCACGTCCGGCATAGGACTGACCGAGGCGCGCCTACGCGCCCTGAAGGATGCCGGGTTACGCCACATCCAGCTCGGTTTTCAATCCACCGACCGCGATGTGGCCCGTCAGCTGGCTGGCGTCGATGTCTTGGAGCGCAAGCTCGGCATGGCGCGGCTGATCAAGTCAATGGGCTTCCCCATGGTGCTCAACGTACCGATCACCCGGCAGAATATCGCTCAGGTACCGGACATCATCGAGTTCGCTGTCGAGCTGGGGGTCGAGTACCTCGAACTGGCGAACGTGCAGTACTACAACTGGGCGTTGCTCAACCGCGATGCGCTGATGCCGACCCATGCCGAGCTGCGCAAAGCCGAAGACGAGGTGCACAAGGCACGCGAGCGTTTCGGTGATCGCCTGACCATCTTCTTCGTCATCCCCGACTATTACGAAGGTCGCCCCAAGGCCTGCATGAACGGCTGGGGCGCCATTCACGTCACCATCGCGCCGAATGGCAACGTGCTGCCCTGCTCCCAGGCCAGCAACTTCAAGAACCTGACCTTCCCCAACGTGCGTCAGCAACGACTGGAGCAGATCTGGCACGACTCGCCGGTATTCAACCTCTACCGCGGCGACGCCTGGATGCCCAAACCCTGTCGCAGCTGTGACGAGAAGGATAAGGACTTTGGCGGTTGCCGCTGCCAGGCATTGCTGCTGACCGGCAACGGCGCCAACACCGATCCGGCCTGCAATAAATCCCCGCATCATCAGCTGATTCGCCAGGCCGTTGAACTGGCGCAGGATGCCACGCGGCCGCAAGGTACTCTGATCGCCCGACAGGCCAGCCAGGGGGTGGAACTTGAAACTGCCCCATGACTCCTTCGGCGGTACCGTCAGCGCTGGTCTCGCACTGACGCTCGGCTGCTACCTGCTGCTGCGTTACTGGCTGGCGAACTGAGCATGCAGCTGCCGATTCTCGATCTGCTGGCCCGCTACGCGCACCTGCTGTTCGCGCTGGTCTGGGTCGGGCACAACTATGCCAACTTCATCCAGAACCCACGCTTCGTGCCACTGCAAAACGGCATCGACACCGCCATGCTGAACCGCGATCTGGAAGCGCGGATGAAACGTGAACACGGCATCTTCCGCTACGCCTCAGTGGTGGTCTGGGCATCCGGCATGTCCATGCTCTGGCAGCGCGACTGGCTGGTCGATGCGCTGCTGCTGCAGGGCCATCTGGCGGTGATCGGTCTTGGTGCCTGGATTGGTACGGCGATGCTGCTCAACCTCTGGCTGGTGCTCTGGCCGCACCAGAAGAAGCTGCTCGGCTTCGTCCCGGCGACCTTGGAAGAGCGTGTGCGCTGCTCGCGGATCACTTTTCTTTCATCGCGCAGCAACACCATCCTGTCCTTTCCCCTGCTGTTCCTAATGGCGAGTGGTGGTCATGGCCTGCATCTGTTCTGAGCGGTCCGGGCACTACAACTTCGCTGCCGGCCCGGCGATGCTGCCTAGCGAAGTACTGGCGCAGATTCGCGAGGAAATGCTGGACTGGCGTGGCAGCGGCTTTTCCATATTGGAACAGCCCTTCACCGGCGCGGCCTTCAGGCAACTGATGGCCGAAACCGAAGCCGACCTGCGCGCCCTGCTGGCGATTCCGAGCAACTATCGCGTGCTTTTCATGCAAGGTGGCGCCTCGGCACAATTCGGCCTGCTGCCGCTCAATCTGCTGCGCCCGGGACAAGGCGCGGACTACTTGGAAAGCGGCCACTGGGCACGCAAGGCAATTGCCGAGGGGCGCCGTCACGCACCAGTGAACATCATCGCCAGCGCGGCGGATCAGAACTTCACCGCCCTGTCCTCACCGGAGCACTGGCAGCTCGATCCACTCGCTGGCTACTGCCATATCACCAGCAACGAAACCGCCAATGGCCTGCAACTGCAGGCGTTTCCCGTGCTTCCGGTGCCACTGGTCGTGGACATGACATCGGATTTCCTCACCCGCCCCGTTCCAGTCGAACGCTTCGGAGTGATCTATGCCAGCACGCAGAAGAACCTTGGCGCAGCAGGGCTGTGCGTCGTCATCGTGCGCGACGATCTTCTGCAGGCGCCGCCAGCTGGCCTCCCTGCCGCGTTCAGCTACGTGGTTCAGGCCGAGCAGCAGAGCCGTTTAAACACACCACCAACCTTCGCCCTGTATGTCGCTGCCTTGATGCTGCGCTGGATCAAGCAACGAGGCGGCACTGAAGCGATGGCACTGGCTGCTCGGCAACGGAGCACGCAGCTGTACCGCTACATCGACGGCAGCGATTTCTACCACTGCCCGCAGAAGATCCAGGATCGCTCGTCGATCAATGTCTGCTTTCGGCTTACCGACGCAGGAGTGACCGACATCTTTCTTGCCCAGGCCGAGCAACGCGGTCTGACTCATTTGCGTGGGCATGCTGCTATTGGCGGCGTGCGGGCCAGCCTATACAACGCGATGCCACTGTCGGGTGTGCAACAGCTGGTGGATTTCATGGCGGACTTCGAGCGACACCATGGATAAACCGATGGATTGGCAAACGCTGCGCAATCGTATCGCCCTCAAGCTCACCAGCGTCGCGTGCCACCTGAGCGCGGTGCCGCGCCGCCCAGTCACGGTAATGGGGCTGGAATTTCCCTCACCCGTGGGCATTGCGGCCGGCTTCGATCGCAACGGTGCGCTCGGACGGCGTGTCGCCCCGCTGGGGTTCGGCTTCAACGAGATCGGCAGCCTGACAGCGGCTGCGCTCGTCCGGCTGAAGCCAATCTCGCCAGGCGAGGCGCGCCTGGGTGTGAATCTGACCCTGGATGCCAAATGCTCCATCGCCGAGACCTGCGCGTTGCTGCGCGGTGCCTGGCAGCATGCTGACTATCTCGCGCTGAACCTGATCGGCCCGGCCAGCGCCCCGCTGCTTCATCAGGGCGAGCAGCTGCACAACCTGCTGAGCGCGCTTCGTGAAGAGCTGCATCATCTGAATCAGAAAGGCGAACGTCGAGTACCGCTGATAGCCAAGCTGCGCTGCCTGCCTGAGCAGATTCCTTTCTCGCTCGCCGAGCTGCTATTGAGGCTTGAATTCGACGGGCTACTCGCTGCCCACGATCCTGGGCCACCGGCGACGCGCGAACGTTATCTGGCCTGGCAAGACCCGCGACGACAGGCTCAAGCCTGCGAACAGATCGAGCATTTGCGTCGGTTCTGCGGAAAGGACATCGCTTTGCTTTCGGTTGGCGGCATCCAGACCGCCAGCCACCTGCAGGCGCGAGTGCGTGCAGGCGCGGAACTGGTGCAGGTTCACGCCGCACTGCTCCGGCAAGGGCCTTGGCTGGGGTACAAGCTGCTCCGCTGACCCTCATCCGCAGGTCTAAACGACAAACGCCCCGAACCAGTCGGGGCGTTGTCTGTTCGATAGGCGAAACCGAGTGGTTTCGTCTATCAGCGGGCGGTCAGAACCTTTCGATTTCCGCCTCAGCCTGCAGCTTCTGCCGAAACGCTGCGAAGTCCTGCTGGCCGACGCGAGATGCAAGGAAGCGTCGATAATTGAGCTTCTCTTCATCGGTTAGCGCGGCTTCCGGCTCATTGACGCCGTTCAGGCGTACAACCGCGTAGTCACCGTTGCTCAACGCCACTCCGGAATAGCTGGGCTTGTCCTGCTGTTCCGGCCGCGGCATGCGGAATACCGCCTGCAGCAGAGCTGGTGCAACGCCTTCCTGACTGCGCGTGGCGGCCTCCACGGCTTGCCATTGGCTGTCATCAGGCTGCTGTCCTTTGCGCAGGTCCGCCAACAACTGTTCACCCTTGGCACGGGCCGCTTCGGCAGCCAGGCTGCGCTGAAGCTGCTGAACGATATCCTCACGCACATCCGCAAGCGGGATCGCCGCAGGCTTCAGGTGTTCCTTCACGCGCAGTGCAATGGAGGTATCGGGGTCGAGTTCGATGACGCTGCTGTTGGCGCCATCCACCAGTACTTCGTCGCTGAATGCAGCCTGGATCACCTGACGATTGGCCGTGATGCCTTCGCCACCGTCACGCCCGAAGGCTTCGGTGGTCTGCACCATCAAGCCGAGCTCCTGAGCGGGCTGGGCCAGATCGGATGCCTCGAATGCCGAATCTTCCAGCTGCTTGCTGGTTTCCACGAAGCGCTGCTCAACCTGCTGCGCCTTGAGCTCGCGTACCAGTTCAGGCTTCATGCTCTCGAAGGCAGGAACTTCCGGCGACTGAACACCCAGCAGCTTGATGATATGCCAGCCGAATTCGGACTGGACCGGAGCCGAGACCTCGCCCTCGTTCAAGGCATAGAGTGCATCTTCGAATGCCGGGTCATACACGCCCGGACCGGCGAAGCCAAGATCACCACCCTCGTTCGCAGAACCCGGATCCTGGGACTCTTCCTTGGCAACCGCAGCGAAGTCGTCACCGCTCTTCACCCGCGCAGCAATCTCATCGATCTTGGCCTTGGCCTCGTCGTCGCTCAACTCACCGCCGGTCTCGATGAGGATATGGGCAGCGCGACGCTGCTCGGCCAGATTGGCGATCTGCTTCTGATAAAGCTCCTGCAGCTCCTCGTCCGACACTTCGACCTGGTCGAAGAATGACTCCTTCTTCAACTCGACGTACTCGACGATGACCTGCTCTGGCGTACGGAAACGCTCAGCGTTTTCGTCGTAGTACTCCTTGATCTGCTCGTCGCTGACCTCAATCGACTCCTGCTGAGCAGGCACGGTGAGTGTGGCGAAGTCACGCGTCTGCATTTCGAGGCGCGCAAAGCTCTCAACCTGCTGATCGGTGACGAAACCGGTTCCAGAGATACCGGCCCGCAGCTGTCCGATAAGCATTTCCTGCTCGAGCAGCTGACGGAACTGGAGACGGGAATAACCCATCTGCTGGATAACCTGATCGAAACGTGCAGCGCTGAAAGCGCCGTCAACCTGGAACTCGGGGGTTTGCAGGATCAGTTGGTCGAGCGCTTCGCTGGAGAAGGCAAAATTGGCGCTCTTGGCACTCTGCAACAGCAACATGCGATCGATCAGCGAACCGAGCGCGGAATCACGAAACAGACGATCATCCAGCAACGAGGCATCGAAATCCTGGCCAAGTTGTTGCGCAAGCTGGCGCCGCTGCATGTTCATCGCTTGGTCAAGCTCGTAACGGGAGATCTCCTCGCCGTTGACCTCTGCGGCATTCTGGTTGTTGCTCGCGGCATTGAAGATAGCCTCGAAACCCGTCAGCGCCAGCAGCATGACGATGATGCCGATGATGGTTTTGGCTATCCAGCCTTGCGAATTGTCCCTGATGTTCTGAAGCATGCGACCCCCAGGAGTCTGCGGCGCGATCGGATGCGCAACGCGGGTGGAAACCGGATAAAAGAAAGGCGCATCCAGGGATGCGCCTTCTCGGAGCTTTTGGAGCGGTTGGGCTTATTCCCCCAAGCCAGATTGCAACAGGGCAAGCCTGCTCGACAACCGCCCCGAGCCAGTGCAGCGCGAGCTGACTGACCGGGTAGAAAGACGCTTAGTTGACAGCGTCTTTCAGAGCCTTGCCAGCTTTGAAGCCAGGGATCTTGGCAGCAGCGATGTTGATCGGCTTGCCAGTCTGCGGGTTGCGGCCGGTGCGCGCAGCACGCTCCTTGACAGCGAAAGTACCGAAACCAACCAGTACCACGGAGTCACCAGCCTTCAGGGCACCGGTGACGGATTCGATCACTGCATCCAGCGCGCGGCCAGCAACAGCTTTTGGGATATCAGCAGATGCAGCGATGGCATCGATCAGTTCCGACTTGTTCACTCTAAGTCCCCTTATTTCTGTTGAGTCGTATCTTTAATTTTCGGGTGTAAGCAAAGCGGTGCTAGATGGCTATGACACAAGAGGCCGATTAAACAAGGGCGCCTGAAGTGTGTCAACGTGGCCTTCCAGACTAATGCGTGCTGATTCGCTCCTTGGAATCAGGCTCGCGCTTGTCATCCTTTGCAACAATCTCGGGAGCCGCATCGGGCAAGGGCTCCGGCGCGTATTGCAGCGCAATTTGCAGGACCTCGTCAATCCACTTGACCGGTTTAATCTGCAGGTCTTGCTTAATATTTTCAGGAATCTCTTTCAGATCACGCTGATTTTCTTCCGGAATGATCACGGTCTTGATCCCACCCCGATGAGCAGCCAGAAGTTTCTCCTTCAATCCGCCAATTGCAAGCACCTGCCCACGCAATGTTATTTCGCCGGTCATTGCGACATCTGCGCGCACCGGAATCTGAGTCAGCGCGGAAACCAGCGCTGTGCACATGCCGATACCGGCGCTCGGGCCGTCTTTCGGCGTCGCACCTTCGGGAACGTGGATGTGAATATCCTGTTTTTCGTGGAAGTCAGCCGCCATGCCCAGAGTCGCGGCACGGCTGCGAACCACTGTCAGAGCCGCTGTGATTGACTCACCCATGACTTCGCCCAGTGATCCGGTCTTGGTCAGGCGCCCTTTTCCGGGCACCACCGCAGCCTCGATGGTCAGCAGTTCGCCGCCAACCTGAGTCCAGGCAAGGCCTGTCACCTGCCCTACCTGGTCCTGCTGCTCGGCAAGCCCGTAACGGAACTTGCGAACGCCCAGGAAATGCTCGAGGGAATCGGCGTCCACTATCACGTGGAAACGCTTCTCCGCGGCATGCTCCTTGACGACCTTGCGGCAAACCTTGGCCAGCTGACGCTCGAGACTGCGCACACCAGCCTCACGGGTGTAATAGCGGATAATGTCGCGAATCGCCGCTTCCTGAAATTCCAGTTCGGCTTTCTTCAGGCCATTGGCCTCGATCTGCTTGGGCGCCAGGTAACGAATTGCAATGTTGACCTTCTCGTCCTCGGTGTAACCCGGCAGCCGGATGACTTCCATGCGATCGAGCAGCGGCGCGGGGATATTCATCGAATTGGCGGTGCAGAGGAACATCACGTCCGAAAGGTCATAGTCGACCTCGAGATAGTGATCGTTGAAATTGTGGTTCTGTTCGGGGTCGAGCACTTCCAGCAGAGCCGACGCCGGATCACCTCGCATGTCACTGCCCATCTTGTCGATCTCGTCGAGCAGGAACAGCGGGTTGCGAACGCCTACCTTGGTCATCTTCTGAATCAGACGACCGGGCATGGAGCCGATGTAGGTGCGGCGGTGACCACGAATCTCCGCCTCGTCACGCACGCCGCCCAGCGCCATGCGTACGAACTTGCGATTGGTCGAACGCGCAATGGACTCGGCCAGCGAGGTTTTACCGACGCCAGGAGGACCTACCAGGCACAGAACTGGCCCTTTCAGCTTCTTGACGCGCTTCTGCACCGCGAGGTATTCGAGAATGCGATCCTTGACCTCTTCCAGCCCGTAGTGATCGGCATCGAGAACCTCTTCAGCTTTCGCCAGATCCAGGCGTACCTTGCTGGCAGCCTTCCACGGCACGTTCACCAGCCAATCGATATAGGTGCGAACTACGGTCGCCTCGGCCGACATCGGCGACATCTGCTTGAGCTTATTGAGCTCGGCCTGGGCCTTGGTGTAGGCGTCTTTGCTGAGGCCGGCGTTCTCGATACGCTTCTTCAGCTCGTCGACTTCATTGTGGCCCTCGTCGATATCGCCAAGCTCCTTCTGAATGGCCTTCATCTGCTCATTCAGGTAGTACTCGCGCTGGCTGCGCTCCATCTGCTTCTTCACGCGACCGCGAATGCGCTTTTCGACCTGTAGCAGGTCGATCTCGGCGTCGAGCAGTGCCAGAACGTGTTCGACGCGCGCCGGGAGGTCGGTTATTTCGAGAATCTGCTGCTTCTGCTCGATCTTCAGCGCCATATGCGCAGCCATGGTATCGACCAGCCGCGCGGGCTCATCGATGCTGCTCAGCGAGGAAAGAACCTCGGCGGGAACCTTCTTGCCCAGCTGCACGTACTGTTCGAACTGGCTGAGCAGGCTGCGGGTGAAAACCTCGGACTCGCGCGCATCTATCTCGGCCTCTTCGATCAAGGAAACCTCGGCGCGACAGTGGTCGTCCACCTCGACGAAACGCTCGATCACGCCACGCTGCTCGCCCTCGACCAGTACCTTGACGGTTCCGTCAGGCAGTTTGAGAAGCTGCAACACGGTAGCCACCGTACCGACGCGGTACAGCGCATCTTCACCTGGATCGTCATCAGCCGGGTTCTTCTGCGCCAGCAAGAGAATCTGCTTATCGCCGGCCATGGCGAATTCGAGCGCTTCGATGGATTTTTCACGGCCAACGAAAAGCGGGATCACCATGTGCGGGTAAACCACCACATCGCGCAGCGGCAAAAGGGGCAATTCGATGGTTGTCTTCATAAATTCAGCTCTACGGCGGCCATTCGGCGGTAAACGGATGGGCGATGCCCTTGCAGCAAAGATGAGGGCACGCACCATAAAAAACAAGGCGGTGGACCAAATGCAAAGGGGCCCGCAGGCCCCTTTGTTCGATTACGCCTCAGGCGCCGCCTTGGCTGGCGGCTCGGTGTTCTCGTAAATCAGCAAAGGCTGAGATGTGCCTTCGATCACGCTTTCATCGATGACAACCTTGCTGACGTCCTTCTGCGAAGGAATTTCGTACATCGTGTCGAGCAACACACCTTCGAGAATCGAACGCAGACCACGTGCACCTGTCTTGCGCTCAAGAGCACGTGAAGCGACTGCCTTCAGTGCATCCGGGCGGAACTCCAGGTCCACGCCTTCGAGTTCGAACAGCTTGGCGTACTGTTTGGTCAATGCATTCTTCGGCTCGGTCAGAATCTGGATCAGCGCAGCTTCATCGAGTTCGTCGAGCGTCGCGATCACCGGCAGACGACCAACGAACTCAGGAATCAGACCAAACTTGACCAGATCATCAGGCTCCACGGCACGCAATGCTTCGCCGATCTTCTTGCCCGGGTCCTTACTGCGAACTTCGGCATTGAAACCGATGCCGCCCTGAGTCGAACGCCCCTGGATGACCTTCTCCAAACCGGCAAAGGCACCACCGCAGATGAACAGGATGTTGCGCGTATCGACCTGCAGAAACTCCTGCTGCGGATGCTTGCGCCCACCCTGTGGCGGAACGGAAGCAACGGTACCTTCGATCAATTTGAGCAGTGCCTGCTGCACGCCTTCGCCGGATACGTCCCGAGTGATCGACGGGTTATCGGACTTGCGGGAAATCTTGTCGATTTCGTCGATGTAGACGATGCCCATCTGGGCCTTCTCAACGTCGTAATCGCACTTCTGCAACAGCTTCTGAATGATGTTCTCGACGTCTTCGCCCACATAGCCCGCCTCGGTGAGGGTGGTGGCATCGGCGATGGTGAAAGGAACATTGAGCAGGCGTGCCAGTGTTTCGGCCAGCAACGTCTTGCCCGAGCCGGTTGGACCGATCAGCAGAATGTTGCTCTTGCCCAGCTCGACTTCTTCTTTCTTGTCGCGTTGGTTCAAGCGCTTGTAGTGGTTGTATACAGCCACTGCCAGGATCTTCTTGGCGCGCTCCTGACCAATGACATACTGGTCGAGAATGCCGCTGATCTCCTTAGGCGCAGGCAGTTTGTGCGCGTTGCTTTCGGCCTGCGCTTCCTGCACCTCCTCGCGGATGATGTCGTTGCACAGGTCGACGCACTCGTCGCAGATAAAAACGGAGGGCCCGGCGATCAACTTGCGTACTTCATGCTGGCTTTTGCCGCAAAAAGAGCAATAGAGCAGTTTGCCGGAGTCCTCGCCGTTGCGGGTGTCAGTCATTCGATCGATCCAATCGGGAAGGCTTGAAACACAAGATGAAGGCAATCGTGGGCTTTTTCAAGCCCACGGAGCAGCCACATATCGCAGGCTGCAGGGATCAGACCGCCAGTTGGCGCTGGGTCAGAACCTGGTCGATCAAGCCGTACTTGACGGCTTCTTCACCGCTCATGAAGTTATCGCGGTCGGTGTCGCGGGCAATCACGTCCATCGGCTGACCGGTATGGTGAGCCAATACTTTGTTCAGGCGCTCGCGGATGGTCAGGATCTCACGTGCGTGGATCTCGATGTCCGAGGCCTGGCCCTGGAAGCCGCCCAGCGGCTGGTGAATCATCATCCGCGAATGCGGAAGGCAGTAACGCTTGCCGGCGGTGCCGCCAGCCAGCAGCAAGGCCCCCATGGAGCACGCCTGGCCGATGCAGATGGTCGACACATCCGGCTTGATGAACTGCATGGTGTCGTAGATCGACATGCCGGCAGTCACCGAGCCACCTGGAGAATTGATATACAGGTGAATGTCTTTCTCGGGGTTTTCGGCCTCGAGGAACAGCATCTGCGCGACGATCAGGTTGGCCATGTAGTCTTCGACCTGGCCGACCATGAAGATCACCCGCTCCTTCAGGAGACGGGAATAGATGTCATAGGCGCGCTCGCCGCGTGCCGACTGCTCGATCACCATCGGGACCAGGCCGCCGGCGGCCTGAATGTCCGGAGCTTGCATAAAAGGATTGCGGGACATGTTCCAACGATACTCCCTATGTCATGCCTCAAAAGACATAAGCCAGCACGAGGCTGGCTTATGTTTGTGCACTCGAATATATGAAGAAATCAGGCTGCTTGCGGGGCTTCCGCAGGCTTGACAGCTTCTTCGTAGGAGACCGACTTATCGGTCACTTTAGCCTGCTGCAAGACAGTATCTACAACTTGCTCTTCGAGCACAACCGAGCGAACTTCGTTCAACTGCTCGGCATTCTTGTAGTACCAGGCGACGACCTGCTCTGGCTCCTGGTAGGCCGAAGCCATCTCCTCGATCAGCTCGCGAACACGGGCCTCATCAGGCTTGAGCTCTTTCTGCTTGACCACCTCGGCGACGATCAGGCCCAGCACGACGCGGCGCTTGGCCTGCTCCTGGAAGAGGTCGGCCGGCAGTTGGTCGGGCTTGATGTTGCCACCGAACTGCTGAACGGCCTGCGCACGCAGACGGTTCACTTCGTTGTCGATCAACGACTTGGGCACTTCGATCGGATTGCCAGCGACCAGACCTTCCATGACCTGGTTCTTCACCTTGGTCTTGATGGCCTGACGCAACTCGCGCTCCATGTTCTTCTTCACTTCAGCACGGAAGCCTTCGACACCACCTTCCTGCACGCCGAACTGGGCGAAGAATTCGTCATTCAGCTCGGGCAGTTGCGGAGCGGCGACGGCGCTCACGTTAACGGTGAACTCGGCAGTCTTGCCGGCCAGGTCGAGGTTCTGATAGTCCTCGGGGAAGGTCGGGTTGATCACGCGCTCTTCGCCGGCCTTGGCGCCGACCAGGGCGTCTTCGAAACCAGGAATCATGCGACCGGAGCCCAGCACCAGTTGAGTGCCCTTGGCCGAACCGCCGGCGAAGGCTTCACCGTCGATCTTGCCGACGAAATCGATGGTCAGCTGGTCGCCGTTCTCGGCAGCGCGCTCGACGTTCTCGAAACGGGTGTTCTGCTTGCGCAGAATTTCCAGCATGTTGTCGACGTCGGCGTCGGCCACTTCAGCCTGCAGACGCTCGATCTCGATGGCCTCGAAACCGGCCACTTCGAACTCGGGGAACACTTCGAAGGTGGCGACGTATTCCAGATCCTTGCCCTTTTCGAACACTTTCGGCTCGACGGACGGGGCACCAGCCGGGTTCAGCTTCTCGGCGACGATGGCTTCGTAGAAGGTCGCCTGGATCAGATCGCCCAGGGCTTCCTGGCGGGCGGCTTCTTCGTAACGCTGGCGGATCACGCTCATCGGCACTTTGCCGGGACGGAAACCAGGGATCTTGGCACGGCTGGCGGTCTGTTGCAGACGCTTGTTGACTTCGGTCTCGATGCGCTCGACCGGCACGCCGATGGTCATGCGGCGCTCAAGAGCGGAGGTGCTTTCAACAGAAACTTGCATGGATTTTCCTCGTTGCACAGACATAAGCCGGGCGTTCCGGCCCCAGAATGGGCAAGCATTCTAGTGGCTCGGTTGACATAAGTCACCCTGCCCGTCGCGCCGAGCAAAAGCCGAATCGCGCCCGGCTAATCACTGCTTACTTCAGCCCGGTCGAAAACCACAGGCATATGCTGGCCAGCTATCCCTGCACCAGACGCTTCATCCAGTCGAGTAGAACGGTAGGCAGCAGATCAGGGCGTGGTAACAGCGCATAGCGTGTTGCACCAAATATACGTGGCAGATAGGCGCTGGCCTGTCGGTCGATGGTCAGGCAGAACGGCGATATGCCTTGCAGCACAGCTTCCAGAACTGCCTGGCGGGAATCCTCGACTCCGTATCGGCCTTCGTAGCCATCGTTGTCACTGGGCTTTCCATCGGACAACACCAGCAGCAGCCGACGGGCCGCCGGCTGGCGCATGAGATTGGCGCTGGCGTGACGGACAGCCGCGCCGCAGCGGGTGTAATGCTCCGGCTCCAGGGAGGCGATGCGTAGCGCCACCTCTCGACCATAAGCCTCCTCGAAAGTCTTGATATCGCGCACCACTACCGCGTCCCTGCCCTGCCCCGAAAATGCCTGTATCGCATAGGGCGCACCCAGGCTCTGCAGCGCGATGCTGACCAGCAATAAGGCTTCGCGCTCGACGTCTATCACACGCCGCCCCTGGGATATCCAGCTATCGGTCGATCCGCTGACATCAATGAGCAACAGGATGGCCAGGCTCCGACCCGCGCAACGCTGTGTGCGGTACAGACGATCGGTCAGCCCGCTGCCAGCCCGCAGATTCGCAACCGCATCGACATAGGCATCCAGGTCCAGCTCGTCTCCATCGACCTGGTCGCGCAACCAGGTCCGATAGGTGCGCAGCAATTCGAAACGGCGGCGAATCCCCTCGAGCAATCCTCGATGGGATTCGAGCGTTTCCGCCACCCAGGCTGCATTACCTGGCGCAGCCGTGCGTACCTGTACGAGGGCGTTCTGCTCGCGGTAATGCTGCGTGCGGTAGTCCCATTCGGGATAGGCAATCCCTCGCTGCGCAGCCGAAACGCCGGGCCCAAGCACGGTAGACGAAGCATCCGGAGGATCATCAGCCAGCAGCACCTCTTTGGGTCGCCCAGGCGAAGCCACCAGACGCGCCTGAGGAAGATCGCCGAGCATTTCACCGAACAGCTCGGCATCCGCATCATCCCGGTCGATCGGCCGCTGCAAGCCCATCGGGTCCTCGGCGTGGGGATGTGGCTCGTCCAGCTGGATCATCAGTGGCCCGCTTTCCTCCGACTCATCCTCATCAGGACCCGCTTGGCGAACATCGGGTCGCCGTTCGAGCCGCACACTCTGAGGCGCCGGCTGAGTAGGGTCGAGTGAAACCTGAGCGGCGAGCGCATGCTGCTGATGGCGCATTGCAGGAGCCAGCAACGTTCCAGTCCACCAGTCCGCGAACAGCGGCTCCTGACCGATGCGCCCTTCAGAAGCAGGTTGCAAAGCCCAGTCAGCCACCAATCGAGCCCCCCATTCGCACGAGGATTCTGGTGTAGGCGACTGAGGGAAATCCCCAGTCTGGCCAGCCAGCAGTTCGCGCACCCTAATCTCTAAAGGGCGCCGTGCCGCCCCGAATGCACTCAGCGGTGGACGATGCGCGAGTGCACAGGCCCGCAATGCCTGCACCGAGCCAGCAAGCCCCGGCATTTCCTCTAGCAACTCGCGCTCGGCTGCGTGGGCTTCCAACAGGTGGTACAGCGCCCCGACTAGTGGCGGGAGGCTGCGCCAATGGCTCAGTGCACTACCGCGGCGAATCCGCATGGCCTGCTGCAAGGCCATCACTTTATAGAGAGTCGCCGCCAGTGCTCGATCAGGGATATCCAGCGTGCGCGGCAACCAGATGTTCGTGCCATCGGTTGCCGGTACTGCCGCCAGTCGCTGCGGCCCGGGCGTGCGGCCGAACCAGCGGCCCAGCAAGGTCGGTCGCGCCGGCGGCTGGGCGATGCGCAACCTGTAGTTATTGCCGAACACCGCCGCCAGCAGCAGCTCCAGGCGCTCGGCCACCTCGCTCAGCGGCAGGCTTGCCGGTGCATCCGGCGCAGGGTTGTAGCGACGCCAGAGGCGCTGGGCGAAGACCGTCGCATGCCGCGCCGCGTCGGTAAGAACTTCTTCAGCTTCGGCCATGGCCTAGATGAAGGTTCCGTCGACCAGATCGCGCATCGCCCCGACCAGCGCTTCGTCGTCCGAAAGGGGCGAGACGATTGCCGCCAGGCAAGCTTGCCGAACCGGTATGCCATCGGCGCAGAGTGCGCCCGCGGCGATCAGCAGACGGGTGCTGGGCACCTCGGCCAGGCCACGCTCTCGCAGCGCTCGCAGCCTGCGCGCCAGAGTGACCAGAGCACGTGAGGTCGGTGCATCGACACCACTTTCGTGCTCGACGATCTTCGCCTCCTTCTCTTCGTCCGGGAAATCCAGATCCGTGGCCACGAAGCGCTGGCGTGTGCTCGGCTTGAGATCCTTGAGCATGCGCTGATAGCCCGGGTTGTACGAGATCACCAACTGAAAGCCCGGCGCGGCCATCAGCAATTCGCCGGTCTTGTCGATGGGCAGCAGGCGCCGGTGATCGGTCAGAGCGTGCAGCACCACCACGGTGTCCTGCCGCGCCTCGACGACTTCATCCAGGTAGCAGATGGCCTCCTCACGTACGGCGCGGGTGAGTGGGCCATCCTGCCAGACAGTGCCGTCATGACGAATGAGGAAGCGCCCAATCAGATCGCTGGCCGACAGGTCATCGTGGCAAGCCACCGTGATCAGCGGCCGGCCCAGCTTCCAGGCCATGTGTTCGACGAAGCGGGTCTTGCCGCAGCCGGTCGGCCCCTTGAGCATGACCGCCAGGCCACGCGCATGGCATCGCTCGAACAGCGCGACCTCGTTGCCGCACGGTACGTAGAACGGCGCCCCTTCGCTTGCCTGCGCCGATGGCGGATATTCGGGCAACGTCACGTCGGGCGTACCTCCGTTTCTGCCAGCCCAGACTCCGTATCGTTCAAGACGAAGCGTGGCGTGTAGCGGAAGAAGTCATAGATGAACAACGCTACGCCTACCGTGAACAGCGAGGCGGTGGTGATCAGCATCACGAAATGGATCTGGATCTTTAGCTGCGCATCCAGATAGCCCATGCCCATGATCCGCTCCAGATAAACCTGTGCGATACCGGCCGTGGCGAAGGACAAGGTCATGCCGAACATGCCGGTGATCTGCAGCCAGAACGCCCAGTAGCCCAGCGCAGTGCCCTGCTCCCGGCGCCCCGCGGTCAGCGATGGCAAGGCATAGCTGATCATCGCCATGACGATCATCGCGTAGGCACCGTAGAACGCGGCATGGCCGTGCATCGCGGTGATCAGGGTGCCGTGGGTCCACTTGTTGACGCTCGGCCAGGTATGCGCCAGGCCCAGCAGCCCGGCACCGAACAGGGAGAACAGCGCACTGCCGATGGTCCAGTGCAATGCCAGCGTATTCGGGTGCGCCAGCCCCGAGCGCCGCATCGCGCCGTAGGCATAGGCCGCCATGCCTACGAGTGCGAGTGGCTCGAGCGCGCTGAAGAAACCGCCAATCGGCAACCAGTAGGTCGGCACGCCGACCCAGTAATAATGGTGCGCCGTCCCGAGGATACCGGCGAGAAACACCAGGCCGACGATCACGTACAGCCACTTCTCCATGACTTCCCGATCCGCGCCGGACAATCGGATCAACAGATAGGCCAGAAAGCCGCCCATGATCATCATCCAGACACCCTCGACCCACAGGTGGATCGTCCACCAGCGATAGAAGATCGAAACCGTGTAGTTCTCGTAGTGCAGCAATGCCGGCAAGTACAGGAGTGCGGCGCTGACGAAGCCGATCATCAGCACCGCCTCCGTCGTCGTGAAGCGCCCCGCTTTGCGGATCGTCATGCCGATGTTGTAGAGAAATATCAGCATGCAGATGACGATGACGATCTTGTGCGGCAGCGGTTGCTCGAGCAGCTTGTTGCCGGTGCCGTAGCGGAACAGGTAGCCGATGATCGCCGTCACGCCCATCAACGTCCAAAGCACCAGTTGGACATAGGCCAGCTTGGTGCTATGCAACTCGGCGCGGGACTCCTCCGGAATCATCCAGTAGGTAGCGCCCATGAAGCCGGTCAGCACCCAGACGATTAGCAGGTTGGTGTGGATCACCTTGGTCACGTCGAACGGCAGGATGTACAGCAGTGGGTCCGGCCCGATGTACTTGGTCGCCGAGAGCAGGCCGAACACCAGCTGCAGGCCGAACAACACCATCGCGACGGCGAAGTACCAGTAAGCGACCGATTGGGACTGATAGCGCATCGTAGTTTCCCCTTGAAGCGAACGTGGGTCGGCTTGGCCGTTCGTGTCACTTGAGCGTTTCGAGATAGGCCGTCAGTTGATCGATCTGCTCATCCGTCAGGCTGCCGTCGTAACCGGTCGGCATGAACGAAGTGCCGTCTGCCGAGTACATCGCACCCGGCACGATGTGCGCGCTGGGTGACACGATCGACTCGCGGATATAGCCGCGCGCGTCCTGCGCCTGCCCCTGGTAGTCGGGCGACGCGACGATAGTCGCCGCCCGGGTCCCGATACCGGCAAGCGTAGGGCCCGCCATATCGGCGCCGGGCGCAGTGGAGTGGCAGGCATTGCAGGCAGGCACCGCGCCGCGGAAAACCTGCTCACCCAGGGCACGCTCGTCATCCCCCGCATCCACTGGTCGAGCCCCAGGCGGCAAGTCGCTACGTTGCTCGCCGCCGGTCCTCAGCGTGTCTGCACCCGGAACGAAACTGCCGGTCACCAGGATCGGCCGCGGCGGCCAGCCCTGGTTGTCCACCTTGCTGACCCAGTCGAGAAAGGCGATCAGGTCATTGATTTCGTCTTCGGCCAGATCCTGCTTGGGCATCAGGCGCCGATGGATCTTCTCGTCGTAGAACTTCGAGGGATCGCGCATATAAGCCTTCAGATATGGCTCGCCGCGATGCTGGGTGATCTTCGTCAGATCGGGCGCGTAGTAGGCGCCTTCGCCGAACAGCGTGTGACAGTTGATGCAGTTGTATTTGTGCCAGACGTCCATCCCGTGCTTGACCTCCGCCGTGATGCTGTCGGCGTTGGTCAGCTGGGGAAACTGCCGGTGGCTGTCCACTGTCAGCCCGATGAACACGAGCGTCGCCACACCGGTTGCGGCAATTGCGAAGAGCCTCGCTTGGCGGTTGTTCATGGCGTGCCCTCAGACATTGATGCCTGTCCAGTGGATGAGCGTCATCGTGAACGCGTAGAGCATTGCGCTGAACATCAGCGCCAGCACGACCGCACTCAGGATCTTCAATGGGCCATAGAGCTTTCGAGCCTGCATGCCTTCTCCTTCGCAGCGTCAGCTGCCGTATGCGCAAACCGCGCTCAGTGCCCGGAGTGCGGGTCGATCGGTTCGGGGCTGGAAAAGATCGAAGAGTCCGCGTCGCCCTTCACCGTCAGCACACCGCTCAGTCCTTTCTCGGCGCGCGACAGGGCGTGATCCACCAGGATGTATCTGCCCGGGTAATCCGCGACGAACTCGACCATGGTTGCGCCGCCGGCAGGCACTAGGGTCGTCTGCACGTCCGTCAGCGGCGGGCTGGTCAGCGAAGCCTGGTCGAATACCTTGTCGAAGATTTCACCGATCACGTGAAAGCTGGAGATCAGGTTGGGGCCACCGACTCCGAAGAAGATGCGCACGCTGTCACCGGCGTTGACTTCCATCTTGTGGGTCTTGGTCAGCGCATCGGTAGCGCCGTTGAACATCATGTGCTGCGGCGTTTCAGCCAGCAGCATGTCCAACGAGAACTCGTGCAGGCCGCGTGCGCCCCTGGGGCTGGCGGTGTACAGCTCACCCTGCATTACGTAGAACTCGTGATCGACCTTCGGCAGTCCGCCCTCGGGCTCGACCAGAATCAGGCCATACATGCCATTGCTGATGTGCTGCGCAACCATTGGGGTCGCGCAGTGATAGACGTAGAGCCCCGGCTGCAGTGCCTTGAAGGTGAAAGAGCGTGTCTGCCCAGGTGCCACCTGAGTAACCGCCGCACCACCTCCCGGGCCGGTCACGGCGTGCAGGTCGATGGAATGGATATGCGCGCTGTCCGGCTCGTTGCTGAGATTGAGGGTGACGGTATCGCCCTCGCGTATCCGCACCATGGGGCCGGGTACCGTGCCGTCGAAGGTCCAGAACTTGTAGGTGCTGCCGTCGGCGAGGCGGCCCTCCTCCTCGGTCGTGCGCAGGTCAAGGGTGATGCTCCTCGGTTCACGATCACCAACCGGCTCGCCTACCTGAGTCGGGTCCTTGGATAGATCCTTGCCTTGTTCGGCGACCGCCGCCGGTCCATCGCCCACGATCAGCTTGCCGACCATGCCCGCAGCCTTGTGGCCCGGCAGCGTGCAGTAGTATTCGAACGTCCCGCTCTTGGTAGCCCGAAACACGATTCCGGTTGCCGCACCCTTACCTGAAACTTCGCTGGACGCGGCATCGAATTCAGGTATGGCGATATCGTGCACTGCGCCGTCGCCGTTGATCAGATTGATCTGTACCACCGCACCTTCCGGCACCCGCAATTCAGGATTCACCTCACCACGTGTCGGGCCGGACTCACTGACATAGACGAGCTTTCCATCCGCGATATCGGTTCTAAGCGTAATCGTGACATCTGGGCGGTAACTTACATCGCTACTGGACTTCGCCTGTGCCCAAAGGGCAGTTGGCAAAACAAGCAACGCGAGCAGCAGAAGCCTAAATAAATGACACATGCCTGAGCCTCTTAACGCCGAGTTAATCTCGATCGTTAGTCTAGCCATGAGAAAAACAGCCGCCGGAAGAAAAACCTCCAGGCTCGCCAATAAATCAAAAGAAGTTTATTTAAAGTTCAGAATAATTGATTAGGTATTAATACCTACTCGAAGTAGATTTGATATAAGTCAAGACCTGCATGGCTCTCGCAGCCAGGCTGCTGGATGAGGGATTAATCCTGGTAGCGAGCCGAAGGAGTCTTTTAGGCAAAGAATTGCCCGACGAACGGTCAGATTTCAAAGTTCTCCTATCAATTAAAACGGCATGCAATGGATTCCTAACTACAATCTTTTTTAAGTTTAAAACTCCACTTCAAACATCGAGCTCTTTCGCCAGCCTCGTCAAACGCGGCACCGGCCAAGCAGTCGAACAGCAATAAGTAAATCCTGGCTACCGTCCTTATGAAATTTAATTAGCGCAAATTAAATTTCACACCGTCTCTCTACATTGCAACCGTTGCGGCCACAGGAGATCGTGATGGCCAAGCCGTTTCGTCGGAAGGCAATCTTCGTCACGTTGAGCGCTCCTCGCGAGCAGGGTGGTCAGGGCGGCGATGCGACGCCCCGGAGCTGTTTGCGGTCGGATATTCAGCATGCGTTATTGGCACTCTGAAGTTCGTCACTGGCCAGCAAAAGCAAGCGCTGCCAGCCAACACCGCAGTTACCGCCATCGTCGGTATCGGCCAGATTCCCGGTGGTTTCGGCCTCGAGGTCGAGCTGCAGCTCAGCCTGCCAAGCCTTGACCGTGAGCTGGCCCAAAGCCTGATCGACGCCGCACATCAGGTTTGCCCGTACCAAAGCAGCCCGCGGGAACATCAACGTCCGCCTGGCTCTGAGCTGATAGCCTCGGACGTCTGCCCCTTTGGCAGAGTAGTCGACTGCAAGCTTACCCCTGCCAACATCAAGTGGCCCTACATTGACCGCTATCAGCTCAATGCAGGGCCATTTCGTACTTCTCGGGCAAAGGCCCGGTGCGTCCGGCCCTTACGACAGACGAAAGCGAGAACGACCCCGCCCACAGGCCATCATCTGCTTCAACCGCGGAAAAAGAGCACTGTCATGACTGATCCGGTGACGATGACGACCGCCCGAACGAGGCTTGCAGGGAGCCGGCGACCGACACGTGCCATGACATAGCCGCCGACAGTCGCCGCTAGCATCATCACCAGCGCTTCGCGCCACAGGATCGCACCGCCGAATGCATATACAGACACGGCGATCGCGGTCAGTACAGACGAAACCAGATTCTTGAGCCCCTGCATCGAGTTGATATATCGATGGCCGAGCAAGCTGAACGCAGCGAGCAGCACGATGCCGAGACCGCCATTGAAGTAGCCACCATAGACGCTGACAAGGGCCAAGGTGAAACCCTGCACCAGTGCATTCGCCTCATCCCCGGTCGAATCGCGCTTGAACCTACGCAATAACCAAGGTCCGAAAGCGAACAGCAACGTCGCAACAAGCAATAGCCAGGGGACGATCGCACGAAATACGTCATCAGGCGTGGTCAGTAACAGGCCCGCCCCTACTGCACCACCGCCCAGGCTGATGGCAACGAGCGTCCCCATCGACAGCGTTGCGGGCGGGCGCAGATCCTCTCGATAGCCCCAGGTACTTGCAAAATAACCAGGTAGAAGCGCGAGCGTCCCTGAAGCATTCGCCGCCACAGCAGGCACGCCGGCATAAACCAATGCCGGGAATGTGAAAAAACTACCGCCACCGGCAATGGCGTTCAGCCCGCCGCCAAGAAAAGCGGCAACCAGCAGAATTGCCCACGTCGTGATCGAATGATCCATGAAAGTTCTACTCCCTTGCGTCCGCGTTTCGAGAATCAGTTTCCAGCGTGCTGGCCAGCGCTTCGAGCGCCGGGGCCAATAGTTCGCTGGCCGCTATGGCTGCCTGCTCGGGGCGGCCCCGGGCTATGGCGTCATAGACGGCCGCGTGTGCCGCATAAGTGGGCTCCGGGAGCTGTTGTTCACCCTCCGTCTTGGCAATGGTGTTTTGCAGCCCCGCCCAAAAGAACTGATACATTTCCAGCAACGTGGCGTTGTGGCTGGCGCGGACAATGCTCAGATGAAAATCGGCGTCTCGTTCGACGAACGCTCCGAGTGACGCCTCATCGCTCCAGGTCCCCCGTGCTCCGAGAGCATCATGTATAGCCTGCAGGTCCTGTTCCGTGCGCCGCGACGCTGCCAGACGCGCGGCTTCGACCTCCAGCGCCCGTCGGACTTCGAGCTGGTCATGCAGCGCGGCGTGGTCGAGTCGCTGAAGCAATCCAGACGGGTCTCGACTGGAAAGCACGAACGTCCCCGCACCCTGGCGAACCTCCAGCACCCCGGTATGAACCAGCGCCCGCACTGCCTCTCTGACGGTATTTCTGCCAACGCCTAAAAAGTTGCTGAGTTGGTTTTCGGTAGGAATTCGCATACCCGGCGACCATTCGCCAGCATTGATCTGTGACCGCATTTGCTCGATCACCCGCTCTACAAGCGAAGAGCGTGAGGTGTGCTGCAGCGACATTGGTTCACCTTCAAATTCATCCTATGTTTCGATCATAGGATGAATCCTGCTCCATCTACAACTCGATGGTTCAATTTGCCAGCAGCAAACTGTGAGCGGCAGACAAGCGCATTGCCTGGAGATGCCGCGAGCGCGGTCAGCCGCGGTGAACTAGCGCAACCTTGCGAATACGGCGAGCAGTTGTCCTCTCGTTCCTGCATAGCCTGGGACCAGGCAAAAGGAGCTATGGCAATGCTCAGAGAGAAACCCGCCAGCCTGGCGTACGCGATAACGAAGCTTGATAAGCTGGCCGCGCTCTACTGTCATTGGGGGTTCCGTGTTTTCACTCAAGCGCAAAGGTGATTTCCGCCTGCAGCTGACCCGCACGCTGAAGCAGCCTGGACGGCACAAGATCGAGCTGTATCTGTTCACTCCGCACGAGAGCAACCTGTCGGCCTGGACCCTCTCGGAAGAGCAGTTTTTCTTTACCACCCTGACGCATAGTTTCGGGCTGCTTGGCATGCCATCGAAGGACCGCATCAGCAAGGCTGACCAATCCTTCGTCCTACTCTCACCGCACTACGAAATCATGTACGGCTCCTGGTTCTTCCAGTACCAGGCCTCGATGGAGCGGTTGCGCCAGCAGATGCTCGCATCCCAGGCTGTGGCAGAACCCGTAGCGCGCGCCCTGCGACTCAGTCAGAACTTTGCGCAACGCCTGCGCAAATCCAGCCCGAAGCAGAGCAACCAGCAGCGCTACTTCCGCCAGATGGACATCTATTTCTCGTGGCATGCCGAGCAATTCCTGCTGGAAAGCATGACCCTCGAGGGCTACGCGGCGCTCGACGAAGAACTCAAGCAATCGGTGGCGAAGTTCCTGCGCCAGGAACGCAGATACCGCAAGGAGTGTGGATATCTGAGCGACTTCCACGGAACCCCTACACGGATATGGAACCGCATGGCGCTGTATCACCGGCTGCTCGAGTACCCGGTACTGTTGCGTTCGAAGATTACGCAGCTTGGGGCCGGCACCCACAAACTGGTCAAGGCGATGTCGACGATGCTGATCATGTCGCTTTTCACCTACTTCCTGTTCAACGCGCGGGATGCCAGTGAGAAGCTCTCGCTCACCCTTCTGCTGGTGATCGCGCTGGTCTATGCCATCCGCGATCTGCTGCGCGACGACATGATCACTGCCATCACCCGCAGACTGCGCAAAGGCAAGCCGCGCTGGAAGATTCGCCTGCTGATGCCCTACACCCGTAAGGTACTCGCACAGCAACGGGTCTGGCTCGACTATCGCAAGCTGCCTGATCTGCCGCCGTTGGTTCGGGAACACTCCGGCAAGTGGGCCGCCAACGAAGAGCGACAGATCATCTGCTATCGCGTTCTGCTGACGCTGGACAAGGCGGCACTGGAGCACGACGAAATTCGGGAGCGGCTCACGCTGGATTGCGAACAGCTTTGCGCGATGATCCAGGCGAGCCACAACAAGCTGTTTGTCCAGGCCGAAGACGATGATTCCGCTAGCGATGACAGCAAAGGTTCAGTCCAGGCCCACCCCATCGAAAAGCAGCACGACTACAACCTGTTGCTGTTGCATACCAATCCCGGCGAGCACTTTCCGTCAGCCCAGCGCTGGCGCCTGAGGCTCGGGACCAGCGGCATCGTACAATGCGAAAACAAGAAGCCCCACTGGCCCGAACCACCGGAGCTGCAACGCTCCGCACGGCATCGACTGAGTCGTCTGTGGCAACGAGGATAAACCCATACTGCACTACGCATACTCTGCTGGTGAGCACGCAAACCGCGGCAGTACGGAATCGTAACCTCACGTATTAAAATCGCAGATACAAAAAAGCCCCTGTTACGGGGCTTTTAGAGATTTTCGATTCTTCTTGCAAAGCCTCGAAATCATGTGATGGTGCGGACGGAGAGACTCGAACTCTCACACCTTGCGGCGCCAGAACCTAAATCTGGTGTGTCTACCAATTTCACCACGTCCGCCAAGCAGGACTTAAACGAAAACGCCAGGCAATGCCTGGCGCTTTCTGGAATATGGGGTGGACGAAGGGGATCGAACCCTCGACACCAGGAGCCACAATCCTGTGCTCTACCAACTGAGCTACGCCCACCATATTGCATTTGCTTGTGCCAGAGCCCGAAATGGCGCACCCGGCAGGACTCGAACCTGCGACCATCCGCTTAGAAGGCGGATGCTCTATCCAGCTGAGCTACGGGCGCTTTATCTGCATTCTGTTCGGAGCGCAGACTTGAAGCTCCGGCTATTGAAGAAGTCACCCTCTCCGAAAGCCATCTTACCCAGCAGCAGGCTGTGCTCGACAAGCGGGGCGAATGTTATAGAGGCTCCAAACAGTCGTCAACAGCAAATTGAAAAAAATTTCAGTTAGATAAAGGAGTTACAGGTGCTGATGGCTGCTTCGCCTTTGCCACATCGCCGCGACATGCGAGAATACGCGCCCTTTCCAAGTCCTCTCCAATGGTTAACCAAGCGTCATGACCGCAAAACTGATCGACGGTAAAACGATTGCTGCCAACATTCGCCAACAGATCTCCGGTCGTGTTGCCGAACGCCGCGCCCAAGGGCTTCGCGCTCCCGGCCTCGCCGTGATCCTGGTGGGCAGCGACCCAGCTTCCCAGGTTTATGTGGCGCACAAGCGCAAGGATTGTGAGGAAGTGGGCTTCAACTCCGTGGCCCATGACCTGCCGAGCGATACTCGTCAGGAAGATCTGCTTGCGCTGATCGATCAGCTCAACGACGACACGTCCATCGACGGCATCCTTGTGCAACTGCCGCTGCCAAAGCACCTCGATGCTTCGCAACTGCTCGAGCGCATCCGTCCGGACAAGGATGTGGATGGTTTCCATCCCTATAACGTCGGCCGCCTCGCCCAACGCATGCCGCTGCTGCGCCCTTGCACGCCAAAGGGAATCATCACGTTGCTGGAGAGCACCGGTGTCGATCTGCATGGCCTGGATGCGGTCGTTGTGGGTGCATCCAACATTGTCGGTCGCCCAATGGCGCTGGAGCTGCTGCTGGCTGGCTGCACCACCACCGTTACCCACCGCTTCACCCGCAACCTCGAAGAGCACGTTCGCCGTGCCGATCTGGTCGTGGTAGCGACGGGCATCACCGGCCTGGTGAGGGGTGAATGGATCAAGCCAGGAGCGATCATCATCGACGTAGGCATCAACCGCCAGGCCGACGGGCGCCTACTGGGCGACGTCGAATTCGGACCAGCCAGCGAACGCGCCGCCTGGATCACCCCGGTTCCGGGTGGAGTAGGCCCGATGACTCGTGCCTGCCTGCTGGAAAATACGCTGCACGCCGCCGAGCATCTGCATCGGTAATTGCAGAAGATGAAACAAGAACGGCACCTTTCGGTGCCGTCTTTTTATCCCGACGCTACTTACTCAGCCAGACGCCAGGTCGTCCCGCCTTTGCCATCCTCCAGCACCACCCCCATCGCGGTGAGCTGGTCGCGGATACGATCGGATTCCGCCCAGTTCTTTTCAGCCCGAGCCGTGAGGCGCGCAGCGATCAACGCCTCGACCTCAGTGGCATCGACTTTCCCCGCCGCACCAGCTTGCAGGAAAGTTTCAGGCTCGAGTTGCAGCACGCCCAATACATCCGCCAGCTCCTTGAGACGTGCAGCCAGCGCCGCCGCGGCGGGCAGATCGGACTCACGCAGACGGTTCACCTCACGGATCATCTCGAATAGCACCGCGCAGGCTTCCGGCGAGTTGAAGTCGTCATCCATCGCCGCAGCGAAGCGCGCAACAAACTCATCGCCGCCGGCAGGCTGAGCCTCCGGCAGACCCTTGAGGCCATTGTAAAAACGCTCCAGCGCGCTCTTGGCTTCGCGCAAGCTGTCTTCGGAGTAGTTGATCGGGCTGCGATAGTGGCTGGAAACCAGCAGATAGCGCACCACCTCGGGATGGTACTTTTCCAGCACTTCGCGAATGGTGAAGAAGTTGCCCAGGCTCTTGGACATCTTCTCGCCATCGACACGCACCGCGCCGGCGTGCATCCAGGCATTGGCGTACTGCTTGCCGGTGGCTGCTTCGCTCTGCGCGATCTCGTTCTCATGGTGCGGGAACACCAGGTCCGGGCCACCACCATGAATGTCGAAGGTCTCGCCCAGGCAGCAGGTCGACATCACCGAGCACTCGATATGCCAGCCCGGACGACCGGCACCCCAGGGCGAATCCCAGCTCGGCTCACCTGGCTTCGCGCCCTTCCACAGCACGAAATCCAGTGGATCTTGCTTGGCCTCATCGACCTCGATGCGCGCGCCGATCTTCAGGTCCTCGATCTTGCGCCGCGACAGCTTGCCGTAACCGACGAACTTGCCGACCCGGTAATAGACATCACCATTGCCCGGTGCATAGGCGAAGCCTTTATCGATGAGCGTCTGGATCATCGTGTGCATGCCGGCGATATGGTCCGTCGCACGTGGCTCGATATCCGGACGCAGCACGTTGAGGCGAGTTTCGTCCTCGTGCATGGCGGCGATCATGCGCTCGACCAGCGCCTGGAACGGCTCGCCGTTCTCGCTGGCACGACGAATGATCTTGTCGTCGATGTCGGTGATGTTACGTACGTAGGTCACATCGTAGCCGCGATGGCGCAGCCAACGGGTGACCACGTCGAACGCGATCATCACCCGTGCATGACCGATGTGGCAGAAGTCATAGACCGTCATGCCACAGACGTACATGCGCACCTTGTTGTCTTCCAGCGGGCGGAACGCTTCCTTGGTCTTGGTCAGCGTGTTGTAGATCGACAGCGCCATCATTGACCCCAGGAGTCACGCAGCGTGACGGTGCGGTTGAAGACAGGGGCGCCCGGCTTACTGTCCCTGATGTCGGCGCAGAAATAGCCTTCGCGCTCGAACTGAAACCGCTCCTCAGGTTCGGCATTGGCTAGCGATGGCTCTGCACGGCAACCCTTGAGCGCGACCAGCGACTCCGGATTGATGTTGTCGAGGAAGCTACCGCCCTCCTCGTCCTTTTCCGGATTGGCCGAGCGGAACAGGCGATCGTACAGGCGCACCTCGCACTCTACGCTCTCGGCGGCCGGCACCCAGTGGATCACGCCCTTGACCTTGCGTCCTTCCGGATTCTTGCCGAGGGTGTTCTCGTCATAGGAACAGCGCAGCTCCAGGATATTGCCCTGATCATCCTTGACGGCTTCATCGGCACGAATGACGTAGCTGCCGCGCAGGCGGACCTCGCCGCCCGGAATCAGCCGTTTGAACCCTGCCGGAGGGACTTCCTCGAAGTCGCCGGCGTCGATATAGATTTCGCGGCTGAATGGCAGCACCCGTACGCCCATATCCTGCTTGGGATGGCGCGGCAGTTCGAGGTTCTCGACCTGACCTTCCGGATAGTTGGTAATCACCACCTTGAGCGGTTTGAGCACGCACATGGCACGGGCTGCGTTGGCATCGAGATCTTCGCGGATGGCGAACTCCAGCATACCGATGTCGACGACGCCACCGGCGCGATTCACACCGATCATGTCGCAGAAGTTGCGGATCGACGCCGGGGTGTAACCGCGACGACGAAAGCCCGAAAGCGTCGACATCCGCGGGTCGTCCCAACCACTCACATGCTTCTCATCGACCAGCTGCTTGAGCTTGCGCTTGCTGGTGATGGTGTAGTTCAGGTTGAGGCGGGCGAATTCGTACTGACGCGGCTGCGCCGGCACCGGCAAGCTGGCCAGGAACCACTCGTACAGCGGACGGTGATCCTCGAATTCCAATGTGCAGATCGAATGCGTGATGCCCTCAATCGCGTCAGATTGGCCATGAGTGAAATCGTAGCTAGGGTAGATGCACCACTTGTCGCCGGTCTGGTGATGATGCGCGTGGCGAATGCGATAGAGGATAGGATCGCGCAGGTTCATGTTGGGCGAAGCCATGTCGATCTTCGCCCGTAGCGCACGGGCACCATCCGGGAATTCGCCGGCTTTCATGCGCGCAAACAGATCGAGATTTTCCTCCACCGACCGCTCCCGGAACGGGCTGTTCTTGCCGGGTTCGGTCAGGCTGCCACGATATTCACGCGCTTGCTCAGGCGTCAGATCACAAACATAGGCCTTGCCGGCCTTGATCAGGTGGACAGCCCACTCGTGCAGCTGATCGAAATAGTTGGAGGCATAGCGCTCCTCGCCCGCCCACTGAAAGCCCAGCCATTCGACATCACTCTTGATGGCGTCGATGTATTCCTGGTCTTCCTTGGCCGGGTTGGTATCGTCGAAGCGCAGGTTGCACTCACCACCGAACTCCTTCGCCAGACCGAAATTCAGGCAGATCGATTTGGCGTGGCCGATATGCAGGTAGCCATTGGGCTCAGGCGGGAAGCGGGTAACGATCTTGGCGTGCTTGCCGGAATCCAGGTCGGCCTGGACGATCGGACGGAGAAAGTTGCTAGCGGCGGGAGTCTCGGGCTTGCTCATGATGTCCTTAACGATCAGCGAGTGCGGCTCAGGGTAGGCCGACCAAATCAAAGCGCTTATCATAGCGGACCCGTCAACCCCCTGACAGAGCAATACGCCCAAGGCGGCATTGCCATCAGCGCTTGACGGCGTTCGGTACGACGACCCTTGCAGCGGCCTGCCCCGCACTTGGCCAGCCCCACGAAAACGGAATCTCTCCCCGATGATCAAACTGCACACCAACTATGGCGTCATCACCGTCAACCTGTTCGAAGACAAAGCGCCGGAAACCACTGCCAACTTCAAGGAATACGTGAAGAGCGGTCACTACGACGGCACCATCTTCCATCGCGTGATCAGCAACTTCATGATCCAGGGTGGCGGTTTCGAGTCTGGCATGAAGCAAAAGCCGACTCGCGCGCCCATCAAGAACGAGGCCAACAACGGCCTGTCGAACAAGACCGGCACCCTGGCCATGGCCCGCACCATGGAGCCACACTCCGCTTCCGCGCAGTTCTTCATCAACGTGAAGGACAACGACTTCCTCGACCACAGCGCGCCAACCGTTCAGGGCTGGGGTTACGCCGTGTTTGGCGAAGTAACCGAAGGCATGGACGTGGTCGAAAAGATCAAGGCCGTGGCGACCACCATGAAGTCCGGCCACCAGGACGTTCCGGTGGAGGATGTGGTGATCGAGAAAGCGGAAATCGTCGAGTAACCGCGAGTGATCCTGCTGATCTCCGATCTGCACCTGGAAGAGGAACGCCCGGACATTACCCGGGCGTTTCTGCATTTTCTCGCCACTCGCGCCCGCCAGGCCGAAGCGCTGTACATCCTCGGCGACTTTTTCGAGGTCTGGATCGGCGACGACGCCATGACGCCCTTCCAGCAATCTATCGCCAACGCGTTACGCGCCCTGAGCGAACGCGGTACGCGCATCTACCTGATGCATGGCAATCGTGACTTCATGCTGGGCAAGGGCTTCTGCCGCGCGGCGGGCTGCACGCTGCTGGGCGACCCCAGTGTGGTCGAGTTCGGCGGTGAGCGTGTCCTGCTGATGCATGGCGACAGCCTGTGTACCCGCGACGAAGGCTACATGCGGCTACGGCGCTTGCTGCGCAATCCGCTCAGCCTGTTCATCCTGCGTAATCTACCGCTGTCCACTCGCCGAAAACTGGCGCGCAAACTGCGCGATGAAAGTCGCGCCCAGACGCGCATGAAGGCTTCGGACATCATCGATGTCACCCCGGAACTGATCCCTCGCGTGCTCGCCGAGCATGGCGTGCGGACCCTGATACATGGCCACACCCATCGCCCCGCGACACATGAACTGGAAGTCGACGGCCACCCGGCGCGGCGTATCGTGCTCGGCGATTGGGACCAGCAAGGCTGGGCGTTACAGGTCGACGAGAGCGGCTTCCAGCAAGCCCCATTCGATCTGAATTAAGCCGCCAGCGGTACGCCGCTGTGAAAGCGAAATTCGGCGTCCGGGCTTTCGATCAGCTCGCGCTCGCGTTCACGCACCCGGATGATCGTCGCATCGACATCGGCCGCATCGCCGTATTGGTACGCCAGCTTGAGATAGTCCTGAAAGTGCCGCGCTTCCGATTTGAGCAGCCCGTGGTAGAACTTGCCCAACTCCTCATCCAGATGCGGAACCAGCATGGCGAAACGCTCGCAGGAACGTGCCTCGATAAAGGCACCGATCACCAGCGTATCGGTTAGCCGGTACGGCTCATGATTACGTACGAGTTCGCGCAGCCCAGCTGCGTAGCGTGACGAGCCAACGTTTTTCAGGGGGATCTCCCGTCGGCGTACGATCGCCAGCACCTGCTCGAAATGACGCAACTCCTCACGGGCGAGGCGCGACATCTTGTTCTGCAGGTCCGGCTTATCGACGTAGCGGAACATCAACTGAAACGCCGCGCCTGCCGCCTTTTTCTCGCAATTGCCATGATCGATCAGCATCACATCCTGATTCTGCAACGCTGCATCCACCCATGCGGCAGGTGTGGCACAACCGAGAAATTCGTTGAGATCAGGAAGCATGTCTAGCCTTGCATATTCAGGAACATAATAAGCCGGCAGTTACATGGCACCGCCGAACACTGGGCGGGCATTATTGCGAATGCCGCGCGGAGCAGCCAGCCTTGCTTGATATACATCACGGCCGGCATCGCAGGCTTGTCTATAGTTGACCAACCCGAATCTGGAAATGGAGCCGATCATGCAAGCCATTCGCTGCATCCTCGTGGTAATTGACCCGAACCAGCCACAAGAGCTGGCACTCAAACGTGCGCGACTGATCGCAAGTGTCAGCCAGTCCCACCTGCATCTGCTGGTGTGCGATGCCAAGCACGACCACAGTGCCCATCTGACTGCATTGAGCGAGCAACTGACGGGCGAAGGCCATCAAGTGACCACCCAACAGGCGTGGCACGAGAGCATCCATCAGACCATCATCAACGTGCAGCAGGCCGAAGGTTGCGGACTGGTGGTCAAGCAGCACGTGCCGGACAATCCCCTCAAGCGCGCCCTGCTCACCCCCGAAGACTGGAAGCTGCTGCGCTATTGCCCCAGCCCGGTACTGATGGTGAAAACCGACAAGCCTTGGACAGGTGGAAACATTCTCGCCGCGGTGGACGTCGGCAACGCCGATCTGGAACACCGCACGCTGCACGCGACGATCATCAATCACGGCTATGAGATCGCCAGCCTCGCCGACGGCAAACTGCACGTCATCAGTGCGCATCCTTCAGCGATGCTTTCGGCCGCCGACCCGGCATTCCAGCTCAAGGAAACCATCGAAGCCCGCTACAGAGACGCCTGCAAGCAGTTCCAGGAAGAGTTCCAGATTCCCGACGCCCAGCTACATGTCGAGGAGGGTCCGGCCGATGCGCTGATTCCGCGCGTTTGCCATCAGCTCAAGGCCGTCGTCACCGTGATCGGCACCGTGGCAAGAACCGGATTTTCTGGCGCGCTGATGGGTAACACTGCCGAGGTAGTGCTCGACACGCTGGAAAGCGACGTCCTGGTGCTCAAGCCCAACGACATAATCGATCACCTCGAAGACCTGGTTCGCCACTGAGTCAGGCTAATCTGAGCGAAAGCGCTGGTCCGCAGGGCTTTCATCAGACCCTGGAGTCGATACCTTCAGCCAAGAAGCGCGGCGCGATGTAGCGTTCGTAATGCGCCTCGGAAAGCAGGAAGAACTCCTGATCGATCGCGTCGCGCAGTTCCGGCAGCGGTCGGTCACGGAATTCGGGTAGCAAAGCAACGCCATAAGCTTCGAGCTGCTGAATCACCCGTGCACCGCGCGCGATCAACTGATAGGCCCAGCAATAAGGCGACTGCCCCACTACGAAGCGGATCTGCCGCGTCTCCAGCTGCTGGCGCAACAGCTCGGCATCGAACACTTCAAGCTTGGCTGCCATGACCTGTGCCAGGAGGATTTCCAAACGCCGCCACACCGCCCGTTTTTCCTCTTCGCCATAGGCGTTCCAGTTAACCACCTCATGATGGAATCGCTTGCATCCACGGCAGACGATATCGCCGTACACCGTCGAGCAAAGACCAATGCAGGGAGTTTTGATGCGCTGTGAGGACATGACTGAAGCAGGTTGATGGCGGGTCGAGCATCTTAGACTTTTGTCCTACCAGGGTCACCCTTGTTTGAAGCGCGGACACCTCGCACATCGCCACAGGCCCAGGCCCCGCGGGCCCGAGCGAAATCTGTCGCGCAAGCTCACGCAGCCTACGCGGCGATCACCACTGGCGCTCGACTTAACTTTCGGGGCCATTTCCAGTAGTATCGGCCCGCCGTTTTTGGCGCCACATTCCATACGAAGCTGTTTTCAAAGCGTCACGAGCACAGTTGAACCGGCTGCGTGCCGGATGCGCGGATTTGCCTCTCTCCTGCCCATCCGGCCTCGCCTGCCCGGCGTAAAACTTTGAAAACAGCTTCCGGATGCGCGTCCCGAAACACCCAAGGGACCAATGATGAGGGTAAAAACTGTGCTTGAAGCCTATCGCAAACACGTAGAAGAGCGTGCCGCCCAGGGCGTCGTGCCCCAGCCGCTGAACGCCGAGCAAACCGCAGGTCTGGTCGAGCTGCTGAAGAACCCGCCGGCCGGCGAAGAAGAATTCCTCGTTGATCTGATCACCAACCGCGTCCCTGCTGGCGTCGACGAAGCCGCCTACGTCAAGGCCGGTTTCCTGTCCGCCCTGGCCAAAGGCGAAACCTCCTCGCCGTTGCTGAGCAAGCAGCGCGCCGTCGAGCTGCTGGGCACCATGCAGGGCGGTTACAACATCGCCACTCTGGTCGATCTGCTGGACAGCGCCGAGCTGGGCGCAGTTGCCGCCGAGCAGCTGAAGCACACGCTGCTGATGTTCGACGCCTTCCACGACGTAGCCGAGAAAGCCAAAGCCGGTAACGAGCATGCCAAGGCTGTGATGCAGTCCTGGGCCGACGGCGAGTGGTTCACCAACCGCCCGGCAGTCGCCGAAAAAGTCTCCCTGTCCGTATTCAAGGTCACCGGCGAAACCAACACCGACGACCTGTCGCCTGCTCCGGATGCCTGGTCGCGCCCTGACATCCCGCTGCACGCCCTGGCCATGCTGAAAATGGCCCGCGACGGCATCAACCCGGACGTACCGGGCTCGGTCGGCCCGATCAAGCAGATGGAAGAACTGAAGGCCAAAGGCTTCCCGGTTGCTTACGTCGGCGACGTGGTCGGCACCGGTTCCTCGCGCAAGTCGGCCACCAACTCCGTACTGTGGTTCTTCGGTGACGACATCCCGAACGTGCCGAACAAGCGCGCCGGTGGCTTCTGCTTCGGCACCAAGATCGCTCCGATCTTCTACAACACCATGGAAGACGCCGGCGCCCTGCCGATCGAATTCGATTGCAGCAACCTGGCCATGGGCGACGTGATCGACGTCTATCCGTACGCTGGCAAGGTTTGCAAGCACGGCACCGATGAAGTCATCACCACCTTCGAACTGAAAACCGACGTCCTGCTGGACGAGGTCCGTGCTGGCGGTCGTATTCCGCTGATCATCGGCCGCGGCCTGACCGAGAAGGCCCGCGCCGAGCTGGGTCTGGCACCGTCCACGCTGTTCAAGAAGCCGGAAGCGCCGGCCGACAGCGGCAAAGGCTTCACCCTCGCGCAGAAGATGGTCGGTCGCGCCTGCGGCCTGCCGGAAGGCCAGGGCGTACGTCCGGGCACCTACTGCGAACCGAAGATGACCACAGTCGGCTCCCAGGACACCACCGGCCCGATGACCCGCGACGAGCTGAAGGACCTGGCTTGCCTGGGCTTCTCCGCCGACCTGGTCATGCAGTCGTTCTGCCATACCGCTGCCTATCCGAAGCCGATCGACGTCAACACCCACCACACCCTGCCGGACTTCATCATGAACCGCAGCGGCGTGTCCCTGCGTCCGGGCGACGGCATCATCCACAGCTGGCTGAACCGCATGTTGCTGCCGGATACCGTTGGTACCGGTGGTGACTCGCACACCCGCTTCCCGATCGGTATCTCCTTCCCGGCCGGTTCCGGCCTGGTCGCCTTCGCTGCCGCCACTGGCGTCATGCCGCTGGACATGCCGGAATCCGTACTGGTGCGCTTCAAGGGTCAGATGCAGCCTGGCATCACCCTGCGCGACCTGGTTCATGCCATCCCCTACTACGCCATTCAGCAGGGCCTGCTGACTGTCGAGAAGAAGGGCAAGAAGAACATCTTCTCCGGCCGCATCCTCGAAATCGAAGGTCTCAACCAGCTCACCGTGGAGCAGGCATTCGAGCTGTCCGACGCTTCCGCCGAGCGTTCGGCTGCTGGCTGCACCATCAAGCTGCCGGAAGACTCGATCGCCGAGTACCTGAAGTCCAACATCACCATGCTGCGCTGGATGATCAGCGAGGGTTACGGTGATGCCCGCACTCTGGAGCGCCGCGCTCAGGCGATGGAAGCATGGCTCGCCGATCCGAAGCTGCTGGCAGCAGACAAGGACGCCGAATACGCTGCAGTGATCGAAATCGACCTGGCCGAAGTGAAAGAGCCCGTGCTCTGCGCACCGAACGACCCGGACGATGCGCGCCTGCTGTCCACCGTTGCTGGCGAGAAGATCGACGAAGTCTTCATCGGTTCCTGCATGACCAACATCGGTCACTTCCGCGCTGCCGGCAAGCTGCTCGACAAGGTCAAGGGTGGCATTCCGACCCGCCTGTGGCTGGCTCCGCCGACCAAGATGGACGCTCACCAGCTGACCGAGGAAGGCTACTACGGCATCTACGGCAAAGCGGGCGCGCGTATGGAAATGCCGGGCTGCTCCCTGTGCATGGGTAACCAGGCTCGCGTTCAGACCGGTTCGACTGTCGTGTCCACGTCGACCCGTAACTTCCCGAACCGCCTGGGCGACGCCACCAACGTCTACCTGGCATCGGCCGAACTGGCAGCGGTAGCCTCCATTATCGGCAAGCTGCCGACAGTCGGGGAATACATGGAGTACGCGAAGAACATCGATAGCATGGCTGCCGATATCTATCGCTACCTGTCTTTCGACCAGATCGCCGAATTCCGTGACGCTGCGGAGAAGGCCAAGATCAAGGTCGTCGAAGTCTGATGACGCCGTAAAGCAATAAAAAACCCCGCCTCGGCGGGGTTTTTTATTGCCTGGCTGTCGTCGTTGCCCGTCTACTTCCATCGAAACGGCGACCAACGTCTACACACGTATCCGCTGTAGCAATGCCGTGTCGGTCAACCAGCCATCACCGTGCAGCACCCGCCACAGCAAAATCATCACGTAGAAATAGTTGCTTTTCCTACGGACAAAGAAAAGCCCGGACTAGCCGGGCCTTTCTAGATATAGCTAACCCAGATTACTGAACCTGAGCTTCCACTTCTGCTTCAACGCGACGGTTGATCTGACGACCTTCCTCGGTGGCGTTGTCAGCAACCGGACGGGACTCACCGTAACCTACGGAGTTCACGCGACCGCCTTCAACACCGTACTCGTTGACCAGAACGTTGCGCACTGCTTCGGCACGACGCTCGGACAAACGCTGGTTGTACTGGTCAGTACCAACGGAGTCGGTGTGACCTTCGACAGTGGTGTTGGTCTGCGGGTACTGCTGCATGAAGTCAGCGAGGTTCTTGATGTCGCTGTAGCTTTCTTCACGAACGCGCGACTTGTCGAAATCGAACTTGACGTCCAGTTCGACGCGGACCAGTTCAGGAGCTGGCTCCGGCTCAGTGTCCACGATCGGAGCCGGTGCCGGCTCTGGAGTCGGCTCGACCGCTGCAACCTCGCGAGCACCGCCACCGAAGTTCAGACCGACACCAACGCCAGCCATCCACTCGGCTTCGTCTGCATCGATGTTGTACATGCCGTCGACGCTGGCCTTGGCAAAGAAGTTCTCGGTGAAGTAGTACTTCAGACCGGTACCAACATTGGCGAAGGTGCTGCTGTCACGGCCGCTACGAGCCGCCTGACCGATGCTCTGATGAGCCACGCCAGCAGAGACGTACGGACGCAGGCCTACGCCTGGCGCGCCGAAGTGGTAGGCAGCGTCCAGAGAAGTAAGGCTGCCCTTGATGTTCTTGTGACTGCCATCGGCGCCGACCGGATCCTTGGAAGTCAGGTCATGATATTCACCGTAGGACAGGCCCAGAGACACGTCGTCGGTAAGGAAGTAGCTGACGCCAGCGCCGTAGAGCTCGCCGTCACGCTGCACGTCACGCGAGCTATCGGTGAAATAGTGCTTACCGAACGCTTCCACTTCTACGGCACCCTGACCCTGGGCCAGCGCGTTGAGAGAAGTGGCGGCAACCATCGAACCGATAACTACGCCTAAGGTGTTTTTAAGTTTCATCCGTAAATCCCCATCTGGTGGTTAGAATCAGAACAATCTAAGGAAACCGGCTGTCTGTATGCCCAAGCTGTTCGCAAGGTATCAGACAAATTTCCAGGATTAAGTTTCAGTAGTATCGGAAAATTTTTCGCGCAGCTTATCGAGCGCTCGCTTGTAACGCATCTTCGTTGCGCTCAAACCCATATGCATGATGTCCGCGATTTCCTGAAACTCAAGTTCAGCAACAAAACGCAACACCAATATCTCTCGATCGATCGGATTCACATGCACGAGCCAACGGTCGAGCCCGGTTTTCTCTTCGATCTTCGGCGCTTTCTCGTCGGACGCCTCTTCAAGCGGATCGAGACTGAGCGCGTCAAGCAAGCGCCGCTTACGGCGTTCTTTGCGATACTGAGTAATACACTCGTTATACGTGATGCTATATAGCCACGTCTTGAATTTCGATTTTCCCTCGAAGTTTTTCAGCCCATATAAAACCTTGAGCATAACTTCCTGACATACATCATCGGCGTCCCGCTCGTTCCCCAAGTAACGCGCACATACATTGAACAGCGTGCGCTGATATCGCCGCATGAGCTCTTCATATGCGCGCGTTATATGAAATAGTTCGACATGAGCGTGCTGCACCAGCTCTTCGTCGGTGAGCTGGCGGGGGTCGTAGCGCGATATGGACGATGGGGTTTTAGTCAAGACGCTTCGAGCCGACAGTCGGAGGCACGGCCGCCATTTAAGCAAACCGGAAAAAAGGCGACGTACTTTACCAGAATCGCAAGGCTAACGGCTGCCAACGCGTTGTTCGAGCAGCACTTTGTTAGCAACAGAAGCCAGTTCGCCGTCGTCGGTCAGTAGCAATGTCTTGACCGTTCCGATCTCCTCGATCTGTCCTTCGATATCCGCCAAGCTCACTCGCTGCCCCACCTCGTAAAGCTCACGCACGTAGATGCCAGCCAGAATCTGCGATACCAGCTCGCGGCTACCGAGGCCAAACGCAAGCGCAACTGCCAGACCGACAGTGATCAGCACGATGGCGATGACATAGTTGAGGAGTTCGGTCTTGACCTCGAGCTGCCCGATCGCAACAGAGATGCTGATGATGATCACCAGCCCTTGCGCCATACGCGCCAAGCCATTGGCATAATCCAGCCCGACGCCCTCTGCCGCGCCACGAACCAGGCCGCTGAGCAACTGCGCCAGGAGAACGCCAGCGAGCAGGATCAGTGCCGCACCGAAAACCTTGGGTACGTAGAGGGCCAGCATATCCAGCGTCGCCGATACTCGCTCCAGCCCCAGCGATTCGGCAGCCGAAACCAGGAAGATGAGCAACACGAACCAGTACACGACCTTGCCGATCAGAGCGGAAACCGGAATCCGGATCCCCGCCCGCCCCAGCAGCTTGGTCAGCCCGGTACCCGCCATCAGTCGGTCCAGGCCCACCTTGGCAAGCACTTTGGAAAGCAGGGTATCGAGGAGCTTCGCGACGACGAAACCAAGCAGGACGACGACCAAAGCGCCGAACAACCGGGGGATGAACGCGGCGACAGAGGCCCAGAGGGAGCTCATCGCCGACAACAGACTTTGGGTCCAGGGATCGAATTCCATGATCAGTCAGCCTTATCGAACGAACAGTTGGGTGTTTCCCGGCGGGAAACCGGAGCGACATGACCTGAGCCGCTGCTGACTGCGATCATCAAGGCCTGCAGCCAATGACCGATCAGTCCGAACAGGTCGCCAGCGCCAACCTGCCGGTTGGCCGTTTTCAGGACACGGCCCAGACAAGCGTCGTCGTCATGAGCCGAGGGCTTGTTGAGCAGGTCGCGCAGGGATTCTTCAAAGGGATCGCGCATGCAAACCTCGCTAAAGTATGTGGGCTAGACGGCTTTCAGTTAGGTGGGAGTCACATTCACACCCAACGCAGTCGGCGCAGGACCCACCACTGCAACAGCGCAACACCGCCGATGAGCATGCAGGCAACGACGAACCCGTAGGAAAACTCTGCTCCAGGAATACCACCCACGTTGATCCCCAGCAGCCCGGTCAAAAAGCTCAGCGGCAGGAAAAAGCCGGTGATGACAGCAAGCAGGTACATGGTGCGGTTCATCCGCTCGCTCAACCGGCGATGTTCCGACTCCAACACCAGGTTCACGCGCTCGCGGACCATCTCGAGTTCTTCCAGGTAACGGATGAGCCGGTTGCTCAACTCGTTCCAGTACTCTGTGTCATCCTCGGCAAACCAGCTCGGTTGATTACGCGTCATCTGGCCGTAGAGCTCACGCTGTGGCAGCAGGAAGCGCCGCAAGCTCGCGGCCTGCCGGCGCAAGGAAAGCATCGAAGCGTGCTCCAAGGTGTATTGCTCATCACCCTCGAGCCGCTCTTCCTCGGCGTCAATGCGCTCAGTCAGCTGAGTGACCAGGTCATCGACTCGCTCGGTCATCGCCTCTGCCAAATAGAGCAGCAGTTCAGAGGTCGATTTCGGCCCCCTACCCTCCGACAGCAATCCAATCACTACTTCGGTGGAGCGCAGTGGCCGAAGGCGAAGCGAAATGACCCGCTTTCGATCGGCAAATACACGTACGGAAACCATATCTTCCGGTTCGGCATCGGGGTTCAGATTCACCCCTCGCAAGAACAGCAAGAGCTCTTCCTGCGGCAATGCCAAGACGCGCGGACGCGTATTTTCCTCAAGCAGTACATCGCAAGCGAACCCACTGAGCCCGCTTCGCCTGCGCAGCCAATCCTGCGCCTGGGGCTGGCCGCGGTCCCAATGCAGCCAGACGCTCTCATTGGCCGCAAGCTGCAGTTCAGGCAGATCGCTATAGGCAATCTGGCGAGCCCCGCCGCTGCCATCGAGAACAAAGGCGTGGATCAGCCCGTGCTGTTCGCTTTCGGTTTCCCGCATCTATCCGTTCCGTCGCTAGTCATGAAAAGCCCGGCATCGCCGGGCTCAGGAGTGATGGCAAATACAGCCTTAAAGCCGGTTTACTCCGGCATGGAAAGCGGCTCAGGCGACACGATGATGCCGTTGTTGTCGGCATATACGTATTCACCGGGACGGAACGTCACACCGCAAAACGTCACCGGAACGTTGAGATCACCGATCCCACGCTTGTCCGTCTTCATCGGATGGCTAGCTAGTGCCTGGACGCCCAGTTCGGTCTGCGCGAGCACGTCAACATCACGAACACAGCCATAGATGACCAAGCCTGCCCAGCCGTTGCGCGCCGCCTTTTCCGCAAGCATGTCGCCCAGCAGTGCACGACGCAGCGAGCCACCGCCGTCGACCACCAGCACCTTGCCGGTTCCGTCGACGTCGACCTGGTCCTTGACCAGCGAATTGTCCTCGAAACATTTGATGGTCACGATCTCGCCACCGAAGGAATCGCGACCACCGAAGTTGCTGAACAGCGGCTCGACGACCTGCACCAGGTCCGGATAGGCATCGCACAGATCGGGCGTGACGTATTGCATGGGAAACTCCTTCTGCTTGGAAATTACGGCGACATCCAGCGTACAGCCATTTTAGGCGCGCATATTAGCTGCTGGATGCTCTAGGCGGAACGAAATCGCTGGAATGACGATTATCAGCACCAACAAAAACGGGGCTGACGCCCCGTTTCTGTTACCGACTCAACCGTCAGATCTCACGATCGGCCAGGAAGAACCAAGTATCGAGCACCGAGTCCGGATTCAGGGAGACGCTCTCGATGCCCTGTTCCATCAGCCACCTGGCCAGATCCGGGTGATCCGAAGGCCCCTGACCACAGATACCGATGTACTTGCCAGCCTTGTTGCACGCCTGGATGGCGTTGGCCAGCAGCTTCTTCACCGCCGGATTACGCTCATCGAACAGGTGGGCGATGATCCCGGAGTCGCGGTCCAGGCCGAGGGTCAGCTGGGTCATGTCGTTCGAGCCGATGGAGAAGCCATCGAAGAACTCCAGGAACTCGTCTGCCAGCAGCGCATTGGACGGCAGCTCGCACATCATGATGACTCGCAGGCCGTTCTCGCCGCGCTTGAGGCCGTACTTGGCCAGCAGATCGACGACTTGTGACGCTTCGCCCAGGGTACGAACGAAAGGCACCATGAGCTCGACGTTGGTCAGGCCCATCACGTCGCGGACCTTCTTCATCGCGCGGCATTCGAGTTCGAAGCAGTCACGGAACGAATCGCTGATATAGCGGGAGGCACCGCGGAAGCCGAGCATCGGGTTCTCTTCTTCCGGTTCGTACAACTTGCCGCCGATCAGGTTGGCGTACTCGTTCGACTTGAAGTCCGACAGGCGCACGATGACCTTCTTCGGCCAGAACGCAGCGGCCAGAGTGCTTACGCCCTCGACCAGCTTCTCGACGTAGAAGTTGACCGGATCGTCGTAGCCGGCGATGCGCTTCTCCACGCTGCTCTTCACATCTGCAGGCAGACCGTCGAAGTTCAGCAGTGCCTTGGGGTGCACGCCGATCATACGGTTGATGATGAACTCGAGACGGGCCAGGCCGACGCCTTCGTTGGGTAGGTGTGCGAAGTCAAAGGCGCGGTCCGGGTTACCGACGTTCATCATGATCTTGAACGGCAGTTCCGGCATGGCGTCGATGGAGTTCTGGCGGATGTCGAAACCCAGCTCGCCATCGAAGATCAGACCAGTGTCGCCTTCGGCGCAGGAAACGGTGACGCGCTGGCCGTCTTTCAGTAGCTCGGTGGCGTTGCCACAACCCACCACAGCGGGAATACCCAGCTCGCGGGCGATGATCGCCGCATGGCAGGTACGCCCACCGCGGTTGGTGACGATGGCGCTGGCGCGCTTCATCACTGGCTCCCAATCCGGGTCGGTCATGTCGGAAACCAGCACGTCGCCCGGCTGGACCTTGTCCATTTCGCTGACGTCGTGGATGACCTTGACCGGACCGGCACCGATACGCTGACCGATGGCACGGCCTTCGACCAGTACGGTGCCTTTTTCCTTCAGCAGGTAGCGCTCCATGACATTGGCGCTGCTGCGGCTCTTGACGGTTTCCGGACGCGCCTGGACGATATACAGCTGGTTGTCGTCGCCATCTTTGGCCCACTCGATGTCCATCGGACGCCCGTAGTGCTTTTCGATGGTCATGGCCTGCCTGGCGAGGTTGGTCACTTCTTCGTCGGTCAGGCAGAAGCGCATGCGATCGGCCTGATCGACATCGACCGTCTTGACCGACTTGCCGGCGCTGGCTTCGGCGCCGTACACCATCTTGATCGCCTTGCTGCCCAGGTTGCGGCGCAGGATCGCCGGGCGACCGGCTTCCAGCGTGTGCTTGTGGACATAGAATTCGTCCGGATTGACCGCACCCTGAACGACAGTCTCACCCAGACCGTAGGCGCCAGTGATAAACACCACGTCGCGGAAACCGGATTCGGTATCCAGAGTGAACATGACGCCTGCAGTGCCGGTTTCCGAACGCACCATGCGCTGCACGCCGGCGGACAAGGCAACCAGCTTGTGGTCAAAGCCCTGGTGTACGCGATAGGCAATCGCACGGTCGTTGAACAGGGAAGCGAACACTTCCTTGGTTGCGCGGATCACATTGTCCACGCCGCGGATGTTCAGGAAGGTTTCCTGCTGGCCGGCGAACGAGGCATCCGGCAGATCTTCGGCGGTGGCCGAGGAGCGTACCGCTACCGCCATGTTGTCATTACCACCGGACATTTGCGCGAATGCGGTGCGGATGTCGGCATCCAGTTGAGGCGGGAATTCAGCTTCCATCACCCAGCCGCGAATCTGCGCGCCGGCTTTGGCGAGGGCATTGACGTCATCCACGTCCAGCGCATCGAGAAGCGCATGGATCTGCTCGTTGAGACCGCTGAGCTCCATGAAATCACGATAGGCCTGGGCCGTAGTGGCGAAACCGCCAGGCACCGAGACACCCGCGCCTGCGAGGTTGCTGATCATCTCGCCGAGGGAGGCGTTCTTGCCCCCTACACGCTCAACGTCATGATTGCCGAGCTTATCGAGGGAAACTACGTACTCTACCAAGGTGATCTCTCCACATTAGTGTTGGAAACTCAACCGGAGCCTGACCGCACGACTGTGGCCCGACCCTGCAAAATAAGTAACAATGCCCGCCAACCGGGCTCGGCGAAGGGCCTACTATAGCTGGGAACCGTTCTCGACTTAAGGCCCAAGGCACATGAAACGAACTGCTTTCTTCATTTCTGATGGCACAGGCATCACCGCGGAAACCCTGGGCCAGAGTCTTCTGGCACAGTTCGAGAACATTACCTTCACGAAACTGACCCGCCCATACATAGACACCGCCGAAAAAGCGCGGGCCATGGTACAGCAAATCAATAATGCCGCGGAAAGGGACGGTGGCCGACCGATCATCTTCGACACCCTGGTGAACCAGGAAATCCGTGACATTCTGGCCGAATCCAATGGCTTCATGATCGACATCTTCTCTTCCTTTCTTGCTCCGTTGGAACATGAACTGATGTCACGTTCCTCCTACTCCGTTGGTAAATCCCACTCCATCAGCCACAACGCCAATTACATGGAGCGTATCGAGGCGGTCAACTTCGCCCTCGATAACGATGACGGCGCCCGCACTCGCTACTACGACAAGGCTGACCTCATCCTCGTCGGCGTTTCCCGCTGCGGCAAAACACCGACCTGCCTGTATATGGCGATGCAGTACGGCATCCGCGCTGCCAACTACCCCTTGACCGAAGACGACATGGAGCGCCTGCAGTTGCCGAGCGCCCTCAAGGAGTACAAGGACAAGCTGTTCGGATTGACCATCGATCCGGATCGCCTTGCCGCCATTCGCCACGAGCGCAAACCCAACAGCCGTTATGCCAGCTTCGCTCAGTGCGAATTCGAGGTCCGCGAGGTGGAAAGCCTGTTCCGCCGCGAGAACATCAACTACATCAACTCGACCCATTTCTCCGTCGAAGAAATTTCTGCAAAGATCCTCGTGGAGAAAGGTGTCGAGCGTCGACTCAAATAAGTGCCGCTTCGCTAGACAACAAAAAGTCCGCTTGGTGCGGACTTTTTGCGTTTTTCAGCAGGAAGAATTCGCTTCCGGCAGCTGAAAGCGCATCAGAAAGAGTCGCCTGGCACGCGTACCCAGCCTTCCATCAGCACGCGCGCGCTGCGGCTCATGATCGCTTTGGTAACGGTCCACTGGCCGTCGATCTGCTTCGCCTCGGCACCGACCCGCAGCGTGCCGGACGGGTGCCCAAAGCGCACGGCCTGACGCTCGCCACCACCCGCCGCGAGATTGACCAACGTACCGGGCACCGCCGCCGCCGTTCCGATGGCCACCGCACAGGTGCCCATCATGGCGTGGTGCAGCTTGCCCATGGACAACGCCCGCACGAGCAGATCGACCTCACCTGCCTCGATGTTCTTGCCGGAGGACGCCCGATAGCTTTTCGGCTGGGAAACGAACGCAACCTTCGGTGTGTGCTGACGGGTCAGCGCCTCCTCCGCGGTCTTGATCAAGCCCATCCGCAGCGCACCGGCCACACGAATCGACTCCAGGAGAGCCAGAGCGTCCGGATTGCCGTTGATGTCCTCACGCAGCTCCGTGCCCTGATAGCCGATGTCCTCGGCATTGACGAACACCGTCGGAATACCCGCGCTGATCATGGTCGCCTTGAGCGTACCGATACCAGGCACCTCCAGCTCGTCAACCAGGTTGCCGGTGGGGAACATCGAACCGCCCTCCTCGCCGTCGTCGGACGGATCGAGGAATTCCAGCACGATCTCGGCAGCCGGAAAGGTCACACCGTCCAGCTCGAAATCGCCGGTTTCCTGCACCTGGCCATCAGCGACCGGGACGTGGGCGATGATCGTCTTGCCGATATTGGCCTGCCAGATGCGCACCACACAGGTACCGTTCTGCGGAATACGCTCGGCATCCACCAGGCTGGCATGCAGTGCAAAAGCGCCGGCACCCGTGGAAAGGTTGCCACAGTTGCCGCTCCAGTCGACGAAGGACTTGTCGATCGACACCTGACCATAGAGGTACTCGACGTCGTGATCGGGCCGACTGCTCTTCGACAGGATGACGCATTTGCTGGTGCTCGATGTGGCACCGCCCATGCCGTCGATGTGCGCCGAATATGGGTCGGGGCTGCCGATTACGCGCATGAACAGCTTGTCGCGCGCAGTGCCTGGCACCTGGCAGCTTTCCGGCAGGTCCTGTAGCCGGAAGAACACACCCTTGCTGGTGCCGCCGCGCATGTACGTCGCGGGAATCTTGATCTGAGGTTGATGAGCCATGAGTGACTCCTGGCTGAGAAATGGATGGACCGTAGGGTGGATCGCGCGTCAACGATCCACTGCGCAGGCGGGTGCGGTGGATGGAAAAGCGCCATCCACCCTACGAGGCCGGACGGTCACGCCTGCCCGAGGAAGTCCTTGGCGAAACGCTGCAGCACGCCGCCGGCCTGGTACACGCTGACTTCCGCCGCGGTATCGAGGCGGCAGGTGACCGGAACACGGGTTTCTTCACCGCTCTTGTGGTGAATGACCAGGGTCAGGTCGCAGCGCGGCGACAGTTCACCTTCGATATCGAAGGTTTCGGTGCCGTCGAGGCCGAGGGTCAGGCGCGTGGTACCCGGCTTGAACTCGACCGGCAGCACGCCCATGCCCACCAGGTTGGTACGGTGGATACGCTCGAAGCCTTCGGCGACGATCACCTCGACACCTGCCAGGCGCACGCCCTTGGCAGCCCAGTCACGCGAAGAGCCCTGACCGTAGTCGGCACCAGCCACGATGATCAGGTTCTGCTTGCGGTTCATGTAGGTTTCGATGGCTTCCCACATGCGCATCACCTGGCCTTCCGGCTCGACGCGCGCCAGCGAACCCTTCTGCACCTTGCCGTCGACCACCGCCATCTCGTTGACCAGCTGCGGGTTGGCGAACGTCGCCCGTTGCGCAGTCAGGTGGTCGCCGCGATGGGTGGCGTAGGAATTGAAGTCCTCCTCCGGCAGGCCCATCTTCGCCAGGTACTCACCGGCAGCCGAATCCAGCAGGATCGCGTTGGATGGCGACAGGTGATCGGTGGTGATGTTGTCCGGCAGGATCGCCAGCGGACGCATGCCTTTCAGTGTGCGCTCGCCAGCCAGCGCGCCTTCCCAGTAAGGCGGACGACGGATATAGGTGGACATCGGACGCCAGTCGTACAGCGGGCTCTTGGCTTGCTCGATGGTGCCCAGATCGAACATCGGGATGTAGATTTGCTTGAACTGCTCCGGCTTGACCGAGGACGCGACGATGGCGTCGATCTCCTCGTCCGAAGGCCAGAGATCCTTCAGGGTGACCGGATTTCCGCTTTTGTCGGTGCCCAGCACATCCTGTTCGATATCGAAGCGCACGGTACCGGCGATGGCATAAGCGACCACCAGCGGCGGCGAGGCGAGGAACGCCTGCTTGGCATAGGGATGGATGCGACCATCGAAGTTGCGGTTACCGGACAGCACGGCGGTGGCGTACAGGTCGCGGTCGATGATTTCCTGCTGGATCTTCGGATCCAGCGCGCCGGACATGCCGTTACAGGTGGTGCAGGCATAGGCGACGATGCCGAAACCGAGCTTCTCCAGCTCCGGCAGCAGGCCCGCTTCTTCCAGATACAGCTTGGCCACCTTCGAACCCGGGGCGAAGGACGTTTTCACCCATGGCTTGCGCAACAGGCCCAGCTCGTTGGCTTTCTTCGCCAGCAGGCCGGCGGCGACCACGTTGCGCGGGTTGGAGGTGTTGGTACAGCTGGTAATAGCGGCAATGATCACCGCACCATCCGGCAACAGACCTTCGGCCTCTTCGGCACGTGCAGCGGCCAGCTTGGCCTCGTCGGCGATGCCACGCTCGTGCAATGCGGAGGTCGGCAAGCGCTTGTGCGGGTTGCTCGGACCGGCCATGTTGCGCACCACGCTGGACAGGTCGAACTCGAGCACGCGCTCGTACTCGGCGCCTTCCAGCGCGGTCGCCCACAGCCCGGTTTCCTTGGCGTACTGTTCGACCAGCGCAACCTGCTCCGGCTCGCGACCGGTCAACTTGAGGTAATCGATGGTCTGCTGGTCGATGTAGAACATCGAAGCGGTGGCACCGTATTCCGGGCACATGTTGGAGATGGTCGCGCGATCGCCGATGGTCAGGCTGTCGGCACCTTCACCGAAGAATTCGACCCAAGCCCCGACCACACGCTCCTTGCGCAGGAACTCGGTCAGCGCCAGAACAATATCGGTGGCGGTGATGCCCGGCTGGCGCTTGCCGGTCAGGCGCACGCCAACGATGTCAGGCAGGCGCATCATCGACGGCAGGCCGAGCATCACGGTTTCCGCTTCCAGGCCGCCGACACCGATGGCGATCACACCCAACGCATCGACATGCGGCGTGTGCGAGTCGGTACCGACGCAGGTGTCCGGGAAGGCCACGCCGCCGCGGGCCTGGATTACCGGCGACATCTTCTCCAGGTTGATCTGGTGCATGATGCCGTTGCCGGCCGGGATGACATCTACGTTCTTAAAGGCCGTTTTCGTCCACTCGATAAAGTGGAAGCGGTCTTCGTTGCGACGCTCCTCGACGGCACGGTTCTTCTCGAACGCTTCCGGATCGAAGCCGGCATACTCCACCGCCAGCGAGTGGTCGACAATCAACTGCGTCGGCACCACCGGGTTGACCTTGGCCGGATCGCCGCCCTGCTCCGCGATCGCATCACGCAGGCCGGCGAGGTCGACCAGCGCGGTCTGACCGAGGATATCGTGGCAGACCACGCGAGCCGGATACCACGGAAAATCGAGGTCGCGCTTGCGCTCGATGATCTGCTTCAGCGAATCGGTCAGCGCTTCGGGCTCACAGCGACGCACCAGCTGTTCGGCCAGTACGCGGGAGGTATAGGGCAGCTTGTCGTAGGCACCCGGCTGAATACCTTCGATCGCCTCGCGGGTGTCGAAGTAGTCAAGCCCAGTGCCTGGCAAAGGTTTGCGGTGTTCTGTATTCATGCCGGAAGAACTCAATCCAGTAATGTTCTGTGGGGCGAGGTTCGGGGAGCCCGGCGACGAGCTCCCCGCTCCGATCAACGCTGGGCGATCGGGACAACCTTGCGCTGCTCCGGACCGATGTACTCGGCGCTCGGCCGAATGATCCGGTTGTTGCTGCGTTGTTCGAACACATGGGACGCCCAGCCGGTAACGCGCGAGCAGACGAAGATCGGCGTGAACAGCTTGGTCGGGATGCCCATGAAGTGATAGGCGGACGCATGGTAGAAGTCGGCGTTCGGGAAGAGCTTCTTCTGCTCCCACATGGTTTCGTCGACGGCCACCGAGACCGGGTAGAGCACGGTATCGCCCACTTCGTCAGCGAGCTTCTTGGCCCAGACCTTGATGACCTCGTTGCGTGGATCGGAAACGCTGTAGATCGCATGGCCGAAGCCCATGATCTTGTCCTTGCGCTCGAGCATGCCGAGGATGGCTTCGCGAGCTTCTTCCGGACTCTGCCACTGCTCGATCATGTCCATCGCCGCTTCGTTGGCGCCGCCGTGCAGCGGGCCACGCAGCGAACCGATGGCGCCCGTCACGCAGGAATAGAGGTCGGACAGGGTCGAAGCACAGACACGCGCGGTGAAGGTCGAGGCGTTGAACTCGTGCTCGGCGTAGAGGATCAGCGAGACGTTCATCACCTTGACGTGCAGATCGCTCGGCTTCTTGTCGTGCAGCAGCGCGAGGAAATGCCCGCCCAGGGTCTCTTCGTCGCTGGTGCAGTTGATGCGCACACCGTCGTGGGTGAAGCGATACCAGTAGCACATGATCGCGGGGAAAGCGGCCATCAGGCGCTCGGCCACATCGCGCTGCTGGTCGAAGCTGAGCTCCGGCTCCAGCGTGCCAAGCACCGACGAACCGGTACGCATGACATCCATCGGGTGGGCGCTTGCCGGGATGCGCTCGAGCACTTCCTTCAGTGCCTGTGGCAGGTCACGCATGGTCTTCAGGCGATTCTTGTAATCGGCCAGCTGCTGAGTATTCGGCAGTTCACCGTAGAACAGCAGGTAGGCCACCTCCTCGAAATCGCATTCGGCCGCCAGGTCACGCACGTCGTAACCACGATAGGTCAACCCGGCACCGGTCTTGCCCACGGTACACAGGGCGGTCTGTCCGGCGATCTGTCCACGCAGGCCCGCGCCGCTCAAAACTTTTGCTTCAGCCATTGCTATCTCCTTCTTGGATTTGTTCTGGATACTGCAAATCACGTTGAAAAATGGATCGCAAAGACCCCGTTGGCAAACCCAGCGGGGCCCTCTCGTCAGTTCTTCTTCTGCGCGAACAGCGCATCGAGGTGCTGCTCGAACGTGTGGTAGTTGATGCGATCGTAGAGCTCCATGCGGGTCTGCATGGTGTCGATCACGTTCTTCTGCGTGCCGTCACGGCGCAGCGCGGTGTAAACGTTCTCGGCCGCCTTGTTCATGGCGCGGAACGCCGACAGCGGGTACAGCACCAGGGAGACGTCGACGCTGGCCAACTCTTCGGTGGTGTACAGCGGAGTCGCGCCGAATTCGGTGATGTTGGCCAGGATCGGCGCCTTCACCCGATCAGCGAAGGTCTTGTACATCGCCAGTTCGGTGATGGCCTCGGGAAAGATCATGTCCGCACCGGCCTCGATGCAGGCAGCGGCACGATCCAGTGCGGAGTTCAGACCTTCCACCGCCAGCGCATCGGTACGCGCCATGATCACGAAGCTGTCGTCGGTGCGCGCATCGACGGCCGCCTTGATGCGATCGACCATCTCCTGCTGCGAAACGATTTCCTTGTTCGGACGATGGCCGCAGCGCTTGGCGCCGACCTGGTCCTCGATGTGGATCGCCGCCGCGCCGAACTTGATCATCGACTTGACGGTGCGCGCCACGTTGAAGGCCGAGGAACCGAAACCGGTGTCCACGTCCACCAGCAGCGGCAGATCGCAGACGTCGGTGATGCGACGCACGTCGGTCAGTACGTCGTCGAGGCCGGTGATGCCAAGATCCGGCAGACCCAGCGAGCCGGCCGCGACGCCGCCGCCGGACAGATAGATCGCCTTGAAGCCGGCGCGCTTGGCCAGCAAGGCGTGGTTGGCGTTGATCGCGCCGACTACCTGAAGCGGATGCTCGCTGGCGACGGCGTCACGGAAACGCTGACCGGCAGAAGGAAGAGTCATGCATTACCCCTTTCATGTGGTGTTTGCTCAAGAACGCCCGTGAAGTGGCGTTCGACATTGCGCTTGGAAGCGGCGATATGGCGGCGCATCAGCAGCTCCGCCAGCTCGCCATCGCGTTCGGCGATGGCATCGAGAATCCGGTGATGTTCGGCGAAGGCCTGATGCGGACGGTTCGGCGTGGTGGAGAACTGGATGCGGTACATGCGCACCAGCTGATAAAGCTCGTCGCACAGCAGCTTGGCCAGCGTGCGGTTGCCGCTGCCCTGGATGATTCGGTAATGGAAGTCGAAGTCGCCTTCCTGCTGGTAGTAGCCGACACCGGCCTGGAACGCCTCATCGCGCTCATGGGTGCTCAGTACCCGGCGCAGGTCGTCGATTTCCGCCTCACTCATGCGTTCGGCCGCCAGGCGGCAGGCCATGCCTTCCAGTGATTCACGAATCTCGTAGAGCTCGATCAGTTCGGCATGGCTGAGCGACACCACCCGCGCACCAACATGCGGCACGCGAACCAGCAGCTTCTGCCCTTCCAGCCGATGGATCGCCTCGCGCAGCGGCCCGCGGCTGATGCCATAGGTACGCGCCAGCTCCGGCTCGGAGATCTTGCTACCCGGGGCAATCTCGCCCTTGACGATGGCCGCCTGGATCAGACGAAACACGTGCTCGGCCAGGGTGCCACTGTCGAGCTGTTGCGCAGATGGATGAAGCTCAACGGTATCCAGCATGATTGTCGACAATTCAGTTTTCGATGCGGCGAAAGTACGCCTGCATTGCCGACCAGTCAACAGACCGCCGCCACAGATTGTCGACACCTTTACTAAAGTCGTAAAAGCGGCAGCCTTGGTCGAGCTAGCTTGAGCCGGCCAAGAGCGCCTTGTAGCACCGGGAAACCAGCATGCTAGAATGCCAGCCTTTCGCGCCCCCGGCGCTTGCCCGCAATGCCTGTCGCCGCTCGATATCCAGTCATCCCTTCCTTAAAGACAACAGGTTCCATGAGAGTAAAAGCCCACTTCCTGCTGTTCTGTACCTTGCTCCTGCCCGCGATCGGCATCGCTGCCGACAACACGATTTACGGTCTGAACGAACACGTTGGAATCCCCGACTTCGATCTGGAAGTGGAAGCCAAGCTCGACACCGGCGCCCAGACCGCTTCGCTCAGTGCGCGTGACATCACCCGATTCAAACGTAAAGGCGAGTCGTGGGTGCGCTTCTACCTCGCCGTCGACAGCGCCCACGCACATCCCATCGAGCGCCCGCTGGCGCGCATCAGCAAGATCAAACGCCGGGCTGGCGATTATGATCCGGAAGAGGAAAAAACCTATACAGCGCGCCCGGTTATCGAGCTCGATCTGTGCATGGGCAAGGCCAAACGCACAATCGAAGTGAACCTCACGGACCGTACCGCTTTCCAATACCCACTTTTGATCGGTTCCGATGCGCTCACCCGCTTCGGCGCCCTGGTCGACCCCAGTCGCACCTTTATTGCCGGCAAACCCGGTTGCCTCAACGAATCCGACGCTGACGAGTAATACCCATGCGCGCTCTCACTCTGCATCTGAAAATCCTGATCTTCATCCTCGTCGCTCTGGGAATTTCGATCACCGCCTACCAGATCTTCATACTGGGCATTCCGGTTACCGAAGACGAAACCGATGACCTGTGGAATATCGACGCCAAGGTCGAGTTCCAGGCCAGCCCGCGCGAGCCGGTCAAGCTGCAGATGTTCGTACCGCCGCTGAACCAGGAGTTCGTCAGCCTCAACGAAAGCTTCATCTCCAACAACTACGGCGTCAGCATCAACCGCGTCGACGGCAACCGCCGTGTCACCTGGTCGGCGCGTCGCGCCAGCGGCAACCAGACCCTCTACTACCGCCTGGTTCTGACCAAGCGCTACAGCGGCGAGCAGACCAAGCCCAGCGGCCCGATCTTCCGCGACAGCATTCCGGTCGAAGGCGCCGAGAAGATCGCCGCCGAAGCCCTGCTCTCCCCCATTCGCCAGCACTCGGCGGACGTCGAGACCTTCATCAGCGAAGCCATCAAGCGGGTCAACAATCCCAACGATGACAACGTCAAGCTGCTCCTGGGCGGCGATGCATCCATCCCGAACAAGGCGCGCGTCATCGAATTGCTGCTGTCCATCGCTCACGTGCCGATGGAGCGTGTGCATACCATTCGCCTGAATGCCGAGCAGCCGCAAACTCCGGAGCTCTGGCTACGCAGCTTCAACGGCGACAAGTGGCTGTTCTTCAACCCAGGCACCGGCGAGCAAGGCCTGCCAAATGACCGCTTGGTCTGGTGGACCGGTGACGAGCCGTTGATCAATCTGGAAGGCGGACGCAATCCGCAGGTGACCTTCACGCTCAACAACAGCGAAATGAACGCCATCCGCCTGGCCAAGCTGACCGACGAGAATACCGACGCCGACTTCCTCGAGTATTCGCTGTATGGCCTGCCCCTGCAGACCCAGCAGACCTACCAGATCATGATCATGATCCCGATCGGCGTGCTGGTGATCCTGATCCTGCGCAACCTCGGCGGCCTGCAGACCCTCGGCACTTTCACCCCGGTGCTGATCGCCCTGGCGTTCCGCGAAACCCAGATCGGCTTCGGCATCATCCTGTTCACGCTGATCACCGCACTCGGCCTGTCGCTGCGCTCGTACCTGGAACACCTCAAGCTGCAGATGCTGCCGCGCCTGTCGGTGGTGCTGACCTTCGTCGTGGTGCTGATCGCGGTGATCAGCCTGCTCAGCCACAAGCTCGGCCTCGAACGCGGGCTGTCGGTCTCCCTGTTCCCGATGGTGATTCTGACCATGACCATCGAGCGCCTGTCGATCACCTGGGAAGAACGTGGCGGCGGCCATGCCTTCAAGGTGGCGGTCGGCACCCTGATCGCCGCGAGCCTGGCATTCATGCTGATGAACATTCAGGAGCTGACCTACTTCATCTTCACCTTCCCGGCGGTGCTGCTGATCATGGTGGGCTTCATGCTGGCGATGGGTCGCTACCGCGGCTACCGCCTGACCGAGCTGTTCCGCTTCAAAGCCTTTTTGAAGGATTGAGCCATGTTCGGTCTGATCAAGACGTGGAAGGCCCTCGAGGCCAAGGGAATCATGGGCATCAACCGCCGCAACGCGGACTATGTGCTCAAGTACAACAAGCGCCACCTGTACCCGATCGTCGATGACAAGATCATCACCAAGGAGCGCGCCATCGAGGCCGGCATTCATGTGCCGGAGATGTACGGGATCATCGAGACCGAAAGGGACATCGACAAGCTCAAGGATATCGTCAAGGACCACACAGACTTCGTCGTCAAGCCGGCCCAGGGGGCCGGCGGCGACGGCATTCTGGTGATCGCCGACCGTTTCGAGGGCCGCTACAAGACCGTCTCGGGCAAGATCATGACCCACGAGGAGATCGAGCATCAGATCTCCAATATCCTCACCGGGCTGTACTCGCTGGGCGGCCATCGTGACCGCGCACTGATCGAATATCGCGTCACGCCCGACCCCATCTTCAAGAGCATCAGCTACGAAGGTGTGCCGGACATCCGCATCATCGTGCTGATGGGCTACCCGGTCATGGCGATGCTGCGCCTGCCGACCCGCCAATCGGGTGGCAAGGCCAACCTGCACCAGGGCGCCATCGGCGTCGGCGTGGATCTGGCTACCGGCATCACCCTGCGCGGTACCTGGCTGAACAACAAGATCACCAAACACCCGGACACCACCAACGCGGTGGACGGCGTTCAGCTGCCGAACTGGGACGGCTTCATGAAACTGGCCGCCGGCTGCTACGAGCTCTGCGAGCTCGGCTATATCGGCGTCGACATGGTGCTCGATCAGGAAAAGGGCCCGCTCATTCTCGAGCTGAACGCGCGCCCTGGCCTGAACATCCAGATCGCCAACGACTGCGGACTGACGCACCGGGCTCATGCCGTCGAGAACCGCCTGGCGGAACTCAAGGAGAAAGGCATCCAGGAAACGCCGGAGGAGCGGGTGAAGTTCTCCCAAGAGCTGTTCGGCCACGTCCCGCCCCACGCCTGAATGACGCAAGCCGGGCAGCCCGCGTATCCTCTCGGGCTGCCCCCTCATCGACTCGACCCATGCCCATCTGCACGCTGCACGCCCTGCCCTATCAGGCCGATCCCACCTATTGGTTCGAGCGCATCCACCATGCTTCTGGCGCGGTACTGCTCGATTCGGGCAGGCCGAAGGCCGAGCGTGGACGCTTCGACATTCTCAGCGCCTGGCCGCTGGCTGTGCACGAGCCACGCGACGATGAATCAGGACGTGATTTCTTCCAGCGCTTGCGCCAGGCGTTGCGCGAACTGGGCTCTGCCGACCTGCCCGAGGACTGCGAGCTGCCGTTTGCCGGCGGGCTGATCGGCCTGTTGAGCTACGACTTCGGTACCCGCCTCGAAACCCTGCCCCAGCGCGCCCTCGACGACAACGGTCTGCCACTGGCACGTTTCGGCCTTTATGGCTGGGCGCTGATCAGCGATCACCATCGGCAGACCAGCCAGTTAGTGTTTCACCCGACAACGACTTCCACCGAGCAGATGCGCCTGATCGCGCTGTTCAATTCAGCCACCGCCGCCAAAAGCGCTCCGTTCAGGCTGCACAGCCGTTTCACCGCCGATCTTTCTGTCGACACGTACCGGAACGGCATCGAGCGTATTCAGGCCTATATCCAGGCCGGTGACTGCTACCAGGTCAATTTCACTCAGCGTTTTCGTGCCGGCTGCTCGGGTGCCCCATGGAGCGCCTATCGCGCACTGCGAGAAGCCTGCCCAACGCCGTACGCCGGCTTCGTCGCACTGGAAGACGGCGCCATTGCCAGCCTCTCGCCGGAGCGCTTCCTGCGCCTGCAGCAGGGCCACGTGGAAACCCGCCCGATCAAAGGCACTCGACCACGCGGTGCGGATGAGCACAGCGACGCTGCACAAGCGCAAGCACTGCTCGCCAGCGACAAGGATCGCGCCGAGAACCTGATGATCGTCGACCTGCTGCGCAACGACCTCGGCCGTAGCTGCCGCGTCGGCAGCGTGCGCGTTCCGCAGCTGTTCGCACTGGAAAGCTATCCCAACGTGCACCACCTGGTGAGCTGCGTGACCGGCGAACTGGCCGATGAGCACGATGCGTTCGATCTGCTGGCCGGCAGCTTTCCCGGCGGCTCGATCACCGGAGCGCCGAAGATTCGTGCCATGCAGATCATCGACGAGCTGGAACCGACCCGGCGTGCAATCTATTGCGGATCGTTGCTGTACGTCGATGTCAGGGGGGAAATGGACAGCTCCATCGCCATTCGCACACTGCTCATCCGCGATGGACAAGCCAGCTGCTGGGGCGGCGGCGGCATCGTCGCCGACTCCGATTGGCAGGCGGAGTACCAGGAGTCGATCGACAAGGTGAGTGTTCTGCTGAGAACGCTGGAGGGGCTTTAAGCTGCAAGCTGCAAGCTGCAAGCTGCAAGCTGCAAGCTGCAAGCTGCAAGCTAATCAGTGTGCGGAGCGGCGCCCAAACGCCCGTCAAACTTTTACTTGCAGCTTATGGCTTGCGGCTTGCCGCTGCTTTCAGAGCGCCAACCTGCGATTCGATGCCTTGAGGAATTCCTGCTTCAGCTCGTCGAAGGTATGCACTGCCGGGAACTGCGGGAACTCGGCGATGACATTGTCCGGCGCATGGAACAGGATGCCGGCATGGGCTTCGCTGAGCATGGTGGTGTCGTTGTAGGAATCGCCCGCGGCGATCACGCGGTAGTACAGGCTCTTCAGCGCGATGACCGACTGGCGCTTGGGATCTTTCTGACGCAGCTGATAGTCGACCACGCGATCGTTTTCGTCAGTGATCAGGCGGTGGCAAAGCAGCGTCGGGAATCCCAGCTGGCGCATCAGCGGCTGCGAGAATTCGTAGAAGGTGTCGGACAGGATCACCACCTGGAAGCGCTCGCGCAGCCAGTCGACGAACTCCGCTGCACCTTCCAGCGGCTTCAACGTCGCAATCACCTTCTGGATGTCGGCGAGCTTCAGGCCGTGCTCATCCAGGATGCGCAGGCGCTGCTTCATCAGCACGTCGTAGTCGGGAATGTCCCGCGTGGTCGCCCGGAGCGATTCGATTCCGGTGGCCTCGGCAAAGGCGATCCAGATTTCCGGAACCAGCACACCTTCCAGGTCGAGACAGGCTATTTCCACGGGGCCACTCCTCAATGCAGAAAATTGAAGGCGGCACTCTAACGGCAGCTCGCCACTGAAGCAACGCAAGGCTTATACCCGAAGCAGCTGATCAGAGTACCTAAACGTTATTTAGCGGCATAAATGCCTTTTGCTACCATCCGCCGCCTCAGAGCGCCGAAGCGCCATTGCCATCTATAAGGAAGCCGCCCGATGAGCCCATCTATCGACGTCGCCGCATTGGCCACCGCCTACGCCGAGAAATCCCCGCAAGACGTTTTAAAGCTCGCCTTCGACCTGTTTGGCGATGACCTGTGGATTTCCTTCAGTGGCGCCGAAGACGTGGTGCTGCTGGACATGGCCTGGAAGTTGAACAAGAACGTCAAGGTGTTCACCCTTGATACCGGACGACTGCATAGCGAAACCTACCGGTTCATCGAACAGGTGCGTGAACATTACGGCATCGCAATCGAGATCATGACTCCGGACCCGGCATTACTGCAGCCGCTGGTAAACGAGAAAGGCCTGTTCAGTTTCTATCGTGACGGTCACGGCGAATGCTGTGGGATTCGCAAGATCGAACCGCTGCGCCGCAAGCTGTCCACCGTCCGCGCCTGGGCCACCGGGCAGCGCCGCGACCAGAGCCCCGGCACGCGCAGCCGGGTATCGGTGCTTGAACTGGATACGGCCTTCTCCACAGTGGAAAACGCCTTGTACAAGTTCAACCCGCTGGCGCAGATGACCAGCGAGGAAGTCTGGGGCTACATCCGCATGCTGGAAATTCCTTACAACAGCCTGCATGAGCGCGGTTTCATCAGCATTGGCTGCGAGCCCTGCACCCGCCCGGTTCTGCCCAACCAGCACGAGCGTGAAGGACGCTGGTGGTGGGAAGAAGCCACCCACAAGGAATGCGGGCTGCATGCCGGCAATCTGATCGCCAAGAACTGACGCTCAGCCAAGACCGGCAGCAAAGCAACGATAAAAGGACAGCAGGCTGGGCTCCCGGCCTGCTCTGCGTGACTCAATAAGTCGGCAGCTCCATACCGTCGAACAGCTCATCCAGCTCTGCCTTATTACGGCACTGGATCGCCTTCTCCAGCATGTCCCGATCCAGGTGCGGGGCAAACTGCTGGATGAAGTCGCACATGAAGCCACGCAGGAAGGTGCCGCGACGGAAGCCGATTTTGGTCACGCTGGATTCGAACAGCTCGCTGGCATCCAGTACCACCAGATCCGAGTCGAGCTTGGAATCCACAGCCATCCGCGCAACGATGCCGACGCCCAGCCCAAGCCGCACATAGGTCTTGATCACGTCGGCGTCGGCAGCGGTGAACACCACCTTCGGCGAAAGCCCGCGATGCCCGAACGCCTCGTCGAGCTTGGACCGACCGGTGAAGCCGAACACGTAGGTCACGATTGGATGCTCGGCGAGCGCTTCGAGCGTGAGCTTTTCGAGCTTTGCCAACGGATGCCCCTGAGGCACGATCACACAACGGTTCCAGCGATAGCAGGGCATCATCACCAGATCACCGAACAACTCCAGTCCTTCGGTGGCAATGGCGAAGTCGACGGTGCCGTCGGCGGCCATCTCGGCGATCTGCATCGGCGTACCCTGGTGCATGTGCAGGGAAACGTCAGGGTATTGCTTGATAAAGCTGCTAATGACCTGGGGCAACGCGTAGCGCGCCTGGGTATGGGTGGTGGCGATGCTCAGGGTTCCCTTCTTTTCATTGGAGAACTCCTGAGCGATCTGCTTGATGCTCTCGCATTTGCGCAGGATCTCGCCTGCCGTCGTGATGATGCGCTCCCCCGCTGGCGTGACACGGGTCAGATGCTTGCCGCTGCGGGCGAACACCTCGACGCCGAGCTCGTCTTCCAGCAGTCGGATCTGCTTGCTGATCCCGGGTTGCGAGGTGAACAGACTCTGCGCCGTTGCCGAAACGTTGAGGTCATGGTGCGCCACTTCCCAGATGTAACGCAGTTGTTGAAGCTTCATAGAAATCCCTCAAGGCAAAGGCACCACTGCGCCTGCCGCAACACTTATAACCTTATGAGCGACGCGCCAACGGATGATAGATGTTCCGCCTGGCGTTTGCTGTGCGACCTTTGGTCTGACTCGCCGCGACTGCCGTTGAGCTTAGCAGCGCGGCGAAAATCGGGCCCGGCGTTTGCTCAGCCGCCAGTGCGCTGCTCCAGAAAACGCAACAGGTGATACAACATCTCCGTCCTGGGCATCGAAACGCCAGCCTGCGCTGCGGCAGCGAGCGGTGCCGCATAGATCGCTTCAAGCTCCATCGGCCGGTTCTGAAAACGATCGTGATACATGCTGGGCAGGTAATCGGGCATACGCGCAGTGCCCATCAGCAGCTTTTCCGGAAAGTCCTCCGGCAGCGAACAGCCCAGCGCGTGCGCCGCCGTGCAGACCTCTTGCATGATCGCCTTGACCTGCGCGCGCGAGTGATCGCTACTGAGCAGTGACTCGGTGCCCGCGTCGAGCAACGCCGACAGCCCGTTGAACGGGACATTCCACACCAGCTTCATCCAGCGCGCCTGTGCCAGGCTGGGCATCGGCGATGAGTCCACGCCTGCCTGACGGAACATCTCGACCATCGCGTTCAGCAGCGCAAGTTGCGCCTGCTCGTCGCCGCTGGCAGGTCCCGAGTGGTAACCGAGATTCACCCCGCCCAGTGCCTGATGCTCCACCACGCCGGGCGCCGAGCGATGGGCACAGATCGCACACAAGCCACCGAGCAGATGTACGGTGTCAGGGAGGAATGGCCTGATGGCATCTTCCACCCCCAAACCGTTCTGCAGTACAACGACCTTGCAATCAGGAGCGGCCAGCTGCGCGATGATCGGCGCGAGTGCTTCATTGCTGGTGCTTTTGGCACCGACCAGCAACCAGTCGCACGCCGGCATCTTTGCCGCATCGCGATAGACCTGCGGCCGCTCCAACAACAACGATCCATGAACGGCACTGTTTACCTGTAGCCCGCGCTCGTGCACCGCGGCGTATTCGCTACGCAACAGAAAGTGCACATCGTAGCCGGCACGCGCCAGCATCAGCCCGTAAAAACCTCCGATGGCACCGGTGCCGATGATGCCGATACGTGGATTCGCTGCAGACATAAGCACTCCAGATCAAGGAACCGGCTGCGCTCGCCACGCCAACCGGTAAAAGATCGAACGATAGCAGCCCGACGGCGCGCATCACAGCGCCTCGCTCGGCATTGCGAAGAACGACAGACGGATCGCTTCAATACGCCATCAATCTCGTTGTCGAGTCCGGCCTTTAGCGCTAAGGTTCCGTTTCCCCGCTGCGCCCTCAGGCTGTGTTCCGCCGCACCGGGATCGCTGGCGGACGGCTCCCGTGATTCCTGACGAGTAACAAATGGCTGATTTACCAATCGACGACCTTAACGTTGCCTCCAACGTGACCCTCATCACGCCGGAGCAACTGAAGCGTGAAATTCCGCTGACCGCCTCGGCACTGCAGACCGTCTCCCACGGGCGCCAGGTGGTACGCGACATTCTCGACGGCAAGGATCACCGCCTGTTCATAGTGATCGGCCCTTGCTCCATTCACGACCTGAAGGCCGCCCATGAATACGCCGAGCGTCTCAAGGTGCTGGCAGAAAAGGTGTCCGACAGCCTCTTCCTCGTCATGCGGGTGTATTTCGAGAAACCACGCACCACCGTCGGCTGGAAAGGCCTGATCAACGATCCGTACATGGACGACTCGTTCAAGATCCAGGATGGCCTGCACATCGGCCGCAAGCTGCTGCTCGACCTTGCCGAGATGGGCCTGCCCACCGCGACCGAAGCGCTCGATCCGATTTCGCCGCAATACCTGCAGGACCTGATCAGCTGGTCGGCGATTGGCGCACGCACCACCGAATCCCAGACGCACCGCGAGATGGCCTCGGGCCTGTCCTCCGCAGTCGGCTTCAAGAACGGCACCGACGGCAGCCTGACCGTGGCCATCAACGCCCTGCAATCGGTTTCCAGTCCACACCGCTTCCTCGGTATCAACCAGTCCGGCGGCGTCTCCATCGTCACCACCAAGGGCAACAACTACGGCCATGTGGTCCTGCGCGGTGGCAACGGCAAGCCCAACTACGACTCGGTCAGCGTCGCGCTGTGCGAGCAGGAGCTGAACAAAGCGGGCATCCGCCCCAATGTGATGATCGACTGCAGCCACGCGAACTCCAACAAGGATCCGGCCCTGCAGCCGCTGGTGATGGACAACGTCGCCAACCAGATTCTGGAAGGCAACAACTCCATCGTCGGCCTGATGGTGGAAAGTCACCTTGGCTGGGGTAACCAGTCCATTCCGAAGGATCTGAGTGATCTCAAGTACGGCGTATCGATCACCGATGCCTGTATCGACTGGGAAACCACCGAGAAAGCGGTGATGAGCATGCACGACAAGCTCAAGGATGTACTGCCAAGACGGCAGCGCGACTGAAATGAAAAACGCCGGTCTCCCGGCGTTTTTTTATGGGTTCGGTTCCACCCTGTCCGAGGTCGGTCGATTACGCTCGATGTAGCGTTCGACATAGGAACAAGACGGAATCACCTGATACCCCTCGCGCTCGGCATATTCGAGCGCGTGCTGCGTCAGCACAGCGGCGATGCCTCGCCCACGCAGCGCATCCGGCACGAAGGTCCGGTACATGTCCAGAGTCTTCTTGCCCAGATCCATATAGGCCAGATAGGCACAATGACCGTCGATCACGGCCTCGAAGCGATGACCAGCCAGGTCATGGTGAACACGCACCGTATCGCTCATTTTGACTCCTCAGCAGGATTGCCCTGTCTTCTTGTTCTCGATCAGGCTGCGGTTCATGACGAGGAACTGGCAGCCGAAACATACACAGGTGTCTTTTCTACCTGTTTCGCATCCGTTCGAACAGCCTCAGTTGATCAATATTTGTGCGCGACAGAGAAGGAACTTTCGACCAGACAGAAGATCAGGCAACTATGAGTGCATGTATTCCCAGCGGACACTGGATGTTTTTTATCCAACTTGCGCAAAGGGGCGGTAAAGCAAAGGCCATTTGAAAAAAAACCTGTGGCTCCGAGGCCCGCTCCGTTTACTTAAGCTAAGTTCTAGGTAGTATGTGCGCGCAAACTTTCCATAACGGAAGTTGCTTATGGATTTCCACCTTAAGGGGAACAAGATGAACAACGTTCTGAAATTCTCTGCTCTGGCTCTGGCCGCAGTTCTGGCTACCGGTTGCAGCAACAGCATGACCAAAGAAAGCGAAGCTCGCCTGACCGCGACCGAGGACGCCGCTGCCCGCGCCCAGGCTCGCGCTGACGAAGCGTACAGCAAGGCCGACGAAGCTCTGGCCGCCGCTCAGAAGGCTCAGCAGACCGCTGACGAAGCCAACGAGCGTGCTCTGCGTATGCTGGAACGCGCCAGCCGCAAGTAAGACTTGTAGAAATAAAAAAGCCGACCTTCGAGGTCGGCTTTTTTTATGCATTGAGATCAGTAGTCAAAACAACTGGTCTTCCTGAACGGCCACTTCCGTACGTTGTTCGGCAATCTGGATCGGCAGGCCGTCCTCGCCAGCGATGATCTCGCGCACCATTTCCCAGTCAAGATGCAGCTTGCCTGCAGCATCGTCACGTTTGAGTAACGTATTGATCACAACCGCATGCTTGTCCATCAAGGTGAGCGTTTGCTGATCGCCCTCCTCCAGCGGCGCGTGGGCTTCGAGATAAACCTTGCCTTCGCTCACGCCGAATTTGTAGGGCTCATCGATGATGCGTACCGGCGTACCCACCTTCACCATCTTCGCCAGCTCCAGCACATTGTGGTTGAGCATGCGGAAGCAGCCATGACTGACGCGCATGCCGATACCGAACTTCTTGTTCGAGCCGTGAATCAGGTAGCCGGGCAGCGACAGCGTCATCTTGAACGGCCCCAGCGGGTTATCCGGCCCCGGCGGCACCACTCTCGGCAGCGGATCGCCATCGGCGGCGTGCTCATCGCGAATCGACTGCGGCGGATACCAGGCGGGGTTGCTGGTCATCGCGGAAATACGCGCATTGCCGACCGGCGAGCCCCAGCCCTCGCGGCCGATACCGAGGGGGAAGGTGTGCACGACGTTCTGCCCTTCCGGATAGTAGTAAAGGCGGTATTCGGCAATGTTGATCACCACGCCTTCGCGCGGGCCTGGTGGCAGAATGAAACGGGTCGGCAGAATGATGTCCGTGCCCTCGCCTGGCAGCCAGGGATCGACACCCGGGTTGGCCGCTACCAGCTCCAGATAGCCGAGGTCATGGGATTCACCGATGGCCGCGAAGGTGTCTTCGTACTTGGCCTTGATGACCTGGATCTGACCGACGATGTCGTCGCCCTCGGGCGGTAACGGCAGCTCGAGCGCCGCGCTGGTACCTGCTGAAAGCAAAGCAGCGAGTGACAAACAGGAGGCGACTGCAAACGCGCGCGAGAGCATTCAGAGAATCCTTGAGAACTTGGCTGATGGAATGGTGCGATTGTACGTGAACCGGGCGAAACGTGAGCTACCAGGCAGCGGTGGCAGACGGAAGGCCCTTGCGTCGGGCCTCCAGCAATTGCCTGCAGCTCGGACACAGCTGTCGGTCCTTCAGCGTGGCTCGCTCGAGTTCCCTCCAGCGAGGCTGCGCAGGCAGCAGACCGCCACAGAGGGTACGGTCCGCATTGCCGCTCAGCTCAAGCTGACGCAACGCCAGGTGCAGTCGATTTTCGCGGCAGGCGAACATATCGTACTGTTCGTCCGGCACGATGATCCGATAAGCGTAAAGGGTCCTGGCTGAGCGCGACATCTGAGGCTCCAATCGAGGGCGCGACAGTAGCTGCGCGCACGCCTCAAAGCAAGGGTTCGAGCACCGGCCAGACGGTATCCAGCAGCTGGGTCTGCGCTTCAGCGGTCGGATGAATGCCATCGGCCTGCATCATCCCCGCGACACCTCCAACCCCCTCCAACAGAAAAGGCACATAAGACACCGGTTTCTCCGCTGCCAGCGAGTCGAACGCCTCGGCAAACGCACGGGTATAACGCTGCCCGAGATTGGGCGGCATGCGCATTCCAAGCAGCAGGACTTCAGCACCGGCTTTTCGGCTACGATCGATCATCTCGGCAAGATTCTGTTTCAATTGCGCCGGCGACTGCCCACGCAGGCCATCGTTGCCTCCCAACTCGAGAATCACCACTTCGGGCGCATGCTCCTCGAGTAGCGGATCAAGCCGCGCGAGCCCGCCAGCCGTGGTGTCGCCACTGATCGAGGCGTTCACTACGCGCCACGAATCATCCGCCTCGACCAGGCGTTCCTGCAGCAGATGCACCCAGCCCTGGCTGGTTTCCAGCCCGAAAGCCGCGCTGATACTATCGCCGACCACCAGTACGGTTCCGGCCAGGGCTCCCTGAGTCCAGCACAGCAGCGCCAGAGCCCCGCATTTCAGCCACTTTCGCATCGGATCCCCTCATGAGCGGCAACATTCTCGACGCCCGGAACCTTAACAAAGTGGTACCCAGCGCGGAAGGCGAGCTGAGCATCCTGGCCGACCTTTCACTGCAGCTGGCCAAGGGCGACAGCCTCGCCATCGTCGGCACCTCCGGCTCCGGAAAGTCCACCCTGCTTGGCCTGCTCGCCGGACTGGATCTGCCGAGTTCCGGAGAGGTGCACCTGGCGGGCCACGCACTGGCCGCACTCGATGAGGATCAGCGCGCGCGCGTACGCGCCGAACACGTCGGTTTCGTCTTCCAGTCGTTCCAGTTGCTGGACAGCCTGAACGCACTGGAGAACGTCATGCTGCCCCTAGAGCTGGATGGTCGCCGCGATGCCCGCGAGCGCGCCACCGAACTGCTCGGCCGCGTCGGTCTTGGCGAGCGCCTGCACCACTACCCACGCCAGCTTTCGGGTGGCGAGCAACAGCGAGTTGCGTTGGCCCGTGCCTTCGCTGCCGAGCCGGACGTACTGTTTGCCGATGAGCCCACCGGCAACCTCGACACCCATACCGGTGCGCACATCACCGAGCTGCTTTTCGAACTCAATCGCGAGCGCGGCACCACGCTCGTGCTGGTGACCCACGACGAGCGCCTGGCCAAACGTTGCCACCGCATGATTCGCCTCGAGGGCGGTCGGCAGATCGCTGCCGAGGCGGCCGAATGATGCGCATGCCCAAGGCCCGCCTGTTCGCCCTGGCCTACCGTCAATTGTTGCGCGACGCTCGCGCCGGTGAGCTGCGCGTGCTGTTCTTCGCGCTGGTCATCGCCGTGGCCGCCAGTACCGCGATCGGCTATTTCGGCGCACGCCTGAACGGCGCCATGCTGCTGCGCGCCAGCGAATTCCTGGGCGCCGACCTGGTGTTGAGCGGCAGCGCGCCGGCGGCGCCAGCGCAGATCGAAGCGGGCACGGCGCAAGGCCTCGCGCATGCACAGGTCGTCGAGTTCTCCAGCGTCATCGCGACCGATGAGGATTTGCAGCTTGCCAGCGTCAAGGCCGCCGGCAATGGTTATCCGTTGCGGGGTACCCTGCGCAGCGCTGCGCAGCCCTATGAAACCGAGCAGCCCGGCGGCGCTCCCGCACCTGGCGAAGCCTGGGCCGAGGCGCGCCTGTTTGCGGCCCTCGATCTGGAAATAGGCGACAGCATCGAGGTCGGCAGCAAGTCGCTGCGCCTGACCCGTGTACTGACCTATGAGCCGGACCGGGTTGGCGACTTCTACAGCCTGACGCCTCGGGTGTTGATGCACCTGGACGACCTGGCCGCGACCGGTGTCGTGCAACCCGGCAGCCGCGTCCGTTACGGCGAACTGTGGCGAGGTGAAAGCGCTGCACTAGCTGCCTACCAGCAGTCACTGCAAGGCGACCTGCAAGCGCACCAGCGCATCGAAACGGCCAACGACAGCAATCGACAGATCGGCGGTGCCCTTGGCCGCGCCGAACGCTATCTGAACCTGGCGAGTCTTGCCGCCATCCTGCTGGCCGGGGTGGCGGTCGCGCTCTCCGCCGCACGCTTCGCTACGCGCCGCTTCGACGCCAGCGCACTGTTGCGCTGCCTCGGCCTGTCGCGTCACGACGCCCTGCTGCTCTACACCCTGCAACTGGGCATGCTCGGCCTGCTGGCGAGCATCGCCGGTGCGTTGCTCGGCTGGGGCGCGCAGCACGGATTGTTCTTCCTGCTGCGCGATCTGCTCGCCCAGGAAATACCCCCTGGCGGCATCTGGCCGGCATCAGCAGGCATCGCTACCGGGCTGGTGGCCCTGGCGGGCTTTGCCCTGCCGCCGCTGGCGGGACTGGGCCGCGTGCCCCCGCTGCGTGTGCTGCGCCGCGACATGCTGCCGGTACCGCCAAGCGCCTGGCTGGTCTATGGCACCGCGATTTTCGCCCTCGGCCTGATCATGTGGCGGTTGAGCCTGGATCTGAAGATCACACTGGCATTGCTCGGCGGCGGCCTGCTCGCCACGCTGCTGCTCGGCGGTCTGCTTCTGCTTGGGCTCACAGCCATGCGCCGCCTGCTCGCAGGTGCGTCGCTGAGCTGGCGCCTGGGCCTCGGCCAGTTGCTGCGCCATCCACTGGCTGCGGCCGGGCAGGCCCTTGCCTTCGGCCTGATCCTGCTGGCCATGGCGCTTATCGCGCTGCTGCGTGGCGAGCTGCTCGATACCTGGCAGGACCAGCTGCCGGACAACGCACCGAATCATTTCGTGCTCAACGTCCTGCCGGCGGAAAAGGATGCCTTTGCCGAGCGCATCGCGACCCTCTCGGAGCATGCCGCGCCGCTGTATCCGGTCGTGCCAGGACGCCTGATCGCGATCAACGGCGAGCCGGTGCGCCAGCTGGTCAGCAAGGAATCCCAGGGTGAGCGCGCCATCCGCCGCGACCTGAGCCTGACCTGGGCCGCCGAACTACCGAAGGACAATCACCTCGTCGCGGGCAACTGGTGGGGCGATCAGGGCGACGCGGACATTCCCGGGGTATCCGTCGAGGCGGAACTTGCGGAAAGTCTGCAATTGCAGCTGGGTGATCGGCTGTCCTTCACCATCGGCGGGCTGACCCGCGACGCCAGCGTCACCAGCCTGCGCGAGGTCAACTGGGACAGCTTCCAACCCAACTTCTACATGATCTTCGAACCGGACACTCTCCAGGGCATGCCGGCCACCTATATGACCAGCTTCCACCTGCCGCCCGGCAAGGAACGCGAACTGGTGGAGCTGGCCCGCGCGTTTCCTTCGGTCACGCTGCTGCAGGTCGAGGCGCTGCTGGCTCAGTTGCGCAGCATCCTTGCGCAGGTGTCGCTGGCGGTGGAATACGTACTGTTGTTCGTGCTGGCGGCCGGGCTGGCGGTTCTGTTCGCCGGGCTGCAAGCGACACTCGACGAGCGCATCCGACAGGGCGCCTTGCTCAGGGCGCTCGGTGCGGAGCGCAGATTGCTGCTTCGTGCGCGCCGGGCCGAGTTCGGCCTGCTGGGCGCGGCCAGCGGCCTGCTCGCCGCGCTCGGCTGCGAGCTGGTCAGTGCCCTGCTCTACCACTACGCATTCGATCTGCGCTGGCAGCCGCACCCGTGGCTGCTGGTACTTCCGTTGATCGGCGCGTTGCTGGTCGGTGGCGCCGGGCTGATCGGCACTCGCCGTGCGCTGAATGCGAGCCCGCTGGCCGTACTGCGCGAGAGTTGAAGCGCTACAATCGCCGACTTTTCAGCGAGGACGGAACTCCATGAGTCGCTATCGCCCACCCCGCCCGGCCGGCACGCCTCTGATCACGCCCGAAGGCGAGGCTCGGCTGCGTGCCGAGCTGCACGAGCTGTGGCACGTCAAGCGCCCGCAGGTGACCCAATCGGTGAGCGAAGCGGCGGCGCAAGGTGATCGTTCGGAGAACGCGGAATACACCTACGGCAAGAAGATGCTGCGAGAAATCGACAGTCGCGTGCGGTTCCTGACCAAGCGGCTGGAGAAGCTCAAGGTCGTCGGCGACCGGCCCAGCGATCCGAACAAGGTGTATTTCGGCGCCTGGGTGACCCTGGAGGATGAGGAGGGTGAGGAAGCGCGTTACCGGATCGTCGGCCCGGACGAACTGGACCTGCGCCAAGGCCTGATCAGCATCGACTCCCCCCTGGCGCGGGCGCTGGTGGGCAAAAGCCTGGATGCCGAAGTCCAGGTGCAAACCCCGACCGGGATGAAGCTCTGGTACGTGGTCGCTATCGAATATAAGTGACCACCGGGTCAACAACAGACGAACAAGTCACAATTTTCGCCGATAACGCTGAGTTCTGAAGTTAAACGTCGGCTAAAAAACAGCAACCATCACTTTCCTACCCAGGCGCCGTTTCGCTCGGTAACAATGCTTGTACGCCGCACAGATATCACCGCGATATCACCTCCTCCCGTAATTACCCGACTAGAGCGGGCGCGCCCCGGCTCGGTACTTATGGCACGAATGCTGCGCTCGTCAGCGCGCAGTACGCGCCATGCGCGGTGAACGGCAAGGGATTGTCCACAGCCCGATTCACATTCGAAGAGTGCGTCCATGAACAACAACAAAACCTTGCTCGCTCTCTGTCTCGGTAGCGCCGTGGCGCTTGCCGGTCAGGCTCATGCTGCTACTGGCAGCGGCTACACCGCTACGAAGTACCCGATCGTGCTCGCCCACGGCATGCTCGGCTTCGACAGCTTGCTGGGCATCGATTACTGGTACGGCATTCCCAGCGCGCTGCGCCGCGACGGTGCCCAGGTCTATGTCACCGAAGTCAGCCAGCTCAATACCTCTGAATTACGCGGCGAGGAACTGCTTGCGCAGGTCGAGGAAATCGTCGCCATCAGCGGCAAGCCCAAGGTCAACCTGGTCGGCCACAGCCACGGTGGCCCGACCGTGCGTTATGTAGCCGGTGTCAGGCCGGATCTGATCGCCTCGGTAACCAGCGTGGGCGCGCCCCACAAGGGTTCGGACGTGGCCGATCTGATCCGCAAGATTCCCGAAGGCTCCTCCGGCGAGGCGATCATTGCCGGGCTGGTGAACGCCATGGGCAGCTTCATCAATTTCGTCTCCGGCAGCTCCAGCACGGCCCCACAGAACTCCCTCGGCTCGCTGGAATCGCTCAACAGCGAAGGCGCAGCGCGCTTCAACGCCAAGTTCCCACAAGGTATCCCCACCACCGCTTGCGGCGAAGGCGCCTACAAGGTCAATGGCGTGCGCTACTACTCCTGGAGCGGCACCAGTCCGCTGACCAACCCACTGGATATCAGCGACGCCATGATGGGCGCCGGAGCCCTGGCATTCAGCGGGCCCAACGATGGACTGGTCGGGCGCTGCAGCTCGCACCTGGGCATGGTGATCCGCGATAACTACCGGATGAATCACCTGGACGAGGTCAATCAGTTCATGGGGCTGACCAGCCTGTTCGAAACCGATCCGGTCAGCGTCTATCGCCAACATGCGAACCGCCTGAAGAACGCAGGCCTTTGAGGCGCGACACATCGTGAACCAGGCCGGGATCGTCGATCCCGGCCGCTATCACCGAGCACCCCATGAGCAAATACATAATCCTTCTGGTGCTGGCCGTGGCGCTAAGCCTGACCATCATGCAAAGCCGATCGACCCCCAGCCCGGCTGCGGTAGCCGAACTGCCGTCGCTCGCACCGCCCGCTACCGCTGTCCCCGCACAGCCCCGTAAGCCGCAGAAGCTCCAACCGGCACCGCAAGGTACGCCGCAGTTGCCGACTTCGTTCAAGGGCACCCAGGTCGATGGCCAGTTCCGCCTGGATCAAGGCGGCAATCTGATCATCGGCGCCGAGCTTCGGCATCTGTTCGATTACTTTCTCGCTGCAGCTGGAGAGGAGCCGCTGAAAAACAGTATCGAGCGTTTGCGCCGATACATCGCCACCGAGCTGCCGGAGCCGGCCCGGAGTCAAGCATCAGCAGTACTCAACCAATATCTCAACTACAAGCGACAACTACTTGATTTTGAAGAAACTTATGCGCGAAGCACGGATCTATCAGCGCTGCGTCAGCGCTTGAGTGCCGTGCAAGCTTTGCGCGCACGCGTGCTGGAGCCGGCTGTCCACCAGGCGTTCTTCGCCCTGGGCGAGGCCTATGATCGCTTCAGCCTGGAGCGCCTGGCCATTCAAGCCGACTCCGCGCTGGACAGCGACGCCAAGGGCCGAGCCATCGACCGGTTGCGTGCCGGGTTGCCCGGCGACCTGCAAGAGCTGCTCGTACCGCAGCTGCAAAGCGAGCTACGAGAGCAAAGTGCCGTACTGCAGGCTCAGGGCGCCGATGCGCAGCAGCTCCGCCAGCTACGCCAGCAGTTGGTGGGCAGCGAGGCAGCCAACCGACTCGAAGCACTGGATAGACAGCGCGAGCAGTGGCAGCAGCGAGTCTCTGCCTATCGGAGGGAACGTCAGCGTATCGAAACCACTCGCGGCCTGGACGCTGTCGAGCGCCGCAGCGCTATCGAGCGACTGGAAGCCGAGCAGTTCGACGAGGGCGAACGCTTGCGGCTTGTCGCTGCCTTTCAGCAGCAGGAAGTGGAGGAGCGCTGAAAGCGATCAGTTGGCCGCGGTCTTGCGGTCAGCCTCGAGCAGATAGCGCTCGCGCTGATAAGCCAGGTAGTACTTGTTGACGCTGTTGACGTACGCCACCACGCCCATGCCAACGGTTTCCATGGCGATACGCTCGACCTGAAAGAACCACTGATCTGGGTTCAGGCCGCGCCGACGGGCTTCGGCGCGCATGCTCTGCACCCGCTGCGGACCGAGGTTGTAGGCGGCGAGAATGAACGCCATGCGCTCACGCTCGTTCAGACGCGGACTGGCAAAAAAGTTGCGACGGATGTTCGCCAGATACTTCGCACTGGCCTGCACATTGTTGTCCAGCTGCTGGATGTTGCTGACACCCATCGCACGCGCCGTGGCCGGGGTCACCTGCATCAGCCCGGTGGCACCGCCGGCACCCCGCGCTGCCGGATTCAAGGTGGACTCCTTGAACGCCAGCGCAGCGAGGTTCAGCCAGTCCAGCTCGATCTGCTCGGCATAGCGCTGCAGGGTCGGACGAACCTTCTCCAGACGCTGGCGGCCCACTCGGTCGAGTGGGTACTGGACCTTGTACAGACGCCGGTAGACGCGCTCGAAGGCGGCATCCTGGTTGTCTGGCAGGTCGTAATCCTTGAGAAAGCGATCGGCGCTGGCGCGCAGCATGCTGGCGTCGTTACGCACGAACCAGTGCATGCTGGCCTTGTCGCCCAGACTCAGGTGCTGCTCGATGCGCAGCTTCGGCATGACCTTGGCCCAACGCTCGGCGATGGTCTGCTCGACGACGGTCGCCGGATAGACGCCGGCCTGCACCATCTCCAGCACATCTTCGACAGCCAGCGTGGGGTCGACCCACTCGGCGACAATGGGTGCCAGCTTACGCTCCATGAGTTGCTTGTTCAGCCGCGCCAGTGCCGGCCCTGCGGCGCTGCCCGGCGGCAAGGCAAGACTGCGCCCGGACAGCTGGTCCAGTCGCTGATAGCGCGGACCGCCCTGGCGGCCGACCAGCACCAATGACACGTCGCTGACTACCGGCCGGCTACGGCTGACGCCTTTCATGCCCGTCAGCGGCAGCAATTCGCCGGGCGCCACCAGATCGCCCTCGCCGCGCTGCAGCGCGCCAAGCAACTGATCCTTGGCCTTGGGAATGATTTTCAGGGTAATCGGCCGGGCGGATGCAGCATTGCGATTCAGGTACTGCGTGAAGGCCCGCAGCCGCGCGTACTCGACGCCAATCGCTTCGCCTTTCACCTCACCGGAGCTGTTCCGGCTCTGATTGACCAGCACGCGCAGTACGCCACTACGGCGAATTTCGGCCAGATCACGTACCTTGTCGTTCGCTTGCCAGGCTTCCGGGCCCGCCACACGCGCAGTCGCCACCGTTGGCACCAGAGCCAGCAGCAGGCAGAACATGAGTGGCAGCAATCGTGGCATCGGGATGCACCGGTCTGTGGACGCAGAGAACGCTGGCGCGGTGCTCCCTGCCCGCAAAAGGTGGCAAAGGTTCTCACAGGTTGATTAATTCCGCCAGTTTACCCTCCAAACCGGTTTAGCTATAACGTTTATATTATTGATTTATATAGTTTTTAATTTAGAGGTAGCCATGCAGCTTATCGACATCGGGGTCAATCTGAGCCATCCGACATTCGCCTCCAGCGCCTCTGCGGTCGTCGAGCGCGCCAGAGCGGCCGGCGTCGTGCAGATGGTGCTTACCGGCACCAGCCTCGAAGAAAGCGAAGCTGCTCTCAAGCTCTGCCGCCAACTGGACGACGCCCACCGGCATCTGTTCAGCACCGCGGGTGTGCATCCGCATGATGCGAGCCAGTGGACGACTGACAGCGCCAGCCAGTTACGCGGCCTGCTTGCGGAGCCCGAGGTACGTGCGGTCGGCGAATGCGGCCTGGACTTCAACCGCGACTTTTCACCACGACCGCTACAGGAACGCGCGCTGGAGGAGCAGTTGCAACTCGCCGTCGAACTGCAGTTGCCGGTCTTTCTGCACGAACGCGACGCCAGCGACCGGCTGCTAGCGATTCTGCGACCGTTCCGAGACCACCTCCCTGCAGCGGTGGTGCACTGTTTCACCGGTGAGAAACAGGCGCTGTACGGCTATCTCGACCTGGACCTGCATATCGGCATCACCGGTTGGATATGCGACGAGCGCCGCGGCTCCCATCTGCATCCGCTGGTCAAGGACATCCGCGCGGGTCGCCTGATGCTCGAAAGCGACGCGCCGTACCTGCTGCCGCGCACCCTGCGGCCGAAACCGAAGAGCGGCCAGAACGAACCGGCTTACCTGGTAGAAGTACTGCGCGAAGTCGCGCTTCATCGCGGCGAGAGTGAAACCTCGCTGGCGGCTCACACCACGCGCTGTGCGCGCGCGTTCTTCGGCCTGCCGGACCTCGACTGAGTCACAGAAATTTCTCAAGCTCTGCTTTACGCGGCCGTTAAGAGTTCAGCCGCGGTGCAAGCAAGCGTTCCACCACGTGCGGGCAACCTCCTATAGAAGAAGAGCAGTCATGGCCATTTGGATTCGCGATCTGTCGCTCAAGTACAAGTTCTGGGCGCTGAACATGGTGACGTTCGTCATCGCGCTGCTGCTGGTGCTTTACGCCGTGCAGCTGGAGCAAAGCGCCCGTAGCGCCGACGCCGTCGCAGCAGCGCAGGCGCGTGCGTCGCTGCTGGCGAGTTGGCCGGCCGCCGCTGGGTTGCCGCAGGCTACGGACCTGGTCGTGTTTCCGGCAGGTCAGCGCGCCGCTGTCGAGGGTCAGGCCGTCGCCGAAAGCGGCTGGACCGCCCTCGCCCACGACCGCCTGTTCGCCAGCAATCCCGTGGTCGGCGCGCAACTGGTCTCCGCGCCGAATGGCCAGAAGCTGGCTGTGCTGGCCCGCGCGCCCAGCGCCGTTCAGGTACTGAGCCAGCACTTTTTCAGCTATGCCGTTGCGGTTGCCGTGCTGATGCTCGGAGTTCTCGGCGCATCGCAGCTGCTTATCCGTTTCCTGCTCAGCCACCTCAATACGCTCAAGGACGTGATGCTGCACGTCGAGCGCAGCGGCGACCTGCAGGCACGGGTACCGTTGGACAGCCGTGACGAGGTCGGGCAGATGGCCAACGCGTTCAACGCCATGCAGGGCGGCTATCAACGCGTGGTCAGCACCGTCGCCCAGGCGGCCGCGCGCCTCGACGAGGGCGCCAGCCGCCTCGCCACGAGCATGAACGACGTGCACAAGGGCATGCGTGGTCAACAGGGTGAAACCGACCAGGCAGCCACGGCGATCAACGAGATGAGCGCCACGGTGCATCAGATTGCCGAGCATGCGCGCGAAACCCGCGATCAATCGCAGAACGCCGACCGCCTCGCTGGCGACGGCCACCGGGTCGTCGGCCGGGTGGAAAAGTCCATCTCCAGCCTTTCCCAGGGCGTGCAGCAGACCGGCGAGATGATCGAGCAGCTTGCCGCAGACAGTCAGAAGATCAATGGCGTCGTCAACGTCATCCACAGCATCGCCGAACAGACCAACCTGCTGGCGCTCAACGCCGCCATCGAAGCAGCTCGCGCCGGTGAGCAGGGCCGTGGATTCGCCGTCGTCGCCGATGAGGTGCGCAACCTCGCCAAGCGTGTGCAGAGCTCCACCGACGAGATCACCCAGATGATCTCCGGTCTGCAGGCGATGACTCGCGATGCCGTGGAGTTCATGCAGGAGAGCTCGCTCAAGGCCGATGACTGCGTGCGCGAGGCGCATGAAGCGGCGCAGGCACTCGAAGCCATCGCCGATGCGGTGGCGCAGATGCGCGAAAGCAATACCCAGATCGCCGTTGCCGCCGAGCAGCAGAGCCAGGTTGCCGAAGAGCTCAATCGCTCGGTTACCGGCATCCGCGACGTCACGGAACGCACCGTGGAGCAGACCGTATACTCGGCCAGCACCAGTACCGAACTGGCAGCGCTGTCCACCGATCTGAGCCGAGCCATCGGCCAGCTCAAGCTCTAGGTTCCTGTCAATGCGGCGTTGCACTCGTGCAACGTCCTCCCGCGCTCGAAAAGCACGCACGGCCTCGAGCGCAGCCCCAAAACGGGGCAAATTCCAGTCACCACCCTTCCCCACAAGGCCTGCAGCGCGCGATTTCCGTGCATTGGCACCGCTCTTGCTTTGCATAGCGAAGAAAGCTGCTGCACCTGCAAGACAATTTGAAATAGCCGACTAGGGTTCCGACTCGCCAACGCGAGTGGCTGGTCCGAGAGTTGGCGACCTCCAGCGAGGTTACACGGCGGGATAAAAGCCCGGGAGACAGCGTGATTGCACGCAGCTCCTGCGCTATTCCCAACACTGGAGGGTTTGTCATGTGCCCGCTCGAAACGGCTTCGCCGTTCTCCGCCCCGCCTTGCGCCAGGGTCTCTGCTGCACCCGATCCTCACAGTACTGCGCCTGTTGCCGCGACCTTCGCTCGGGGTATCTGCCCATGCGTCTGATCAACCGCACCCCCGGACGCAGCGGCTGGTGGGCACTGGCGATTCTGCCCTTCGCCCTGTTGCTGGCGCTGTACCTGACCCACTCGGCCCAGCGCCTGGAACTCAACCCCAACGACAAGCTGCTGCCCAGCTTCGCCCAGATGGGCGCGGCCATCGAACGCCTCGCCTTCACCCCGGACAAACGCTCCGGCGACTTCCTCTTCTGGCAGGACACCGCCTCCAGCCTCAAGCGCCTCGGCACCGGACTTGCCATCGCAGCAGTGGCCGGCCTGTGCCTCGGTATCGTTGCCGGCACCCTGCCGCTGTTCAGCGCGCCGCTTTCGCCGCTGCTGACCGTGCTGTCGATGGTGCCACCGCTGGCGATCCTGCCGATCCTCTTCATCGTCTTCGGCCTGGGCGAGCTGTCCAAGGTGATGCTGATCGTCATCGGCATAACACCAATCCTGGCCCGCGACCTGGAGCAGCGTGCTCGCGAGATTCCCCGCGAGCTGCTGATCAAGGCGCAGACCCTCGGTGCCAACACCTGGACGCTGATCCTGCGCCTGGTCTTGCCGCAGCTGATGCCGCGCCTGCTGATCAGCCTGCGCCTGGTGCTCGGTTCGGCCTGGCTGTTCCTCATCGCCGCCGAAGCCATCGCCTCCACCGATGGCCTGGGCTACCGCATCTTTCTCGTGCGCCGCTACATGGCGATGGACGTGATCCTGCCTTATGTCGCCTGGATCACCCTGCTGGCCTGGCTCATGGACTACCTGCTGCGGCGCCTGACCCAGCTGCTGTTTCCCTGGTACGAAGGAGCCAAGGCATGAACGAGAACAACGCGAAGGTGCCCGTGGCCGCACAGCCGAACCAATGCACAACGCAACCAGGGACTCGCATGGGCGGCGACCCCAGCTCCTTCATTCAGGTGAACAACGTCTGGCGGCAGTATGGCGATCAGGTCGTGCTGGAGCGGCTTAACCTGAACATCGCCGAGGGCGAGTTCTGCACCCTGGTCGGTGCCTCCGGTTGCGGCAAATCCACCTTCCTGCGGCTGCTGCTCGGCCAGGAGGCGCCCAGCCGTGGCGAGATCCTGCTCGATGGGCAGCCGCTGGCCAACGAACCGGATGCCAGCCGCGGTGTGGTCTTTCAGCGCTACTCGGTATTTCCGCACCTGACGGTGCTGGACAACGTCGCCCTCGGCCTGGAACTGCCGCGCGCGCCGCTGTTCGGCCGTCTGCTCGGACGCCGCAAGCGCGATGCCCGCGAGCAGGCCGCGCAGATGCTGCACAAGGTCGGCCTCGGCCATGCGCTGGGCAAGTACCCGGCGCAGCTGTCCGGCGGCATGCAACAGCGCCTGGCCATCGCCCAGGCGCTGATCATGAAGCCCCGCGTGCTGTTGCTCGACGAGCCCTTCGGTGCGCTCGACCCGGGCATCCGCAAGGACATGCATGCCCTGCTGCTGGAGCTGTGGCGGGAAACCCGGCTGACGGTGTTCATGGTCACCCATGACCTGTCGGAAGGCTTCACCCTCGGCAGCCGCATCCTGGTCTTCGACAAGCCGCGCATCGATCCCCACGCCCCGGGTGCCTATGGCGCACGGGTGACCTACGACATTCCGCTGCATGAGGGCCGCCACGCGGCCGGTGCGGCCGCTCCCCTGCCGGCCACCCTCAGCGAGAAATTCCGAACTGCCTACCAAGGAGCCTGACATGAGCGCTTCACTCGCGATCCGCCCCACGCTGTACGAGGAAACCGTTCCCGGCGGCGGCCACACCTCCTTCGTCCTCAAGCGCGGCCAACTGCTGCGCCTGACCGACCTGGAAGGCGGTGCCAACGTCAGCCTGATGCTGCTCAATGCCCAGGAGAAGAGCGAACGGCTGAACCTGCCGGACACCCTCAAGTGCCAGCACACCGCCAAGCTCACCGCCGGGCATTGTTTGTACTCGGACATGGGCCGCGTGCTTGCCGCCATCACCGCCGACACCTGCGGCTGGCACGACAGCTTCGGCGGCGTGCTCAACGCCAATGAAGTCGCCGAGAAGTACGGCATCGGCCGCTATCAGGAACTGCGCAACGGCTTCTTCCGCAACGGCACCGACAACCTCTTGGTGGAAATGGGCAAGTGGAACCTGAACCTGCAGGACCTGCTCATGGTGCTCAATCTGTTCAGCCGGGTGGACGTCACCGCCGACGGCACCTTTGCCTTTCACAGCGGCAATAGCGAACCTGGCGACTACATCGAGCTGTACGCGCCGATGGACACCCTGGTGATCCTCACCGCCTTGCAACACCCGCTGGACCCCAACCCCGTATACGCACCCAAGCCCGTGCAACTCAGCTGGCACAAGGTCGAGAGCGACGGCATCAGCGTGCTCTGCCGCACTTCGCGCCCGGAGAACGGACGCGGCTTCCACAACACCGAACGACTCTACATCTGAGGAGGTTGCCGACATGACCCTCGTAGAAAGCAGCCTGCATCCGGAAACCGCCAGCTTCCGCCACCTGATTCCGGCCGGCGAGCCGTACCTGCTCGAAGTGAAGGCCGGGCAGACCCTGCGCCTGCTGGATGTCGAGGGCAATCAGGCCATCGACACGCTGTTCTTCAGCGCGAAGAACCCGCGCGAACGCTTCGACCCACAGCGCACCCTGCGCCGGCAGAACAAGGTCTACCTCACCGCCGGCACGGTGCTCTATTCCAACCTCGGCAACCCGTTGCTGACCATCGTCGCCGACACCTGCGGCCGCCACGACACCCTCGGCGGCGCCTGCGCCCAGGAGAGCAACGTGGTGCGCTATGCCCTGGACAAACGCTACATGCATAGCTGTCGCGACAACTTCCTGCGCGCCAGCCTGCACGACGGCCGGCTGGAGAAGCGTGACATCGGCGCCAACATCAACTTTTTCATGAACGTGCCGGTGACGCCCGAGGGCGGGCTGACCTTCGAAGACGGCCTTTCCGCACCGGGCAAGTACGTGGAGCTGCGCGCGGAGACAGACGTGATCGTGCTGATCTCCAACTGCCCGCAACTGAACAACCCCTGCAACGGCTGGAACCCGACGCCCGCCGAGGTGCTGGTGTGGGACTGATGGCGCTGTTACGACGCCACCTGCTGCCGCTGCTGCAGGCGCGCGCCGGGCAGCGGCCCGAGCTGCCGACAGCGAAGCAACCCTCCCCAACCACGGACGGCCGTGGCGCAGATGAATAAAGGCGGGACGGCCCGCCAGCCCTTCGAGGGTTACTGAACATGTTCGACAAACTTCTGATCGCCAACCGCGGCGCCATTGCCTGCCGCATCCTGCGTACGCTGCGCGCCCTGGATGTGAAAGGCGTGGCGGTGTATTCCGAGGCCGACGCCGCCAGCCTGCATATCCAGCAGGCCGACGAGGCCCACAGCCTGGGCGAAGGCCCGGCAGCGCAGACCTATCTGGTGGTGGAGAAGATTCTCCGCATCGCCCGGGAAACCGGCGCGAAAGCCATTCACCCCGGCTACGGCTTTCTCTCCGAGAACGCCGCCTTTGCCGAAGCCTGTGAAGCCGCCGGCATCGCCTTCGTCGGCCCGACGCCGGAACAGCTGCGGGTGTTTGGCCTCAAGCACACCGCCCGCGCCCTGGCCAAGCAGCACGGCGTGCCGATGCTGGAAGGCACCGAGCTGCTCGACAGCCTCGCCGATGCTCTCGGCGCGGCCGATCAGGTCGGCTACCCGGTGATGCTGAAAAGCACCGCCGGCGGCGGCGGCATCGGCATGCGCGTGTGCCGCTCGCCCGAAGAGCTGAGCGAAGCCTTCGAAGCGGTCAAGCGCCTCGGACAGAACAATTTCAGCGACTCGGGCGTGTTCATCGAGAAATACATCGAACGCGCCCGCCATCTGGAAGTGCAGGTGTTTGGCGACGGTGCCGGCGAAGTGCTAGCCCTCGGCGTGCGCGACTGCTCGGTGCAGCGGCGCAACCAGAAGGTACTGGAGGAAACCCCCGCGCCAAACCTGCCGACCGGCATGGCCGAGGCGCTGTGCGAAGCGGCGATCAAGCTGGCCAAGGCGGTCAACTACCGCAGCGCCGGCACCGTGGAGTTCGTCTACGACGCCGAAGCCCAGCGTTTCTACTTCCTCGAGGTGAACACCCGCCTGCAGGTCGAGCACGGCGTCACCGAGCAGGTCTGGGGCGTCGATCTGGTGCGCTGGATGATCGAGCTGGCCGCCGGCGACCTGTCGCCGCTGACGGAGCTGAGCGAGACGCTGAAGCCGAGCGGCCACGCGATCCAGGCGCGCGTCTACGCCGAGGACCCGGGCCGTGACTTCCAGCCGAGCCCGGGCCTGTTGACCGCCGTGGCCTTCCCGGCCGCCGACGGCAAGAGCCTGCGCATCGACACCTGGGTCGAGGCCGGCTGCGAGATCCCGCCGTATTTCGACCCGATGATCGCCAAGGTCATCAGCTGGGCGCCGAGCCGTGAACAGGCCCGCGTCGCGCTGGACGCCGCCCTCGGCGACACCCTGCTCTACGGCGTGGAGACCAACCGCGACTACCTGCGCCAGATCCTCGGCTTTGCGCCCTTCGCCCTCGGCACGCCCTGGACCCGCTGCCTGGAAGGTCTGCGCTATTCGGCCAACACCTTCGAGGTCATCAGCGCCGGCACCCAGACCACCGTGCAGGACTTCCCCGGTCGCCTCGGCTACTGGGCGGTGGGCGTGCCGCCGTCCGGCCCGATGGACAGCCGCGCGCTGCGCCTGGGCAACGCCCTTTTGGGCAACCCCGAGGACGCCGCCGGGCTGGAAATCACCATGAGCGGACCGATCCTGCGCTTCAACACCGACGCGGTGGTGGCGGTGACCGGCGCCGCGATCCCCGTGAAGCTCGATGACGTCGCGCAGCCGATGAACACCGCCATTCTGGTCAAGGCCGGCAGCACCCTGACCATCGGGACCATCGCCGGCGCCGGTGCCCGCGCGTATCTGGCCGTGCGCGGCGGCGTGCAGGTGCCGGAGTATCTGGGCAGTAAGAGCACCTTTACCCTCGGCCAGTTCGGCGGTCACGGCGGCCGCGCCCTGCGTGCCGGCGACGTGCTGCGCCTGGCACCGCTGAGCGACTCGTCGGCCGGCGCCAGGCTCGCCGCCGAGCTGTGCAGCGCCCTGCCGGCGGTGCGCGAGCTGCGGGTGATCTACGGTCCGCACGGCGCGCCGGAGTATTTCACCGAAGGCTATATCGAGCGCTTCTTCGCCACCGACTGGGAAGTGCACTTCAACTCCAGCCGCACCGGCGTGCGTCTCATAGGTCCGAAGCCCGAATGGGTGCGCGAAAGCGGCGGCGAGGCTGGTCTGCATCCATCCAATATCCACGACAATCCTTACGCCATCGGCGCGGTGGACTTCACTGGCGACATGCCGGTGATCCTGGGGCCGGACGGCCCGAGCCTGGGCGGCTTCGTCTGCCCGGTGACCATCATCGAGGCCGACCTGTGGCAGCTCGGGCAGCTTAAGGCAGGGGATAAGGTGCGCTTTGTCCCGGTGGATATCGCCACAGCGCGGGAGCTGGCAAGAGCCCGGTGCGAAGAGTGCGCGCTTGTCTCCCCTCTCCCTCCGGGAGAGGGGCCGGGGCGGCCCGCGATCGGGGTGAGGGCTGTTTCAACCGACAGCAAAAACCCCTCACCCCAGCCCTCTCCTGGGGGGAGAGGGGGCATTTACACGCAGTCTGCGGAATATGCGCTCACCTCCCCCATCGTCCTCGACCTTGGCCAGGACGATACCCGTCTGGTCGCCCGCCTCGCTGGCGATACCCATCTGCTGCTGGAGATCGGCCAGCCGGAACTGGACCTGGTGCTGCGCTTCCGCGGTCATGCGCTGATGCAAGCCCTCGAAGCCAAGCAACTGGACGGCGTCATCGACCTCACACCCGGCATCCGTTCGCTGCAAGTCCACTACCAGCCGGAAACCCTGCCACTCGACGACCTGCTTGAGACCGTCACCGGGCTGTGGGGCGCGGTGTGCGCCGCGCAGGACCTGAAGGTGCCGTCGCGCATCGTCCACCTGCCGCTGTCCTGGGACGATCCGGCCTGCACGCTTGCCATCGAGAAGTACATGACCACGGTGCGCAAGGACGCGCCCTGGTGCCCGAGCAACCTGGAGTTCATCCGCCGGATCAACGATCTGCCCAACCTCGACGAGGTGTACCGCACGGTGTTCGAGGCCAGCTATCTGGTGATGGGCCTGGGCGACGTCTACCTCGGCGCACCAGTGGCCACCCCGCTGGACCCGCGCCACCGGCTGGTCACCACCAAGTACAACCCGGCCCGCACCTGGACCGCGGAAAACTCGGTGGGCATCGGTGGCGCCTACATGTGCGTCTACGGCATGGAAGGCCCGGGCGGCTATCAGTTCGTCGGCCGCACGCTGCAGATGTGGAACCGCTACCGCGCGGTCGAGGCGTTCGGCGGCCAGCCCTGGCTGCTGCGCTTCTTCGACCAGATCCGCTTCTTCCCGGTAAGCGCCGAAGAACTCTTGGAGATTCGTCGCGATTTTCCCCTGGGACGCTACCCGCTGAGGATCGAGGATACCGAGCTGTGCCTCTCGGACTACCAGCAATTTCTCGCCAGGGAAGCCGACAGCATCGAGGCTTTCCGCAGCCAGCAGCGCGCCGCCTTCGACGCCGAACGCCAGCGCTGGATCGAATCCGGCCAGGCGCATTTCGAGAGCGAGGAAGTGGCGGCCGATCTCGGTGAAGACACGCCGCTTGGCGCCGGTGAGCATGGCATCGAAAGCCATATCGCCGGCAACCTCTGGCAGGTCTCGGTGGCCGAGGGCGACCGAGTCGAGCCCGGTGACGTGCTGGTGATTCTCGAGAGCATGAAGATGGAGATCCCCCTCACCGCACCGGTCGCCGGGTTGGTGAGGGAGGTCCGCGTCCAGCCCGGTTCGCCGGTACGTGCCGGCCAGCGGGTCGTGGTGATCGAGGAGGTTTGAGAGCCGTGGTCTTTGACCGCCATTCCCCCTCACCCCAGCCCTCTCCCTCAGGGAGAGGGGGCCGGTTCGACGCGGGTACGGGGTCCGGACGTCGACGCAGCTCTTGCATTGGCATCAACCACGCGCCGAGCTCCCAGCGCCTGCGATACGAAAGCAACGCCGGACCACAAGACTACCAGCAACACCGAACCACCCCCTCGCCCCTTTGGGGAGAGGGCTGGGGTGAGGGGAAAGGGCCGCTAGCCAGCCCCGAATCCCGACTGCTCGAACAGACCAGGCCCGCTACAGAGGAAGCCAACCATGACGACCCATTTCGATCTGCGCCTCGACACGCTGCGCACTGCCTATGAAGCCGGCATCGCTGCCCCGCGTCAGCTGATCCACGACCTGCGCGCCAAGGCCGACGAATTGAACGGCGAGTTCAACGCCTTTATCCACCTGCTGAGCATCGAGGAACTCGAACCTTTCCTCGCAGCCCTGGATAACAAAACCTCCGCCGAACTCCCGCTTTACGGCATCCCTTTTGCGATCAAGGACAACATCGACCTGGCCGGCATTCCTACCACCGCCGCCTGCCCGGCCTTCGCCTACACACCTGAAACCAGCGCCACCATCGTCGAGCAACTGATTGCGCTGGGTGCAATACCACTCGGCAAGACCAACCTCGATCAGTTCGCCACCGGGCTCAACGGCACCCGTTCGCCCTATGGCGAGTGCCGCAACAGCCTGCATCCCGACTACCCTTCCGGTGGCTCCAGCGCCGGCTCATCCCTAGCCGTGGCGCTGGGCCTGTGCACCTTTGCGCTGGGCACCGACACCGCCGGCTCCGGCCGCGTGCCGGCGGCACTGAACAATCTGGTGGGCCTTAAAGCCAGCAAGGGCCTGATCTCCACCGCCGGCGTGGTGCCGGCCTGTCGCACGCTGGATTGCGTGACCTTCTTCACTGCCAGCGCCGCCGAAGCCAGTCAGCTGCTCGCGCTCACGGCCAAGCTCGATCCGCGTGACGAATACAGCCGCGCCAACCCACTGTGGAACGACGGCTCAGCCTTCGGCCAGGTGAAATCCTTTCGCTTCGGTGTGCCGAAGCAGCTCGAATTCCTCGGCTGCCCGGAAAGTCCGGCGCTGTTCGCCGCCACCGTCGACCAGCTCAAGGCAATAGGTGGCGAGCCGGTGGAAGTGGACTTTTCGCCGTTCCTCGAAGCCGCGCGCCTGCTCTATGAAGGCCCCTGGGTCGCCGAACGCTACAGCGTGGCCGGCGCGCTGATCGAACAGCAACCCGACGCCGTGCTGCCGGTAATAAAGGCCGTTCTGGAGAAAGCCCCCGGCACCACCGCCGTACAGCTGTTCCAGGCGCAATACCGCCTGCAGCAACTCAAGGCCACCTGCGACCGGATCATGGCCGAGGTCGATTGCGTACTCACACCAGCCTACCCACGCCCGGTCACCCTCGCCGAGCTGCATGCCGAGCCGGTCAAGCGCAACTCGGATCTGGGCTACTACACCAACTTCATGAACATGCTGGACTACGCCGCCGTGGCCATACCCGCTGGCGTGATGGGGAACAAGCTGCCCTGGGGCGTGACGCTGTTCGGCCGGGTGTTCACCGATCAGTACCTGCTGAGCCTGGCCGACGCCCTACAGCGCCAGACCGCGCTGAAGCTGATCGGCGGCAACGCCCTCGACACGCCGGCCCCACAGAACCCGGCGCGCAACGACCGCGCCCGTATCGTCGTCTGCGGAGCGCACCTGGACGGCCTGCCGCTGAACTGGCAGCTAAGGCAGCGCGGCGCACGCCTACTCGAAGCCACCCGCAGCGCGCCGGACTACCAGCTCTACGCCCTGGCCGGCGGCCCGGTGTTGCGCCCAGGGATGGTGCGCGTCGCCGAAGGTGGCTCGGCGATCGCCGTTGAGGTCTGGGACATCCCCAGCAGCGAGTTGGGCTCCTTTCTCACCGGCATCCCCGCACCGCTCGGCCTGGGCAAGGTGCAGCTCGAAGATGGCCGCTGGGAAACCGGCTTCATTTGCGAACCCTGCGGCCTGGAAGGCGCGCAGGACATCACCGGCTTCGGCGGCTGGCGCGCCTACCTGCAGAGCCAATAGCCGACACCGTAGGTTGGTCGAGGAGTGTAGGTTGGGTTGAGGAGCGCAGCGACGAAGCCCAACATGGTCATATACCCAACCCAGTTGGGCTTCGCTGCGCTCAGCGCCAACCTACCGGGCGCCCTTGGTGCATCGGAACCGCATGGGCACGGCCGAGGCATGTAGGCGTAGGTTGGGTCGGGGCGCGCAGCCTGAGGAGTGCAACGACGAAGCCCAACACGTTCATATAACCGCCCCCGTTGGGCTTCGCTGCGCTCAGCGCCGACCTACCGCGGGGTCGAGCGTTCGTACAACAGCTCTTCACGATCCGGAACATCCGTTCGGCGCTGTCCTCCCATGCAATACCCGGCCAATTTCGGCCTCGGCTGCATAGAAGGAGGACCGCCATGCGTATCACCCTGCCACGCATCGGCCTCGGCGGCGCGCCGCTGGGCAACATGTTCCACCCGATCAGCGAAGAAACCGCCGACGCCACGCTCAATGCCGCGTGGGACGCCGGTTTCCGCTACTACGACGTATCCCCGCATTACGGCGCCGGCCTCGCCGAGGCGCGCTTCGGCCGCCTGCTCAGCCACAAGCCGCGCGACGAATTCGTGCTGAGCAGCAAGGTCGGCCGCCTGCTGCGCCCGGCCGAGCAGCCGGAAAACGCCAAGCCTTTCGTCGACGAACTGCCCAACCAGCGCGTGCCGGACTATTCCGCCGACGGTGCGCGCCGCTCCATCGAAGACAGCCTCAAGCGCATGGGCGTCGAGCGCCTCGACGTGGTGTTCATCCACGACGTCTCCGAAGACCAGTGGGGCCCGCAGTGGCGCGATTACTTCCAGCAGGCCATGGACGGCGCGGCCAAAGCCCTCACGCAATTGCGCGACGAAGGCACGATCCGCGGCTGGGGCCTGGGCGTCAATTTGGTCGAACCGTGCCGCATGGCTCTGGAGCAGAGCGATCCGGACCTGTTCCTGCTGGCGGGACGCTATTCGCTGCTGGAGCACGACGAAGCGCTGGATACGCTCTTCCCGACCTGCCGCGAGCGCGGCGTCGGCATCGTCGTCGGCGGGCCGTTCAATTCGGGCGTGCTGGCTGGCGGCGATCACTATGAATACGACCGCATTCCGCCTGACGTCAGCGAACGCAAGCGGCGGCTGGAAGCCATCGCCGAGCGCTGCGGGGTCGACCTGCGTGTCGCCGCCCTGCACTTCTGCCTGGCCAACCCGGTGGTGGCTTCGGTCATCCCCGGTACGGCGAACCCCGAACGGCCGCAGCAATACATGGATTACTTCAATGCCCAGGTGCCCGCCGAGTTCTGGCGTACCCTGGTCGACGAAGGCCTGTTGCGCGCGGACGTGCCACTACCCGCCTGAAACCACGACCGGGCCGCGGCGCCCTGCGACGCGACCCGACCGGCAGAACCGGCACCATCGCGGCGCATCCCACCCCATTTGTGCGCACGCGAGGCGTTCTCCGGGCGCACCGCCAAACTGCCACGCGGTATCCAACCGCCTGAATCCCAACGACAAATTCCGAAAAGGCAAAAATGGCACGCAACCTGCTCTGCTGCAGGTGAACGGGATGAGTCGCCTCCGGCACTCATGACGCTAGTGGCCTGTGCGGTGAGTTGGTTGAGGCAAGTTCGGATGACCATGGTTCCGAGACAAGGCGCTGCGACGAGTCATAGCGGGCTATGGCGAGAAGCAGCAACACAGTCGCGGGGTCATGGGCGCCGAAATTGACCAGCTGAACTTACCAAACAGGCCACTGGGCACAATCAGGAGCAATTTCAAGGAGAACTAGGGTTCCGGCTCACAGGGAGTGGGCGCTGGTCCGAGAGTTCTCCGGTCCCAGGGACGGGACTACACGGAGGGATAAAAGCCCGGGAGACGCGATGTCATCCCGTGCCTGTCATTCCAATGTGTAGGGAAATCACGCCATGTCCACACTGCGCTCGCTGAACAAGACCCTCCTCGCTGCCGGCCTGGCCGTCGCGACATTGTTTTCACCGCTGGCCAGCCAGGCTGCCGATAAGCTGAAGATCGGCACCGTGGTCTGGGCCGGCTATGGCCCCTTCTACGTCGCCGACAAGCTCGACCTGTTCAAGCCCCACGACCTGGACGTGGAGCTGCAGTTCTTCAACGATCCGGCGCTGATTCCCACCGCCATGGTCAGCCGCGCACTGGACGGCGGCATGCTCACCTACGATCAGGTGGTGGCCTCGGTCGCCAAGGGCCTCAAGCACCGGGTGGTGATGCCCATCGACTTCTCCAACGGCGGTGACGCCATCGTCGCCGACGCCTCGATCCAGTCGGTCGCCGACTTCAAGGGCAAGAAGGTCGGCTTCAATCCGCTGTCACCCTCGGACTTCCTGCTCGCCTACGCG